>JALQTK010000020.1 GCA_023260975.1 Pseudidiomarina sp. | reverse complement strand
CGCTACTATAATATGCGTGGTGAGGATATTAGCCCACGCTGTGGCTGTTTTGACTATTTTGTCAGCTTGGCCAGCTGCCCAACGATTGCAATCGGTGATGGTGGTAATGAAATTGGTATGGGCAATGTCTATCAGGCCCTCGCACAACTGCCAATTACCCCAAGCGTCACCGCTGCTGATGAGCTGGTGATTGCCGATGTCTCGAATTGGGCCGCCTATGCCTTAGTCATGCTCTGCTGCGCCGCGCGTCAACAGCGCTGGCAAACACATTTACCACTACTCGATATTTTCACCTACCTAAGTGCCCACGGCAGTGTTGATGGAGTCAGTCGGCGCAATGAGCATAGCGAAGATAATCAACCGCTTGCAGTAACTTATCAGCTGCTCGAACAGCTCGATGCGCTGATTCACCAACACGACAGTTTCGTTGCAGTTCAGTGAATCTTTTGTGACATCACCGCTTTGTCACGGTTTTGTCATGTAGAGTTTTTATTCTCCTTGAGTCTTTTTGATCCCATACCCATTCAAGACCGGAGAATATCTATGAAATTGCAAGCCATCTTCAGAATTACTGCTGTCGCCTCGGCCCTCGTATTAGCCGGCTGTGGTGGTGATATTCAAATTACCCCAACAGTGAATGACAATAGCACCAACAATTCAGGTAATACCTCAACCGTAACTAATCCAGCTCCAGTAACTCCACCAGCCGCAGTCAACCCGTGTGCCGAGCATAGCGGTGTGCAGGGTGCTTATGATGGTCGTGATTGTGAATACAACCTCGAATTCGCAAGCCGTAACGTAGAAATTGTAGAAGATGTGACTTTTGCTGAGTTGCCAGATGGCGGCGTACACGTATTCGATGGTGCACTATTGATTGGTCGCGATTGCGATACGTCAACTGGTTGTTCAATCAATCAAGATGGTCCAGAAGTAACTGTTGAGCCAGGTGCTACCCTTGCATTTACCAGTGGTGAAGCGATTGTGCGCGTTGCGCGTGGTGCAAAATTAACTGCGATTGGCACCTTTGCTAAACCAATTAGTTTTACTTCTGCTAACGCTTTTACGCGTTTTGACGTAGTTGGTAATGGCCCACGTTTTGCTGATTGGGGCGGTATCATCGTTAATGGTCAGGGTATTACCAACCAGTGTACAGACGCTCAGCGTACTGCTAATACCTGTAACCGTGCTTCAGAAGGTATTGTTAGCCATTTCGGTGGTAATAATAACGCTGACGATAGCGGTTCAATGCGTTATGTGAAAATTTGGTATGCCGGTTCTGGTCCGCGTGCTGGTGGTGATGGTGATGACTTAAACTCATTAACATTGAACGCCGTTGGTTCAGGTTCATCATATGAATTCATTCACGTGCATCAAGGTTATGACGATGGTATCGAGTTCTTTGGTGGTGCGGCTAACCTGAAGCATATCGTTGTTACTGATACCCAAGACGACTCAATCGATATCGATTCTGGTTGGCAGGGTAATGCACAGTTCTTATTCATCAAGCATGGCACCGTTGATATCGATGGTACCGACGTATTTATGGGTAACGGCGGTTTTGAAGCCGATGGCGAGAGCAACTCAGGCGCTGCTTATTCTCAAGCTCCTGCATCACGCCCAACCATTGCTAACGTAACTGTTATCACCACCGATGGTTTATCAACACGCGACAACGCTAAATCAATTGCAATGAAGTTCGATGATAATTTCCAAGGCCAATTATATAACTTCGTGTTAGTAAAAGAAGATGTAGCCACCAACGATAGCCGTTGTGTATCGTTCACTAGCGACGGTGAAAAAGGTGTTGCTGAAGGCGACCTAGACTTCTTCAACTCGGTCATGGCGTGTGTTGCAGAAAACGAGTTTGCTTCAGCGGCCTTGTTTGCCAACGGCGAAACTCGTCAACAGTGGTTTGACAATGCCGGTAGCAACGAGCGCATTGGTGGTAACGCCACGGTGTTCAATGCTGATGGTTTCTCAACCAACATGTTGTCACCTGACATCACTATCTCAGCAAACGATCTGAGTACTCTTGATACATCATTCTTTGATACTGTGAACTTTGTTGGTGCCCTGTCAAATTCTGACACCAGCTCTGAGTGGTATCGTTGGGTACAAACTGCGGTAGCGGCGGCTGAGCAAGACTAATTCGTTTTGCAAACCCCATTGTAAGGTAGGTGGCATTTGTCACCTACCTCTCTACTTTTCGCAGGAGTTGCACATGAGTACTCACTACAAACTCAAACCGCTGGCCTTAGCGGTCAGTTTAGCTCTGCTAGCCAGCAGTTCAGTCTACGCTCAGCAAGCTGAGCAAGCGCAACCAACTCAACCACAGCCAGAGCAGACGGAACAGCTCGATGAAACCATTGAAGAAGTGGTGACCACTGGCACACGTCTGCAAGGCAGTGCTGCAGCAGTGATTGAGGAGCGGCGCAATCAAGCCTTTGTGGCTGATATTCTTGGTGCCGAGCAGTTAGCGCGAACTGGCGATGGCGATGCTGCTTCGGCGTTGCGCCGAGTGACTGGTTTAACCTTGGTTGATGGCAAATATGTTTACGTGCGTGGCCTGGGTGAACGTTACTCAAGCGCGCGTTTAAATGGTGCCAATATTCCAAGCCCAGACTTGACCCGTAACGTCATTCCATTGGATATAATTCCATCAACTATTATTGAAAGCATGTCAGTACAGAAGGTGTTTTCACCAGCTATGCCGGCAGCATTTGGTGGTGGTAACATTGATATTCGTACCAAAACCGCACCGTCAGAGTTCGAGTTCAAAGTCGAGCTGGGTGTCGGCCAAAACAGTAATGCGCGTGATGGTTTTACCTACAACCGCAATGAAGCGGGTATCCCAGCAGATATTGCGAACGCGACAGTGCGTTACCGTGGCGATATTAGCCTGCGTAATATCATTGCAGTGAATGGTTTTACTAGTACCGAAAACGCCACTGCTAGCCAGCAAGCGCTTGCGGTAAACCAGGGTTTAGCGCAGTCACTGCCACGCACTATTGGCTTGCAAGCTGATTCGTTGTCACCAAATTACAGTTTCAAAGCAAGTATTGGTAATAGCTTTGATGAGGACTATTTTGGCGGCACTATCGGCTTTTTAGCTTCTGCTGCCTACGATACGAAATGGGATGTATCCGCGCGCACCAATGCGGTGTTAAGCCCGAACGCGCAAGCGGATTGTTCAACCACCTTGAATACCGTCGAAGAGCTCGCTGCATCCTGTTATAACACCATCGCTGAAACTACCAAAACCACTGAGACTGAGCGTATGAACGGCGTATTCAGTGTCGGCTATCAGCTCGATACGCATAGTATTAACTATACTAAGCTGTATTTGACTGATGCCGAAGATGAATCTGAATTTGGTATCATGCAGAGTCCTAACGGTAGTAACTTAAAAACTATTGTCGGCACCGGCATAACCAATCGCGAACATTCATTCCGATACGAAGAGCGTACTCTTGATATCGATCAGTTCCGTGGCCAACATACCTTCCTGGATTGGTGGGGTATTGGCTTTGATTGGCAATATACTGAATCAACAGCGGAAACCGACATTCCGACCGATTTGTCGTACCGGTTTGATGACCTATATGACGGCCAAGGCAATTACCAAAGTACCGTCGTGACGGGCGATAACAACCGTGCTGTGTATCAATATGTGGATATGGAAGATCACGTAAAATCGTACTCGGGTAACTTCTCTTTACCAGTGACTTTGGCTGTTATGGATATTGAGTTACGTGGCGGCTACGATTTCACTGATAAAGCACGTTATTACACCACCGACCGCTTTGCGATGGATAACGGTTCGGGGCTTAGTTTTGCGGTGAGTGATTCACTCGATGATGTGTTGGGTGCTAGCCAGTATCTAACCAACGATCGAATTGCTGCCAATAACTTTTTGCTGTCCTATCGTGAGCCGACCGCTCCTGGCGCTGACGACTATATTGCAGTGCAGAAAATTGATGCCTATTACGGTTCATTTGATGCCTTCTTAACCAACAACTGGCGCTTGGCCGGTGGTGTGCGTTGGGAAGAATTCAAACAAGTCAGCTTAGCCACATCAAGCTTGATTTTTAATCGTAATGATATCGAAACCTTCTATTCACCTGAGCGTATTATCAATGGCACAACCATTGAGGATGATTTCTATCCAGCGTTATCGTTAACTTACATTGGTGGTGACGATTATCAATTACGCTTTGGTTATGCTGAAACGGTAGTTCGCCCAGATATCCGTGAAACCGTACCGGTGGTTTATTTTGACCCAATCACCGATATTCGCACCATTGGTCGCGCTGGCTTGCAAAGCAGCCCGATGAAAAACTACGATGCGCGTTTCGAGTACTACATGGATAACGGTGATAACTACACCGCATCACTGTTCTACAAGGATATTGCACGCCCAATCGAGTCCGTCTTAAGCGTTGGTGATGAAGAGTACACCCTCAACTACGTCAATGGCGAAACTGCTGAAGTTTACGGTATTGAATTTGAGTGGTTGCATGACCTTGGTTACTTAGCTGATGGTTTCTTCACGACCGGTAACTTAACCGTGAGCGATTCGGAAGCGGTTGTTGATCCAGCGTTGGCGGGTAACTTAACTAACCCAACTAAGCGTATGACCGGTCACTCGAAGTACGTTGCAAACTTCCAATTGAGCTATGACTCTGCCAACGGCAATCATTCCAGTTCATTGGTGTATAACGTATTTGGTGAGCGCATCTTAGCGGCTGGTATCGGTGGTCGTGGCGATGCTTACGAGCAACCGTTCCAATCACTGGACTTAGTGTATAACTACTACCCTGACTTCAATTCAAAGGTCAGCTTGAAGGTGCAAAACCTCCTGGGTGAAGATCAAGATGTTACTCAAAGTGGTATAACCGTTCAGGCACGTGAAGTAGGGCAGACCGTTAGTTTGAGCTTTAGTTACCAGTTCTAACAGTGGTTGTTAATAAAAATGGGCGCTTAAAGCGCCCATTTTTTTATTGCGGTTTTAGAATATGTAGATAAAGCCTACACCTAATTCAGCTTCATAGTTTTTGCGTGTAATAGGGCTGTCAGCAACGTCACCCAGGTAATGCTCATACAGACCTTCAACAAAAATATGGCAGCGGCACCAGCGCAGCGTTTTGCTCTTGAGCAAACGCGGTTTGATGAGCGAGTCCCGTTAAGCACAATGCCACGAATAAACCAGTCATATTCTTCATAGTAACCTCACTCCAAAATGTGTCTGACTAGCATAGCACACCGCTATTATTCTGCTGCTGCGCCCCAAAAATAAACCGTTAGTTCAACGTGATACATTGCAAACACTGATTTAGATCTTTGGTATAAATCATGTTTTATGTATCAAGTGACGCTAAAATATGTCATTTGATAGTTTTGGGGTTGGCAATCGATTACAAATGGCTAACAATGCAATTGTTAGTAAAAAGTATCCTTCAGTGTTGTGGGACGTTTTTTCATGGAGCAGAATATGAAAGTTATCAGATTTGTCACTCTGGTCTCTATTTCTCTTTTTGTAAGTGCTTGTGGTGGCGGTGGTAGCGACTCTTCTCCCGCGTCGACGCCACCGCCAGCCGCGCCCACTTATACGGTAACAGCCACGGCAGGTCCAGGTGGCGCTATCTCGCCAAGTTCTCGCTCGGTCACAAGTGGTCAAACAACAACATTTACGGTTTCAGCCAATAGTGGCTACGAAATTAGCAGTGCGACTGGCTGTGGGGGGGCGTTAAGCGGAACTACATTTACTACTGGCGCAATTACCAGTGCATGCTCGGTTTCCGCGCTATTCAAGCAAATATCGAGCAGCGGAACGGCAGTGTCCGGAAAAGTAATTGATGGCTATATTTCGGGCGCAACAGTTTTTCTTGATTTGAATGGTAATGAGCAACTCGATAGCAATGAGCCTTCGGCAATCACTAATGCTGAAGGGGACTACGACCTTGTGTTAACTGAACAAGAAGCCGAGTGTCGAACTTACAGTGCACTTATCGTTGATGTGCCCGTCGGCGCGCAAGATGCTGATTTTGGTGAAGTGACCGAAGCATTCCGATTGGTCTATCCACCGACATTATTGAGTGAGCAAGACAGTACTCATATTACGCCGTTGACTACTGTTATTTGGGATTTTTACAAGTACCAACTTCAGCATATCGAGCGCGAGTCAATCGAGCCACTATCGTGTGAATCGTTGGCGCAGAACCAATCATTGGTAGATGGATTTTCAGAAAAAGTGGATCGCGCGATTGATGAAGTGGTCACTCGATTCAACCTACCGCGCTCTATTTTATTCGATGATTATATCGCTAGCGAAGATGCTGTGACGGCAGAATTAGGGCGACAAATCGTATTGGGGTTACAACGCAGTTTACTTGAAACCTTTGAATTACAGCAGCAATACCCTGATGCATATGTGATGGTTAATTATCTGCGCGATGAAACTAGTTGGATGAAGCACGTTTATCGGTCAACGTCTGAAAATCAGGCGTTAGAGAATGGCTGGATACAAAGTGGTGAAACCGAGGCATATACTGATCGGTTGACGGACGATTTCAGCGAAACTATAGGTGAGCGGGAATTTTGGCTGCGACGCGGTATTGAGAAGGATTTTGATAATTACAAAGTCTGGATATCGGATGAACAAGAGCATTGTGGTAGCAAAGATTACCTTATTGTTAATTTTCGTGACCAAGGGCAGCCTTCATTTGAGGTGGAAGTAATTAACTTGTCGGAGATCACTGAGGCTGAAGCAGATGCATATTGTGGACCGCGCTCCCGCGGTAAGTACGTTTTTGCGCCCTTATTGAATATTGGTGAAAACGAGCGCGGTAGTTTTCAGATGATGGTGCGCTACGATGAAGTGAATCAGCGATTCGAAGCCTTCGACGATTGGCAAGATTTTTATGAGCAGCGCGATGCATTTCCGTATGCAGAAATGTCAGGGCGTTTGCTTCAGTGGCGTTTTGATTATTTCGATGACTTAACTGAAATCGATTTTTTCCAGGTGGCTGATAGTGTTCATTTCAGTTTCTCGCGCTATGAAGATGGCTTATTAGTGCAGTATCAAAAGTCAGGCACTGCGATGGGTGTTTACGGTTGGCGCGAAACCCGAACCGTCAATAATACCGATGGAACCCGAACATTCTTCTGCCGAGAAGCTGCCGAAACTGAATTCGTCTCCTGTGATACGCAGCGCTATGAGGTAACTACCGTTGCTGGCCCTGGAGGCTCAGTTACCCCGCAGAAATTAAATGTTATTAGTGGTACCGCCGCAGAATTTACGATAACACCTAACACCGGCTATGAAATTGATAGTGTTACGGGTTGTGGCGGCTCATTAAATGGAACGACTTATACTACAGGGGCTATTACAGGTGCTTGCCAAGCAACAGTTGAGTTCAAGTACACAAATGTTATTGGTTATACTGAATTAACTGGCGCCCGCGAATATTTTTCGGAAGCTTGTACTAATCCCTCCATTCAATTTGTAATCCCAGTTGATATGAACAATGACGCGTGGACCGATTTTATCGTGCATTATTGGTGCGACGAGAGAGAGCGAAATGGAGAGTATGTAACCGAGCCAACTCCCGATGCGTTAGTTGCTTTCGTTAGCAATACTAGTGGTGATTATGAAATAGCTAATGAGGAAATTTTTGGAAGTAAGCTATATCAACTCGGTGGTGCCAGCCGAAAGTATGCTCGTGGTGATATTAATGGTGATGGCATGGATGACTTCGCTTTTGCTATGAACTGGGAAGATGGTCGTTCAGGTGAAGATCCAACGACTAATGCAACCGAGCCAACTATTCTAATGTCTGATATTAGTACTGGTGGTTATCGAACAGTACGACTTGGTGTTTCGAGTTGGGGACACGCCGTTGGTATATTAACGACGCCAGAGGGGCAAAAGGATACACTTTTTGCAGGATTTACCGAAGGATTACAAGCTTTTCGATATCGTGATAATAATTTCGCTGACGTTCGAAGCGACTATCCGGATGATGCTGGATTATGGGCCACAGGATTTCTTGATATCAAGGAAGATGGTATCAGCAAATACGTGATTGCTAATTACAACAATGATGAAATCGTTGGTCTTAAGTTGTATCAGCGAGACAGTAGCTCTTTTGTATCAAAAAATATTTTTGGATATGAAATTGATCGAGTAATTACTTGGATTACCTGGCAGCAAACCCAAGGCCCGGTGAATGTTTTTAGAATAAATGATGAAGAATTAGTCGGTGGTGCCTTTGATGATTTTTGTCTGATCGAATCTATGGAGATTAACGGTGACCCAATAATAGCTGCCAAATTTAACGCACAAAGGCATAGAAATGGACCGCTAAGAGACGGAGTCGTTTATCATCAAAATGATTTTGAAGTTGTTAATATTATGCAATTCTTCAAAATTTCAAATGGAAATATAATCCTTCAAGAATCCTTGATTAATGATGAACGTAGCACTGCTAACTACAACTTTTTTGACTGCTCTGATATAAACAATGATGGTTATTCAGATTTCGTCGCATATGTATTTTCATCCGATTGGGGAAGGGTTGATCGAGGCGGAAAACCGTTTGTATATCTAAATAATCAGAGAGGTTCTTTAGTTTACACAGACATTGATTACTTACCACGGGTCGAGTTTGTAGATGGCTGGGGTGTACAAGGTAACCTTGTTGACGTGAACAACGATGGAGTGATTGACTTGTTGTTGTTTGGCACAACCACCGATATCAGTGATGGCGATGTAAAAATTTACTTACTCGCAGAGCCTTTGCAGTGAAGTTGAATAGCGGTTTTAAACATGAATAAAATTGCTACCGCATCACCGAAAAAAAAGCCCCGCTATTGCTAGCGAGGCTTTATCAATAATGGTGCCCAGAGGCGGAATCGAACCACCGACACGGGGATTTTCAATCCCCTGCTCTACCAACTGAGCTATCTGGGCGTCGGTGCGTATTAAACGAGTTTTTGCGGTTTGAGTCAACCGCTTTTTTTGCGGTTTTGTACCGTTTGCTCAGGAAATACGCAGTTTGCTGGGTTTTACACTTTTAAGTAGGTAGAACCGGCTAAACACTTCTCGTAATAGTCGGTCCAGCGCACGCCTTCACGGGGTGCGATGGTTCCTTTGCGTACTTCACGATCAATGCATTTCTTCACCGTTTTGGCCATAAAATCGGTGTTATATTGCATGGTTTCGAGCACTTTCTCGGCCGAAGTGCCTGGAACCACTTCTTCAATATAAAAATCACCTGGCTCGTCGTCGTGTGAGTAGATATGCACTTCAGTTAAACGCCCAAACAAGTTATGCATATCGCCCATAACGTCTTGGTAAGCACCGGTTAAGAACATACCGACATGGTATTCTTCACCTTTACGCAGCGTATGCATTGGAATGTTATCGCTGATTGAGGTGCCTTCAATGTACTTACTCAGTTTACCGTCGCTGTCACAGGTAATATCGACAATTGAACAGCGTACCGCTGGGCGCTCGTCTAAGCGGGTGATCGGTACAATTGGCAATACTTGACCAATGGCCCAGGTATCGGCGGCCGATTGGAAAATAGAGAAGTTACACAAATACTGACTGGCCAGCATATCCTCGAGCTCTTCAAGCTCTTGAAATACGAAGGTTTCACGGTCGATAGAGTGGTGGATCTCGGTTAAGATCTGCCAGTACATGGTGTCCAACTTAGCCATTTCTTCAAGCGATAGAATGCCTAGCTTGAATGCCTCATAGGCGCTCTGTTTGAACGATGCCGCGTCGTTATAACGCTCTTGCGGGTGCAAGTCGGCTGAGTTCACCAGTTCGCGCATGTTAGTGACTAAAATGTGCTCATCGGCACTGGCACTAATATCAAAGCTGGCACCGGTATTTTTGATTTCGCCAACAATATTGGTCACCACACAACTGTGGTGAGCGGTAATCGCGCGGCCACTCTCACTGACGAGATTAGGGTGTGGTACCTGCTCTAAATCGCAAATCTGCTTGACCCCGTAGACCACGTCAGCAACGTATTCTTCGGTCGAATAGTTGCGCGATGAATCGGTGGTTGAACTGGTACCGTCATAGTCAATACCAAGGCCGCCGCCAATATCGAGGTACTCAAGCTCAACGCCCATTTGAATCAGTTTTGCGTACAGCCGTGCGCCTTCTGATACCGCCTCTTTGATTTTACGGATATCGGCTAATTGGCTGCCTATATGGAAGTGCAGCAATTTTGCGCAATGCAGCATGTTCTCGCGTTTGAGCAACTCAATTACGTTAATAATTTCAGTAATGCTGAGACCGAATTTAGCGCGTTCGCCGCTCGAGCCGGCCCATTTACCTGAGCTGCGTACCATCATTTTGCTACGCAGACCGATAATTGGCTCAACACCGAGTTTCTTAGACAATGGAATCAGCATTTCCAGTTCCGAAAACTTCTCGATAACAATGATGATCTTGCGGCGTAATTGCCGGCCAAGTAGGGCTAGGGTGAGGTAATCTTCATCTTTGTAACCATTCAAGATGGTTAACGCGCGTGGGTTTTCGTTATACGCCAATACCGCCATTAATTCTGGTTTCGAACCCGCTTCAAGACCGTAATCGTAGGGTTCGCCGGCATCGATGATTTCCTCAACCACTTCACGCATTTGATTCACTTTAATCGGGAATACGCCAACGTAGCGCCCCTCATAATGAGCATCTTCGATGATCTTGGCGAAGGTTTCGTTCAGGATCTCAACTTGCGAGCGCAAAATATCGTGGAAACGAATAACCGCAGGCAATTGAATACCCTCGGAAATAATTTCGTCGACCACGTCTTTCATGTCGATAGTCACGTCGGGCTGGCGATGGTTCGGTGCTATTTGAATGCTGCCATTTTCACCAATTGAAAAATAGCCGGCACCCCAACGTTTAACGCCGTAGAGCTCTTCGGCGTCTTCGATTGTCCACGGATTGGTCATTAGCGTGAGCCTTTTTCGTTCAAAATAATTAACAGCTCACGGACAATCTTAGCCGCAAACACATCGGAGTTACCGGTTGGGTCGATATCGGGTGATAGTTCTACCACATCCGCACCCACTAGATTTTTACCACGCAATAGTTTCATTAAGCTGACATACGAATGAAAATCTTCTCCACCCGGCTCTGGCGTGCCAGTGCCTGGTAAAAATGCTGGATCAAAATAATCCAAATCGAGCGTCAGATAGATTGGACGATCCGCGGCGATTGCCGCGACGCTATCTAAGAAGTCTTTGCGTGAGGTACGCACCGTGCCGTGCTCTTTCATAAACTGGTATTCTTCGCGGGTGCCAGAACGAATACCGTATTGAATCAGCTGGTGCCCAGGGCCGAAGTGGTCGAGTGCCCGACGAATGATTGATGCGTGCGAATAGTGATAGCCCAAGAAGCCGTCACGCAAGTCAGCATGCGCATCGAGATGCAGAATCACTAAGTCGGGGTACTGCTGCAAATAGGTGCGAATGGGAGCATATGAAATGGAATGCTCACCACCGAGCGTTAACACCCGAATGTTATCTGCGGCTAAATTGAGACCGTCAAAAATTGCGCTGAATTGATCGGTGGCGTGCTGCCATTGAGCTTCAATATCATCAGTGCTGCCAAGCGACAAATTACCAAGATCGTAAAAGGTATGATCGTACAGATCTGCGTCTAAATACGGTGAGTAGGATTCAATGTCTTCGGATACCGCGCGCAGGCCGTCAGGGCCGTTACGGGTGCCTTTACGAAAACATGCAGTGCCATCGAAACCAAAGCCGATCATATGGGTGCTATTGGCATAAATGGCCGCTTCGGTGCTAGCACCGAAGAACTCACGAACCGGGGCCTCTACGGCAACCGGCAAAGCGGTAATTTGTGTGGCTTGATGCTGGCTCAAAGTCAGTCACCTCCGTAAGTCTACTGGCGAAAAATTAAGGGCGCATATTATCTGCTGAATGCAGCCAAAATTCTAGCCTTTCAGAGTGTATTCTGACGCTTTTTCACTGGGTTAAAAATGTCTTGTGATATCCGCAGTAAATTGGCGTTCAGTGGATTCTTCTTTTGCCACGTTTCTGGCAATGGTATCGCCACCAGCTGGTTAGCCTGCAGCCCAGCCATTACTCGAGTTTGCCCTTGTAAGATCAATTCGACTGCATGCACACCAAGCTCTGAGGCGATAATTCGATCAGCCGGCGCCGGTGAGCCACCGCGTTGAATATGGCCCAGTAGGCAGGGGCGACAGGGCAGGCCATGCTGCGCCTCTAACTGTTCAGCCAGCGCCACCGCACCACCTGGCCATTGATGTTCGCTAAGGACCATCACATAACTGCCATCGCCGCGCACTTGCTTGACGCGTTCAATATGTTTCACGATAGCGGCGATAGTGAGTGGCTTGTCCTTTTGTAGTTCGGGCAAAATCATCCGCTCGGCGCCGGCTGCTACGCCGCTGTTTAAACCGATAAAACCGGCATGACGGCCCATTACTTCAACAATAAACACCCGGTCCATGGCATCGGCGGTATCACGAATTTTATCCAGCGCATCCATCGCGATAGCCACAGCGGTGGTAAAACCAATGGTGACATCGGTGCCGTACAGGTCATTATCGATGGTGCCGGGCACGCCAATAATTTGTCCGCTCCAGTAGTTGGCCAGATGCTCGGCGCCGCGAAACGAGCCGTCGCCGCCAATCACTACTAAGCCATCAATGCCATGCTGATCGAGGATAGCTGCCGCTTGTTGTGCCGCCTCGACCTCTTTGAAACGGGCGCAGCGCGCACTTTTTATGATGGTCCCGGAGTATTGCAAAATATGTTGCACATCAGCGGCGCACAGCGGTAGAAAGTCATTTTCTAACAACCCTTGATAACCGTGTTTAAAACCGATCACTTGCAATTCATAATGCTCGGCCGCTAAGACCACTGCCCGCAATGCTGCATTCATACCGGGTGCATCACCGCCACTGGTGAGCACCGCTATCCGTGTTAGTTGTTTTTGTTCCGACACCAACCGTACTCCTCTTTGTCGTTGTCTGGTAAGCTTATCGAAGTCATGGCTAATAACAAGTAGACAAGGGTATGAGTGAGGTAAAAATGTCACGAATCGATGCTGCCGCAATGACTGTGTGGGCGCAGCAATGCGCTGAACAGGCGGGCGCCGCTGCTGAAGTGGCGGCAAATATCGCTAACTATTTAGTTGCAGCCGATTTAATGGGTTTTCGTACCCACGGTTTGGTGCGTTTACGTTACAACTTAACCTGCCTCAGTCAGGGCTTAAGTAAACCGCAGGGCGAACCACGTCGCTTGTCGGGTCGGGCAGCATTGGAATTATGGGATGCCGACTTCTTACCTGGTCTACACACCATGCCGATGGCGATTGCCCGCGCTATCGCTATGGCCACTGATTACGGCACTGGTACTGTGGTGGTGCGGCGCGCACAGCATGTTGCAGCGCTGGCTGTGTATCTTGAGCAAGCGACCGATGCTGGCATGATGGTGCAGATTATGTGTGCCACACCAGCGCAACGAGCGGTTGCCCCGTTTGCCGGAAAATCTGCCTGGTTTTCGCCGAATCCGCTGGCTATCGGGGTGCCCACCACGCAACAGCCGGTGCTATTTGACGTGAGCTTATCAATGCTCGCCGCTGGCAAGGTTCGCAGTGCTATCGCTGAGGGTAAGCCACTGCCGTTTCCGGCACTGATTACCGCGGCGGGTGATTATACCTGCGACGCACGGACTTTTTTGGCCGATCCGGCCAGTGTGTTAGCGCCCCTAGGCGGCGCTGACCTTGGTTATAAAGGCACAGGATTGAATTTATACAGTGAATTGTGGACGCTGGCGTTGAGTCAATACGGTCGTCATCAAGCGGCCACTGATGGCGATGCCAATACGGTCTGGATCCAAGTCGTTGATCCGGCTGCGTTGGGCGACCGTGATGCCTTCTTACAACAAGCCCAAGCGCAAGTCGATGGTATGTGCGCGGTTACCCCGATTGACCCGAGCCAGCCGGTGCGGGTGCCAGGTAGCGGGGCACTCGCACTGCGCGAGCAGCAGCTGCAGCAGGGCATTCACTACAGCGCGGCCATTATGAAGCAACTGCAATGGTGTGCCGAGACCTACCACACACCGCTGCCAGCAGCTTTATCAGGGCTGTAACCGAGTTATCTGCCAGCTTGTGTCGCTGCGTTGATAGCTGAATCGATCATGCAAGCGGTAGCGCCCGCCTTGCCAGAATTCAAACAGTGTCGGTATCACGCGATAACCTCCCCAATGTTCGGGTTTTGGAATATCGCGGCCGTCATAGTCGGCGCTCAAGTGGTGATAGCGTGCTTCGAGCTCATCACGACTGCTAATCGGTTTGCTCTGTTGCGAGACTAAAGCGCCGAGCTGGCTACCGCGCGGTCGACTGGCGAAGTAGCTGGCACTTTGTGCTGGTTCAAGTTGTTCAACCCGACCTTCAATTTTCACCTGACGCTCCAGGCTTAACCAGGCAAAGTGCATAGAAGCTAATGGATTAGCTGCTAAATCTTGGCCTTTTTGGCTTTGATAATTGGTAAAAAACACGAAACCGCCATCATCAATTTGCTTCAGTAATACGATGCGTTGATGCGGTTGTTGATCTGCGCCCACAGTGGCCAAGGTAAAAGCAGTTGGGTCCGGTAAGTTGGCCTGTTCCTGGGCCTGCGCAAACCATTCAGCAAATAGCGCCATAGGGTTGGCAGGCAGTTGTTCACGGCGTAATTGCGCCTGCTCGTAATCGCGACGTTCATCGTGCAGTTTCATGGGTTTCCTCGGTTTGATTAGCACTACTGTAGACTTGTTTCCCGGCTATGTAGGTGGCCAGCACCTGTTGCTGCCATAGTTTAGCAGCAGCTTGGGTAAATGGATTTTGATCCAGCACAATAAAGTCTGCCCATTTGCCTGGTTCCAGGCTACCTAAACTGGCTTCTTGACCCGCAGCATAGGCCGCATCAAGGGTAAATGAGCGTAACGCTTCTACGCGCGTCATGGCCTCAGCCGGATACCAACCACCAGCTGGCTGGTTGTCGCGATCTTGACGAGTCACTGCAGCATGTAAACCAAAAAACGGGTCGGCTAATTCAACCGGAAAGTCTGAACCAGCGGCAATTATAGAGCCTTGCTCTAATAGGGTTTTCCAGGCATAGGCTCCCTGCATACGCTCTTTGCCCAGCCGATCTTCTGCCATGTTTTTGTCGCTGGTTGCATGGGTTGGCTGCATCGATGGAATAATATTTAGGCTTTTGAAACGGCTCAAATCGTCAGGGTGAACCACCTGTGCATGTTCAATACGATGGCGTAAATTGCGCCCGCCATAGTTGGCAAAAGCGTACTCAAACGCATCTAAGGCAATGCGGTTGGCGCGATCACCAATGGCGTGGGTATTGATCTGAAAGCCATAGGGAATAATCAATTCGTACAGCGCCTTGATGTTTTCTGGTGAGGTCACTAACAGACCGAGTTGTTGCGGATCATCATGATAGGGGTGCAACAACGCCGCGCCGCGGCTACCGAGTGCACCATCGGCGTAGATTTTAACGCTGCGCACGGTAAAGCGTTGATCAGCGGTTTCAATCGGGCCGTTAGCAAGAAGCTCTTTGAGTTTTGGTTCATTGGCACCGATCATCGCATACACCCGCAGCGGCATTTCATTCTGAGCCACTAACTGCTGATATACCGCGATCGTCTCAGCACTGACTCCGGCATCATGAACGCCGGTAATACCGCGCTGATTTAAATGGGCAAAGGCTAACTTTAACGCTGCCTGCTGCTGTTCTGCGTTTTCACTCGGAATGATCGCTTCGACTAAATTCATGGCGTTATCAATGAGCACCCCAGTCGGTTCACCGTTGCTGTCACGGATAATTTCACCACCTTCGGGGCTGACACTGGCGGCAGTTATGCCAGCCAGCTCGAGCGCTTTGCTATTGGCCCAACCGGCGTGACCATCCACTCGCGTAAGCCACACGGGGCGATCGTTAAGCTGCTCATCAAGGCTAGTAGCGCTGGGGAATTGGCGCGAATTCCAGTTCTCTTGATTCCACCCACGGCCCAAAATCCAATCGCTAGAGGAACCGCTATGAGCAGCAAAGTCACTGACTAAAGCGACCGCTTGTTGCTCTGATTTGGCATCACGGAGGTCGACTAATTGCAATGTTTGACCGAGGCCCAAAACGTGTCCATGGGCATCGATGATGCCAGGCAACACCGTTTTGCCCTGCAGGTCAAGGCGCTGATTCACATCACCAGCAACGCGCGCCACTGTCTCGGTCTTGCCGATCGCAACGATTTTGCCGTCGCGCACTGCAAAGGCTTCAAATTGGACTAATGTTGACTCAGCACCCGCCGGGCCACTTAGACTATAGCCCTGCACGTTGTAATAAAGTGTACTATTCGCGCTCGCCACCACTGGAAGCAACAATAAGGCAACAAAATTAATCGTGCTGGTGATAGCCCTTTTAAATTTTTGAAATATCTTATTAATCATGTTATTCGGCCTAGGTTTGATGACTGATTTACTGCGAATAAATATCATTTTGCTGCTGTTTCATCGACTAAACGATTGGTTTGAGATTTAACATTAATTTACAATTTAACAACAGATGCTATGCAATAATTCGTTAGTCAGTGTACAATAGCTTCCAGCAAATTGGCATTAGTCGGTCGTTCGTTAGGGTAATCATGAAAATACTTATAATCGATCATCAATTTTTTATCCGCGCTGGTTTAATCCATTTAATCACGAGTTATGCCTCAGATGTCGCAATTTACGAAGCGCCATCGCTTGATGTGGCCAAGGAATATTTGCGCCATGAGAATAACTACAACTTAATATTTGTTGATATGGATCTGCCCGATGCAGAAATTCGTCCAACGTTAGCAACCTTGAAGAAAATGGCACCTACAGCGCATGTAGTATTATTTAGCTGGCCGCGGCCATTGTCGGAAGTTCGGCAAGCATTAGCCGCCGGAGTGCGCAGCTATCTGCCTAAGGATGCCAGCGCAGAAGAGGCGAAATTGGCTATTCGCGGGTTACTACAAAATGATCGCTATCTACCCGATCAATCGCGCCTAACCGATAAAAATAACAAGCAAGGTGGTGCTGATAGCTTCTTATCGCCAAGGCAGCTTGAAATCATGCAATTGTTGGCACAAGGTTTATCGAACAAAGAAATAGCGACTATTTTGGGTATTACCGAAGGTACTATTCGGGTGCATTTGTCGGCAATTTTTAAAGCCATTAAAGTGTCGAATCGCACCGAAGCAACACTCTGGTATTTGCTGCGACAGAAACGCTTGGTTGGTTAATCATGGACCTTTCGCAGTTGCTCAATTCGTTGCAACAGCGTCGACAAGCGCCAACCGAACTGTGGCAGCCGAACTATTGTGGCGAAATTCCGCTACGGATTGATCGCAATGGCGATTGGTACTATCAAGATAGCCTTATTCAGCGGCCTGAAATGGTGGCGTTGTTTGCCTCGGTGCTGGTCTGCGACGGTACCGATCATTTTCTCGTTACGCCGCACGAGAAAGTAAAAATTCAAGTTGAAGATGCCCCCTTGCTAATTACCCAATGGCAGCTGTCTCAGCAGCAACCGCCTATCATTGTGGTACAAACCAACCTTGCTGATCAGCTGCCGCTTTGTGCTGACTATCCATTGCTGCTCAAAGCCGATATTCCTTATGTTGATTTAGGTAAAAACATCCTCGCTAAGGTACATCGCAATGTTTACTATCAATGGCTTGAAATCGCTTTTGTGCAAGGTAATAACTGGGTCATTGAAAGTGCTGGTTGCCAGTTTGTGTTGGGGCCAGTTGACGGCTAATTGAGTGCGCTTTTTTAGCGTCATTATTTGCTGCAAATATGGGCTTGCTATATCATGCCCAACATCGTTGTTAGTGGAGCTAACGCAGCTTTATGAAATCTCTTGTGGTTACCCTTGCTCAGATCAATGTCACGGTCGGCGCTATCCATGGTAATACCAAACAGGTGATAGATATCATCACCGCGCAAACTAGTGCCGATGTGACTATATTTCCCGAGCTAACAATTACCGGTTATCCACCCGAAGATTTGTTGCTGCGCCCTGATCTGTATCCGCAAGTGCGCGCAGCGCTCGCTGAAATTGCTGCAGCAGCCCACCATGCAGCGGTTATTATTGGCTACCCAGAGCTTGTTGATGGGGTGCTGTACAACAGTATGGCGGTGCTTTTTCAGGGCCAGGTACTGACCAATTATCGCAAACAACGATTACCACAATATGGTGTTTTCGATGAACAACGCTATTTCACTGCGGCGGACCAACCGGGCTATTTTGATTTTCGCGGCCAGCGCATTGGCTTACTCATTTGTGAAGACATTTGGCACGCTGAACCTTTAGCTCAACTGATTGCCGCTCAGGTCGACTGGGTTGCGGTGATTAATGCCTCGCCCTTTGAGCGCGGCAAAGGCCAACAGCGGCTACATATGTTGCAGCAGCGCAGTAAGGAAATTCAGCGGCCATTGCTGTACCTTAATCTGGTTGGTGGCCAAGATGAATTGCTGTTCGATGGTCATTCACTGGTTGTTGATGCAGCCGGTAGTGTGCGCGCGGAGCTGCCCCACGCGGCGGTAAGCATTAGTTCGGTGCAGATCAGTAAACAAGGTGATGTGGCTTTACTCAACGGCCCACAACAGCCTACAGATAGCGATGAACTCGAACAAATCTACCAAGCGTTAGTGCTGAGTACTCGTGACTACGTGGTGAAAAACGGTTTTCGCAGTGTTGCTTTGGGCTTGTCCGGCGGCATCGATTCGGCGCTTACCTTGGCACTCGCTGCAGAAGCTATTGGTGCTAATAATGTGCATGCGGTGATGATGCCATTTCATTACACCTCGACTATCAGCATTGACGATGCAAAAGCCCAGGCTGAAAGCCTTGGAGTGAATTATAGCTGTGTGCCGATTGCGCCTATCTACGATAGTTTCGTCAGCCAATTAGAAGCACTCGGAGCGATTGATGAGCACTCCATCACGCTGCAGAATCTGCAGGCGCGCAGTCGCGGTGTGGTGATTATGGCGCTGTCGAATAATACTGGCAGCTTAGTGCTTACGACCGGCAATAAAAGTGAATTAGCGGTCGGTTATTGCACTTTGTATGGCGACATGTGCGGTGGTTTCGCGCCGCTTAAAGACATTCCGAAAATGCTAGTTTTTGCGCTGGCGCGGTTTTGTAATCGCCACCGTGAAGTCATTCCAAATCGGGTCATTGAACGGGCACCTTCAGCTGAATTGGCTCCTGGTCAAACCGATCAAGATAATTTACCCGATTACGCGTTATTAGATGACATTGTCGAACGCTACGTTGAGCAGGACCAATCGGTGTGCGATATTGTTGCTGCGGGGTATTCTCAGAGCGACGTACAACGTGTCGTGAAGCTTATTGATTTAAGTGAATATAAACGTCGCCAAGGCGCAGTTGGGCCGAAAATATCGGTACGCAGTTTCGCTAAGGATCGGCGCTATCCGATCACCAATCACTATCGCTATGAATTAGAGCGGCAATTAGCCAACGAGGCAAATGATGAAAAAAATTGAGGCAATTATTAAGCCGTTTAAATTAGATGACGTGCGCGAGGCGTTGTCCGAAGTGGGTATCGCGGGTATGACGGTTTCTGAAGTAAAGGGTTTTGGTCGCCAAAAAGGTCACACCGAGCTATATCGTGGCGCTGAATATATGGTTGATTTTTTACCCAAGGTGAAGCTTGAAATTGTCGTTGCGGATGACCAAGTTGAGCGTTGTATTGATGCCATCATGGAAACCGCTCAGACCGGAAAAATAGGCGATGGCAAAATATTTGTGACCACCGTAGAGCGGGTTATTCGTATTCGTACCGGTGAGGAAAACGAGGACGCCGTGTAAAGCACACGGCATCCTATGGTTTAGTTAAAGAACGCGCTGTTTGGAAAGTTAGCGCGTAAGGTGGCAATGGCATCATCGCGCAACTCAGTCAGTTCTAACGCACCGTAACTCGTTGCCATAATAATCAGTGCTTGCTCAACTTCCGGCAGGTCGTGGAAATATTCCAAAATATACTTACCGCGATTGGCTGCAGCTAACCACGCTTCACGCTTGATGTAGTAATTTGCCACAGCGAGCTCATGGCGGGCTAATCGCCCCTTAATACCGAGCATGCGCTGGCGTGCATCGGCAGCATATTTACTCTCGGGAAAGCGCCGAATCAGTTCAGCATAATCATTGAATGCTTCGGTTGCCTTGCTAGGATCACGATCAGCTCGGTCAATACCGACAAATTCTTGTACGCCATTGTAGTCGGCACGTTGATTGACCAAACCACGCATGTAAAGCACATAATCAAGATCCGGATGATTTGGATTTAACCGAGTAAAGCGGTCAATCGCTGCCAGCGCTTTATCGATATCAGCGGTTTTATAATGAACGTAGATCAGATCCATTTGCACTTGATGAGCTAAAGGGCCAAACGGAAAACGCGTGGATAATTGCGTTAAGGTTTGTGCTGCAGCGGAAAAATTGCTCGAGGCAATTTGTTGGCGTGCAGTTTGATAACCACTTTCGGCATCACTCATCACCACTTCGGAGCCATCGGTATCAGCTGAACCAGCACAGCCAGTAAGGTAAAGGCCGACAACACAAGCCAAAATAATTCGCAGTTTCATAAGCTGTTGTTCTAATCTCGGTTGATTTAATTTTTGGTGCTTGAACTACCAAACAGGTACACTATGTACATTGATTTTTGCATTCTAACGCAGCGACAGTTGCTTTCACAGGTCCATATTAGATTTTATGAGTGAGCAGATAGTTTTAACCACTGAAATACCAGCTAGTTTGAATGGTAAACGATTGGACCAAGCGATTGCCGAGTTGTTCCCTGATTATTCCCGATCACGTTTAAAAGGCTGGATTGAAGAGGGGCGGGTAGTTCTTGATGGCAAACCGTGCAGCGTGCCGCGGGAGAAAGTTCTCGCTGGAATGAGCGTAACGGTGCATGGTGAACTGGCTGAAGAGCAGCGCTTTGAAGGCCAAGATATTGCACTGTCTATCATTTACGAAGATGACCATATTTTGGTGGTGAATAAGCCAGCTGGACTGGTGGTGCACCCCGGTGCAGGAATGCCAGACGGTACCCTACTGAATGCCTTGCTGCATTATTTCCCCGCCATTGATCAGGTGCCACGGGCCGGTATCATTCATCGTCTCGACAAAGACACCACCGGTTTAATGGTGGTGGCAAAAACTGTACCGGCACAAACACACTTAGTCGATGCCATGCAAAATCGCGAAATTACCCGCGAGTATGAAGCTGTATGTAATGGTCCAATGACTGCCGGTGGTGTGGTGGATGAACCGATTGGTCGTCACCCTACCAAGCGCACGCACATGGGTGTGGTAGCCAACGGGCGCCCAGCGGTTACCCATTACCGCGTGATTGAGCGGTTTCGTGCGCACACCCACCTGAGGTTGCGTTTAGAGACCGGGCGTACTCACCAAATTCGTGTGCATATGGCACATATTCGTCATCCGCTGGTCGGCGATTACACCTATGGTGGGCGACCACGGCCGCCGCGCGCGGCATCTGCGGAACTACTCGATACGTTGCGCGAATTTCGGCGCCAAGCGTTACACGCAGCACGGCTATCGCTGCATCATCCAATCAGCGGTGAATGGATGAGCTGGGATGCGCCATTACCGGCCGATTTTGTCGCGCTGGTTGAGCAGCTGCGCATGGATCGCAAAGAGCATCCCATTGACTAATCTTGTTGCTAATTATGTGCTGCCAGACTGGAGTCTACCGCCGGGTGTCCATGCCTGTGTCAGTACGGTAACAAGTCCGGGCAACTTGGCGGTCCATGTTGGTGACGACCCTAGCGCAGTGATTCGCAATCGTCGGCAACTCGGTCGTGAATTACAGCTGCCCGGGCCCATTAAGTGGTTAAAACAATATCACGGTTCACGTGTCGTCGATTATCGCGATGCACGGCTAGGCGAGGCCGCTGATGCGATCATCGCAGCGCAGCCGAACAGCGTCTGTGCGGTGCTCACCGCTGATTGTTTGCCGATTTTGCTAGCCGCCGATGATGGTTCACAAATCGCGGCAGTTCACGCTGGCTGGCGTGGTCTAGCGCAGGGTATTGTTGAACAGACCATCGCGCAATTTAAGTGTTCAGCTGGGCAACTGACGGCTTATATCGGTCCAGCAATATCAGTAGATTATTTTGAAGTGGGCCGCGATGTTCGGGCTGCTTTTAATCGCGATCAGCTGGTTGATGAGCAAACTTTTCGTCCCCATATAAACGGCAAATGGCATGCTGACTTGCCGCAATTGGCGCAACGCATTATGTCTACAGCCGGGGTTCGCGAGGTCACTCTGAGTGGTCTCTGTACCTTTAGCGATAAACGTTTCAGTTCCTATCGCCAGCGCCCCGATTGTGGTCGAATTGCCACACTGATCTGGAAAAATTAATCCCCGCCCCCTTGAAATTGTCGAAATAATACCCACATAAAGGTTCAGGATTTATTGAAACTTTCGAGGTGATTTTATGCGTTTCGACAAACTGACTCACAAATTCCAATTAGCCATTCAGGATGCTCAGTCGTTGGCGTTGGGGCGTGACCATCAATTTATTGAGCCGATTCATTTAATGCAGGCGCTACTTAATCAAGACGGTGGCACCTTGCGTCCTTTATTGACGCTATTACAAATCGATGCCAATGCATTACGGGCGGAGCTGGCGACGGCACTGAATAATCTTGCTCAGGTGCAAGGCAGCGGTGGCGAAGTTCAGGTATCCGCAGCAACCGCTAATTTACTTAATCTGTGTGATAAATATGCGCAAAAGCGTCAGGATAGCTACATTTCATCGGAGCTATTTGTGCTCGCTGCCACTGAAGATAAAGGTAAGCTTGGCGATATTTTGAAGCAGCTTGGTGTGCGTAAAGACGAGGTTGAAAAAGCCATTAATCAAGTGCGTAACGGTGAGCAAGTGACTGATCAAAATGCCGAAGAGCAGCGCCAAGCGCTAGACAAATATACTATTGACCTGACTGAGCGTGCCGAACAGGGCAAGTTGGATCCAGTGATTGGTCGCGACGAGGAAATTCGGCGCACTATTCAAGTATTACAGCGGCGGACCAAGAATAATCCGGTGCTGATTGGCGAACCTGGCGTTGGTAAGACCGCTATTGTTGAAGGGTTGGCGCAACGTATCGTCAATGGTGAAGTGCCGGAAGGCCTGAAGAACAAGCGGGTACTTTCGCTCGATCTGGGTGCGCTATTAGCTGGTGCCAAGTATCGGGGCGAATTTGAGGAACGCTTGAAAGCGGTGCTGAATGAACTCAGTAAGCACGATGGTCAAGTGATTCTCTTCATTGATGAGCTGCATACTATGGTGGGTGCCGGCAAAGCTGACGGTGCTATGGATGCCGGTAACATGCTCAAACCAGCGCTAGCGCGCGGCGAGTTGCATTGCGTTGGTGCCACGACACTGAATGAATATCGGCAATACATTGAAAAAGACGCAGCGTTAGAGCGGCGTTTCCAAAAAGTATTGATTGAAGAGCCGAGTGTAGAAGACACCATTGCAATTTTGCGTGGATTAAAAGAGCGTTATGAATTGCACCATTCTGTGCAAATTACTGATCCAGCGATTGTTGCGGCGGCATCGTTGTCACACCGATATATCAGCGATCGTCAGCTCCCTGATAAAGCCATTGACCTCATTGATGAAGCGGCTTCGAGCATTCGCATGCAGATCGATTCCAAGCCAGAAGATATGGACCGGCTCGATCGACGCAGCATTCAGTTACAACTGGAGCAAAAAGCTCTGCAGAAAGAAGCTGATGAGGCCAGTAAAAAGCGTTTAGAGCTGCTGCAACATGAGTTGGCAGACGTGCAACGTAAATATGCCGAATTAGAAGAGGTATGGCTGGCCGAAAAAGCCACAGTGCAGGGTGAGCAAGCGATAAAAACCCAACTCGAGCAAGCCCGCACCGATATGGATATTGCTCGCCGCGCTGGTGATCTGAACCGGATGTCAGAGCTACAGTATGGTCGTATACCAGAACTCGAACGGCAACTTAAAGCGGCTGTTGAGTCTGAAGGGCAGGTCATGCAGTTATTGAAGAATAAAGTGACTGAAGAAGAAATAGCTGATGTGCTATCGCGTTGGACGGGTATTCCGGTAAGTAAAATGCTCGAGGGTGAGCGCGAGAAACTCATTAATATGGAAACCAATCTTCATCAGCGCGTGGTGGGGCAAAATGAAGCAGTCACTTCGGTCGCCAATGCGATCCGTCGCTCGCGTGCTGGTTTGTCTGATCCACAGCGACCGATTGGTTCATTCTTATTTTTGGGGCCGACTGGGGTGGGTAAAACCGAGTTGTGCAAAGCTCTAGCTAATTTCCTATTCGATACCGATGACGCCATGGTGCGGATCGATATGTCTGAATTTATGGAAAAACACTCGGTTTCACGCTTAGTGGGTGCACCTCCAGGCTATGTGGGTTATGAAGAGGGAGGCTATCTAACCGAGGCGGTTCGTCGTCGTCCCTATTCCGTTATTCTGCTTGATGAGGTGGAGAAAGCGCATCCAGATGTATTTAACATTTTGTTGCAGGTACTCGATGACGGTCGACTCACGGATGGCCACGGTCGCACTGTCGATTTTCGCAATACTGTCGTGATCATGACCTCAAATATTGGCTCAGACATGATTCAAGAGCGTGCGCATAGTCAAAGTTATGATGAGATGAAGACTGATGTGATGGCGATTTTACAACAGCATTTCCGCCCAGAGTTTTTGAATCGTATTGATGAAACCGTAGTCTTTCATCCGTTGGCACAAACGCATATTCGCAACATCACGAGCATACAGTTGCAGCGCTTGTATCAGCGTTTAGCAGAACGCGATTACAGCATACAACTCACTGATGAGGCGCTTGATCATCTTGCCGCAGCTGGGTTTGACCCAGTCTATGGCGCGCGGCCGCTCAAGCGAGCGATTCAGCAACAGCTTGAAAACCCGTTGGCGCAGCAAATTTTGGCCGGTAAGCTGCTGCCGGGTGAGACTATTCATGTTGATGTGAGTGACCAGCAGTTGCGCATCTCGCAATGAGTAAACAAGCTATGTTATCCTGTCGCACCCCGTCGCTAGTGGTGGGGTGCGCGGAACGACATTAAGGATGCGACTATGCCAACTAATACCGATAATCAGGCTAATGCTAGGAATCGCGGTATTTACTTACTACCCAATTTACTGACTACAGCCGGTCTGTTCTCGGGTTTCTTTGCCATAGTGGCATCTATGAATAATCATTTTGAATCGGCTGCAGTGGCTATTTTTATCGCCATGGTGTTTGATGGTTTAGATGGTCGAGTTGCCCGTATGACCAATACCCAAAGTGACTTTGGTGCTGAATACGATAGCATGGCCGATATCGTCTCGTTTGGTATGGCCCCAGCGTTAGTTATGTACAATTGGGCATTGCATGATTTGGGTAAACTGGGTTGGCTTGCCGCGTTTATTTTTGTCGCTGGCGGCGCGCTGCGTTTAGCGCGTTTTAATACCAATATTGATACCGTCGATAAACGCTTCTTTCAAGGCCTAGCTATTCCAAGTGCTGCGGCAATAGTTGCTGGTGCAGTTTGGGTCGGCAGTAAGTATGCTGTTGATCCCGCCGATGTTAATTATCTAGCCGCTGTGTTGACGATTATGTGTGGCTTGTTAATGGTCAGTAATTTCCGTTATCACTCATTTAAAGATGTGGATTGGCGTGGACGCGTGTCGTTCATGGTGATTCTCATTATTGTCTTAGCTTTTGTGATTGTGGCTACCGAGCCTTCGCTGGTCTTGTTTAGTATTTTCTTGCTTTACGCATTCTCCGGACCAATTACCACCTTCCGCACAGTGAAAAAATTAAAATTGGAACATGTGGTCGGTGATACCAGTGATGATTGCAGTGAACAAGTGAACACGAAATCAGCAAACCAAGGCGAAAAATCAAGCCGTGAAGACAAACTGGATTAAAAAATAATCAAACGATCCTGAATCAGCAAAAAGATCTTGCAGGCGCTGCGGCGATAGTTATAATTCGCGGCCGTTGTCAGTTGCTGATGACGTCGTTTTAGGCACTGCGAGAGCAGTAAAAAAGATCCAAAAGGATCTTGACCTAAAGCACGGATGACGTAAAATACGCATCCCGCTTCAAACAAGAAGCAACGCTCTTTAACAATATACCAAGCCAAGCAAACTGTGTGGGCACTTACCGGATTCAGGCAGAGAAACGCATCT
>JALQTK010000001.1:29851-197264 GCA_023260975.1 Pseudidiomarina sp. | reverse complement strand
GGAGATGTTCACTAAATATACTGATATGGTTATTCGCAAGGTCGATGATATTGGCTTTGATTACGCACAAACCTTGCATGATTGGCGAGTAAATTTTAATCATGTCCATCCGCAGCTGATGTCGCATGGCTATGATGAGCGTTTTGGACGCTTATGGAACTTCTATTTAGCCTACTGCGAAGGTGGTTTCCGAGAACGTTCGGTATCAGCCGTGCAGCTTGTTGCTAGTAAACCGCTATGTCGTTAATTAAACGCTTACTGAGCGGCAATTGGCGACGTATCATCGGCCTGTTTTGGTTTGATTTGGTCTGGTTTGCCGCAGTTGCGGGGCGTGATGGATGGTTACTGGCAACCGTGCTGCTGGTGGCGGTACAAATTTATATCAGCACTGCTGGTCGACCGTTCCAACTGCGCTTGTACGCGCAGTTACTGCTGCTCGGTTTAGCGTTAGAAATGACTGTTATTAGCAGTGGTATTATTAGCTTCAACGGCGGTTGGTTGCCGCTATGGCTGGTGCTGCTGTGGGCTGGTTTTGTCGCGATGTTGATGAATACCCTCGATTGGGTGGCTGGTCGTTATTGGCTAGCTGGGTTCATTGGTATCGCCAGCGGTCCTTTAACCTACGCCATCGGAATTCGCTTAGATGCCGCCGTGCTGTTGCGGCCAGAATGGCAGTTATGGCTGATTTATGCGCTGCTGTGGGCTATCTATATGGTGATTTTCGCCAAGTTAATGCACAACGGAGATAATCGCAATGAACAAACTCCTAGCACTCGCTAGCTTATTGCTGGCGCTGACGAGCTCTGCAGTAACAGCGCAGGAGAGTTGTCCTATTCCGCCTGAAAACTCGTTTGAGCAAGTGGGTAAAACACGCTTAAAAGTACTTTTCTGGTCTGTCTACGATGCTGAATTATGGACTGATAGCGGCAAGTACCCGAGTTATAATCAACGGCTTTTGCGGCTTCGCTATTTGCGCAGTATCGCGGCCGACGATTTGGTCGATACCACTGCTGATGAATGGCGACGCTTAGGTATCGAGCTGACTGCAGAGCATCAAACTTGGTTAACTAATCTGCGCAGCATGTGGCCTGATGTCAACCAGGGTGACTGCTTAATGTTAGTGGAAGACGATAATGGCTTTGCTGATTTTTACAATGCCGATGGGCTGTTAGGTACGATAGAATCACAATTATTTACCGACCAGTTTTTGGCGATATGGCTTGATGAGAAAAGTCGATTTGATGATGAACGCAAGCAATTAATTGGAGTAACACCATGAAAAAATTATGGCTGGTTGGTATCACTGTATTGGTATTAATGGGGTGTTCTGCGCAACTGGAAGATTATGCTGGAGTAAAACCAGAATTAAAGCTAGAGCAGTTTTTTAATGGTGAGCTGGTGGCTTATGGCATGGTGCAAGACTATAGCAATAGGGTAAACCAGCGTTTTAAAGTCGATATGGTCGGTACTTGGACTGGCAACGAAGGGGTGCTAGACGAAACCTTTTACTATGACGACGGCAGCACCTCAAAGCGTATTTGGTATATCAGCAAAACCGCTGAAGGACATTATCTAGGTCGCGCTGATGATGTGATTGGCAGTGCTGCCGGAAAAGTTGCTGGGAATACCCTGAACTGGGTATACGATTTAGAACTTAAGCTCGACGGTGAACCGTTTGTGATCACCTTAGACGACTGGCTCTACCTGATTGACGAGAATAATATGATAAACCGCACCGAAATGCGCAAATTTGGCATTCCAGTGGGTGAAATCACGATTTATATCGGCAAAAAGTAACTAGAAACCTCTTGGCAGGCGCGCATTGGTAGCGCCTTGCTGCAGTTTTTGCCGCCATAGCTCTTTCGCGGTGAGCCCATTGCCACTATCTTTGACCTTAACAGTAGCTTTTTTTGCAGCCTTTGGTTGCGCTGTTTTGCTGGCTTTGGTCGCTGTATCAGCTTTGGCAGGCGCTTTGCTCGCTGGTTTTGCAGCAGCTTTGGTCGGTTTCTTGCTACTGGTCGATAATTCAGCTGCTGCCTCGGCAAGTTGTGCTAAGCGCACATTCTTACCACCATCGACACTAAACCAGCCACTGGCTGCTTCAATATGTGGTTTTTTACCGTGAGCTTGTTGGTAAGCTGCGGTAAAATCGGCAATAACTTGGTCTTTATCGAGTTTGCTCATTGGTTTTCATCCTATATGGCGACGAGAGAGATGACTTTTTATACTGGTTTTTTCTGACAATGTCTAATTTATGGCGCTGTAACTGCGCCGCAGCAACTAGGATCGCCTATGCAACGGCAGCAACTTGAACAGTATCTGCGTGACTACTTAGCCACTGACAGTATAAGTGACTATTGTCCTAATGGTTTACAAATTGAGGGCCGCCAGCAGCTGCAGCGTTTGGTTACTGGAGTGACTGCCAGCCAAGCCCTTATTGATGCGGCGGTAGCTGTGAACGCCGATGCTATCTTGGTTCATCATGGCTATTTTTGGAAGCAAGAGTCCGCAACGATTACCGGCATGAAGCAACGCCGCATTAAAACCTTGCTAGCGCATGATATCAATCTGTTTGCCTACCATTTACCGCTCGATATTCATGCTGATGTGGGTAATAACCGTCAATTGGCCGAGTTGTTTGGTTTTACCAGTAGTGCTGCCTTACCTGGTATTGCACCGAGCGGCTTGGTGCGTTTCGCCGAGTTAGCACAGCCGCTGACCAGTGAGGAATTGGCGCAACGTATTAGCAGCGCCTTAAAGCGTCCACTCACGTGCATGGTGCCACGCTCGCAACCGATTAGTAAAGTTGCCTGGTGCAGTGGTGGCGGCCAAGGCTATATTGACGCCGCGGCAGCGCAGGGTTGTGATGCCTTCATTACCGGTGAAGTCTCGGAACAAACGGTGCACAGTGCGCGAGAACAAGGTCTTGCCTTTTATGCTGCTGGTCATCACGCCACCGAACGCTGCGGTATCCACGCCTTGGGTGAGCATTTGGCCGCTAAGTTTGGCCTGCAGGTGGAATTTATTGACATTGATAATCCGGCCTAATCGCGATGAATGGCGAGCAATCCAACGATCGTAGTTTTACCGGCATGCGCGATAAGTTTGCCCGTAATATATATGCTACCGGCAAAGGTCGACTGCGCTTAGCGGTGCTGCAGCGCGATTTACAGCCACTGATTGATCAAGCGAATAAACTGCGGGTATTGGATATTGGTGCTGGGCTTGGCCAATTATCTCAAAGTTTTGCGGCCGCCGGTCATCACGTTACCCATACCGATATTTCTGCCGAGATGGTCGCCGCCGCCATGCAAGCGCATGAGCAGGCAGGGTTGCAGCAACACTATCGTTATCTAATCGCCTCGTTGCAACAATTGCCTGAGCAACTTGGTAACCAACAGTTTGACTTGGTGCTTTGTCATGCGGTGCTTGAATGGTTGACTGATCCCGCCGCAGCGCTTGCCGTGTGTAAACAGTTTATGCGCGAGCAGGGGCAGTTATCGCTGATGTTTTACAATCGCGATGCTAAGTTGCTGGCGAATGTGATTTACGGAAACTTTGACTACGTGAATGATGATTTACAGGTTAAGAAGAAGGTTAAATTGAGCCCACAACAGCCACTGCAACCACTTCAAGTGAGTCAATGGCTGCAGCAGCTAAACTTACAAATCACGCAACAAACTGGCGTGCGTTGCTTCCATGATTACTTGCGAAATCGCAGCGATCAACAGCGTTACCAAGAGCTGTTAGCATTAGAGTTACGCTTCAACCAACAACCGCCATTCAATCAAATTGGTCGCTATCTGCATTGGCTGGTCGGTCATGCTTGAAGCTGCTCGCGTGGTCATTTATTACCATAGTTTACGTCGTCGCGCGGCTTATTGCGCAGAGGCTTATCAGCAGTACTTTTTGCGACAATTAGCGCCAGCTCAAATTAGCTTAATAGCCAGCACGCCAAGCCGTGAGCATGATTTACAGCAACTCAGACAAGTACTGCTTGAGGCTGAAGAAGTGGTGGTGGTTGGTGGTGATGGTAGTATTAACTTAGTCGCGCAGCTCATCGCTCTGCAGCCGCTGCGATTAACTGTTATTCCTTGCGGCACCGGCAATGATTTTGCCCGCGATCTTGGTTTGAGCGATTGGCGCTGGCGTATGCAGGCTGAGTTACAAATCGATCAGGTAAGTATTGGTAAAGCTGGTAAGGAATACTTTATCAATCACGCGGGCAGTGGTTTGAGCACTGATCTTATTGCGTTACAACCACGCTGGCTGAAACAGATGTTTGGTCGCTTAAGTTACAGTATCGCATTATTACGTTATGTATTTGGCCCGCTATCTCGGCGTCAGCAAGTTTATCGTCGCGGCGCTTGGTATGATTGTCATATTGCTGCGGTCAGTCGCTTTATTGGTGGTGGCATTGCGGTCAATCCGCTTGGCTCCCGTCACCATGAACAATTGCAGTGGTTGGCACTGCCACGAAGTAATAGGTGGCGCCAGCTATGGATATTATTGCAGGTGTTGCGACAACGCAGTGAGCATTGTAGCGAGTTAGAGCAGCAGCGATCGGCTAGCGATGAGCTGGGTAGTGCCGATGCGCACTATGAGCTCGACGGTGACCTGCGTGGGCTCGGACCGATTAAGATTGAGTGTATTCCAGCAGGCCTTACCGTGTTGCGGCCAAAAGCGAGTAATCCAGTGAACCATCAAGGAGTTTTTTCATGAGTATGTCATGCGCATTTATTGGTTTAGGGGTCATGGGCGCTCCGATGGCACGCCATTTACAACAGCGTGGCTTTGCTACCACAGTCTACAATCGCACCACTGCCAAGGCTACCCAATGGGCCAGTGATTATGCTGGCAGCGCTGCAGCCTCGCCGCGTGAAGCAGCACGTGGGGCTGATGTGGTGTTGGTTTGCGTTGGTAATGATGATGACGTGCGTTCAGTGGTTTACGGTGCTGATGGCGTGCTCGCGGGTATGCGCGCTGGCTCGGTATTGGTCGACCATACTACTGCGTCGGCTGAGCTGGCCCGCGAGTTGGCCTTGGCCGCTGCAGAGCGGGGCATCGGCTTTTTAGATGCGCCAGTGTCGGGTGGTCAAGCAGGTGCTGAAAATGCCGTACTGACCGCAATGATAGGTGGTGATTTGACTGTGCTGGAACAGGTCGATGCAGTGTTAGCCTGTTACTGTAAAACGCGTCAACACATGGGTCCAGCTGGTCATGGTCAATTGGCTAAAATGGTCAATCAAGTTTGTATTGCTGGGGTGGTACAAGGTCTGGCCGAAGGTCTGCAATTAGCTCGCAAAGTTGGTTTAGATGCCGATAGCTTAATACGCTGTATTAGCCAGGGCGCAGCGGGTTCGTGGCAAATGCAGAACCGTTATCGCAGTATGTGGGACCAGCACTACAATCATGGTTTTGCGGTGCAGTGGATGCGTAAAGATTTGAAAATTGTATTGGATGAAGCGCAGCGCCAGGGCGTTAGCATGCCACTTACTGCGTTGGTCGATCAGTTTTATGCTGAAGTGGAAAAAATGGGTGGTTCACGTTGGGATACCTCAAGTTTGTTGGCGCGCTTCGAGGGTAAATAAAAAGCTGCTCGTTGGGGTACCGGCAATAAAAAAAGCCAGCATAATTATGCTGGCTTTTTTGTCTTTGGAACAATCGTTGTTATTAACGAATACCCATACGACGCAGCGCGCCGGTGCTGAAGTCTGAACGACGTGGCTTGATACTAAAATCCATGTAGTCTTTTTCTTCGTTCGCTAATCCAAGCAATACATAACGACCAGATGTTAGGTCATACAAGGCTTCTGCAGCCATCCACGGAGTATCGTGGTAGTAGAACTGCGCCGTGTATGATTCACCTACACGCCATAAACTGCCACGCTCATCGTAGTGATCAACAACCGCTGCACCCCAGGTGTCTTCATCGATAAACATATGGCGGACAGCGTACTGATGGCGCTCACCTTCTTTCAGGGTCGCTTTCACTTCCCAAACGCGGTGTTTCTCATAACGGACATAGTCTTGATTGATATGACCCGGGCTAACGATATCTGTATATTTTAAATTGGTATCCATCAACTTGTAGTTGTTATAACCAATATACATCTCGCGTTTACCAATCAGTTCCCAGTTATATTTATCTGGAGCACCATTGTACATATCTAAGCCGTCGGCTGTACGCAAGCCATCTGACGCGGTACCTGGACCATCGTAGGCAACGTTAGGTGCTAAACGAACGCGACGTTGACCAGCGTTATATAACCATGCTTTACGGGCTTCTTTAACCTGGTCAATGGTTTCATGAACCAGAAGCACAGTACCGGTTAACTGAGTTGGCGCCAGTACTTCTTGTAAGAAGTAGAACAGAATATTGTCGTCAGCGGCTTCACGACCGCTTTCCATGTATTCTGGGAATACTAATGATTCACGCAATAAAACTGGATTCGGTGCACCATTCTCAAGCACACGCAACTGGGTGACGACACGCGTCACTGCACCACCACGATAGCGTGTGATGTGGTTCCAAATTACTTCTAAACCATTTTCTGGAATAGGGAACGGCACATGCTTATCAAAGTTTGCTAAACCGTTACCACCGGCAACTAACTCAGCATTGAGGGCATTTTTCTTGACCACATCATAAACGTCTTGCGGATAAGCTGCAGAACGACGGGTTGGGTAAATATTCATTTTGTAGCTTGGGTACTTTGCAAACATGGCAATTTGGCCAGCAGACAACATATCTTTGTGCTGGTCTAGATTGTCATGAGTAATAGTAAATAAAATTTGGTCATCAGCAAATGGGTCGGCCGGACGGCTTGGAATGTCGCCATCAGTTTTTACACTGTAGCCACCAGTCCAGGCAGGAATCGAACCATCAGCATTGGCCGCCATTTCAGCGCCCATTGGAGTTAAATCGCGACCCAGACGATCGGCTTGTTCGGTCGTTACTTTCGCCATTACACTGGCGGAAACGACAGATAGAGCAAATAGTCCGGCTTTCAGCATCATTTTATTCATCGTTGCTTTTCCTTGTTGTTCTTCGTACTTATACTAGCATTAGAATCTGGTTTACGGTAGGGTATCGGCTGGTTTGACCTCCTACGGAATACCCATAGCATGTATCGCCCGTAGAAATTTTGCAACTGTTTACAATACAATTCTCAGACGACCTAAACATAAGAGGGTTCCATGATCAAAGCAACCGCCTGTAATTGCGTATTGCTAGGCTTGACATTAACGCTGGCACCCGCTGGTGTTGCTGCGAATGATTTTGAGGTTATAAGCGCTCCTGCTATGGCCGCTCCACTCGCTAGCAAAGCCACTTTAACAGAGATTACCCAAGCTGGGGAACAACGAATCGCAGTCGGCGATTTTGGTGTTATTGTGCGCAGTACAGACGTTGCGAACTGGCAGCAAGCGCCGGTGCCCTCGAGTGTGTTTTTTACTGCGGTTGATTTTATTGATGCAAACCATGGTTGGGCCGTAGGCCATCACGGGGTCATTGTGCACAGCACTGATGGTGGCGCCAGCTGGCACAAACAGCTCGATGGCTTTGCCTTAGCCGATTTACAAATCGCCGCATTTGAACAACGCTTAGTTGATTTGCAGGCGCAACTCGATAGTGGCGAACTCGACGATGACAGCATTATGTTGCTCGAAGAGCAGCTGATGAGCACAGAATTTCTGCTCGATAATGCCACTATTGCGAAGGAGGAAGGCCCAACCCGGCCGTTTCTGGATGTCTTGGCGTTATCTGATCAGATCGTGATTGCGGTCGGCGCCTATGGCACGGTGGTGCGTTCAAACGATGGCGGGACAACTTGGCAGGTACTTGATGCTGAGCTAACTAATCCGGATGAGTTTCACTTTAATGCCTTAGCCACTGATGGCAAGCTGGTGTATTTAGCTGGTGAGCAAGGTTTATTGTTCGTCAGTAGCGATCAAGGTGTCAGCTTTACCCCTCTAGAGGCACCTTACAGTGGCTCTTATTTCGGCTTATTTGTTGATTCGGCTGAGCGTCTTTGGGCGTTTGGCTTACGCGGTAATGTCTTTTATAGCGATGATCAAGGCCACAGCTTTACCCAAGTCAGTTTGCGTAATCGGGTCAATATAAACGCCGCAGTAAATAGCCCTGATGGCGGTATTTACTTAGTTGGAAACGCTGGTATGGTAGCGCACATTGATGCGAACACGGTTATTCAGGAAAGCAATCACCCAAGCGGTGCAACCTTAACAGATGTGCTGGTGATGCCAGACCAATCGCTGATTCTGGTTGGGCAGCAAGGTGTGCTGACCATGCCGGCCATGACGCAAAACTAAGTATAGGACGCAATGACTATGTCAGAATTAAAAACAAGCGCCGCTATTGAGCAAAAGAGTGTCTGGTTGGAGCGTCTGCTGTTTGGCTTTAGACCAATCTGGTTTGTGATTTTTGCGGTCTTAACCGCATACTTAGCTTGGCATGCAAGCATGGTAAGGCCGGAAGCTAGCTTTACTAAAATGATCCCGACTAATCATCCGTTTATTCAGAACTACTTCAAACATCAACGCGATTTGGCGGGTATGGGTAACGTCATTCGAATTGCTGTTGAAACCACCGACGGTGATATTTTCAGTGCCGACTATCAGCGCGTGCTGCGAGATGTCACCGATGAGGTGTTTTTTATCTCGGGGGTTAATCGTTCTGGCTTGCGTAGTGTCTGGACACCCAACGTGCGTTGGAGTGAGGTGACCGAAGAGGGTTTTGTCGGTGGTCCGGTTATCCCGGATACCTGGGACGAGTCTGCGCAATCATTAGAACAATTGCGCAGTAATATTTTGCGCTCCGGTGAAGTCGGTAACTTAGTGGCATCGAACTTTAAATCGGCACTGATATTCGTCCCGCTTAATGAGATTGACCCAGATACTGGGGTGGCGCTGAATTATGCCGACTTCTCAGAAAAATTAGAGACCTTAATCCGCGCCAAGTATGAGTCCGATACCATCAAAATTCATATCACTGGCTTTGCCAAGGTCATCGGTGATTTGATTGAAGGCGCACAACAAGTTGCCATGTTCTTCTTGTTTGCCATCGTAATTACCTTACTGATGCTCTATTGGTATAGCCGCTGCTGGCGTAGTTCGTTTACGGTATTGGTGTGCTCGATTATTGCGGTGGTCTGGCAGCTCGGTATTATCGAATTGATTGGCAGTGGCATTAATCCATACTCCATGCTGGTGCCATTCTTAGTATTTGCCATTGGCGTCAGTCATGGCGTACAAATCATTAACGCTATCGGTAATAATCGCTTTGCTGGCTTTGATAATGTAGCCTCGGCACGGCTAGCGTTCCGCGGCCTCTATATTGCCGGTTTAACTGCGTTAGTGTCGGACGCCATTGGTTTTACCACCTTAATGGTCATCGATATTAAGGTTATTCAAGAGTTGGCGATTGCCGCAAGTATAGGCGTGGCGGTGGTGGTACTGACGAATTTAGGCTTACTACCAATTATTATGTCGTATGTTGGCATTTCGCCAAGCGGTCGCCGTTATGCTGAAAAAAATCATAATCAAACCCACTCGGTATTGGTATTTTTCAGTAATTTTTCCAAACCTAAATGGGCTTATTCGGCACTCGCTGTGGCCTTCGTCGGTTTGGCTTGGGGTTTGATTTATAGCGCTGATATGAAAATTGGTGACCTTGACGCTGGTGCTCCTGAATTACGCCCCGATAGTCGCTATAACTTAGATAATCAATTTATTGTCGATAACTACAGCTCCAGTACCGATATTTTCGTGGTCATGGCGGAAACTGAGCCAGGTGCTTGTGTGGCCTATCAGAATCTTGAGTTGATGGACCAATTTAGTTGGCATATGCAAAACACACCGGGCGTGCAAGACGTTAAATCGATTGTCTATGTCGCCAAAATGGGTGGCTTTGGTTTTAATGAAGGTAATCTCAAGTGGTTTAGCCTCAATCGCAACCAATACGTTGTTAATGCCAATACTAGCCGAGCCCCATCTGGCCTGGTTAATCCAGCCTGTTCGATGGCGCCGATCATTATTTACTTAAATGATCACAAAGCCGAGACCCTAAAAATTGTGGTTGCGTCGGTACAGGAGTTCAATGCCACTTATCAGCAACCGGGTTTAAGCCTGCTGATGGCAGCCGGTAACTCAGGTATTGAGGCGGCAACTAACTCGGTGATTGAGCAGGCACAAACGAAAATGCTGCTATGGGTCTACGGAGTGGTTATTTTCCTCTGTTTACTGACATTCCGCAGTATTCGTACTGTGGCCTGTATTATTCTGCCATTGATGCTTACTACCATTATGAGTCAAGGTTTAATGGCGGTATTAGGTATTGGCGTGAAAGTAGCGACACTGCCGGTTATCGCATTAGGGGTTGGAATTGGTGTCGATTACGGCATTTATATCTACACCCGAATGAAAGAGGCCTTAGAGCAGGGCAAACATCTTGATGATGCCTATATGTACGCCTTGGAAACCACCGGTAAAGCGGTCGGTTTCACCGGTTTAACCCTGGCTATTGGCGTGGCCACTTGGATGTGGTCGCCGATTAAGTTCCAAGCAGATATGGGGATCTTGCTCACCTTTATGTTCATTTGGAACATGTTAGGGGCGATGATTCTAATCCCTGCCTTGGCTCGCGTATTTGCTAACTTCACCCCAGCCCGCAAGGGCTAGGGTGCAGCGGCGTCGGCTAAGATAAAGTCGGCGCCGATATCAGCAATGACCATGGTCGGCGCGTTAGTATTACCGCTGACTACGGTGGGCATAATCGACGCATCAATTACCCGCAGATTACGCACTCCACGTACCTTCAATTCCGGATCAACGACCGCGTTCTCATCGCTGCCCATGCGGCAGGTGCTGGTTGGGTGATAAATCAGCCCGATATGACGTTTTAATTCGGCTAATAATGCCTCATCAGTAGCCGTCTGTTGCGGCACGATAACACCGCCATGGTGGGCCGCCAGAGCAGGGGCCTGCATAATTGCTAACGCTTGCCTCACGCCACTAAGTAACACCTGCTGATCGTCAGTATGTTGCAAAAAATTATAGTAGAAGCCCGGTGGCTGAGCCGCATCAGGACTTTGCAGGTAGACCCGACCGCGTGATTTTGGTCGCAACACGCAAACATGGCAGGAATAACCGTGGCGCAGAGCAGGAGCGAGATCGTAGCCGCTATCATTAAATAATGTGGGTACTAGGTGAAGTTGAATATCGGGTGTCTCGACGCTCGCACTACTGCGCAAAAAGCCGCCAACCTCGCACGGTGGTGATGCCAGTGGTCCTTGTTTACGCCGAAAAAACGGCCATAAAGCAGCACTGAGCTTGGCCAAACCGACTGGATTGATACTGATACCGTCTTTACGGGCATTTTTGTATTGCAGCATGACATCAACATGCTCTTGAAGGTTTTCGCCCACTTCCGCTCGATCGGCCACCAATGGAATGCCAAATTGGGCTAACTCGGCGGCAGGTCCTACGCCGGATAGTTTAAGCAAATGTGGCGAGTTTATTGCTCCGCCACAAAGAATGACCTCTTTGTTTGCTCGGATAAAATAGAGCCGACCGCGCTGTCGATAATGAACGCCAATAGCGCGGTCACCATCAAACACCACACGCTCGACTAAACAGCCAGTGCGAACAGTCAAATTAGCGCGTGCTTGTGCTGGCTCGAGAAAGGCTTTGCGCGTACTCCAGCGTTTACCTTGATGAATAGTAAATTGGTAGCGCCCCACACCAAACAACTCGGCGCCATTGAAATCAGGGTTGACTGGAATGCCAAGCTGCTCAGCAGCAGCAATAAACTGTTTGGCGACGGCGAAATGTACCGCAACATCACTGACGTGCAACGGCCCTTGGTCGCCATGAAAGGCGTCGGCACCGCGTTGGTTGCATTCGAGTCGCTTAAAGCGTTCAAGCACCTGATCCCAGCTCCATGCTGGGCTACTGACGGCTGCCCAGTGCTGATAGTCGCTCGCTGCTCCGCGGGTATAAATCATGGCATTGATAGCGCTGCTACCACCGAGGCCTTTACCGCGCGGGGTATAAAGGCCTTTACCATCGCGCAGCGGTAACGGATCAGTACTGCGATAAAGCCAATTATATTTAGCCCAGCGCATAAAACTTGCAACACCGCCTGGCATATCAACAAATAGTGATTTATTGTCACCACCGGCTTCAAGCACCGCTACTTGATAGCGGCCATTTTCACTCAAGCGGTTGGCCACCACACAGCCGGCCGAGCCAGCGCCAACAATCACATAATCATAGTTTTGGTCATTGCTTTGTGGCGTTTCAGACATAGTTAGAGGCTCTCAACATAACGATATAAATCATGCAACAAGCGCAGTTTATGGGGATCATCACGATAATCCGCCACAGCTTGTTCAAGTTGCTCAGCAAAGCTAGTTAATGATAATCCCCCTGGGGGCGGCTGCAGCAGTCGTTGCTGACAAAATTGGCGCCAGCGTTCTAGTTCATCAGAACTTAAGGTGGCAGGGAAATTGCGGGCTCGATAACGGAATAGCATTTCAGCCATACGCGGATCAGCACTGCTGAGCGCTAGGCCCGCTAGTTGCTCTGGACTGGTAGCGCGGATAATATCCATATTAGCGCGGTCTTGCGGGCTAAAAAATGGTCCAGAATAAAGCATTAGGTCAGGGTCGGTGGTGTTATCAAAGTCGCGTTGCTGGGTCAGTACATCAATAATACGTTGGCGCAGCTCTGGCTGTTGAATCAGCGTTTGCCGGTGCTGTTCAAAACGCGCTAAATCAAGCTGCCAGCGCTCACACACTGGTGCTGTTAGCACGCTAATAGGCGCTAAAAAGGGGCAGCGGTTAATGCCAAGGCTCTGTCCACCAAAGGCTTCAAGCCCCTGTAACTGTTGTCGCTTGGTAAAACGTCGTTGCCGCATTTGTTCATGACTAAGTTCGAGAAAGGCACTCGGATCGCAACGAAGATCCCAATAGAGTAATTGGTTCGGCTGCTGCGGGTGATAAGCCAGCGGTAAAATCAGGCTGACATAGCCGTGCTCAGCGCCATACCAGCTGCTAATGTGGGTAAGCGCGGTAAAATTGTGTAAGCCAATCAATTGTTGAATTTCACGCTTGTGCCTTATCTTTAAAGCGTAATCGAATAATTTTTGTTGTGCTCGCTTAAGCAATTGGGCGAGGCCTATGGTTGCTCTTACATCACTCAAAGCATCGTGGGCATTACCATGGGAAATATTGTTCGCGCGAGTCAAATCCTCGAGACGCATGCTGACCCGGCCATTTTCATTCTGCGGCCACTCAATCCCGTCGGGACGCAGGGCATAACAAGCACGAACCAAATCAATTAAATCCCAGCGTGAATTATTCTCTTGCCAGCTATATCCATAGGGGTCATAAAAGTTGCGATAGAGTAAGTTGCGACTGACTTCATCATCGAAGTTGATCGAGTTGTAACCGACAATGATGGTATTGGCTTGACTGAATTCAGCATGAATTTTTGCGGCAAAAGCTGCTTCATGCATACCCTGATTTAATGCCTGCTGTGGCGTGATACCGGTCACTAATACAGCGCGCGGATGCGGCAGAAAGTCTGGGGTAGGTTGCGCATAAATTGATAACGGCCGACCAAGTGTTTGCAGGTCAACATCAGTGCGCATACCAGCAAACTGAGCCGGTCGGTCGAGCTGTGGGTTAGCGCCCCAGGTTTCGTAATCGTGCCAGTAAAAAGTTGGGTTATGCATAGGGTTCCGCGGTTCATTAATCGTTATCGTTGCTCGCTTGATCGCTTTGACGCTTGCCAACGGCGGCGGCTTCATCAATAGTAAAGCCAATTACAACAAATTACGAACGGGTATTCACCTGTTATTACACGAGGGTTAGCTATGCTACGTTATTTATTACTGATTAGTTTAGTATTACTGAGTCATGCTGCGGCAGCGGTTGAACCACCTTTTGCTATCGCTATTCATGGCGGTGCTGGAACGATTAAGCGCAGTGATTTTAGCGCTGAGCAAGAAACCGCGTATAAACAGAAATTGGCTGAAGCGGTTGAGGCTGGGCATGCTGTTTTGGCCAACGGTGGCGAAGCGATGGACGCAGTTATCACCGCTATTCAAGTGCTGGAAGCTTCGCCGTTCTTTAACGCTGGCGTCGGTGCGGTTTACACCTTTGAGGGTGGACATGAACTGGATGCATCGATTATGAATGGGGCGAATTTAGCTGCCGGTGCAGTCGCCGGGGTTACTACCGTGAAAAGTCCAATTGCACTTGCCCGTGCGGTTATGGAGCAGTCAGTTCACGTGATGCTTAGTGGCAGTGGCGCAGAGCAATTTGCCGAACAGCAAGGTTTAGAGTTGGTGGACAATAGTTATTTCAACACTGAAGCACGTTATCAACAACTGTTGAAGGCTAAGCAACGCCTTGGGGTGGCTGATTACCAGGCCTATTTAGCCCTTGATGATCGGTTTAAATACGGTACCGTTGGCGCCGTAGCGCTCGATAAGCACGGTAACTTAGCTGCCGGCACATCCACTGGTGGTATGACGGCTAAACGTTGGGGACGAGTCGGTGATGCCCCCATTATTGGTGCAGGCACATGGGCGGACAACGCCAGTTGTGCGGTCTCAGCGACCGGTCACGGTGAGTATTTTATTCGTTATCATGTCGCGGCGGACATCTGTTCCCGGGTGAAATATCAAGGTGTCGATATCGTCACAGCCGGTGATACCGTGATCCACGATGTATTATTGCCAGCAGGTGGTACCGGTGGGGTAATTATTATTGACCGTCAAGGCAATGTGCATATGCCGTTTAATACTGCCGGGATGTATCGAGCACAACGCATCGGCAACCAGCAAACTGAAGTAGCTATCTACAAAAATTAAATTAAACTGTAAGGCGTTATTCATAGCATTGTCGGAAGTTACGTGCAGTTAGACAGCCAAGTATCGCAGCAGCCTATTTTATTTCCAGCTGAATTGCCCGTGGTGCAGGCCAAAGCCGAGATTCAAGCGGCTATTTTGGCCAACCAGGTGGTGATTGTGGCTGGTGAAACGGGCTCAGGAAAAACCACTCAATTACCCAAAATGCTGCTTGAACTGGGTTATGGTCGCGCTGCTCAGGGTACCCGCATAGCGCATACGCAGCCGCGCCGGTTGGCGGCGCGTAGTGTTGCGCAACGTCTTGCCAGCGAGCTGCAGAGCGAATTAGGTCAACGGGTTGGCTTCAAGGTACGCTTTAGTGACCAAACCTCAGCTAGCACTGAAATTAAATTGCTCACCGACGGCATGTTGCTGGCTGAAGTGCAACAAGACAGCTTATTGAACGCCTACGATGCGATTATTATTGATGAAGCACACGAACGCAGTCTAAATATTGATTTTTTGCTGGGTGTTCTCGCTACGATTTTACCCAAGCGTCCCGAATTAAAACTAATAATCACCTCGGCAACCATTGAGACCGAACGTTTTGCCAAGCATTTTAATCAAGCCCCCATCATCACTGTGGAAGGGCGTACTTATCCGGTTGAAGTGCGTTATCGGCCGCTGACTGAGGATAGCGCCAGCAGCGACGACAGCGACGTGGTGCAGGCAGTCGTCAACGCGGTTGCAGAACTGCAAGCGGAAGGGCCTGGAGATATCTTGGTGTTTGCCAGTGGTGAACGTGAAATACGCGATTTTGCCGACGCACTGACCGAGGCAGATTTACGCGATACCGAATTGCTACCGTTGTTTGCGCGATTATCTGCAGCTGAACAAAATCGTATTTTTCAAAGCCACGGTAATCGTAGGGTAGTGATTGCTACTAACGTGGCTGAAACATCATTGACGGTGCCAGGTATTCGTTACGTCGTTGATCCGGGTACTGCTCGCATAAGCCGTTATAGCTATCGCACCAAGGTACAGCGCTTACCGATTGAGAAAATATCCCAAGCCAGCGCTAATCAGCGTAAAGGGCGTTGCGGTCGGATTGCCGCCGGCATCTGTATTCGGTTGTACAGTGAAGCCGATTTTTTGGCACGGCCACAGTATACCGACCCGGAAATATTACGAACCAATCTTGCCGCCGTTATTCTGCAAATGACGGCAGCGCGGTTGGGCGATATTCGCACCTTTCCTTTTATTGATCGTCCCGATGAACGCTTTATCAATGATGGTTTGAATTTGCTGCAGGAACTGCATGCTATCAAACCGAGCCAGCGCGGACAGCGGCGCGGTAAGGCGAAAGGGCCACAACTTACCAGTTTAGGTCGACAATTAGCGCAGTTACCCGTTGATCCGCGTTTAGCACGGATGATTATCGCGGCTCGTGATACCGCAGCGGTGCAAGAAGCGTTGGTGGTGGTCGCGGCCTTGAGCATTCAAGACCCGCGCGAACGACCGCAACAGCATCAACAAAAGGCCAATGAGCTGCATGCCCGTTTTCATGATAAAGAGTCTGATTTCAGCAGCTATTTGAAATTATGGATGTACCTTAATGATCTGCAACGAACGCTATCAAAAAGCCAATTCCGGAAGCGTTTAAAAGACGAATTTATTCATTTTTTGCGTGTCCGTGAATGGCAGGATGTCTATACTCAATTGCGTCAGACAGTACGTGGCTTAGGTTTTCGCTTAAATACTGAACCCGCCAGCTATGAAGCGTTGCACCAGGCATTACTGAGTGGTCTATTATCTCAGCTGGGGCAAAAACAAGATAACCATGAATTCTTGGGTGCGCGCAATCGAAAATTCTATGTGTTTCCTGGCTCCGGATTATTCAAAAAGTCACCGAAATGGTTGATGTCGGCTGAATTGGTAGAAACCTCACGATTGTTTGCGCGGATGAATGCTCGTATTGAGCCGGAATGGATTGAGCCCTTGGCGGGGCATTTGCTTAAACGTAGTTACTTTGAACCGCACTTTGCCGCTAACAGCGGGTCAGTAGTAGCTGATGAACAGCTAACCTTATTTGGTCTCATTATTGTGCCAAAACGGCGGGTCCAGTATGGCCCTGTTGATCCAATTGCGGCGCGGACAATTTTTATTCGAGAAGCGTTGGTCAATGGTCAGCTAAAGCGCAAATTACCGTTTATCGCGCATAATTTGGCGTTGCTTGAAGATGTTCGCGCGCTCGAAGAGAAGTCCCGGCGACGCGACATTGTGGTTGATGATGAGGTGCTATTTGCCGCCTACGACCAACAGATTCCGGCTTCGGTCTATAACGAACAACTACTAGCCGGTTGGTGGCATCAGGCGGCAAAGCAGCAGCCACGGCTGCTGTTCTTTGAGCGCGATACGGTGATGGCGCAGAGCGCCGAACATGTCACCGCTGCAGATTATCCAGAATTTTGGCAGCAGGATAATTTGCGCTTACCGCTCAGTTACGTTTTTTCTCCCGATGATGCTGCTGATGGGGTGACCGTGACTGTGCCGCTGGCATTGCTCAACCAATTACAAAATGATCAATTTGATTGGTTAGTACCGGCTTTCCGACCGGCTTTGGTGATTGCCTTAATTAAAAGTTTACCGAAGAGTTGGCGCCGTAATTTTGTCCCAGTGCCAAATTTTGCTGAGGCGTTTTGTGCAGATAAAGTAGCCAATGATAGCTCTAAGCAACCGCTGATAACGGCACTAACGGATAAGTTGCGGCGCATGACCGGAGTCACGGTTCCTGCCGATGCATGGGATCTAAGTCAATTAGATAGTTATTTACGGATGAACTTTGCGGTGGTTAACGATCATGGCCAGTTGTTAGCCAGTTCACGCGATCTAGATGCGCTAAAACAGCAGCTACAAAGTCGGGTAAAACAGGCATTACGCGAAGCGGTACATACTACCGTAGACACTCCACTGGTAGCCACGGATTGGCAGTTTGGCCAGCTTCCTGAGGTATTGGAACAGCAGCAGCGTGGCTTTGCAATTAAGGCGTATCCGGCGCTCGTTGCAAGCGCAGATGGCGTGCGCCAAGAGTTATTCGATAGTGCTGAGCAAGCGGCTATGCACCATCGTAGCGGTTTGCGTAAGTTGTTATTGTTGCAGTTGCCATCACCGATCCGCCATTTGCAGCAATCGTTATCGAATCGGGCTAAGCTGGCGCTGTATTACAACCCATGGGGCAAAGTCGATGAATTGATTGATGACTTTATTGTCGCAGCGCTGGATGAAATTATTGACCAGCTTGGTGACGTCCGTGATCAACAGGGTTTTACCCGGCTCTATGAACTGGCGCGAACTGAACTGAATGAACGGGTAACGGTTATGGCCACCTTGGTCGAGCCCGTTTTGGTGTTGAGTCAGCAGCTGCGGAAACGTTTGAAGGGCAGTATGAACATGCAGTTGGTGCAAGCCTATGGTGATATTGCTCAGCAACTGGATCGTTTAATTCGGCCGGGCTTTGTCAGTGCTGCAGGGGGGCGGCGTTTGCGTGACCTTGACCGCTATTTAAAAGCCATTGAACGCCGTCTTGATAAGTTAGCAGTGGACCCGAACAAAGATCGTCTGCACACGTTGGTTTTAGATGAACTGTGGCAAGGCTATCAGCAATTACTAGCTAAATGGCCAAAACATAAACCACAGCCCGAACAATTGTCCGAGCTGCCGTGGATGATAGAAGAATTGCGGGTTAGTTTTTTTGCTCAACAACTCGGTACGCGTTATCCAATATCGCCGCAGCGTATCAAGCAAGTGCTTAAGGAATTGCAGCAATAGTTCTGCTATTACAGCCCTAAATGTTGGCGCGCGTAAGCCTCAAATTCAGTACAGCCACCGATGTGCTGATCGTCAATAAACACCTGTGGCACAGTATATACTGGGCTGCCAGTGAGTTTCTCTAAGTCGGTTTTACTAATACCTTGAGCATACATGTCGATGTATTCAAAAGTAAAATCGTCACGTTGCTGGGTCAAGGTGTCAGCAATGTGCAGTGCTCGGGTGCAATAACCGCAGCCTGGACGACCAAAAATTACTGTTTTCATGGCCATACTTCCTTAAATTAACGATGTTCAATGTTTAGGTCAGAGGCTGGTACACAGCAGCATGGCAGACAATCACCAGGCCGAATGAACGCCAGTGGTTCATTAATATAGCTAACCTGACCTTCAAGCAATACCGTTCGGCAGGCACCACAAAAACCATTACGGCAATGAAAGTGGCTCTCAATTCCAGCCGCCTCAATTGCTTCAAGTAAAGTTCCTTGTGATGGATCAACGGCCAGCTGATGCTGACCGTTGACGATGACCTTGAAGGTAGTTGCCATTGACGAATTAGAGCTCAAAGCCCCCAAGGTCAGCCGCACTTACTTCGTTGTCTATTTGACCTACGAGGTAAGACGATATTTCAGCTTCTTGTGGCGCTACTTGCACGTTGTCAGATACTAAATACTTGTTCATCCAGGGTAGTGGGTTGCTGCGCTGTTTAAACGGGGCATCAAAGCCGATCGCTTGCATACGCATGTTGGCGATGTATTCAACGTATTGGCACAGAATTTCTTCATTCAATCCAATCATTGAGCCATGTTGGAAAAGGTAGTGTGCCCATTTTTTTTCTTGTTCAACCGCGCTCATGAAAATTTCTAACGCATCCTCACGCAGTTCTTCAGCAATTTCACGCATTTCTGGGTCATCATGACCGTATTGCCAGAGGTTGATAATTTGCTGAGTTGACGACAAATGTAGGTTCTCATCGCGCGCAATAAGGCGAATAATCTTCGAGTTGCCTTCCATTAAGTCGCGTTCTGCGAAGGCGAAAGTACAGGCGAAACTAACGTAGAATCGCACTGCTTCAAGTGCATTTACCGAGTTGATACAGAGAAATAACTTCTTTTTCAGCTCCCGTAAAGTAACGCTATGTTTTTCACCAAGCACCTCAACATCACCCTCACCGTGAGTTTGCCACAGTTGGGTGTAGAAAATCAGATCATCGTAGTAACGCGAAATATCGGTCGCCCGTTTCTGAATTTCGGTGTTGATAACGATGTCTTCAAATACCTCACTCGGATCAGTGAACAGGTTACGCAAAATGTGCGTGTACGAACGCGAGTGAATAGTTTCTGAAAATGACCAGGTTTCTATCCAGGTTTCAAGTTCTGGAATTGACACGATCGGCAACAGGGCGATATTTGGGCTGCGACCTTGCACTGAATCCAACAAGGTTTGATATTTCAAATTCGAGATAAAAATATGTTTTTCACTATCTGTCAGTGACTGAAAATCTACCCGATCACGGCTTACATCAATTTCTTCTGGGCGCCAGAAAAAACTCAGTTGTTTCTCGATTAATTTTTCAAAAACCGCATGCTTTTGCTGATCATAACGCGCCACGTTAACTGAGTTGCCAAAAAACATTGGCTCTAACAGCGGGTTACTTACGGTCTGATTAAACGTTGAATAACTCATCTTCGCTACTTCCTCTATCAGATTTTGCAGGCGCCACCGGCACAATCATCATCTTCAACTTCCACAGCTACGGTTGCAGCTGGGTTCGCTTGCTCGGCTTGCTTGGCATCAATTTTATCGCGCAGATCGACTTGGCTGTCTGATGCACCGTCACGAGTATTGTGGTAATACAAAGTCTTCACGCCAAGCTTGTAGGCATATAACAGATCATGCAGCAATTGCTTCATCGGCACCCGACCACCATCAAATTTACTTGGATCGTAGTTGGTGTTGGCCGAAATCGTTTGGTCGACAAATTTTTGCATGATGCCGACTAACTCCAGATACCCTTTATTACTCGGAATAGTCCATAACAGTTCATAAGCATCTTTCAAGCGTTCATACTCAGGTACTACTTGTTTGGTGATGCTATCTTTTGATGCCTTCACACTAATGTGACCGCGCGGCGGTTCAATACCGTTGGTGGCATTAGAGATCTGAGATGACGTTTCAGAAGGCATTAAGGCCGATAAAGTTGAGTTACGCATACCGTGTTTAACCACGTCTTTACGCAGTTGATCCCAGTCCAGATGCAGTGGTTCTTGGCATACTGCATCAAGATCTTTTTTGTAGGTATCAATCGGCATGATGCCTTGAGCGTAGGTTGTTTCATTAAATTTCGGGCAGGCGCCTAACTCTTTTGCTAAGTTGACTGAAGCTTTCATTAAATAGTACTGAATCGCTTCAAAGGTGCGGTGCACCAGCCCATTGGCCGAACCATCTGAATAACGTACGCCGTTTTTTGCTAGATAATAAGCAAAGTTAATGACCCCAATACCTAGTGTGCGACGGCCCTTGGTCGCATTAAAAGCGGCGGGTACCGGATAGTCTTGGTAATCAAGCAAGCTATCAAGCGCACGTACAGCTAAGTCGGCCATCTCTTCAATTTCAGCTAATGACTGAATGGCACCTAAGTTGAAGGCAGAGAGAGTGCACAGTGCGATTTCACCTTCAGGATCGTTGACATGGGCCAGTGGCTTGGTCGGTAAAGCAATTTCCAGACACAGGTTGCTCTGGCGAATTGGCGCTAAGGCCGGATCAAACGGGCTATGGGTATTGCAATGGTCAACGTTTTGCAGATAAACGCGGCCAGTTGAGGCGCGCTCTTGCATGAATAAGCCGAACAGCTCGATGGCTTTGATACGCTTCTTGCGAATCGAATCATCCTTTTCATACAGGGTGTACAGCCGTTCAAACTCATTTTGATCGGCAAAGAAGGCGTCGTAAAGCCCAGGCACATCGGACGGGCTGAACAAGGTGATATAATCGTCTTTGATTAAACGGTTATACATTAAACGGTTGAATTGCACCCCATAATCAAGATGACGAACCCGGTTTTCTTCTACCCCACGGTTATTCTTTAACACCAATAGACTTTCTACTTCAAGGTGCCACAGCGGGTAGAATAGGGTAGCAGCGCCACCGCGCACGCCACCCTGTGAACAGCTTTTCACCGCAGTCTGGAAGTATTTATAAAACGGGATACAGCCGGTGTGGAACGCTTCACCGCCACGAATGGGGCTACCGAGCGCACGAATGCGGCCAGCATTGATACCGATACCGGCCCGTTGTGACACATATTTTACAATGGCAGAGGCAGTGGCATTGATGGAATCAAGGCTATCACCCGCTTCAATTAATACACACGAGCTAAATTGCCGAGTAGGGGTACGAACCCCAGCCATGATTGGCGTTGGCAATGAAATTTTAAATAAAGACGTCGCGTCATAAAAGCGCTTTACATAACTCATGCGGGTATCACGAGGATAATTTGCGAATAGGCACGCTGCCACTAATACATAAAGAAATTGAGCGCTCTCATAGATTTCACCGCTGACCCGATTCTGAACCAGATATTTGCCTTCTAGTTGCTTAATCGCTGCGTAGGAAAAGTTCATATCGCGGTTGTGGTCAACGAACTCATTCATTGCTTCGAATTCAGCTTGGCTGTAATCGTCAAGCAAGTGCTTGTCGTAGCGGCCATTGGCGACCATTTTTTTGACTTGGTCATATAGGTGTGGCGGTTCGAACTGACCAAAAGCTAACTTGCGCAAGTGAAACACTGCTAGACGCGCGGCCAAATATTGATAATCTGGAGCTTCCTCAGAGATTAGGTCAGCCGCTGCTTTAATGATGGTCTCATGAATATCTTCAGTTTTAATGCCATCGTAAAATTGAATTCGCGATTTTATTTCAACTTCTGAAACCGAAACGTTATTTAACCCTTCTGCGGCCCAGTCGATTACCCGATGGATTTTGTCGAGGTCCAATGGCTCACGTTCACCACTACGTTTGGTTACAAATAGTTGTTGATTCATGCGGTACACCCATAAATTGTCATTTTTGATTATTGTGCGTCGCCACAAGATATAGTGCCATTGAGCGGTGTAGTGCTCAAATGCATACTATATCTAGGGATGCGAATGTGAGTGTTAGAGTAGCATTTCTGCATCACTGATCAAGCGGGATCTTTTCTTAGATCTGACATTTTAATGACTTGGCATTGGCTTATCGTGCGGAAAGTCTTGTAGTAATAGTGTGTTAGCGAATGCAAGCAGTTTAAATTATTTTTTTATGAAATTTTGGTCTGTAGTAGACGCTGCTAAGATTCAGCTGATATAAGCCACTAAATACCGCGCCTGCACAATATATGGGAAAAACAAAAATAATAACCACTATATCTAGTGTTATAGACTAAAGCGCATTGTGCGTTAGCGCAGCAAGTCTATTAGATCAACGGGCTGTTCGATACTTGCCTTCGCGCCCCAAGAATCGGGTTGTTCGCTGTCATGAATGTAGCCATAACGGGCAATTATGGTATGCATTCCAGCGGCGTTACCAGCTTGAATATCACGCTCAGCATCGCCCACATACCAACATTGTGAGGCAGCAACCTGCAGCATCTGTGCGGCATATAACAAGGGTTGCGGATGCGGTTTAGCGACCGCTAGGGTATCACCACTAACAACCACTGGTAGCGCCTGTAACAGCGGAAAATAGGGCAGTAACAGGTGCGTTAAAGCCTGTGGTTTATTGGTAACAATACCGGCCCGAATACCCCGTTGCTGAAGTTCTCCAAGCATTATTTCGACACCATCAAAAAAACCTGTATGCAGTGCCACCTGCTCAGCATAGTGATGCAAAAAAGCCTGGCGTAATTCGGTTTTACGAAGCTCAAACTGCTCACCGTAGGCGAATCGTAGTAGACCTGCTGAGCCATGCGAGGCAATTGGCCGGTAGTATTCGGCTGCGACCGCTGGGCGTTGTTCTGCTGCCAACACTTTATTCAGTGCTGCGCCGAGATCATCGGCGGTGTCTAATAAGGTACCATCAAGGTCGAATAAAATTGCCTGTGGGCTGGCTATGGTTTGCACAGAGAAACCAAATAATTGACGTCGACATTGTGATTATCAAGATAAAAACCTCGCCACGGCAGGTAATGCAGCCCAGTCATTGTGACGGCTTGCAAACCTGCTGCATCGGTCATACGCAGTAATTCTGAGGGTTGGATAAACTTATCATGCTGATGGGTGCCTTTCGGTACCCAGCGTACGATATATTCGGCCGCAACAATACCGAGTAGCCATGATTTAAGGTTCCGATTCAGCGTTGAGATGATCATGGTACCGCCTGGTTTCAGTGCCTGCGCCGCAGCTTTCACCACTGCCGCTGGGTCTGGAACATGCTCGAGCATTTCCAGGCAGGTCACTAGGTCAAACTGCTCGGGGTGTTGGGTGGCGAATTGCTCTGCGCTGATGAGTTGATAATCGACTTTTACGCCACTTTCGAGCGCATGCAGACGGGCCACTTGTAGCGCCGCATCAGCTAAATCAATACCGGTAACGTCGGCGCCAGCTTTTGCTAAAGCTTCGCTTAGAATGCCACCACCACAACCAATATCGAGCGCCCGCAGACCATAAACGCCATCGCACTGTTGTTGAATGAAGTCGAGCCGCAGTGGGTTAATTAGGTGGAGTGGTTTAAATTCACCCTCGCTATCCCACCAGCGCGATGCAATTGCGCTGAATTTCTCGATTTCTTGGGGGTCAACGTTGTTGGCCTTGGTTTGCATGAGGTACTTCTGCTTCGGCTGAAAAGTCGGTACAGTGTACCTAACCTCTGGATGTAAAAAAAGCGCCAGAAAAAAGGATGCGATGCGGCCATGCTACGGGTACAATGCAGGCATCCATACAATTATAAAAAGTTAGTCGTTTAGGGATATAGCTATGAGTGATCTTGGCAGAGAAGTGGTTCCGGTCAATATTGAAGATGAGCTGAAGAGCTCGTATCTCGATTACGCCATGAGCGTTATCGTTGGTCGCGCCTTACCGGATGTTCGAGATGGTCTCAAACCGGTGCATCGTCGGGTATTATTTGCCATGAACGAATTGCGCAATGACTACAACAAGCCTTATAAAAAATCGGCACGTATTGTCGGTGACGTGATTGGTAAATATCACCCACACGGTGATAGTGCGGTGTACGACACCATAGTTCGGATGGCGCAGCCCTTTTCATTACGTTATATGTTGGTCGATGGTCAAGGTAACTTTGGTTCGGTAGACGGCGATTCGGCCGCGGCGATGCGTTACACCGAAATTCGTATGGCTAAAATTGCCAGCGAATTACTGTCTGATCTGGATAAAGAGACCGTCGATTTTGTGCCCAACTACGACGGCACTGAACAAATCCCTGATGTATTACCTACCCGTGTACCGAATCTTTTGGTAAATGGTTCATCCGGCATTGCAGTCGGTATGGCAACCAACATTCCACCGCACAACTTGACCGAAGTGGTTAATGGCTGTTTGGCCATGATTGATAATCCGGCCATTACCATCGAAGAGCTGATGGAATACATTCCTGGTCCGGATTTTCCGACAGCAGCTAGTATTTCTGGCCGCGCCGGCATTATCGAAGCCTATAAAACTGGCCGTGGGCGCATTCATTTGCGTGCCAAAGCAATCATTGAAACCGACAGTAATGGCCGCGAAGCCATTATCGTCAACGAGATTCCATACCAGGTTAACAAAGCCAAGCTGATTGAAAAAATCGCTGAACTGGTCAAAGAAAAGCGTATTGAAGGTATTACCGGCCTGCGTGATGAATCTGACAAAGACGGTATGCGCATAGTTATTGAAATAAAGCGTGGCGAAGTCAGTGAAGTCATTTTGAATCACCTTTATGCCAATACCCAGATGCAAGTGGTGTTTGGTATCAATATGGTTGCCTTGGATAAAAACCAGCCACGCTTGTTTAATCTGCCGGATATGCTCAAGTGTTTTATCTTGCATCGTCGCGAAGTGGTGACTAGACGCTCGGTTTATGAGTTACGCAAAGCCCGTGAGCGCGCGCACATCTTAGAAGGGTTAGCGATAGCGCTGGCTAATATTGATGAAATTATTGAGTTGATTCGGGCTTCTAAAACAGCTGCTGACGCGAAGTTAGCTTTGGTGGCGCGGGCATGGCAATTAGGTGACGTGGCTGCCATGTTGGAGCGCGCTGGAGTTGATGCGGCGCGCCCTGATCACTTAGCTGAGCAATATGGAATTCGCGACGGTCTATACTTCTTAACCGACGAACAGGCGCAAGCCATTCTTGATCTTCGCTTACAGAAATTGACCGGCCTTGAACATGAAAAGATCCTCGATGAATACAAAGAGATCTTGATACAAATTGAAGCCTTACTGCATATTTTGAATAGCTCAACACGCTTGATGGAAGTGATTCGCGAAGAGCTTGAAAAAATTCGTGCCGATTATGGTGACACCCGTCGTACTGAAATTACTGCGGCTGCGCATGATATCAGCATGGAAGATTTGATTAATGAAGAAGACGTGGTAGTTACCTTGTCGAACGCTGGGTATGTGAAGTACCAACCGTTGACTGAGTACGAAGCACAACGCCGCGGTGGCAAGGGTAAAGCTGCCACCCGCATGAAGGAAGAAGATTTTGTTGAACGGTTATGGGTCGCAAACACCCACGATACAATTCTGTGCTTCTCCACGCGTGGTCGTATTTACTGGATGAAAGTTTACCAGTTGCCGTTAGCAAGTCGGACTGCGCGCGGCCGCCCGATTGTCAACTTATTGCCATTAGAGGCAGATGAGCGGATCACAGCAATTTTGCCAACTCGCGACTATCCAGATGATAAGTTTGTGGTGATGGCGACCCGCAACGGCACCATTAAGAAAACGCCAATGGTAGAATACTCACGTCAACGTTCAAGCGGTATTATCGCCTTGAATCTTAATGAGGGTGATGAGTTGATCGGTGTGGCGATCACGTCGGCAGGCGACGAACTGATGCTATTTTCGGATGCTGGTAAAGTCGTGCGCTTTAGCCAGCAGCAAGTGCGCTCGATGGGCCGTACTGCTACCGGTGTGCGCGGAATTCGCTTAGCTGAAGGGCAAAAAGTGGTGTCACTGATTGTACCAAGTCGAGATACTGACGAAGGCGAGCAGCCATGTATTCTTACGGTGACTGAAAATGGTTACGGTAAACGTACACCATTGGCTGACTACCCTGCTAAGAGCCGCGCAACCAAAGGCGTGTTATCGATTAAAGTGAGTGAGCGTAATGGCTCGGTTATCGGCGCCATGGAGTGCGTTAGTGATAATCAAATCATGCTGATCAGTGACAAAGGTACGCTGGTGAGAACTCGGGTAAGTGAGGTTTCTGTGGTCGGTCGCAACACCCAAGGTGTGCGGTTAATTCGTACCGGAGAAGACGAGTTTGTGGTTGGTTTACAGCGTATTGATGAGAGCGAAGAACTCGATGAAACCGATGCCTTGTTGAATGAGCCTGCTGAAGGCGACGATGAGTTCGCTAATGATGACGCCGATCAGGATGACTTCGATGATGAAGCTGACGACGTCGATGATAGCGACGACGCTGATACCACTGAAGATAACCAGAAGGACTAAGCTGCATGAATGCCCCGTTTAACTTTTCTGCGGGGCCGGCGATGTTGCCGGCAGAGGTCATGCAGCAAGCCCAAGCTGAATTTCTTAGCTGGCGTAACTGCGGTATTTCGGTGCTTGAAATAAGCCACCGCGATCCTGCCTTTATGCGCATGGCCGTCGAAGCGGAGCAAGACCTGCGTGAGCTGATGGCAATACCGAGTAACTACCAGGTATTGTTTATGCATGGTGGTGGCCGTGGGCAATTCAGCGCTGTGGCACAAAACCTTGCTAGTGCCGATGCCACTGTCGATTATCTAAATTGCGGTATTTGGTCTGATTTTGCTATCCGCGAGGCGCAAAAATATGTGGCGCACGTGAATGTTGTCGGTGGTCCAGTACAAACCGAACAGGGCAGAGCAATTAGTGCCCCGCAACAGTGGCAGTTGTCTGAAAATGCTGCGTATTTTCATTATTGCCCGAATGAGACTGTGGATGGTATTGCAGTTCATGATATCCCTGATGTCGACGCTCCGTTAGTTGCCGATATGTCATCAAATATCCTCTCCAGTACACTTGATGTTTCGCGTTTCGGTGTGATCTATGCTGGTGCACAGAAGAATATTGGGCCGTCGGGATTCGCCATTGCAATTGTTCGCGATGATCTGCTCGGTCGCGCTCAGCGCAATACCTCGACTATCATGGATTATGCTGTTCAAGCCAAAGAAGGCTCAATGTATAACACCCCCAATACCTTCGCTTGGTACTTGTCGGGCTTAGTCTTCAAATGGTTAAAACAGCAGGGTGGGGTTGCTGCAATGGAGCAGCTGAACCGTACCAAGGCCGCTAAACTCTATGATTTTATTGACCGCTCGAGCTTATATTCGAACCCGGTTCATAAGCACTATCGGTCATTAATGAATGTTCCCTTTCTGTTAGCTGATGAAGCTTTGAATGCGCGATTTTTACGTGAGGCCGAACAACAGGGTTTGCTTGGTCTCACCGGCCATCGTTTCGTCGGTGGTATGCGCGCCAGCATTTATAACGCCATGCCAATGACTGGTGTTAACGCATTGCTGGATTTCATGGCTGATTTTGAGAAAAGAGCGTAACGGTTAAGGAAGTATTATGTCGGAATTTAACGCCCAACAGCTCGCTAATTTAGGTATTCGCAATTTGAGCCCCTATCAGGCCGGCAAGCCGATAGAAGAACTCGAACGTGAGCTGGGCATTAAAAACATTGTAAAACTGGCATCCAATGAAAATCCACTGGGTATAAGTGCGCGCGTTCAGCAGGCGCTGCAGGATCAAATTCAAGGTTTAGCGCGTTACCCGGATGCCAATGGTTTTTATTTAAAAAGTAAAATTGCCGATAAATTCTCTGTGCAGCTCAATCAAATTACCCTTGGTAATGGGTCAAATGACATTCTCGAGCTCATTGCGCGGACCTATGTTAACGACCAGCATGAAGTGATTTATTCGCAGCACGCATTTGTGGTTTATCCATTAGTTACTCAGGCTATTGGTGCCAAGGGTGTTGCGGTACCAGCGAAAAACTATGGTCATGATCTGAATGGCATGTTGAGTGCGATCACGGCGCGCACTAAAATGATTTTTATCGCTAACCCCAATAATCCAACCGGAACTTTTTTATCGAGCGCTGAACTGTATCAGTTTATTAAACAGGTACCACAACACATAGTGGTAGTGCTCGATGAGGCCTATTCTGAATATGTAAGTGCTGATGAACGTGCGCCTTCTATGACTTGGGTTGCTGAATTTTCAAATTTAATTGTCAGCCGCACCTTTTCTAAAGCCTATGGTTTGGCTGGATTACGTGCCGGTTTTGCAGTTTCTCACCCGAGTATTGCCGACTACCTAAACCGCTTGCGCCAGCCGTTTAATATGAATAGTTTGAGTCTATGTGCAGCTATCGCAGCGCTTGATGACGACGACTATTTAGCACAATCGGTCAAAATTAATCAGCAGGGTATGGCGCAGTTAATTGATTTCTGTACTAAGCAGGGGCTTAATTACATCCCTTCATGGGGTAATTTTCTAACTATCGAGGTTGGTCCTCAGGCCGCATTAATCTATCAAAAGCTGTTGCATGCTGGGGTTATTGTGCGCCCCATCGGTGCTTATGAATTACCCAATCATTTGCGTGTTAGTGTTGGTTTAGCTCATGAAAACCAAGTATTTATCGATGCCATGCAAGATATTTTAGAGGCAACTCGCTAGCCTTATGAAGCGCCCAACCAGTATCCAGTTACGCGGGCTGCGCCACTGTTCGGGCGAAGTTAACTTACCGGGTTCGAAGAGTATCGCAAACAGAGCTTTGTTAATGGCCGCATTGGTCAGTGATGGCTGTACCGAATTGACCAATATGTTGCGCAGTGATGACACTGAGCGCATGCTTGAAGCCTTGCAAGCGCTCGGCGTGCAGATTGAGATAGATGCCAACACACCGACTTGCATGCGGGTGCATGGCTGCGGTGGCCGCTGGCCCAGCCAACCTCAGCAATTATACCTTGGTAACGCTGGTACCGCGTTACGACCCCTTACCGCAGTATTAAGTGCAACTATTCCTGCAGCGATTATCGTTGGTGGCGATGAGCGCATGCAACAGCGACCGATTGCTGCTCTGGTCGCCAGTTTGCAGGCCGCTGGTGCGCACATTGATTATCTCGGTGATTCAGGCTATCCACCATTGCGTCTCGGCGGTGGTTTGCAGCCAGGCGCTATTGCTATTGATGGCAGTGCCTCGAGTCAATACGTCAGCGCCTTACTGATGAGTTTACCGTTACTCGCGAGTGATAGTGTGCTTAGTTTAACCGGTACGGTGGTGTCGTGGCCGTACATCGAATTAACCCTGGCGATGTTGGCTTGCTTTGGCATTGTGGTGAATCGCATTGGTCCGCAAGAATTTCTAATTCCTGGTCAGCAGCGCTATCAATCTCCCGGTCAGTATTGGATCGAGGGCGATGCCAGTGCCGCTAGCTATTGGTTGGCGGCTGCTGCCATCGGTGGAGGACCGCTGAAGGTTCATGGGGTAGGGCGTAAGAGTATTCAAGGTGATGTTGCTTTCGCTGATTATTTAGCCATGATGGGCGCTCGCGTTGAGATTGCTGACCAATGGATTGCCGTTCAAGGCGCGCCATTAAAAGCGCTTGATGCCGACTTAAATGCAATTCCTGATGCGGCGATGACGTTTGCTACGTTAGCATTGTTCGCACAAGGTACGACGCATATTCGTAATGTCGCTAATTGGCGCATAAAAGAATCTGATCGGCTTCATGCTATGGCGACCGAACTACGTAAAGTCGGCGCTGAAGTGATTGAACAGGCTGATAGTATTCACATCACGCCACCACAGCAGCTGCTGCATGGCACCATTGAAACCTACGATGATCATCGTATTGCAATGAGTTTTTCGTTACTCGGTTTTACTGCATCAGGCGTAACAATCAACGATCCAGACTGCTGTAAAAAAACCTACCCCGACTTCTTTGCTGAATTTCAGCGACTCTGCCGTTAGTTAGTAAATTCGATAGCAGGTGCTTTTTGCTGCGAAATCCGTATAATAAGCGCGCTTTTGTTTGCTAGAGGAACGCATGCGGCAATCTATACCAGTGATAACTATTGATGGGCCAAGTGGCGCCGGTAAGGGTACGGTGAGTCGTATTCTGGCTGATAAGCTTGGTTGGCATCTGCTTGATAGCGGTGCAATTTATCGTGTGTTAGCGCTCGCGGCACTGCATCATGATATTCCCTCAGATGATGAAATTGGTTTAATTGCTCTGGCGAGTGATCTCGATGTGAAATTTGACGTTGAAGAGCAAAAAAACTTAACCCACATCATTTTAGAAGGCGAGGATGTCACGCTGTCGATACGCGCTGAAGCGGTTGGTAACATGGCTTCTAAAATCGCCGCCTTACCGCGTATCCGTGAAGCCTTGTTGCGTCGTCAGCGCGCCTTCAAAGAGTTGCCTGGTTTAGTCGCTGACGGGCGCGATATGGGGACAGTGGTATTTCCTCAGGCAGAAGCCAAGATATTTTTGACCGCAAGCCCTGAAGAACGCGGGCGGCGACGCTATGAACAATTGCTCGAAAAGGGTTTTACTGCTAATATTGAACAATTAATCGCCGATATCGTTGAACGCGATTATCGCGATACCAATCGTTCGGTGGCGCCGCTGGTGCCGGCCGACGAGGCGCTATTAGTCGATTCTACTAATTTGTCGATCGCCGAGGTGGTTGATCAAATTTTAGATTTTGCCCATAGCAAATTATCGAATTCTGAGAAAGTTGGCTGATTAGTCAACTAACTTGGCGGTCTGTGGCAAGGATGCACACAGATAAATGTTAACAACCCCGCCTCACTGGAGTGTTTGGTGGACGTACTCAACCTGAAGATACATAACCTTATGTTAGAAAATTTTGCACAGCTGTTTGAAGAAAGTCTGAAAACGACCGAAACCCGTCCGGGTTCAATTGTTAAGGGTACTATCGTTGCAATCAACCGTGATGTGGTGTTGGTTGACGCTGGTCTTAAATCTGAAAGCGCTATTCCAGTAGAGCAATTCCGCAATGCCGAAGGCGTAGTGGAAGTTAAAGTTGGTGATATCATCGACGTTGCCTTGGATGCGGTTGAAGATGGCTTCGGTGAAACCATTCTTTCTCGCGAGAAAGCGAAGCGTTTTGAAGCTTGGCTGCAGCTGGAAAAAGCTTACGAAGAGCAAGCTACCGTTATTGGTTTGATCAGTGGCAAAGTAAAAGGCGGTTTCACTGTCGATTTAGGCGGTGTTCGTGCGTTCTTGCCTGGTTCACTGGTTGACGTGCGTCCGGTTCGCGAAACCACGCATTTAGAAAATAAAGAATTAGAATTTAAAGTCATCAAACTTGATCAGAAGCGTAACAACGTGGTGGTTTCACGTCGTGCAGTTATCGAAACTGAAAATAGCGTAGAGCGTGATCAGTTATTAGAAAATCTGGTAGAAGGTCAAGAAGTTAAGGGTATCGTTAAGAACTTGACTGACTACGGTGCGTTTGTTGACTTAGGTGGTGTTGATGGTTTGTTGCACATCACTGACATGGCTTGGAAACGCGTTAAGCACCCAAGCGAAGTGGTGAATGTTGGTGACGAAATTAACGTCAAAGTATTGAAGTTTGATCGTGACCGTACGCGCGTGTCTTTAGGCCTTAAGCAATTGGGCGAAGATCCGTGGGCAGCGATTGCCAAGCGTTACCCAGAAGGTCACCGCTTGACTGGTCGTATCACCAACTTGACTGATTATGGCTGTTTCGTTGAAATTGAAGAAGGCGTAGAAGGTTTAGTGCACGTCTCTGAAATGGATTGGACTAACAAAAACGTACACCCATCAAAAGTTGTTAATTTAGGTGATGTGGTTGACGTGATTGTGCTTGAAATTGACGAAGAACGTCGTCGTATCTCGCTTGGTCTGAAACAGTGTAAAGCCAATCCATGGGAAGAGTTCGCTAAGAACTTCAACAAGGGCGACAAAGTATCTGGCAAAATCAAGTCAATTACTGACTTCGGCATCTTCATCGGTCTTGATGGCGGCATTGATGGCCTGGTGCACTTGTCAGACATCAGCTGGAACGCGACCGCGGAAGAAGCTGTGCGCGAATTCAAAAAGGGCGAAGAAGTTACTGCTATCGTCTTACAAGTTGATGCTGAGCGCGAGCGTATTTCTCTCGGTATCAAACAGCTGGAAGAAGATCCGTTTAACAATTACCTGGCGAACATCAAAAAAGGTGCTATCGTTACTGGTAAGGTTATCGAAGTTGATGCCAAGGGCGCCAAAATTGAACTGGCTGACTCAGTAGAAGGCTACGTCCGCGTTGCTGACATTTCACGTGACCGTATTGAAGATGCGAGCACGGTATTGAAAGTTGGTGATAGCATCGAAGCTCGCTACATGGGTGTTGACCGTAAAGGTCGCGCACTGAGCTTGTCAATTCGTGCAAAAGATGAAGTTGAAGAGAAAGAAGCTATGGACACTGTGAATAAGCAGCAAGATGATGCTGACGGTTTCTCAAACGCTATGGCCGAAGCTTTCAAAGCAGCTAAAAACGACTAAACGTGGTTAGCCCGATTAACTAGGCATTGACGCATCATAGAGGAGCTTACGATGACAAAGTCAGAGCTGATTCAGCAGTTGGCACGATTGTATCCTGAGTTTTCTCCGCGTCAGGTTGAAGATGCGGTGAAAGAACTGATCGAACAAATGGCGCAAGAATTGTCGTCAGGTGGACGTATTGAAGTCCGCGGGTTTGGTAGTTTTTCGTTGCATTATCGGGCTGCTCGTGTGGGTCGTAATCCCAAAACGGGTGAAGCGGTGGAACTAGAAGGTAAATATGTTCCACACTTTAAAGCCGGTAAGGAATTGCGCGAACGCGTCGACACGATTTAACGTCGAGTAAACAGAAACGGCATGCTATAGTTAAGCATGCCGTTTTTTTTTGAGCGTCGTACAGGGAACTTTATGATTCGCTTTATCTTTGTGGTGCTACCGTTACTCGTGCTGTTTCTTTTTGCGGTAGCCTTTGGTGCTCTTAATCAGCAACAGTTGAGTGTTGATCTGTTGATCGGCCGCTACCAAATGCCACTTACCTGGGTTGTTGCGGGGTTCTTAGTGATTGGTTTTGTGCTCGGTTTACTGAGCATGCTGGCACGCCAACTTGGCTTGCGAAAGCAGTTACGACAACAGCGCAAAGCTGCGCCAAAAACGAGTTAATCACGCATGCTTGAGTTACTGTTCCTATTACTCCCTGTCGCCGCGGCTTATGGCTGGTTTATGGGGCGTAATAGCGTTCGCAATGAAGATCGGCGCGAGCAAGAACAGTTTTCTCGTCAATATGTTACCGGTTTAAATCTATTACTCTCTGATCAGCCCGACAAAGCGGTTGACTTGTTTATCGAGCTGCTTGATGTTGACTCGGATACCTTGGAAACTCACTGGGCTCTCGGTAAGTTATTTCGTCGTCGCGGTGAAGTCGATCGGGCGATTAAAATTCACCAGAACTTAACCTCACGGCCCTCAATTACTGAGCAACAACGTCGCGCTGCAATGTTTGAGCTTGGCCTCGATTACCTTGCGGCCGGTATCTACGATCGTGCTGAAGAAATGTTGTTAGCATTGCAACCTGATAAGCAATTTCAGCAGGCTTGCCAGCGCCACTTGTTAGAGCTTTATGAAGCCACCCATGAATGGGACAAGGCGATAAAAATTGCGCTTAAATTAACCCGCATTGACCCCAGTGCTGAACGGGTAGTGGCACAGCTCTATTGCGAGTTAGCCGAATTACAGGATAACGCTGAATTTTCTGAGAAGTATTATATCAAGGCTCGGCAGCATGATCCGCGCTGCGCTCGGGCCGCTTTAGCACTTGGGCGCTTATGGTATAACCAAGGGCAGTATAGTAAAGCGCTCGCCATGCTAACGGGTATTCTTAATGAGGACGCGGATTTTATCGCCGAGGCGCTCGCGCTGATTAAAGCCTGTTATGTAGCGCTTGATGACGAGGCGGGGCTAATTCATTTTCTTCATCAATGTGTCAAGCTGGCTCATTCAACCAGTGCGGCGGTGATGTTATCTGAATTGGTAGCGCGTGAGAATGGTATTGAAGCGGCAGAACAATTTGTACAAAGTGCGTTGATTAGGAATCCAACCATGCGTGGTTTTCATCAGCTCATGGATTTCCATATTCGTGCTGCCGATGTTGGTAAAGCCCGCGACAGTTTAAGAATGCTACAGCGGTTAGTGCAGCAACAAATGCAGCAACGGCCCAAATATCGTTGTCGCCATTGTGGTTTTTCAGGGAGTACCTTGTACTGGCACTGTCCATCGTGTCGCAGCTGGGGGCAAATTAAACCTATTATTGGTTTAGACGGAGAGTAGACTTGGCATGAAATCGCAGGTTTTTGTGGCACTAGATTATCCGACTGCGGCTGCTGCTTGGCCGCTAGTTAATCAATTAAGCCCTAATGATTGTGGTCTCAAGGTTGGTAAAGAATTATTTACTGCTGCAGGGCCCGAGTTTGTTCGCGAGCTGGTTCACAAAGGCTTTAAAGTTTTCCTCGATTTAAAATTTCACGATATTCCCAATACGGTTGCCAAAGCGGTACGCAGTGCTGCCGAACTTGGCGTATGGATGGTTAATGTCCATGCCAGCGGCGGCTCACGTATGATGATTGCAGCACGCGAGGCGATTGCCGACTTGCCAAACCCACCGTTGTTGATTGCGGTAACGGTATTAACCAGTATGTCGGCCGACGATCTGCAAGAGCTAGGTGTCGCCATTCCGCTGACCGATCAGGTGCTACATTTGGCGTCGTTGGCTGCGCAAAGTGGTCTTGATGGGGTGGTTTGTTCGGCTCAGGAAGCAGCGCTATTAAAAGCTCGTTTGGGTACCAATTTTGTACTCGTGACACCAGGTATTCGCCCGCTCGGTTCAGCACTCGGTGACCAGCGTCGGGTGATGACGCCAGAACAGGCTGCAGCGCTCGGTATCGAGGTCTTAGTGATTGGCCGACCGATAACTGCAGCGGCGGACCCCGCAAATGTCTTACGAGCAATTAATCGTTCACTGACAGCATAATGTGACGTATCAATTCGCGCTGGTGATCGCAGCGCGTTACACTTCTGGAACTGCAACATGCAGGTTAATCAAGGAGTGTATTATGTTACGGAAAACTCTCATCGTGGCGGCAATGTTGTCACCCATGGTATTGCTCGCGCCAGCATCAGCTCAACCATCACCACAACCCAGTCCTCAAGTGCAGCAAGTGCAAGCAGTGAATCTTAATACTGCCAGCGCCGAACAGTTGGCTATGGGGCTTACCGGAGTTGGCCTTAAGCGCGCGGAAGCGATTATTGAACTGCGTACTAAGTTGGGTGGTTTCACCGATATCAATCAGTTATTGCAGGTTAAAGGTCTTGGCCCGCGCATGTTGGAGCTAAATCGCGAGCGCATGCAATTATAACGATTCGGTGGATTAGTCAGATTAAAACCCGGTTAACGCAGCTTTGACTGGTTTGCGATGTAGTATAAAGGCAAGGACGCCGCTGACTAATCCACCAACATGCATCACCCAAACGGAATCACCATAGCTGAGCAGCGCGCCGCTGAGCGGTCCAATAAAGTACTCCAGGATGACTTTGCCGATAACCATGAGAAGTATCAACAAAATAACCATGTCACGGCGAAACTGACGTTGCGACCATTCGAGTAAAATGCCTTGCAGCAATAAACCATGTAGCAAACCTGAAAGCCCAACAAACTGCTGCGGTTGACCGACTAACCAAGTAAAAACGCAGGTGCCGACCATAATGATGAGCAGGCTATTTAACCAACTACGTACCTCATAATGGCTAACGAACAATAGTGTTAATAGCACGAAAGCGGCAAAATTCAGCCACATATGAGGGCGCGATAGATGAAATACATGCGCTGTAATAAGTCGCCATGGCTCACTGAAGGCGAGTGCTTGGTTAAAGTCGTAACTATTCAGTAAGTGTGGTTGTTGCTCAGCAAATAAGCTGGCCCAGAGTGATATCACCATCAATAAGGCGGCACATAGCATAACTTGTTGGTGCTTAGGCATGGCTGTCTCTCAGTTAATTACGGTTGCTGTTATCAGCTGGCATGCCTATGATAGGGTTTTTGTCGAACAAGGGGAATGCAGGTGCGCTTGATTAGACTGAGTTTATTCATGATGGTGGTGCTTGGCAGCGCTGGTTGTAGCGATCAAGCCAATAATAACGAGGTTATGGCTCCTGAGGCAGCCACTGGCTTTGTTGAACGACAGGGGCAAACCAGCACCAGCTATATGGTCGCAGCGGCAACCCAAGATGCTGCCGAAGCGGGTGCCCGTATTTTAGCAAAAGGTGGTACAGCGATTGATGCTGCAGTCGCAGTACAGGCTATGTTGACGCTGACCGAGCCGCAGTCGAGTGGTATTGGTGGCGGCGCTTTTATCTTGTATTGGGATAACAGTGCTAAACGTTTGAGTACTATTGATGCGCGCGAACGGGCGCCGTTACGTGCGACTCCGGAACTCTTTCTTGATGACCAAGGGCAACCGCCAAAAACCTTCTGGGATGCTATTGTTGGTGGCCGGTCAGTTGGTACTCCAGGCGTACTGAAAGGTTTAGAACTTGCCCATCAACGCTGGGGCAAACTAGCATGGGCCGAGTTGTTTACCGATACCATTGCGCTGTCTGAAGTTGGCTTTACCGTATCACCGCGCTTACATCAATTATTGGCGATGGATTTTCATCCTGGCTTACGTCGCATGCAGCCGGCTGCCGATTATTTTTATCCCAATGGTGAGCCACTAGCAGCCGGGCAATTGCGTCCTAACCCAGACTATGCGGCTGTTCTTAAGCGCGTGGCGGCAGAGGGAACAAGCGCCTTCTACACCGGTGAAATAGCCGAGGCAATGGTGCAAGCAGTGCAAACTAGCGCGATTAGCCCGGGTTTGCTGAGTATTGAGGATTTGGCTAGTTACCAAGCACTTGATCGTGAGCCGATTTGTGCCAGCTATCGCAGTAGCTACGAAATTTGTAGCATGGGGCCGCCCAGTTCAGGTGGTATTACGGTGGTGCAAATGCTCGGCATTCTTGAACATACGCCGATTGCAGAGGTTGAACCAATGAGCGTTGATGCGCTGCATTACTTCACTCAAGCCGCGCGGTTAGCCTATGCTGATCGCAATCGCTATATCGGTGATGCCGACTTCGTTGAAGTGCCTATTACGCAAATGCTCGATAAGAGCTATTTAGCCGATCGTGCCAAGCTTATTACCGAGCAGGATATGGGTAAAGCACAGGCTGGTGAGTTTGGTTTATTGGCGCGCGCTGATGACCAAGCCCTCGAGATTCCAAGTACCAGCCATTTTTCGATTATCGATAGTTATGGTAACGCAGTATCTATTACCACCACGATTGAAATGGGCTTTGGTTCTGGTGTGATGGCCAATGGCTATCTGCTGAATAACCAATTGACCGATTTTAGTTTAGTGCCTGAAGTTGATGGAAAGTTGGTGGCGAATCGAGTGGAAGCGGGCAAGCGGCCGCGTAGTTCCATGTCACCAACCATTGTGTTCAATAAGGACGCGCAAACTGTGCTGCATGTGGTTGGCTCTCCGGGTGGTCCAAATATTATTAACTATGTCGCACAGACTTTAGTTGCCGTGTTAGATTGGAATTTAGATATACAATCAGCCATGGCGTTGCCGCACGTGACCAACTTAAATAACTTTACTTCGTTAGAGCAGGGCACCGACATCATTGACTTGCAACAAGCACTTGAACAAAAGGGTCATGAAGTGCGAGTTCGTGAGTTAAATAGCGGCCTGCATGGTATTAGTGTGTTACCGGATGGGCGCCTATTCGGTGGCGCCGATCCACGTCGTGAGGGTGCTGCTGTCGGTAATTAGTCGACTAGCGGTAGATAGTCAGCGTAACCGCGTGCAGCCATTTGTTCACGCGGTATAAACTCCATTGCTGCGGAATTCATACAATAGCGTAAACCGGTCGGTGCCGGACCGTCGTTAAATACATGGCCTAAGTGTGAGTCAGCATAGCGGCTGCGAATTTCCACTCGTGTCATGAACCATGACCGATCCGTTCGTTCGACAATAAATTCGCTATCAATTGGTTGTGTGAAGCTGGGCCAGCCCGATCCAGATTCATATTTATCGCGTGAGCTAAATAATGGTTCGCCGCTAACAATATCGACATAGATACCGTCGCGTTTTTCATCGTTGTAAGCATTTTGAAAGGCGCGCTCAGTTTTATCTTTTTGCGTCACTTGATACTGTAGTTCGCTCAGTTGCTGCTGCAACGTTGCGCTATCAGGCTTGACGAAATTTTGCCAGCGGTGTGTGGTAGTCGTCATCTCGATCTGCTCCTCGATTGCATCCTTAAATTGGCGATAATCAACCTCATAGTCTTCGCTCCAAATAGCTTGGGCAAATTGAAAGCGTCCTGAGTTAAAGGTATATAATTGGTAGCGTACAGGATTTTTTAAATAGTAATCTTGATGATAGTCTTCAGCCGGATAAAAGCTGCTAAAGGCAGTCACTTCGAGCACGATAGGTTTATTGTAACGCCCCGCCTGTTCGAGCCGCTCAATTTCCTGCAGGGCGATTTGCCGTTCACGCTCATTGTGATAAAAAATACCTGGACGATATTGTTTGCCGCGATCATAAAACTGACCGTTGGCATCGGTTGGATCCATCATTCGCCACAACGCCTGCAACAAGCCCGTGTAACTCACTATGGCCGGATCATAATAAACTTGTACTGCTTCAGTATGCCCGGTAAACCCGCCTGAAACCTGTTGATAGCTAGGATTTACCTCGCTACCACCGGTGTAGCCAGATATCACCTGCTGCACTCCCGGTAACTGTTCAAAGGCTTTTTCAACGCACCAGAAACAGCCACCAGCAAAGGTAGCGATACGATAATCTGCGAGCGGTGTGGCGTTGGTCCGCGTCGTCGTCAATGACCACAATGCCGCAGCAATAATAATCGTTGCGATCAGCAACAGGTAGCGCGTACGCATAAAGAATTCCTTACAGACGCTGTTGTAGCGCAGCTAAAAATGCACGGATGCGCTTGGCATTAACACCCACATCGCTGCGACCAACGCGTGATTTGCTGCGCACATCGACCGTCGTACCTTGCTCAGTAGCGACTAGGCGAATTACCACGTCGTCTTTAAAGCCAAACCAGGTGGTGGTATCGGTCGCCTCAATGCGTCCTTCAGCCAGATCACTGGCAACCAGTTGCCAACCCATGTCAGCAACCACCTGCAACGACTGCTCATAGACCTGTTCGACAGCAGCAGCACTGGTCCAGGTGCTGATGTCAGCATAGGCTTGGCGTTGTTGTGCGGCAGTTTCATCACCAGCATAGGCGACAGGGTTCGGCGCATCGGCGCGCAATGGAGCAATTGCAACAAATTCCGGTGGGTTGACTAGGTCTGTGCTGATATCGTGGATAGCTGGTACACTGCGTGCAGTTTGCACTTGCAGATAAGGGATAACAAAGCTGGCCGCAGCAGCAATAACTGCCAGCCCCATTAACATACTCGACGGACCATGGCGGGATGATTGTAAGGCTTGCCAAATCAGCAACAGTAGCCCGACAATAGTGGCTCCAGCGCCAATATAGGCGGCCCAACGCAAGAGCAAGAAGGCGCTGCTCAGTTCGGCAACACCAGTACGATAGAGTGGCCCCGAGATGGCCAGTAAAATGAGCGCGATAAATCCGGCCGCGATGGCGAAATAACTGATTAGTTTGCGCATAATAGAAAGCCCTTAATAGTTTGATAGCATGGTTACGTAACAATCCCTCTGGCAGATCAGCATAATCAGCATGCTGCTGCAGAGTATTGAACAAAAATTTTCTAATCAAAGTACTATAGTTGATATAAACCGATACGTCACAGTAATAACGCTTGGCGAACTAAGCTTTAGGACTCAATATGCTCACTCAATGTCGTTGGTTATCATCATTAGCTGCTGTTTTAACCGTCTTAATAGCTCCGCTGCAGACTGTCGCAGCCGCCGATAAACAGCCCCCCGTGGTAACTGCTGACGAGATTATCGAGATCCGCGGTGAGCGTCAGCAGCAATCGTTACTCTCGGTGAAAGAGCAGCCTATGAGCACGCTATTTGGCGGGCAACAGGCATTGGCTGATTTAGCGCGGTCAGTCACGCCCATCAGTGCTGATTTGATTGCAGCAACCGCTTTAAGTGATCTGCACGATATTGCCAAGGTGGCGCCCAATAGTTTTGCCGCGGCCGGTTTTGGTGCTCCCAGTTTACCGACTATTCGTGGTCAGTTAGGCGAAGTTCTACAGAATGGTATGCGTCGCCAAGGCGGCAATAACGGCCTGGGTATTCCGCTCAGTTTTAATAGCGTCGGCCAACTTGATGTGGTTCGTGGTGTACCGCCAGTGCTGCTTGGAACGACGCAGCGCACCGGTGGCTTTGTAAATTTACAGGCTAAGCGCGCACAGCTCGAACAAGCCCAAACCACTGCAACTGTTGAATTGGGGCGCTGGCATGCCTATCGTGCCCAACTTGACCATGGCGTGGTGCTGCAACAGGGCCAACAAGGCGCGCGTGTGAGTGTTGAGTCAATTCGCGAAAATAGCTTTTATGACTATGCGGAATTTAGCAGTGATAGCGTGTTTATGACCTATCGATGGTTACTGGATAACCAATCCGAACTAAATCTTTACGGTGAATTCTATCAGGTTGATTGGACCGATAACGCCGGTTTTAATCGCCCCACCCAGAATCTCATTGATCATGGACTTTATCTTCAGGGGCAGGGGCGTCAGCCTAATGGCTCGTTGATTCCAGGAGCTTTTTCGCTGATAGCACCAAGCGGCTTAATTGCGTTGCCGCGCAATCAAGTCTACACCGATCCAGATGATATTAACCACGCACAAACTTGGTTGCTTTACGGTGACTATCAGCGTCAATTGGGTTCGCAATGGAACTATCGGCATGATCTGATGATGCAACATCTGCAACGCGAAGAGATTGCACAAAATAGTTTTGTTGAAATTATTGATGGTGCCAGCACCTTTGAATCACGCTCAACCTGGCAAGCTGATTGGAGCGCACAAAGCACCAGCTGGTTTGGCGGTGGGCTGCGTTATAATGACGTTTTGGGTTATAGCCAATTTACCACCGAAGCAGATTTGCCAGTTGATTTAAGCGGACCGTTGAGCAATCGGCGGATTCCGTTGTCGCCAGAACAACAAGCGCGATTAGTGCTACTGCGGCCCGGTGTGTATGTATCACCGGGCACACAATATGATATTAACGGTGATGGTGCGGGTGATTTTAATTTGTCTGATACCACCGCCTCACGCAGTTACCAGTGGAGTCTATTCGCACAGCACCGCCAGCAGTTGACGAACCGATTGACGTTAGAATTTGGTGGGCGTGCTGATTGGTACGATGTAACCGCGCGCGATGCGATTGCGCCAGCTGGGGTTATGGCGGCAAAGGACAGTTATTCCGACTGGCTTTATTCCGCCCAGGCAAGTGCTGCATATAAGCTAAGCCACGATCAACGACTTTATGTGGCGGCCAATTTTACTGAATCAACCTCCAATAGCATGGCTGGTGGCACGGTGTTGGGTGCTGATCAACGGATTAACCCGTTAAACTTTGCCACCGAAAACCAGGCTATAGAGCTGGGCTACAAATATGCTCCAGTGGGCAGCCCCTGGTACGCTGATGTGAACTGGTTCTATCAGAACCGCAGTCTGCGTAATCGCGATGGTTCGAATTCAGGAATAAAAACCCAAGGTATTGAAAGCCAATTATTCTATCAGGCGGAGACAGCGTGGCTGAGTGCTGGCTATAGCTATTTGTCGGCGCGCTTTGATGATTCACCTGCATTTCAAGATGCCCGTACTGTTTATGATGCATTTGATACCTCACGACCTGACTTAGTTGCCGGCACCGGTGTAGGAGCACCCAATTTTGCTGCTTTTCCGGCATCCACCGCGCGTGTTCAAGGGTTGCCAGACCATCAGCTGAGTATTGCTTTCGGTGTTAACGTGCATACGGCGGTGGAGCTGGGTGGACAACTGAGCTATCACGGTGACTATAAATTGGATTATTTGAATAGTGTGCGCATTCGTGAACAGCATAGTGTCAATCTATTTGCGCAGTGGCAAGCCACGAGTCGTTTGCGTGCGCGTGTCGATTTATTCAATGTGACTAATCAAAGCAATTGGTCGCCGGTGTTTGAGGGTGGCTATTTTGGCGCTACTTTGGTGTTTCCGGAATTACCGCGGCATGCGAAGCTAACCATGAACTACCTATTTTAATTAGTGCAGCGCAAAGGAGAAGCTTGTGCGGTGGGGAAAACTTAGTCTTATTGTGCTGGTGCTGCTGATCATTGCTGTTATTTATCAGCAGCAATGGCATCACTTGCTATCCCTCGATCAGCTCAAAGCGCAGCAACAACTATTAGCGCAATGGCACCGTGATCATTTTGTTTTACTGTTTGTCGGCTATTTTGTCGTTTATGTCGCGGTTGCCGCACTGTCAATACCCGGTGCTGTAGTACTAACCTTGGGCAGTGGTGCCTTATTTGGCCTCGGTTGGGGATTAGTGCTGGCTTCGTTTGCTTCGACTGTTGGCGCACTTTTAGCCTTCATGAGCTCACGTTATGTGCTCCGTGATAGTTTGGAGCAACGCTTTGATGAGCGTTTACAGCAAGTAAACGCGGGTATCAGTCGCGACGGCGCCTGGTACCTGCTGACACTGCGGTTAGTGCCGCTGTTTCCATTCTGGATGATTAACTTGGTGATGGGCTTAACCCGCATCCCTGCATGGCGTTTCTATTGGGTAAGCCAAGTTGGTATGTTAGCTGGTACAGCAGTATTCGTGAATGCCGGAACCCAATTAGCTCGAGTTGAACAGGTGGCCGATGTGCTGTCGACTGAATTATTGTTGAGTTTTGTGTTGCTCGGTATTTTTCCGTTAGTAGCAAAACAAGTGGTCAACTGGCTCAAAGCGCGACGTATTTATAGCGGTTGGCGCCGTCCGCATCACTTTGACGACAATTTGCTGGTGATCGGTGCCGGTTCTGGTGGTTTGGTGAGTGCCTATATCGCTGCTGCAGTGAAAGCTAAGGTGACTTTAATCGAACAGCATGCCATGGGTGGTGACTGTCTCAATACCGGCTGCGTTCCGTCGAAAGCCTTATTGCATTTAGCGCATGGACGAAAACATGCCAATGCGTTGAATCAACATGGTGTGGGTGTCAGTTTAGCCAGTATTGATTTCAAAACGGTGATGGCGACGGTGCAACAGGTTATCACTGATATTGAGCCGCATGATTCAGTCGAACGCTACCAAGGTCTCGGCGTCAATGTGTTATTGGGCAAGGCGCGTTTAGTCAGTCCGTGGCAGGTTGAAATTACTGATGCCCAGGGCCAGGTCACTCTGCGTTCAGCACGAACTATTATTCTCGCTACCGGTGCAAGGCCGCTGGTTCCAGGTATTGTAGGGCTTGCCGAGAGTCGCTATGTGACCTCAGACAGTATTTGGCAGTTGACTGACTTGCCTCAGCGTTTGACCGTGCTCGGTGGCGGACCGATTGGCGTAGAATTAGCGCAAGCCTTTGCCCGCCTCGGTAGTGAGGTCACGGTAGTTGAAGCGTTAGCGCAATTGCTGCCACGCGAGGATAGTGATGCAGCTGAACTGGTAAAGCAGCAATTACAGCGTGATGGAATCACCGTGTATACCGGTTACAAGGCAATGCAAGTCAGTCAGGACAATTCTACTCAAGTGGTTCATATTGCTCCGACAGAGGCTGCCGAGCCAATTCCATCTGCTGAGCAACGCGTTGAAAGCGACCTGATTTTGGTCGCCTTAGGGCGCCAGCCAAGGCTTGATGGCTATGGCTTGCAAGAGCTCGGGGTAATAACCGACAAGACCATCACGGTTAACCAATTTTTACAGACAAACTTTCCCAATATCTATGCAGTCGGTGATGTCGCAGGGCCTTTTCAGTTAACTCATGCGGCCAGTCATCAAGCTTGGTATGCTGCGGTAAACGGCTTATTTAGCCCGTTTAAAAAATTCAAAGTTGATTATCGAGTGATGCCCGCTGCGACCTTCTGTGAACCTGAGGTGGCGCGTGTTGGTATCAATGAAAAAGAAGCTGAACAGCAGGGTATAGCCGTGGAGGTTTCACGCTATGACATTGATGATTTGGATCGCGCTATTGCTGATCAGCAGCGCTATGGTTGGGTCAAAGTATTGACCAAAGCGGGCAGTGACAAAATCTTAGGTGTAACGATCGTCGGGGCTCACGCGGGTAACTTATTAGCCGAATTTGTGCTAGCAATGAAGCATGGCATTGGCTTGAATAAGCTGTTGGCTACTATACACATTTATCCAACCATGGCTGAGGCCAATAAATACGTGGCCGGGGTATGGAAACGCGCGCATGCACCGCAACGCGTATTAGCCTGGCTCGCTCGGTTTCATCAGTGGCGACGTAAATGAAACTTTGGTTTATAGCGGCGCTAGTCAGCGTTCAGCAGGTCTATTTTCATGCCTGGGGTGGCTCCGACGAGGTTAATCAGTACCTACGCTGGGCAGAACAACAATTAGCTGCAGAAGACATTCAACTGGTACATGTGAAAGTCGCTGATATTAGTGAGACGGTCGCTTTATTACTGCGCGAAAACCAGCAGCAACAGCAGCGTAGTGCGGTCGATCTGCTGTGGTTGAATGGCGAAAATTTTCATGCATTGAAAGCCGCTAATGCGCTACGTGGAAATCTTTCCGCAGCGGTAGCTAATAGCGCACTACTTGACCCCTCACTTGGCTGGCAGCACGATTTTGGCATTGCTACCGATGACTTTGAATTACCATGGGGGGTAGGGCAATTTCACCTATTGGTGCGTGGCTTAGGGCATACCAACAGTATGTCGCCGCAGCAGTTGCTGGACTATGCCAACAGCAACCCAGGGCGGCTGAGTTACCCAAAACCACCCGAGTTTCATGGCACCACCTTTCTGAAACTGTTACTGCTCGAATTAAATCAGCATCATGGGGCGTTATATCAAGCGCCACAGGCTGCCCAGCAGGCACAGCTATTGGCTCCGCTATGGGCCTATTTAGATCAGTTGCACCCGCTGTTATGGCGCGGCGGACGAGAGTTCCCAGCCAGCGCCGCGCAACAACAGCAATTATTAGCCCAGGGCGTGCTCGATAACGCGGTTAGTTTTAATCCCTCGGAGCTAACTAACGCGCAGCGTAATCAGCGTTTGCCAGCCACTATTAAAGCCCTATTGGTTGGTCAGCGCGCTATCACCAATAGCCATTATCTAGCCATTCCAAAGGCTGCTAATAACCCCGAGGGAGCACTTCAAGTCGTTAATTTTTTGCTCAGTGAAGCCGCGCAACAGCGCAAGCAAGCAGCCGATGGCTGGGGTGATGCGGCAGTAATTCGCTTTAGCCACGACAATACTCCACAGCATGTATTTCCCGCGCAAGCTGAGCCGCACGTGGGCTGGGTTAAACTGCTTGAGCAACAATGGCTAGAGCGCTATCAACAATGATCACGGTCAGCCAGTGGCGAACGAGCGTTGCGCTGGTGGTATTAGTACTGCCATGGTTGCTGCTCGCTGGTTACATCGGCGCGCAACTGCTGCAACAACCGCAGTTATTGTTTAGTTGGCTGAACTATCCCGGCCTTAGCACAATGGTTAGCCAGTCAATTCTAATCGCTGTTGCGATTATGCTGATTGCTTGGCTGGTAATCCTTAGCGTGCAACCAAGCACCGCTGGTGGCTGTAGGTTATTGCAGCTGATCGCCTTACCCCACTTAGCGTTGGCAATTGGTTTACTCTGGTTATTAGCGCCCTATGGCTGGTTATGGCGATTGCTGCCTGAGAGCTGGCAGCTGCAATTCTTTGATCGGCAACAGTTGGTCAGTTTTGTGGTGATTTTGGCGCTTAAAGAAATTCCATTTTTGTGGTTAATGAGTCAGCGGGCGCTGGCACAAATGCCATGGCAGCGCTGGTTGTTAAGCGGACAAAGTTTGGGTTATAGCCGCCAACGCAGTTGGTGGTTATTGGTGATGCCTGAGTTGCTGCGGCGAATGCGTTTGCCACTGATGATTGTGGTTGTTTATAGCCTGAGTGTGGTCGATGTGGCGCTGCTAGCCGCACCACAAACTCCGGCACCATTGGCGGTTCAGGTGCTGCAATGGCAGCTCGATGCTGAACCGACTAGTCAACTCTTTGCCAGCTATGGGGCAATCACCTTATTGTTACTCGCAGCGCTCGCCGGGCTGTTGATTTTGGCCCTAGAGAAGCTCACTATTTGGCAACTTTTGCCGCGTTTAAAGGGCACTACGGTGCGTTTACCCGTAGCGACTCTAATCAGCCTCATTGGATTACTGGCAGCGCTAGCCATCGTTGCGCAGAGTGCCGCGTTAGGTTGGTTTTATCCGCAGCTGTTGCCCAGTAGCTGGAGCCTTGCGCGCTGGCAGCAAGAGTTGCCTCAATTGCTGCAATTATTTGCTCATAGTGCGGGTCTGGCCATGCTGGTTGCCAGTATAAGCCTGATCTGGGTGGTGGTGTTATTGGAATGGCAGCGGCGCGGTCGTATCAGCGCACTGATGATGTGGCTGTTGCTACCGTTATTAGTGCCACAACTTACCTTGCTGTTAGCCTGGCAACAGGTGTTTGCGCTGCTCACCAGTGGTGCCGGTGGGTGGCACTATGGTATGGCGTTGGTAGCCGCACAAATTCCCTTTAGTGCAGCCTATGTTGCGCTGATTTTAGCGCCGGCTGAACGGCGTTTCGAGCAACGTTATGTCACCACCTTACAAAGTTACGGTTATGGCTTTTGGCGCAGTTGGTGGTTGGCTAAGCGGCCGCTGATAAAACAACCTCTGTTATTGGCCTGGGTATTTGCTGGGTTGGTCAGTATGGCGCAATACTTACCCATTGTATTAATGGGTGGCGGCCGTTGGCCTACTTTAACCAGCGAACTGGTAGCCAATAGCAGTGGTGCGAATAATCAACTCATAGCAATTTATGCGGTCAGCCAATGGCTATTGGCATTATGTTTTGTGGTGCTGTTAGCATGGCCACAACGAATTACCGAGGGAGAGCAGCGATGACGAGTGCCTATGTACGACTTAGTGAGGCGCACTTAACACTACCGCAAAGTCAAATTCGGTTACCAGCTATCAGTCTTCAGCAGGGTGAACTATTGGCCGTAATGGGCCCCAGTGGTTGCGGTAAGTCGAGCTGGTTACGCTGGCTATTGGGTGACCAACAAAGTCATCTGCTGGTTCAGGGCAGTATTGAGTTGGCGGGTGTCGACATAACAACGCAGGCTATTGAACAGCGCGGGATCGGTATTGTTTGGCAAGATTTTTTATTATTCCCGCATTTATCGGTGATTGAAAATCTGCGCATCGCCTTACCAGCACATGTGCGTGCGCAAGCAGCCAGAGTGCAGCGTAGCATGATTATGCAGCGACTTGAGCAAATTGAGCTAGCCGGTCTGGCGCAGCAGCCAATAACCGCACTTAGTGGTGGCCAACGTGCACGCATTGCGGTGCTGCGAGCCGTTATTAATCAACCGCGGTTGCTGTTGCTCGATGAACCCTTTGCTGCGCTCGATAGTGATTTACGTCAACGAATGCGCCAGTGGACTTTTGCGTACTTAAGCAAAATCGGTACCAGCGCTATTATCGTGAGTCATGATCGCAGTGATTTTCCGCCGCACTGTCAATTGCTTGAGTGGCCAAAGGGGCATAACCATGATTGACCCATGGTGGATAAAACAACTAAATAAGCCGTTAAATCGACTGGCAGGAGTTGCGGTCGGTGTCGGTTTAACGGCTAATCAAGTCACTTTGATGAGTTTCCTGATTGGTATGTTAGCACTTCCAGCGCTGGCCTATGGACACTACTTATGGGCGCTGATCGCGATTTTATTGAATCGGTTCGGCGACGGTTTAGATGGCGCTATTGCGCGCCAGCAGGGGGCAACCGATGCCGGCGGCTATTTAGACATTAGCCTTGATTTTATTTTCTATTCAGCCGTGCCATTTGGCTTTTTGTTGGCCAATCCCGCGCAGCATGGCGCTGCCGCTGGGTTACTGATGCTGACCTTTATGGGCACCGGAGCGACATTTTTAGCTTTCGCGGCGATTGCCGGTAAACGCGGTATCGATAACCCGCGTTATCCGAGCAAGTCGCTGCATTATATGGGCGGATTGACTGAGGGTTTTGAAACGATTGTGGTATTTACCCTGCTATGTTTAGTGCCGCAGTGGTTTAACCCGATTGCTTATAGCTTCGCTGTACTCTGTTGGGTCACCACCATAAGCCGATTATACGCTGGCTATCAGACCTTAGGGGGTGACTGAAGGTCGGCACTAGGGCGGCTAAACGGAATCATCAACATACCTGGTAGGCGGGTGGTCTGGCGTTGATCAGGATAGTCGCTGAGGCCAATGCGAATGCCATCAGAGCCAGCTTCAGCCTGTTCGGTATAGCTATTGAACAGCCGATCCCAGAGCGATAGATTAAAGCTGTAATTGCTATTCGTTTCATGCATGGTTTGACTATGGTGAATGCGATGCATTTCTTGTGTCACCAGCAGATAGCGAAGCGGTCGCTCTAGTCGCGCTGGTATTGCCACGTTACCATGATTAAACAATGAGGTTGCATTGAGCACGATCTCAAAGGTGATGACTGCCAATAGCGGTGCACCGATTAGCACCACCACGGCAATTTTTATCAACATACTCAGGATGATTTCCAACGGGTGAAAGCGCAGTCCGGTACTGACATCGAAATCTGGATCAGCATGATGCACTCGGTGCAATCGCCATAACCATGGAATGGCATGAAAAGCGCGGTGTTGCCAATAAATGGCGAAATCGAGTAGCACCAGGCTAACAATAAAAGCTAGCCAATAGGGTGCTGCTAACCAGTGCCATAAACCAAGTTGTTGACTCTCGGCCCACAGCGCTGCGCCAACAGCGCCGGCCGGAAGTATTAACCGTACGATGACTGTAGCCACTGCGATCAAACTGAAATTGTGCAGCCAGCGCCAGCCTTTTACTGCACTAGGCCGGCGTTTAGGGCGCCAAGCTTCCCAGCCGAACATGACCAGTAGCATCAGCACAAAACAACTTAATCGCAGCACTAACTCTGTGGTCATCGGTTAGTTGACTTTGGGTTGATGATTGGCAAATGGTGGCCAACCCATGGTGATGCCACCGAGTAAATGCAGATGGATATGATAGACCGATTGCCCGCCATCGGCGTTACAGTTCATCACCACGCGATAGCCATTATCGGCAATTCCAAACTGCTGTGCGAGCTTAGCCGCCACTAGGTAAAGATGACCGACGAGTTCGCGATCGGTCACTTGGATATCGTTGATGGTGGCAATCGGCTTTTTTGGAATAATCAGCACATGCACTGGTGCTTGTGGATTAATATCGCGAAAGGCCAAGCTGATTTCGTCCTCGTGGACAATATCTGCGGGAATTTCGCCAGCGATGATTTTATCGAAAATTGTGGTCATCTTAGCCCCTTAACACATAGCCTTTTAAATACAGTGATTCTGGGAAATTAGTTCGCACTGGATGATCGGCGCTTTGAAACAGATGCTCAATAATATGCATGGGTCGTTTAGCATCTAAACAGGCATCCGCTACCACTTTTTGAAATAACTCGCCTGACAGTAACCCCGAGCAAGAAAAAGTCAACAGCGTACCACCTGGTTTTAATAGCATAACCGCCAAGCGATTAATGTCTTTATAGCCGCGACAGGCATTCATCAGATTGGCTTTGCTATCGACAAACTTAGGTGGATCAAGCACGATCACGTCGAAGCGTTCACCTTGATGATGAAACTTACGTAATGCTTCAAACACATCTAATTGCATATTCTTCAGTGTATCTGGTGCAAAACCATTGCGTTGATGATTGTCACTAGCTTGTTCGAGCGCAGCAGCAGAAACATCCAAATTAACTACTTCACTGGCGCCGGCTGCCGCTGCGAACAAGCCAAAGCCACCGCTGTAACTAAAAGCGTTTAAGACCCGTTTACCGGATGCATAGCGGCGCATGGCTTGACGACTATCACGCTGATCCAAGTAATAACCGGTTTTATGTCCTTGTTGTAGGTCGACGCCTAATTGCAAACCATTTTCTTCAATCCATAAGGTGGTCGGAGGCGCTCCACTGCCATTGTCGTGCAGCAACTGCACCAGCGCTGGCAAGCCCTCTTTTTTGCGTACATCAACATCTGAACGCTCAAAAATCGCACACTCAGGATACAGCGCACGCAACGCTGCAACAATTGCATCGCGCCAGCGTTCAGCACCGGCGCTGAGCAGCTGACAGACGAGCCAATCACCGTATTTATCAATTGTTACTCCGGGTAGTTGATCGCTTTCTGCGGCGACGACACGGTAAGCGTTACTGGCAATATTTAAGCTCTCGCGCAGGACTTTGGCGGCTGAAATGCGTTGTAAGAAAAACTGCGCATCAATGCTATCGTTTTGCTGAAAACTCCAGATGCGCGCGCGAATTTGCGACTGTGGCGACCACGCAGCATAGCCGAGCCAGTCGCCATCGGCGCTGTGCACGGTCACAGTGTCACCGCTCTGTGGGTTGCCTTTGACTTTGCCGATAGCGCCACTAAATATCCACGGGTGGAGCCGTTTTAATGATTTTTCTTTACCTGCAAGAAGGTGAATAGTTGCATTCATTACTTCACGCGCATGCCAGCTTTGGCACCATCTTGTGGGTTCAAAATATACAGTTCAGAACCGCCTGGACCAGCCGCTAGTACCATACCTTCAGAAACACCAAAGCGCATTTTGCGTGGGGCTAAATTGGCCACCATAACGGTTAGTTGACCAATCAGCTGTTCTGGTTGATAAGCTGACTTAATTCCGGCAAACACTTGGCGACTCTCGCCACCAAGATCAAGGGTCAATTTAAGCAGTTTTTCGGCACCGTCGACATGTTCGGCATGAACGATACGCACCACGCGTAAATCAATTTTGGCAAAGTCGTCATAGTTTATTTCGGCACTAAGTGGGTCAGCGGCTAGTTCAGAATTGTCGCTAGTCGTTACCGGGGCGGCGTTGTTGAGCGCCTTTGAATCTTCGATCATGGCATCTACCTGAGTCATTTCAACACGTTGTAACAGCGCCTTGAAGGGTTTAATAGGGTGGTCTAGTAACCGTGTTTTATAACTATCCCAAACAAATTGGTCCTGCAAAAAGTCTTGTACACGGGCTGATAATTGCGGCACCACAGGAGTCAAATAAACCATTAAAATACGGAATAAGTTTATTCCAATCGAACAAACTTCATGCACCTCAGCAGCACGCGCAGGGTCTTTGATCGCCTGCCATGGCTCTTTATCGGCAATATACCCATTGGCCTTGTCGGCGAGTGCCATGATATCACGCATAGCTCGGCTAAATTCGCGCTGTTCAAAAGCTTGGGCGATACCATCAGCGGCGGCTTCAAATTCATCCAATAGACTGGTGTCGTGAAGTTGCGCGGCTAAGCGACCAGCAAATTTCTTACTAATAAAGCTGGCGCAGCGACTGGCAATGTTAACGACTTTACCGACCAAATCTGCATTCACCCGTTGGGCGAAATCAGTCAGATTGAGATCAAGATCATCAATACGGCTGGATAACTTGGCAGCAAAATAATAGCGCAAGTAATCTGGATCAAGATGATCCAGGTACGTACGCGCCATGATAAAGGTACCTTTTGATTTCGACATTTTGGTACCGTTTACGGTGATAAAACCGTGCGCCCAGACGTTGGTCGGCTGACGGAAATTGGCACCATGGAGCATTGCCGGCCAAAATAGGCTATGGAAATAAATAATGTCTTTGCCAATGAAGTGATATAGCTCAGCGTTGCTGTCAGGCTGCCAAAAACTGTCAAAATCGGCCGCACCGGTGCGTTCACAGTAGTTCTTAAAGCTACCCATGTAACCAATTGGCGCATCCAGCCAAACATAGAAATATTTTCCCGGGGCATCGGGGATCTCAAAACCGAAGTAGGGCGCATCGCGACTGATATCCCACTGCTGCAAGCCGGCTTCAAACCACTCATTGAGCTTATTCGCCATTTCATCTTGCAGCGATCCGGAGCGGGTCCAGGCCTTGAGCATGTGCTCGAAGGCGGGCAAATCAAAAAAATAGTGTTCTGATTCGCGCAACTCTGGGGTAGCACCAGATACCGCCGAGCGCGGATTTTTTAATTCAGTGGGTGAATAGGTCGCCCCGCAGACATCACAGTTATCGCCATATTGATCGGTAGCGCCACATTTTGGGCAGTCGCCTTTAACAAACCGGTCCGGCAAAAACATCTTGCGCTCAGGGTCGTATAGTTGCTCGATGGTCTTGGTTTTAATGTGACCGGCACTGCGCAAGCGTTTATAAATAAGTTCGGCACAAGCACGGTTTTCGTCACTGTGGGTTGAATGATAGTTATCAAAGGCCACCTGAAAGTCAGCAAAATCGGCTTGATGTGCTTGTTGCATGTCCGCAATCATTTGCTCAGGCGCAATACCTAACTGCTGCGCTTTGAGCATAATTGGCGTGCCGTGGGCATCATCAGCGCATACATAGTGGCATTCGTGGCCGCGCAATTTTTGAAAACGTACCCAAATGTCGGCTTGGATATAGCCAAGCATATGGCCGATATGAATCGGGCCATTGGCATAAGGTAGGGCATTAGTAACCAAAATTTTACGTGAAGTAACTGACATCGAGCGGTCCATGTAACGGCAAAAAGATATCTGCGCAGTGTACCTGAATCACCGCTGGCAATCCAGCTACACTCACCGTATCATGCGGCTTAGCCGAGGCATAACCGAGGGTTTTTTTGATGTTTAAAAAGTGGTTTTCAGCGGATCCTATAAAGATTGCTTATGAGCGCTTGCGTATTGCTGGTTGGCAAGGCCAATTACCACTTGAATGGTTGCAGGTTACTGATGATGGTGGTCAACGACAGGCGCTATTAACCCTGCCATTTGCTGCCGACGAGAGCTTTCTAGCACCGTTTCGCGCCGACCCCGTGTTGTCGCAATGCCTTTGGTCACTGCAGCTCAAGATCGTCAAATTAGCCAATACTCAGCCTGAGTTACCATTGCTCTATGGCAATATCATCGTGGTGTCATCGGGTAAAGGCGGAGTTGGTAAGTCGTCAGTCAGTGTGCAACTGGCGCTGGCGTTAGCTGGTTTTGGCGCTAAGGTTGGGCTGCTCGACGCTGATGTATACGGACCATCGTTACCGACCATGCTCGGCGGTGCCGATGAAAAACTGCAGTATAGCGCTCAGAATAAAATCATCCCACATCAGCGTCATGGTATTTGGGTTACCTCACTGGGCTATTTAACCGAAGCCAACGCACCTGCTATTTGGCGCGGCCCAGTTGCCAGTGCCGCGTTACAGCAATTATTTCGTGATAGCCAATGGCCGCAACTGGATTATTTAATTATCGATATGCCGCCAGGTACAGGCGATATTCAACTGACGATGGCACAAAAATTACCGATTACTGGAGCGGTAGTGGTCACCACGCCGCAAACCGTTGCCTTAGCTGATGCTGAAAAAGGTATTGAGATGTTTCGCAAGGTTGGTATTCCGCTCACCGGCATGATTGAAAATATGAGTTATTTTGAATGTTCACAATGTGGCCATCATGAGGCAATCTTTGGTAGTGGCGGCGGCGCCGCAGTAGCGCAGCGTGAGGGCATCCCATTACTGGGTGCGTGGCCACTGGCTGCACGCATGCGCGCAGCGCTCGATGACGGCGTGCCACTGGCGATCCAAGACCCGACCGATCCACTGGTAGCAGTTATTCGTGATAGTGCACAGCAATTAGCTATGCAGCTTTACCAACAAGCGACAGACAAGCCATAATGGTGGCTTACAGGAGAATTTTATGCGCTTAACTGATGGTCAAATAGAAGCTTACTTAGCTGCTGGTAAAATTGTGATCGACCCGCCTCCCCAAGCAGAAGATATTACCGGTGTCACCGTTGATATTCGCTTAGGCAATGAATTTCGTGTGTTGCAAGATCATGCCGCACCATTTATTGATATTAGTGGTAGCCGCGAAGATATTGACCGCGCTATTTCTCAAGTGATGAGTGAGGCGATTGTGCTTAACGCGGAACAAGCGTTTTTTATTCACCCCGGTGAGTTTGCTTTGGCGGTAACCCATGAAGCGGTTACCTTACCCGATGATATGGTTGGTTGGTTAGACGGGCGGTCTAGTTTGGCGCGTTTAGGTTTAATGGTGCACGTGACTGCGCATCGTATTGACCCGGGTTGGTCAGGGCAGGTGGTATTGGAGTTTTATAACAGCGGCAAATTACCGTTAGCATTACGACCACTCATGAAAATCGGGGCGCTCAGCTTCGAACAGCTCGATGAGCCTTGTTTACGCCCGTACAGCAAACGCAAAGATGCCAAGTATCGGGACCAGCGTGGCGCAGTCGCTTCGCGCATTGCGGCTGACCACAACCAGCCCGATTAACAAGTTATCGCAAAGGTGTTGCGTGCGCGGCACCAGCGAAAATAGCATTCATCAGGGCGATATTTAAGCCATCGAGATAGGCCCGATAGGTTGGCTCTTGAGCAAAACTAATCACCATGCCACGACCGCGTGGCTGCCACATCAAGAATGGTTTATAGGCTAATTGGTCAGTATTTTCAGCCCACAGATAACCGCTTGCAACCACGCTATCTGCGGCAGCGTAACGCATAACATTGCGACCATTATCGATAGTTAGTGGGCGATAAATGCGATTACCAACGGTTAAACTAATCGCCTGTGCCTTCATGCCTGCGGTCAACCAATGTTCCAAATCAACCTCAAGGCGCGTTAATACGCCGGAGCTTGGATACGGCGAAGCTTCATCGGCTTTGATGTAGTCGGCCAGTTCAGCATGGCTGTGTAACAGCATACCATCAACCCGTTTATCGGCATGGTGACTGTCGGTCTTCTGGCCACTCGCCCGCTCTATTGCGCTCGCTAATAGGCCATTGTCGATGGCCCAATCGCTGGCGTTGGCAAAGGTAATCAGAACGCCACCACGCTCGACCCATTGCTTGATATTGGCACTGCCACGCTCGCCAAAATGATGGTCAAGGTCACCAGCAATAGTGGGTAAAATTAACACCTGATAATGGCTTAAATCGGCACTAGCCAGCTGCTTGGCGCGGATTGCCGTTACTGGATAATTGAACTGTTGTTCAATAACGAAACGGGTATGGCCGGCATTGAGACTGGAAAAAGGTTCATCCCAGGCCAGTGCGATAGCGGGCGCATGCATACGCTTAACATTGTTCGAGCCGAAGTTAGGCCCATCAGTAACCCAGCTGCGGTCAACGCCGTCGATTAGAGCACCGGTACTTTGCGCTAGCTCAGCAAGCTGACGCGGCAACTCGGCAGTATTGTCAGCATGGGTAAAAATCAGGCTTCCAGCGGGGTAGCGGGTACCATTTGCATGAGTAAAGGCTAAATCACTGCGTTTAACGACCAAACCTTGGCGCAGCGCTGCGGTGAGCAAGCGGCCGCTATTCATGTCACCCCAAGCGGCAATAAAAGCCACTTTAGCATCGGCATGATTGAGCTTTCCTGGTTCGATCAACTGCTCGGTGACAGCGGTTTGTTTGATCGAAGGGATTTTCGCGCAGGTTTCATAGCTGAGGTTGAACATCAAAGGCAGTGACCACGCCGTCACATCGTAAATTTCGTCGGGTAAATTATTTGCTCGCCGCCGTTCTTGATCCGCCAAAAACGCGTCATCCATTTTTATTTCCGGATCCAATAGTGTTCGCACCATATAATGCGCAGGTTGCGCGCCATCTACAATAAAACTACCGGCAGGGAAATCGCCGCCACAGGCTTTAAAAGCGTGTTCAGCTTGGCCAACCTCGATGCCATGTTGGGTTAATAAACCGGCGAGACGGCGGCTACCGGCGCGATCATCATCAGCTCGGAAGAGGTGGAAGCGGCGCTCGCTGGTACTGCCATCACGAACCGCCTGTTGACGGTATTGCCAAAAGTCACTAAGTAATTTGCGCCGATGTTCAGTGGTTGATTCAATGGTAGCGACAGAGGCGACATAATGGCGTTTGACGCCGTCACCATAGGTCAATATGTCACCATTTTTAGTGCGAAAATGTAGCCCACGAGCCGATGCCATCTCATAGGTCATAGATAAGGTGCCATGATAAAGCGGCCAACTGGCGCCATAGCCTGGGTAAAATGCATCGAAAATTTCTCGGGTGAAATAGTCATAACCCAATTCATCGAACCATTTGGCATTGTGCTCGCCAATCACCCACAACTGCTCACGCTGGCTTTTGGTGATTAAGGGATTGTAAGGTCGCGCTTCGGGGGTGAAGTAGTAACTGGTATCGCCGCCCATTTCATGCAAATCAACAAATACTAACGGTAAATGCTCGAGTAGTGCGTTGACCTGGCCGGCAATTTCCGGTTGGGTCAGGGCGATCCAGTCACGATTCATATCGAATAGATAATGATTACTACGACCACTGGGCCACGGTTCATTATGTTCAGCGGAAATACGGTCGCTACTTGGGACACTTCCCAGCGTCATATAATAGCGGCTGACAAATCGCCCGCGGCCATCCGGATTTTGCAGTGGATCGATATAAACCACGGTATTATCAAGATAATTTTTTGTCTGCTGATCGTTAGCGGCAAGTAAATGCCAGGCGGTTAACATGGCCGCTTCGGGTGAAGATATTTCGTTTCCGTGCACACCGTAGGATAACCAGATACTTGCCGGCAATGATTCAATTAATTGTGTGGCGCGCTCTTTGCTGGTGACACGTGGATCGGCGAGCTGTTGCATGCCGGTTCTAATACTGTCTAAGTTGGCAATATTTTCCGCACTCGATATGATCGCGTAATACAGTTCGCGACCTTCCCAGGTTTGCCCATAGGATTTCAACACCACATTCTGCGGGAAACGTTCGGCCAAAACTTTAAAGTACTGTTGAATCGCTTCTGGAGTGCTGATACGACTGCCAGTAGGGTAACCGAGAACCGTTTCAATACTCGGTACATCGGTGCGAAAGTTGTTGCTTATCGCTAACGCTTCAGCGTTCACAGTGTGACTATAGCTCATGCAGACCAACGCAGCGGCGAGCGCTGCACTACGAAAATGATTCATCTACTACCTCGATTATCAATATAACAGGGTTACTGCGCGCTCTAGAGCGTGCAGCAAGCTTACTGGATCATGCCGATGGCGGGCGTCGCGAGCAGGCATAACGGTGTTAATGGTTGGTATAGTCAGTTGCGTATCAGCATGATTGCTGATCACCAAATCGATTGCTAAAGGCCCTAGTTGCTGTTGCATCCATGCCAAACGCTCACTCAATGATAAACGCCCAGCGGGGCTATTTTCAGCAATTAAATTATCAATAAAAATTACTGGGGCAGGGCTAGCCGCGATGGCGTTTCGAATTTCAGCGAGTAATAACGGCGGCATGATTGAGGTCATGAAACTACCGGGCCCTAACAGGATTAAGTCAGAGTGAAGTATATGCTGCACCGCCTCAGGAGTTGCCTGCACGGACGGTTCAAGTTTTAGTTGGAGTGGCATACGACACAATTGATCAACATGAACTTCGCCAAAACACTGTATTTTTTCGTGCGTTTCAGCGACCAAGTCGACTGGCATTTCCGACATGGGTAACACCCGCGTGGTGATATTGAGTAATCGACTTAGCAGCGCAATACCGTCGATTGGTCGGGTACTCAGTTGGTCGAGTGTATAGAGTAGTAAATTGCCGAGGTTGTGGCCATGTAGTTCATGCTGTTCGTTAAAGCGATAATTGAGTACTTCGGCTGCTAAAGGCTGTTGGGTTAATTGGCTTAAGCAATTACGGATATCGCCCCAGGCAATGGTGTGTTGATGTTGCCGCAGACGCCCACTAGCACCGCCATTATCGGTGGTCGCCACAATACCAATTAAACGCTTACGCATGAACTTTAAACAATGTAGTACACGACCCAATCCATGCCCACCACCAATGGCGGTAATCATTTTTAAGTCACGAAGTTGACGTGGTGCTGGCACGCGTTTGCTCATGTGGTGTAATTGTTACTATTGGATGAATAAGCGTACTGTATGCGCATCTGATGAGCCTTTCAAGCGATCGCTTGGAGTTCGTCGCAGCGGCAGCGCAGGATTATGTCTCAGTTTGGCGTTCTTTTAGCCGCCGAAGTACTTTTTTTCCGCGCTCTTTAGGGCCATACTAGCGCTATCTGTGGTTACCAAACGGGCTCTTCTATGACGACTGCAATGATCCGCTATACACCGGCATTATTGGTGCTGCTATCAGTCGCGAGTGTTGGCGCTGCAGCGATTGCAGCTCCGTCATCCGTTGCTGTTTGTATTGATGGTCATCAGCAGGTTATTCGCGCGGAAATAGCCGATACCGACGCCAGCCGAGCGCGCGGGCTGATGATGCGTGAGCAGCTGGGGCAACACCAAGGCATGTGGTTTCGTTATACCACTGAACGCTCAGGTGATAGTGGATTTTGGATGTACAACACGTGGATTCCACTGGATATTGCGTATCTCGATAACCAGCAGCGTATTGTTAAAATTATTCAAATGCAGCCATGTGAAAGCATCGATCCGAGTCGCTGCGCAGTATACCGCCCCAATGTACCTTATTACGGCGCGTTGGAAATGAATCTCGGCTATTTTGCTGATCACCAGATTAAGCTGGGTGCTAAGGTCCGTGAGTGTTCAGCAAAGTAAATAGAATACCAACCAAGGAGATAGAGTAATGAAACGCCTAACGGTATTACTTGCAACCTGTTCGTTGCTGGCCTGTAGTCCAGCTCCGGCACCTATTGAAGGCGAGCCATCAAGCGCTGTTAGTGTTGATTGGTATAGTTTTAATGAAAATTATCGTGAGTATTTGGCGACCCTTAGTGGCGATGATTTTGCCGGTCGCGCCCCAGCTGGTGAGGGCGAGACGAAAACAGTTGCCTTGGTTGAAGAGAAGTTCTCTCAGTGGGGCATCAAGCCCTTCAATGCCGATACCGGTAGTTATCAGCAAGCGGTCCCTTTGGTGCGGATGTTGCCTTATCAAGTCAGTGATATGCGCTTCGATGATGCCGAATTATCAGCTTTTGCCTATCGTAACGACATGATGGTGTGGTCACCGCGGGTACAAGAACGCGTTGACTTGGTGGATAGCCCGCTGGTTTTTGCCGGATACGGTATCGTTGCTCCAGAATTTGGTTGGAATGATTACCAAGGCCTAGATGTGGCCGGTAAGACCGTGGTGGTGCTGGTTAATGATCCCGGCTTTGATAGTGGTGATGCTGAGGTATTTAATGGTAAAGCGATGACCTACTATGGGCGCTGGACGTATAAATTCGAAGAAGCTGCTCGTCAAGGTGCAGCGGGTATTCTGGTCATTCATGAAACCGCCGCTGCCGGATACGGTTGGGCAGTCGTCGCGGGTGGTTCGCCGCAACGTTTCGACTTAGCCCGAGAAAATAAAAATATGGACCGCAGTGCGGTTGAAGGCTGGCTTACCGAAGCCAGTGCTGATCGCTTATTTGCCCGCCTGGGTAGCGATTATAAAAGCATGCGTAAAGCGGCCCAGCAGGCTGATTTTCAGGCTATAGAGCTGGGTGTCTCGGTTTCTCTGAGTGTGGCAACTAAGTTTGATTATCTCGATTCACCGAATTTAATTGGTTATATCGAAGGGTCAAAGTACCCTGACCAACACGTTATTTATATGGCTCACTGGGACCATATGGGGGTTGACCCGATCAACCCAGATGATGGCATTTTCAATGGCGCGCAAGATAATGCCAGTGGTACCGCTGGGGTACTCGCATTATCTGAATTCTACGCCAGCCAGCCGGCTCCAGAGCGCTCTGTGGTGTTTGTCTTAGTTACCGCAGAAGAGCGCGGATTGTTAGGTTCTGACTGGTATGCCGAGCATCCAATGTTACCGTTAGCGAAAGCGGTAGCTGGTATTAATATGGATGTTATGAATGTTTACGGGCCCATGCGTGACATGGTGGTTGTTGGCTATGGTAATTCTGAATTAGAAGATCATTTAGCCCACTATGTGGAACAGCAGGGGCGCTACGTAGCGCCTGAGCCAATGCCTGAGGTTGGTTCATTTTATCGCTCAGATCATTTTAATCTGGCCAAGCGTGGCGTGCCTATGTTGTACGCGAAAGGCGGTAATGACCATATCGACTATGGTATCAGCTATGGTCAGCAGAAACGGGCTGAATATCTCCGTGACGCCTATCATAAGCCGGCTGATGAGTATGATCCGAATTGGGATTTACGTGGCGTTCAACAAGATTTATGGCTGTATTATCAGGTTGGCCATGAGCTGGCTAACAGCGCTGTATGGCCAAACTGGTATGAAGGGAATGAGTTTCGTGGCATTCGTGATGCCTCACAAAGCCAACGGCAGTAATTAGTAGTGAATTTATTGGCTGAAAGTTTTGGTGTCATCGCGCTGGTTGTAAACTTTATTGCCTATCGTCAGCCCAGTGCCAACAGCTATCGACTGATATCAGCAATCGCATTGGGCTGCTTGTCTATTCATTTTTTTATGATTGAGGCAATGGCCGGTAGCATAGTCACCGGCATTGCCTTTTTTCGTAATCTCATTGCAATACGCTGGCAAGGCCCATGGGTTTTGTGGTCATTTGTCGCGATAAACATCGCTTTTCTGATCTACGAGCTGCTGGTGCCGCAGGTCGGCAGTGCAGTGTATTGGGCGCTTGCTTTAGCCTACAGTTCATCGCTTATTTTCACCATCGGCTCGATTAAACTCAATGAACCTGATTTAATCCGGCGCTGGTTTTTACTCGCTGAATTACTTGGCTTGATGTATTCGGTGTTGGTCGGCAGCGTGTCCGGAACGGTTTTTAATATCGTCAACCTAACCAGCATTTTACTCAAATTGTTACAAGATAAGTGGGCGCAACGCTTGTAATCACGGCAACTGCCCACATAATGATGACAGATACCTAAATGCTGAGAATGTTATGCTAATTTATCTTCGCACCGTGCGTTCGAAATTAACCCCGCCTGCTGGCGCAAACCCTCTCGTGCTGGTTCTCAGTTGGCTATTGATGGGCTTATTATTCGTGCTGGCAGTGGGCTTAGGCTTGATGTTCTTGCTCGTAGGCTGGATTTTATTATTACCTGTCATGTGGCGTCGCCGCCGCGAAATAAAGCAGTTTTGGCAGTTTAGCCGAACTGCAAAACAGGCTGCTAAAGCCGCTCAACAAAACAATTCAGCAACCAGAAACAGCAGCACCACAGATTCCGGCCGGGTATTTGAAGGTGAGTATCGCGATACCAGCGATCGTTAGGTGTTAACGGTCAGTAGGCTAACTCGATGGTAACGCATGCCGACATTGCAGTTTAAAACCCAATTAAAGCTTGGACTTTTGCTGATTAGCCTGAGTTTGAGTGCGATGTTGCTGTGGAATTATTGGCAGCAGAGCGCACCGAGCCGGGACCGCAATCAATTGTATGTTGAGTTGCTTGAGCGGTCTGGCCAACTGAACCGCGATCTGCCGAAATTATTGGACCAACAAACACGTTTTGAACGCGCCGAAGTAGTAAATTACGGTATGCGTTTTGTCTATGCGCTGATTGCTGTTGATCGTTTTCAACATGATGCAATGGCGCTGCGCCGTCAGGTCGAAGACTACTTACTAAATAGCTTCTGTCACTCCAAAAATATGCAGTTTTATCGCAGTCGTGCGGACTTTGTTGAGTATCTTTATCAAGATCGTAATAACATCAATTTATTCACTGTGCGTTTTGTTGCAACAGACTGTACTGATTAATTTTAAGTCGAAAGGACACTCATGTTTGCTTGGTTTGAACGGCGTTTAAAGCCATTCCCTGAGGGTGGCGATCAACAGCCACCGAAAGGTTTGGTGAAGTTTTGTATGCATTATAGCCGCGGCGCTTGGGGCTATATTTTGCTGGCTGGTAGTTTAATGATGTTGATCGCTATTACTGAGGTATGGCTGTTTAGTTTCGTTGGTAATATTGTTGATTGGCTGGCGGAGCAAGACCGTAGCACGCTTTTTAGCGAGCATTTCTGGTCACTGACGGGTATGGCTACGGTCATTTTGCTGGGCTTACCGGTATTGGTTATTCTGCATTCATTAGTAACCTATCAAGGCTTGTTGGGTAATTATCCAATGCGCATTCGCTGGTTACTGCATAGTTATCTGCTCAACCAATCATTAAGCTTCTACCAAGAAGAATTCGCCGGGCGCATAGCCACCAAGGTTATGCAGACAGCGCTCGCAGTGCGCGAAACCGTGATCAAATTATTTGACGTATTGAACTATGTGTCGGTCTATTTCATTGGCACCGTAGTCATTGTTGCCACTGCTGATTGGCGTTTAGCGCTGCCGTTATTGACCTGGTTGGCACTGTATATCGTGCTGCTACGCTATTTTGTGCCGCGCTTAGGTGAAGTGGCGGCGCTACAGGCCGATGCACGCTCAGTCATGACCGGGCGTATTGTCGATAGCTATACCAATATTCAAACCGTCAAACTATTCTCTCATGCACAACGCGAGCAAGCCTTTGCCAAAGAGGGTATGGCGGAGTTTTTACAGACCGTTCATCAACAAATGCGCTTGGTCACCAAGCTTTATACCTGTCTGTACCTACTTAACTCATTGCTACTATTTAGTGTTGCTTGGTTGGCCTTGCAGCTATGGGCGGACGCACTGATTAGTGTTGGTGCTATCGCGGTTGCGCTCAGTTTAGTGTTACGACTCTGGGGTATGAGCCAATGGATTATGTGGGAGGTATCGGCGCTATTTGAAAATATCGGCACGGTACAAGATGGCATGCAAACTGTCAGTGTGCCGCAGCTTATTCGTGATGTACCCAATGCAACGCCACTTCAGGTGCCACGTGGTGAGGTCACCTTTGACCGCGTGTGTTTTCAATACAGCAGCGATAAACCGATTTTGCAGCAATTACAGCTACAGATTAAAGCAGGCGAAAAAATCGGTGTAGTAGGGCGTTCGGGAGCTGGTAAATCAACCTTGGTCAATTTGTTGCTGCGCTTTTATGATCTCAATAGCGGTCAAATCCTTATTGATGGTCAAGATATTTCACAAGTGAGCCAAGATAGTTTGCGTCAACATATCGGCATGGTGACCCAAGACACTTCACTGCTGCATCGTTCCGTTCGTGGCAACATTGCCTATGGCCGACCACAAGCGAGCGATGACGAAGTGCTGCAGGCAGCGCATCGTGCTGAAGCAGACTTGTTTATTGATGATTTGGTGGATGCCAAAGGTCGGCGTGGTCTTGACGCGCATGTTGGCGAACGTGGGGTGAAGTTGTCCGGCGGTCAGCGACAACGTATTGCGATTGCGCGCGTGATGTTAAAAGATGCACCGATTTTAATTCTCGATGAAGCCACCTCAGCACTCGATTCCGAAGTAGAGGCTGCCATTCAAGAGAACCTCTATAAGTTAATGGAAGGTAAGACAGTGATCGCTATTGCTCACCGCTTGTCGACCATTGCCGCAATGGATCGCTTAATTGTGATGGATCAGGGCCGCATTGTAGAGCAGGGTAGTCACGCTGAGTTACTCAACGCTAATGGTCTCTATGCGCAGTTATGGGCACGACAATCGGGCGGTTTTTTGCATGAATAACAAGAATTCTTTTGACCCTGCCGATACCTCACGGATTATCGAAATGGCATGGGAAGATCGCACGCCGTTTGAAGCGATTGCCAGCAACTATGGTTTAAGCGAAGCACAAGTGATCGCTTTAATGCGCGAGCAACTCAAACGCAGTGCGTTTAATAATTGGCGCCGTCGGGTTAGCGGGCGGGTGACGAAACATCAAGCCAAGCGACCGGCCGAGATACTGCGTGGTTATTGTCCGAGTCAGTATAAACAGCGCTAAATCGATTGATCAGGTGCTTGTTGAAGTAGCGAATGTTCAAGCGGTAAACGTAATTGCATGACACTGCCGCGTTGTTGAGCAAGCCAATTCACCTCAGCACCAATGGCAGCGGCTCGCTGCCGCTGATTTAATAAACCGCGGCCACTCGCCGCTGAAGTTTGTTCAGCATCGAAACCGCAGCCATTGTCAGCTATCTCAACAATGATATGGCTGCTGGTAGTCTGTGTTGATAAGCGAACTTCGCTGGCACCGCTATGCTTGATAATATTAGTAAAAGCTTCTTGTAATATTCGCAGTACATGCAATGAGCAGCTTGGATTAAGCCATTGCAAAGGTGGAATAGTGGCGACATGCCAATGCAAGGTAATACCGCTATTTTCCAGCCGTGTGCCAATACGAAAACGCAATGTAGCAAGTAATAGCAGCAAATCCTGATCGACCGGCTCGATTGAGTCAATTGCCAGTTTTAAATCATCAATACATTCTTTGAGGACTTGGGCGACTTCATCAGTTGCCATGTTACCTTTCTCTACTACCCGCAGCGCACTCAGTAGCGATGAACCGAGGCCATCATGCATTTCTTGCATGAGGCGTTGGCGTTCTTGTTGCAACGTTTGCGAGCGTTCTATTTCGCGCAACCGCTGGTTACTTTTTTCCAGTTCTAATTTCGTGCTGATAGCGCTTTTAATTATTTTCGAGCTGTTAATTGCTTGGGCTATCAATGAGATAAAATAAAGTACTGCGATGATGGCGATGGCTTGGTAAAGCGAGACAGCACTGCTCCACAATGTAGCAGTAATCGCCAAAGTATGTGGCAAAGTAAAAGCGATAAAAAGAATCGGGATTGCGCTTAAGGTGGCTAATCCAGCCCCCAGTATGCCAGCAAAAATTGCGATAATAATAATCACCGCAGTTTCGCTGACGGTACTGATAATTATCCAGCTCAGCAAACCCCAGGCAATACCGTCAAGGCTATGCAAAAATGCGTACATGTAGACGTTTGAGCGCAAGGATTTGGGCTCAAAACCATGTTTCAAATAATACCAACCGTATGCTTGTAACAGTATGTTGGCCAAGATTGTGCAAGTCATCCATAGTGTGAGATCAAGCTGATTTTGCGGGTTTTCGAGAGTTAACCAAAGAATAAAACAGGCAGGAATAATAACAATCGTACTGCGAAAATTACTCATCACCATACGCAATTGTTGAGCGAGTATCGGTGCAGGCGCAAGAGCAAGCAAATTACGCATTGAATCGATTCACATAGACGCGGCTCGACAGCCGTGAACGGTTGGCGCTAAAACAATTAGTTATCAAGAATACCCTGCAGTCGAGCCTCATAAATGGCCTCGGTTTTTGAATTTACTTTAAGTTTAGCGTAAATACGCCGCACAAACGTCAGCACAGTATGGTGCGACACCGACAGCAGTTTGGCAATTTCATTGGCGGTAAAGCCTTTGGTAATTAACTCAAGCACTTCCTGCTCTCGCGCTGAGAGCAATGGCTGATCATCTATCTCGGTTGCTGCTTTGCTTGGGGCGTTTTGATCACCATGGAAGCGGCTCAGTAGTCGCCGAGCAATTAAGGGGCTAATTGGACTGCCGCCCGCATGCAGATGCCGCAGTTCATTAATCAAATTCTGCTGGCTACTATCTTTGAGCAGATAACCGGTAGCGCCTGATTCGAGGCATTTCATGACATTGACTTCATCGGCAAAGGTGGTGCTTACCATTATATTGCATTGTGGCCAGCAACTATTCGCCTTTTGTACCAAATTGATTCCTGAGCCGTCGGGCAAACCCAAATCAACGATAAGAATATCAACCGCTTCACCATCAAGTAACTTGATACCTGCAGCCAGCGTCCCGCACACCGACACTAGATGGATGTCGTCAGCTGTAGTGAGTGCGCCAACAACAGCAGCTTGAAAGCCAACGTCATCATCCACCAGCGCAACTCGAATTATTTCATTATTGGTTGGTACAGGTACGGGCATATTTCGATTACTCACAAGAGGTTATAACAATTAGCTGCAACGCCACTATGAGTATAGCGCTTGTGTCTACTAAATAAACTTTATTCGCTGTCACTAGAACTAGTGACATACAGCCATACAGCATGCTGACTATGATGCTCTCCATTACTCACTTTAAAATGTTTACCTGTAATTTTGAGAGATAACAATGAGCATGCGAACAGGCACTTTTGCAGTTAGTTTAGCTTTTACAGCGCTGATTAATAGCGGGTGTGCTGTAAACAGTGCTCAACCCGCTGCGCTCAACCCACATCGGTCGGGTGCTGTCATGCAGGCCGACGACCATGTGATAGCCATGACTATCCAGCAGCTTTTTTCACAAAATGATGTGTTGGCTAAAAGCAATATATCCGTTGAATCGCTCTATGGCGTGGTGCTGTTGTCTGGCATGGTAAAAACTCAGCTTGAACAAATAACGGCGCAGACCCTTGCCGAGACTATTGAAGGTGTCAAGGCGGTACATAATGCGCTCGAATTGCAACCGCTGACATCTGAAGATTGGCAGCCGAGCCCCCCCGATCGACAGCTAATTTCGTCTAAGTCTGCTGCACGAGTTGTCCCAACTAACCTATCGTCCATCGAGATTAATCACTCATGAGTAAAATCAAATCATCTCTGTTTGGCTTATTGCCGCTTAAATCTTGGTCACTTACGTGCAGTATCTTAATGCTTGGCATGATGAGCTTGAGTTTGCCTGCAGAGGCCCAAAATGCACCCAATGTAAGCCCGACTTTGCAGAAAGTCCTCGGTAATCTGCCGATTGCCGGTATCAAGGACGAGTTGCAGGGCATGGTGAGCGATCTTGGTAAAACCAGCTGTGGTGGCAATCTCACTGGTTGCTATACGACTCAGTCGGGGCCGTTACAACTGTACTTTTTTACCAGTGGTAGCACCCAGCAAACGCTGCTGTTGGTGGTCGACAAATCGCTCTCTATGCCACGTTTATTAGGTGAAAAAGTGCAAAAAGTGATGGGTGAGACATCCTTGCGGTCGCCCATTATCTCGATTTCTACCACCGATTTCCAACTTGACCAGATCAAAATGCCAGCGGCACTACGCAAGGTGGTGCGTGATAACTATTTCAATGTCAACACGCTGTCGTTCTCTAGCGGTGTGCAGCTGGCTGCTCGCGCCAACCTGGGCGGCCCCATCAAGCTAACCATGGAAGCCTTCGGGGTGAAGGCTAATGAAGTGATGCTTCGCGCCGCCGTAGTTATGCCAATTCCGACTGATTTAGCAGGTATGGCAGGAGCCGGCGCTAGCGCGATGGCACAGGGCAACACCATGGCGCAGAAAGCAGAAGATGCTAGCAAACCAGAGGCCTTCATTGAGTTCCAGTTTGCGCCCAACGCGCGTCTGCCATTAATTCTTCCGCCAATGACACTGACCGACGCGACCTTCTTTATCAATAACAGCCTGACCTTTGGTTATAAGGGCAATGCGCTATTTAGAGGTGCCGAGGATAAGAAAATCATCATTCAATTCCAGACACCGCTCAGCCCAGAGGGTGCTGCCGATTTGTTGGACTTTTCGTTCCGCATGGCCACGCCGGCGAGCTTTACTATGGAAGATGCTGCGCACATGATGGTTGCTATGGTGACTAAAGATCAGCGTTTGGCAAAATACGGCGGCTTTATCAACGGTATCGATAAATTTAAAGATCCTTTATTGAATATGCTTACACCGCTATCGGTAGTGCAGTTCAGAAACCCAAATCCTCCACCGGAATATCGCTTTGGTGATAGCAGCAAGCCCTTTCCCAATGACAATAAGTATTTTAACTACGTGCTACTGGGCCCGCTGGCCGACGGTGGTCCTTATTTGAGTGCTGGTGGTGAGGTCAATATACTCGGGCAGACCATGGGGTGGATGCAGGCCAGTGCCGGTCTCGCCGGATTGCGCGGTGACGTTGGTCAGTCCTTGTCGCTTAAGCTGGGACCGCTGGGTCGGGTTAATTTTAGTATGCAAGCTACCACCGCTATAAGTGCGAGCACCCAGCAAGTTGGTTTAATGGGCAATTTTAGTGGCCAGAAAGTCGAAGTGAGTTTGAACGGCGACAAAATAAAAGTTGCGGTGAGTGCGAGTTGTGTCAACCCGTTTGAAATTTCCACCGAGGTGACATTCAATGTGACGACCAAACTCGATGACGTGTTTAATGGCGCCGCGGCTGTTAACGTTGATCCGTCGAAAATTCAAGGCTGTATCGGTAAAGAGCTGGAAGCCGCCTATAACAAGATTGCTGGTGAGTTCAGTGATCTCGAGGGCTATACCGCCAGTGAGGCGACCGCTGCACTGAATAAGCTGGGAAATGCTGCGCAACAGGAATTTAACCAGACCAAAGAGCAAGCACGCAAAGCAGCACAATCATCGATTAACGCCGCAACCAGTGCTTGGACCGGCGGTACTAATGCACTTATTAGCGCAGGTACTAACGCGGTTATTAGCGTAGCAGGGGGTTCGACCGCTAAAGCGCAAGACATGAGCCATGCGCACTTTGATCGCAGCACCTTTGATTGGGATTATTACTACGATAATTTTGATATCGATGCCTACAACTACATGCAGAATCGAATCAATAAATCGATAAAAAACCCGTTCATAAAGGACACCAAATCTGACAAAAAACCGAAGGAAAAAAGTGACATTGACCTAGTCGCACATTGGGATACCACAGGATTTCCCAATGGCTTACGAGGTTCCCTCGAATTTGACCCAGACTTCTATAGGAAGAACTACCAGGATTCATTGGCCTTTGGTAGTGACGCCTCTGGAGTGTTATTGCACTGGATTTTGGTGGGTATTGAAGAGGGGCGTATGGGCAGCGCTGATTTTGATGTCAAATCGTATGTCGCCCGTTACCCCGATTTGCAAAAAGCGTTCGGTGTATATGGCTATAAGGATGCACTTGGCCATTGGCTGTCTCGAGGCAAAGCGAGAGAAGGCCGCGATGGCCGTCCTTTTACCGGCGCACTACTAAAAATCGGTCGAAAAAACAGTACCTACTGGGACGACTATCGTTTCTGCCAAGGACAACACGTGACAGGTTTCGCCGTGCGTTCTGGGCGCTTGCTCGATGGTCTGGCGTTCCTATACGCCAATGGTAATTGGGGCCCACCACACGGCTCACTTGGGTCGCCGCCTTATACCGCAGAAGTACGCTTTCAGCCGGGTGAATACGTGGTCCGAGTTGACTACCGCTCCGGTGATGAGGTCGATAGCATTCTATTCCATACCAACACCGGTCGTAAATTTGGTCCTTATGGCGGTAATGGCGGCAGTCCAGGTACTTACAACGTGACGCCTGGGCAAAAATTGGGCTGCATGCAAGGGCGTTCAGGTTCGCGCACCGATCAACTTACTTTTTCTTCGACGGTACCACGCTAATGAAACCATTTGCACACGGATTACGGCGGAATCGACTGATCATTGTCAGCTCATTGATGCTAACTTGTTCGTCAAACGCGGTGGCACAAATGCCAGCACGCTCGTTTGTTGAAATGATGGAACATGTTGAGCTGATTCCTCGTGCTGTCAACGATTCTGAGATGTTGACCAAGGTTAATGTTGCTGTTGGCTTTATCAAACGAATGCAACTAGCGCCGGCGCAGTTGGCGGTAAATGAGGCGCTGCAACTAGACCCACGCAATGCCTACCTGCATTTTTTGAACGGCTTTGTCTATCATTTACAGGCGCTACGCGGCGATACGCAAAAGGCGGAGATTGCTCTAGAAGGCTATCAGCAATCACTGCGGATTGATCCGAGTAATTGGATTGCGCTGGAATTTATGGGCCTCGCCTATATGGACCTGAAGCGCTACGACTTTTCCAAACAAGCGTTCGCCGATGCACTGCTACTAACCCCAGAAAGTGCACCGTCCATTAGCGGTTTGATGATTGCGTCCTATCTTAGCGGCGACGCGAAAACAGCCTGCGCTATGGCGAATCAGTATCTAAAGGTATCCGCTAAACCGCCGCTGGAATTTTTGCGGTCGAGTATTCCGGTTTACGGATCTTGCGGCAATTTCGCGCGCGCCGAGTGGGTGCGAGCAGCGTTAATTGAACAGTATGGAAACACCCCAGAGCTCGAGCGTATCGATCGCCGCTTGGCGCAGTGGAAGACTTTCTACACCGATCGCTCGCTCCTGTTAGCGCAAGCTTTCTCGGTTCCAGATTTGTCGCCGGCAATGACCGATGGGCTGTTTGACCAAGAAGATAGCCAGGATAGCGAGTTAGACGACCACATGACTTCTATACCGCAACCATCAGCAAGAGTATCAGCCGAGACACCACGTATGCTATTGGTTGATGTGGTGTTGCTATCGACTCAGGAACTCATGTCAACATCGCGCGGTGTAAACCTGCTGAATGCTCTCACCATGCAGCTTGGCTCGGTTACCGGCAATCTACCTGCCTATTCACGGATTACTAGTTCCAACGATGATTCATCGTCAAGTACCTCGATTACCCGGGCAGTAACCATTCCGGCGCTATCTTATTCACTAAATATTGCTAACGCTAACAACTCGCTCAACGAGGTACTCGCGCGTCCGACCTTAGCGGCCATAGAAGGTTTAACCTCGGAATTCTTCTCTGGCACCAACTTGAGTGCTGGCGTTGTTTCCGCCAGCCAAGAAGGTGGTACCACCATTGTTCCGCTAGAAAAACGCTTCGGTATTAAGTTGTCCGTCACCCCTAACTTTTTGTCGCAGGGCCAGGTACAGCTCAAGGTAGATGCACAGCGGACATCGTTAAACGCCAGCAATGATAATCCGCGAGTGGCGTATCAGATTGAGATTGGGGAAACTACAGCGAATGCAAATGTCGTGATGAACCTGGGTGATACGCTAGTACTGAGCGGTTTGAGCGAAAAATCATCGTCCAGCACCCGTGACGGGGTACCGGGATTGCAGAATATTCCAGGTATTCAGTACCTGTTCTCTAATAAAAGGACCAACGAATTGCAGCGTTCGGTACTAATTCTGGTTACCCCGAGAGAGCCGGTGCAGTTATCTGATGCAGCGCCTAGCGATAATGACCCGATGAGTAGCCGGATGGAGCAGTTGCTCGAGCGCTTTGGCTTCACTGAGAGAACACCGGCAAATATCGAGGCAATACTGACGCATCTGCAAAAAGAAGAATACTATCGTGAGTTTCGTCAGAGCGATGTATCTCTGGAACGCTGGGATCGCATGCATTCAACCGGTGAGCGTCTGAAAGAAGCACTAAGGTTTCTCTACTACTAAGAGCAACTAGCCAGATTGAACCGGGTCTGGCAGTCGCACTGATTGAATCAATTTACCGCGCGCAAATCGGATAAGGCGCGCCCATCAGGTGATAATTACCTATGGTTATCTTATCCATTCACTGGAGTTTTAATACGATGAATACCTTAAAAGCAAACTTAGCTTTATCACTGGTAGCAGCAGCTATGTTGTCACTAACACCCGCGCCAGCTGAAGCGCAGTCTGGCTCACGTTTATGTGGTTGGGTTTCAGTACAAGGCCCACAGAAGGTTGGCTTGTTATATGAAGCTCGCACCAAAGATGCTTCGTATCACAAACAGTGTGATGAAGCTATTAGCAAAATGGAGTCTGAAATTGCTAAAAATCCAAAGCTAAAAGCACTAAAGTGGCAAAAAGTGAAAAGAGATAGTTGTGAAAGCGTTGGCAACAAAGGCTTTGTTAATGCCGGTGAGAGTGCTGACATCTGCGATAAGATGCAAGCAAAAACGCCGTATCAAGTGACTAAGTCAGGTTCTGCAGCCGCGGTATATACCAAGAAATAAACTGCTGTTATAGAGACAAAAAAGCCGCACTGTGGATACCACGCTGCGGCTTTTTTATTTGATTATTGGTCGGCATGAGAGGATTTGAACCTCCGACCCCTGACACCCCATGACAGTGCGCTACCAAGCTGCGCCACATGCCGACCGAGCCAGCTATGATAATGAAAAAGCCGGCAATGGCAAGGTCAAATCAGCAAAACTTTACGGATTACCGTTACTTTGCTGATTAAAGCGTTTTAACTTGCGTAAGCTATCAATTAAAACCGGTGTAGCAGGGCTGACCCCAGGTAACAGTTCGAAATTAAGGTTGTCAAAACTTTCGATATGGCCATCGCGATCGATAACCGAAGTCATGTCTTCTTGATAGATTACCAACACTTCGCCATAGGTAGTCACCAACGGCCAGCGGCGAACTTCATCGCTCAGGTCGTGCCCAATAGAGTAGTGCTTCGCTTGCTCAACGCATTGAAGATAGTCGCTTAATACGCTCGGCATAATATCCGTTAGAGTTGCTAATGGCTGCGCTTGCCAGGCTAACGTAGCGCTTGTCCATAACGGAACACGCATGCTGGCAACAGCATAGCGGTTATTGCTGCTATCAGCAGTTGCAGGCGTAAGTGCGGTAATGATGACCTGCATATTATTATCGAGCGCTTGACGTATACGCCGTAACACCGCCGGATGCTCTGGTTCACTGACCGCTAAAGCGAGTACGGCGGCTGGATCGGCAATGCCGAAGGCAGTGAATTGTTGCAGCGACTGCGGCAGTACTAAGGCGCTGGATTGGCTGTCGTGGCTGAATAGGGCGGCAGTAAACTCAATCCGATAGTCTCGTAACGGGTTAAAATAGGCTGGTTCAGCATTATTAGCGGTAATTGCTCGCATATATAAATCAGGTAAACCATAGACTAATTCAAACAATCCACTGGTGCTATCGAGCTGGCCAAGTAGTGGGCTGCTATACAGTTGTAATTCAGGAAATAGCGCACCGATTTGCTGTTGTTGTGCTAACGATAAGCTGGTAAAGGCGACAATTAGCGTGGTTGGTGGCTCAGCAACGCGGGCACACATTAGCGCACTCGCTGGGTAATTCAACTCGATACTAGTGGTTTCTCGCAGTAAGCGGTCGGTTGCTTGATGACGTTCAGCAACTAGCAAACCATGCTTGCTCATTAAGGTTTTTGCGGTAGTTGGATAGGACAGCGGAAAGGTATCATCTTGCTTGGTAATATTGGTATAGAGCACTGCATCAGCCCACACATGAATACTGTGACTCGCTAAAAAGCACAGCACAAATACCGCACTAAAGGCTGCCCCCCAGGCTTTTTGCTGCAAGCGATCGAGACGTTTCCAGGCCAGATTTGCCAGCGCTAATTCAAATACCAGTAACACCACAAAGGTAAGCAACATCGCCAGTAGAATGAGAAAACTAGCACCCGCAAATACCGCTTCAGCATCGGCCGCTAGCTGGGTAAGCGAATAGGTGTTGAGATGATAACCGTACTGTCGATAGAACAGTAAATCGGCTACTAACGCAATAATTCCAAGCGCGGCGACCAAGGTGGCAATGCCTCGCAATACTCGGGAATAGGGCACGATTAAGCAAAATGGAAAAATTAGGATAATGAAAACAATAAAGGGTAGAAAGGCAAAATGCCCTAGCCAGTTAAGCAACATGTATATCACGCCAAGCCCGCTACCAGGAGCTTCAGCCGCTTCGATATAAAGACTGCCAATCGCTAACACCACAAGGATATTAAAGAAGGTAAACCAATGGCCCCAACTGATCAGTCGTGCAATTTTATCGCGTCGTTGCTTGCGTTGTTTCATGAACGTTCCGATTAAGCAGGCTTAGCTAACGATTGTAACAGTACTTTGCCAAATTGTTCAGCCACTTTGTAGCCGAGCTCAGCCGGGTAATTTTGATAGATCACATTAGTTACGGCATTACCTAAGGTCATTAAGGCTAAGTCTCGACTCACTTGATTGCGCTCGAGTAGGTCGAGAACTTGTTCTAATAATTGCTGCTGCAAGTTGGCATCGTATTGGGACACAATCGGCATTTTTTCACTCTCATCGTGTTAGAATGCGTTTATCTTAACATAGCGATTGCAACAGGAAATTAAAACTACCATGCACGCCGACATAAAACACAGCATTATCCATCAGTTTTACACCAGCAATGGCCAAATCGGCTTACGTTTAGCTCCCGCCATACTTCCAATAAACGATCAGGTTGGATTGTTAATCAATGAGTTACGCGAGATTTATGATGCCAAGCCGAGTAAAGGATATGCCCGTTTTTTAACCTCTGAGGATGCCGTTGAGCGCAGTCAACTGAGTGCCTTTCCAGAGCATTTAGCGCAGTGGCGTGGGGCGCGCTTAGACTTTATCGAATTTTCTCAAATGGCCGCAAAACTTCTTCATAATCAATTACAGCATTACGGCATTTTGGAAGCTGGATTTCTGCTGGTCGCGAGTTACTACCAGCGCGGCCAAGATTTTTTATTGGTTGCATTTTTACCCAGCAAGGATGGCGTCAGTATTGCCGCTGATCTGTCTGTTGATCGCTCGTCGCAGCTTGATCTGAGCCGAGTGCAACTGGCGGCCACCATCAATTTAAGTGATTGGCACGATAACCACACGTCAGCCAGTTACATATCCTTTATTAAGGGCCGAGTTGGTCGCAAAGTATCTGATTTTTTCCTAGATTTTCTTGGCTGCGCCGAGGGTGTTAATGCCAAGCAGCTATCACAGCAGTTGGTGCAATCGGTGCAGCACTATGTGCAGCAACAGGATCTACCAGAGCAGCAAAGCAAGCTGTTACGTAAGTCAGTCTATGATATTTGTGATGCCCAGTGGCAACAAGGCGAACCGGTGCGTATCAAAGATTTGTCAGAGCAGTTGCAACAACACCTGCCAACGGCCAGCAGCTTTGCTGATTTCACGGCAACATCAAGCACACCGCTAGCGGATGAATTCCCTATGGATCGCACGATATTACGCAAGCTGGTTAAATTTCAGGGGCAAGGCGCTGGCATCAGTGTCGGCTTTGACCAGCAAGCACTGGGGGAGCGGGTGCTCTATGATGTGCACACCGATACCTTAACAATACATGGCACACCGCCAAATTTACGTGATCAATTACGCCGCTTTTTCGGTATTGATAGTTAGTAGTACAAATAGGGTATACCGCGGATAAATAGAAAACGCCGGGGTTAGGCCGGCGTTTTTAAGCGGGTGCGGAGTTAGTGAAACTACTTTTGCACCGGAGTTATGTGGACTGCATGCAAACCTTTAGGGCCTTCTTCGAGTTGAAACTCAACATCTTGGCCTGCCTTTAAGGTACGATAGCCTTCCATCTCAATGGTTGAATAATGCGCGAAGATATCACCTTCACGGTCTTCCGCCTCGATAAAGCCAAAACCTTTCGAGTTGTTAAACCATTTCACTTTACCGGTCGCCATACGTCTACTTCCTTTGTTCTGCAGCTGAAGTTAGTTATTGTTAGAATGACGTCAATGCAGCTTTATTACTTGGCTTACTTGAAAACAGCTCATGTTAACGCCATGTTTTACTCTAGGTGAGTTCTGCTGATAGTCAAGGCAAATTTTGATTAAATTATGTACAGCATTGGGCGTTGTCGTAAAAATAGTCGAGCTGAAACGTCAAATAACGTCTATAAAGTAGGTATTATCACAGCATGGGTGCAGCACAACAAAAACATCAGGTCGAGCAGCAGCAACGCGTGCAGCCACCGCCGATGTATAAGGTTATTCTTAATAACGATGACTACACACCAATGGATTTTGTGGTTGAGGTGTTGATGCGATTTTTCCGTATGGATGCAGAGCGGGCGACCGACACTATGCTAACAATTCATTATAAGGGCAGTGCCGTTTGTGGTACTTACTCAGCCGAAATCGCCGAAACCAAGGTGGTGCAAGTGAATCGTTACGCCCATGACCATCAGCACCCGCTGTTATGTACCATGGAACAAGCTTAATCGAATGATCAATGACGACGCAGCAGGAGTATCGCGATGTTAAATAAAGCGCTAGAAGTGACCTTAAATGATGCTTTTCGGATTGCGCGAGATCGTCGTCATGAATTAATGACTGTTGAACATTTACTGTTAGCGCTACTGGAAAATCCTGAAGCAGCAGCGGCTTTGAAAGCCTGTGGTTTAGATTTCGCCGTGTTGAAACAAGAATTACTGGGTTATATCGAACGCAGTACGCCATCCTTTGAACATGACACCGGTGATACCGAAACCCAGCCAACACTGGGTTTTCAGCGGGTGTTACAGCGCGCTGTATTTCATGTGCAGTCGTCAGGCAGCAGTGAAGTAAGCGGTGCCAACGTGCTGGTGGCGCTATTTAGTGAACAAGAATCACATGGCGTCTACCTGCTCAACAAACACGATATTACGCGCCTTGATGTGGTTCATTACTTGTCTCACGGGTTAACCAAACCAGATGCGGCTAACAACGACAATGAGCCACAGCAACAAGCCGCCGCTGAAGGAGCCGCTGAAGAACAACAAAGCTATCTGCAGCGGTTTTGTAGCAATCTCAATAGCCGTGCTCGTAACGGCATGATTGATCCGCTGATTGGCCGTGAGGCCGAACTAGAGCGCTGTATTCAAACGCTGTGCCGACGCCGCAAGAATAATCCGTTATTGGTGGGCGAGGCTGGCGTCGGTAAAACAGCCATTGCTGAAGGTCTGGCCTACCGCATTGTGCATGAGGAAGTGCCCGAAGTAATTGCTAAGTCGGTGATTTTTTCATTGGACATGGGTGGCCTGCTAGCCGGTACCAAGTATCGTGGTGATTTTGAAAAACGCTTCAAGCAGTTGCTAAAAGAAATCACTGAGCATGATGACGCGATTTTGTTTATTGATGAAATTCACACCATTATTGGTGCTGGAGCGGCAAGTGGTGGAGTGCTTGATGCATCGAACCTATTAAAGCCGATGCTCAGTAGCGGTGAATTGAAATGTATCGGCTCGACCACCTACAGCGAATATAAGAATATTTTTGAAAAAGATCGGGCACTGGTGCGGCGATTCCAGAAAATTGATGTCAACGAACCTTCAGTTGACGATACCACCCGCATTCTGATGGGCCTCAAGGAACGCTACGAGGAGCATCACGGTATTCGTTACACACAACCAGCAATACGTGCGGCGGCGGAATTGGCAGCACGTTATATTAACGAACGGCATTTACCGGATAAAGCCATTGATGTGCTTGATGAAGCCGGTGCTAGTCAGCGCTTGTTACCGCCATCAAAACGTAAAAAAACCATTGGTGTCAGCGATATTGAACAGATTATCGCGAAAATTGCCCGTATTCCTGAACAATCGGTATCACGTACCGACCAACAGACCTTGAAACAGCTCGATCGCAACCTAAAATTGGTGGTGTTCGGCCAAGATCAAGCCATTGACCAATTAACCTCAGCTATTCGTTTATCGCGCTCAGGGCTTGGTAATGAGAGTAAACCGATTGGTTCATTTTTGTTTGCGGGGCCAACGGGCGTTGGTAAGACTGAAGTAACCCAGCAATTGGCCAAAGTCATGGGTATTCAGTTTGTTCGCTTTGATATGTCAGAGTACATGGAACGTCATGCGGTCAGTCGCTTAATTGGAGCACCGCCGGGTTATGTCGGTTTTGAACAGGGTGGGCTACTCACTGATGCCGTCATAAAGCACCCACATTGTGTGTTATTACTTGATGAAATTGAAAAGGCCCACAGCGATGTTTACAACATTCTGCTGCAAGTTATGGACCACGGTACCTTAACCGACAACAATGGGCGTAAAGCTGATTTCCGCAATGTCATTGTGGTTATGACCACCAATGCAGGGGTGCAAGAAACTGTGCGCCGCTCAATAGGCTTTAACCAACAAGATCATGCACCGGATGCGCTAAACGAAATTAACAAGGTATTCTCGCCGGAGTTTCGTAACCGCTTAGATGCTATTGTTTGGTTTAATCATTTATCAACGCAGGTTATTACCCAAGTCGTTGATAAGTTTATCTGTGAATTGCAGGCGCAGCTTGATCGTAAAAACGTATCGCTGGAATTAGAGCCGGCTGCATACCAGTGGTTGGCCGAAAAAGGCTATGACAAAGCGATGGGAGCACGACCTATGGCTCGGGTAATTCAGGAACACCTGAAAAAGCCGCTCGCCAATGAGATATTATTTGGTGAACTGACCAACGGTGGTGTAGTAACGGTCACTGTGGTTGATGGGCACTTGAAGCTTTCAATCGAGGAGCGCGAAGCCCGCAGTCAATCAACCACGGGCTAAATGGCGGCGGCTCTGTTAGCGCGCGCGGAAGACGATACGACCTTTGCTTAAATCGTATGGTGTAAGTTGCACAGTCACCGTGTCACCGGTCAAAATACGGATGTAGTGCTTACGCATTTTGCCCGAAATGTGCGCGGTTACCACGTGACCGTTTTCCAATTGCACCCGGAACATGGTATTTGGCAAGGTATCAAGTACCGTGCCCTGCATTTCAATACTGTCTTCTTTTGCCATTCAAATCCTCGAAAAATTACCTAGGGTCTTCGTTAAAGTGCGCAAATTCTAGCTGTTTTACGCGCGTAATACCACTTCAAATAATAATCAACTGCCGGGGCTGCCAAAAATCGCTACTGACATCATGGTTTTGCTGCTGATTGCGTTGCAATTGTTGCATATAGTGCGGGCGCGGAATAGTTATCGCTCCAAGGCTTTGTAAATGTGGATTATCAATTTGTGCATCAACCCAGGTGCCCCCAGCGCGAAAGTAATGCTGGGCAAATTGCAGCAATGCCAGCTTAGATGCATTGCTATGGCGCTGAAACATACTTTCTGCGCAAAAAATACCATTAACATTAACGCCGTATAGACCGCCCACTAACTGGTGTTGCTGCCATACTTCGACTGAATGAGCATGACCACAATCATGCAGCTCTCGATAAGCATGCTGCATCTCGCTATGCAGCCAACAGCCGTCGGCGGCATGGCTATCAGCACAGGATTTGATCACTGCTGAGAAATCATGGTTCAGCGTAATTCGTAACGGCGTGGTTGCCATAAATCGCCGCATTGATCGGCTTACATGCAACGACTGAGCTGTGAACAGCGCACGTGGGTCGGGGCTCCACCAAAGAATCGGGTCGTGCTCGCCATACCAAGGAAAAATGCCGTTTTGATAAGCGCTGAGCAATCGTTGCACTGATAGCTTGCCGCCGAAAGCTAGCAGCCCATTGGGCTCTCGCAAGGCGAGGGTAGTGGCAGGAAATGCTTGTTGATCATCAGCTAGATGTAACAACATCAGCAACTCCTGCCTGATCTAGTTGATCACTTGAGTGCGTCGAGGTAACGCTCAGCATCAAGTGCCGCCATACAACCACTACCTGCTGAGGTAATCGCTTGACGATAAATATGGTCCATCACATCGCCAGCGGCAAATACCCCAGTCACTGAGGTTGCTGTCGCATTGCCATGTGAGCCAGATTGCACTTTTATGTAGCCATCATGCATATCGAGTTGACCAGCAAAAATACTGGTATTCGGTTGGTGACCGATGGCGATAAAGCAGCCCATGACTGCAAGCTCACTGGTCTCGCCATTATGCATATCTTTAATACGCACAGCTGTCACACCCATGTTATCACCAAGCACTTCATCTAAGGTTTTGTTGAGGTGCAGGGTAACGTTGCCATGCGCGGCTTTATCCATCAGCCGATCGACCAGAATTTTCTCCGCCCGGAAGCTATCGCGGCGGTGAATGACATGCACTTCACTGGCGATGTTAGCGAGATACAAAGCTTCTTCTACTGCAGTATTACCACCACCGACGACACAGACTTTTTGCTGGCGATAGAAAAAACCGTCACAGGTAGCACAGGCAGATACACCTTTACCCATGAAGGCGGTTTCAGAGGGCAGGCCCAAATATTTGGCTGACGCACCGGTTGCAATAATCACTGCATCGGCACTGTACTCACCATTATCACCAAACAAACGCAGTGGTTTAGCAGTAAAATCGACACGATTGATATGATCGAAAATTATTTCGGTATTAAATTTTTCAGCATGCTGCTGCATCCGCACCATCAAATCAGGACCAGTTAACCCTTCTGGATCGCCGGGCCAGTTTTCCACTTCAGTAGTGGTGGTTAACTGACCACCTTGTTGCATGCCAGTAACTAATACCGGCTGAAGGTTGGCACGCGCAGCGTAAACCGCTGCAGTATAGCCGGCGGGGCCTGAACCGAGGATAAGTAGACGACAATGTTTGGCTTCAGCCATGGGTAAACAACTCCGTTTTCTGCAAAGTGCTGCAAGTATGCCCTAAATTAGCTTTGGATCGCCACCCGCGGGTCAACATAATCCAGGCCTAATTGTTTACCCAAATCGTCATGCACTGCTTTGAAGGTTATTTTGCCCTTGTGCATGTTTAGACCATTTAATAAATGCGGGTCATCGGCTAAGGCTTGCAGACCTTTATTAGCCAGTGCCAAACCAAATGGCAGGGTGGCGTTATTAAGCGCCATGGTTGACGTCCGTGCGACACCGCCTGGCATGTTAGCGACGCAATAGTGGACGACATTGTCGACCATGTAAGTTGGCTCTTGATGGGTCGTGGCGCGAGAGGTTTCAAAACAGCCGCCTTGGTCAATAGCTACGTCAACCACCACCGAACCCGGCTTCATGTTTTTTAAGTGCTCACGAGTCAATAACTTCGGCGCTGCTGCGCCCGGAATCAACACCGCACCAATGACCAAATCAGCGCTACGTGAATATTCATCGACGGCATCAACGGTTGAATAAATGGTTTTTGCGCGGCCTCCGAATAAATCATCTAATTGCCGTAAGCGCGGTAATGAGCGGTCTAAAATAGTGACTTCCGCACCCATACCAATAGCCATTTTTGCAGCCTGTGTGCCAACCACGCCGCCGCCTAAAATTAATACTTTCGCTGGAGCAACACCAGGTACACCACCCAGCAAGGTTCCGCTGCCGCCGTTAATTTTTTCTAAATGATGCGCACCGGCTTGAATTGACATACGACCTGCCACTTCGCTCATCGGCGCCAATAACGGCAAGCCGCCATTGCGGTCGGTCACGGTTTCATAGGCAATTGCCGTTACCCCAGCTTTGGCCAATAACTCGGTTTGTTTGGGATCAGGAGCTAAGTGCAAGTAGGTATATAAGATTTGCCCTTCGCGCAACTGCTCACACTCGTGCGGCTGAGGCTCTTTAACTTTCACGATCATCTCCGCTTGAGCAAAGATTTCTTTAGCATCATGACTAATTGTTGCACCTGCAGCCACATAGTCCTCATTGGTAAAGCCAATCGCTAGACCACCATTATGTTCGACCATCACTTGATGACCATGGGCAACGTACTCGCGCACAGCGGCTGGAGTAAGACCAATACGATATTCGTGGTTTTTAATTTCTTTCGGTACACCGATCAACATGGGCTGCGTCTCGCTCATTTGTGAATAGCTAATGAAATAACAGAATTGGGCGGCATTATAGCGAATCTCGCTATTTAATTTCGCACTTTTTTTGACCTATAAAATAGGGTAAATTATGGTTAACAGCCGAATTAATAGAGAAAGTTAATGTTCATACCTGAAGAACCAGTGAAAATCACGGTTGATAGAATCGACCGTAAAATTCTACGCTTGTTGCAGGAGCAGGGTCGATTATCCAATGTCGCACTGGCCAAAAAAGTAGGGTTAAGTCCGACGGCTTGCAATGAGCGCGTACGTAAGCTTGAACGTGAGCAGGTCATTGAAAGCTACCATGCCCGAGTTAACCCGGCCAAGCTTGGCGCCAACCTCATGGTATTCGTGGAAATCACCTTAACGCGAACATCCTCTGATGCATTTGCGCAGTTCAGTTCGGCAGTGCAGGGTACGCCGGAGATTTTAGAATGCCATTTAGTCGCTGGTGATTTTGATTTTTTGATCAAAGCGCGGGTACCCGATATGCCGTCCTATCGGAAATTATTGGGCGAAACTATTTTGAATATGCCCGGGGTCAATGAATCGCGCACCTATGTGGTTATGGAAGAAGTCAAGAATGCCAATAAAGTACTCATTAAGGGTTGAGAAAAAGTCGTGTTAAAGTACTGATATCCGCGCCGATGCAAGCTACAATAAGGCAACTAATAAGAGGGAGCGCACAATGAGTGGTGTGCAACGTATGCTCGAAGTCGGGCTGATAGTCTGTGGCGCCTTTGCGGTGTTTTTGTTTTTAGCGTTAGCGAGTTTTCATCCGGCTGATCCAAGCTGGTCGCAAACTGGTTACCAAGGCACTATTGAGAATGCCGCTGGTGCTATTGGTGCTTGGTTCGCTGACGGCCTTTTATTCGCCTTTGGCTTTGTCGCCTACCTGATTCCGTTTGGCTTGGTTGGGCTTGGTTATTTGATGTTTAAGCGGCCGCATCAACTGCTGGAGTTAGACTGGTTAGCGGTTGGTTTGCGTTTGATTGGTTTGCTATTCACGCTGATTGGCAGTTCGGCCTTAGCCTCACTAAATTTTGCCGATATCTATACCTTTTCGGCGGGTGGAGTGGTTGGCGACGTAATTAGCACCGCGCTGTTACCGTATTTCAATGTGATTGGTACCACTTTATTGTTACTGACGTTCTTGGCCACTGGTTTAACCTTGGTTACCGGGGTGTCATGGGTGGTAGTAGCTGAACATGTCGGTGCTGGTGCAATTTGGTTAAGTCAGTGGTTGGTTGCGACTAGTCAACGTCTGCTCCAGCAACTGCGCGCGCGCGCTAAGCAACGTGTACCGAATGCTGATGTGCCAGTCAAAGCAGTAACTCGCCATCGCCCTGAAGTGAGCCAAGCTGAACCAGAGCTTGCTTTCGCAGCGCCGCTTGATGATGACGATGATTTTGACTTACCGGTTATTCATACCGACGAACAGCCTGTTGCGCTCAGCAATGATGTTAATCGCTTCAGTCGCACCGCGAAAGCGAAGCCGGCGGTGTTAGCCACTACTGTGACCGATGAGGATGACGACCAGCCGAATCAATTGCTCGCACTCGATCCATTGCCATCAATTGCGTTATTAGACCGCCCGAATAAGACGGGTAACCCGCTTACTCCAGCGGAATTGGAACAAATAAGCCAAACGGTTGAAGCGGTATTACTCGATTTCGGCGTTGAAGTGAAAGTTGCTAATGTGCAACCCGGGCCAGTCATTACCCGTTTTGAACTCGATTTAGCGCCCGGTGTGAAAGTCTCCAAAATATCCAATCTGGATAAAGATATTGCCCGTTCGCTATCGGCTATTTCAGTGCGTGTGGTTGAGGTTATTCCAGGTAAATCCTATGTTGGTCTCGAATTACCTAACAAGAGCCGAGAGACGGTATTTTTTAGCGAGGTTATCAGCTGTGACGCCTTTCAGCAGAGCCAATCGCCGCTGACTATGGTGCTTGGCAAAGGTATTGCAGGGCAACCGGTGGTGGTTGATTTAGCTAAGATGCCACACTTATTAGTTGCGGGTACCACCGGTTCAGGTAAATCGGTCGGGGTGAACGTCATGATCCTCAGTTTGCTCTACAAGAGCACACCAGAAGATGTGCGTTTGATCATGATTGACCCGAAGATGTTGGAGTTATCAGTCTACGAGGGGATTCCTCATCTATTAACCGAAGTGGTTACCGATATGAAAGATGCCGCCAATGCACTGCGTTGGTGTGTAGCAGAAATGGAACGCCGTTATAAATTAATGTCGGCATTGGGTGTGCGTAATCTGAAAGGCTACAATCAGAAAGTGCTTGATGCCATTGCTGCCGGTGAACCGCTGCGCGATCCATTATGGAAACCAGGTGATTCCATGGATGAGTTGCCGCCATTACTACAGAAACTGCCCAACATTGTGGTGGTGGTTGATGAGTTTGCCGACATGATGATGATTGTTGGTAAAAAGGTCGAAGAATTAATTGCCCGTATAGCGCAGAAGGCTCGTGCTGCTGGAATTCACTTGATTTTGGCTACTCAGCGCCCTTCAGTCGATGTCATCACCGGTCTGATTAAAGCCAATATACCCACTCGAATCGCTTTCCAGGTGCAATCAAAAATTGATTCACGCACTATTTTAGACCAATCAGGTGCGGACCAATTGCTCGGTCAAGGTGACATGCTTTATCTGCCGCCCGGAAGTGGTGTGCCAACGCGAGTGCATGGCGCCTTCGTCGATGATCATGAAGTGCATGCGGTAGTGAGTGATTGGAAGAAACGTGGTAAGCCAAATTATCTGGATGAGATTCTTAAAGGCGATATTGGCGAAGATAGTTTGTTACCCGGAGAACAACTCGACTTAGGCGATGAGGAGAGTGACCCGCTGTATGACGAGGCAGTGGCATTTGTGACCGAAACTCGGCGGGTATCGGTATCTAGTGTGCAACGTAAGTTTAGAATCGGTTATAACCGCGCGGCGCGCATTGTTGAGCAAATGGAATTAAGTGGTGTTGTGACTGGCGCAGGGCATAATGGCCAACGTGAAGTTATCGCGCCTAAGCCGCCACGTGATTAATATCGTACAAGCTCTTAAGGTGGGTCACTTCAATGTTAAAACAGCTTGTTGCTAGTGCTGCGTTGCTGCTGTTTTGTAGCAGTTATACAGCGGCCGCAGATAACTCGAGTGATGAGGCTCGCGCCAGCCTCATGGCGCGGTTAGCAAATCTACAGTCGTTACAGGCTGACTTTGCCCAAACTGTGACTGATCAGCACGGTGACTTGTTGCAACAACTACACGGTCACTTCGCCTTAGCGCGCCCAAACCTATTGTATTGGCAAACTGATGCACCAAATGAAACGGTCATGGTCGCTGATGGCCGAGCGCTGTGGTACTACAATCCATTTGTTGAGCAGGTCTCGGTGTATGATCAGACTGATAGTATGGCGCAAAGCCCATTGTTACTTTTAGTGGATGCTGATGCGCTGGCATGGGCTGAGTATAACGTCAGCTATGAAAACCACAGTTATGCATTGCAGCCACTGCCAGATAGTGATGCAAGGCAAAGCCTACAACTGCTATTTGGCGGTACTGATAAAAAGCAATTACAACGAATTATTCTAGATGATGGGCAAGGTCAGTTAAGCACCATTGAATTAGATAATCTTCAACTCAATAGTGATTTGCCGGTCAATTTATTTCGTTTTGAGCTGCCGGCTGGGGTAGAACTTGATGACCAGCGCGGCGGATAATAGCGACCAGTCATCACTATTTACCAATGCGGTAGATTTTCGCCCGCTAGCCGCACGCATGCGGCCGCGAAATTTGTCTGAATACATTGGCCAGAGTCATCTGCTCGGTGATGGTCGGCCGCTGCGCCAAGCGCTAGAACGCGGGTTACTGCATTCAATGATTTTTTGGGGCCCGCCTGGCACCGGTAAAACCACCTTAGCCGAGCTGCTTGCTAGCAGCAGCAATGCCTATATGGCACGAATTTCCGCTGTTAGTGCTGGGGTAAAAGAGATCCGTAGTGCCATCGAACAAGCGCAACAGCGCGCTGCGGCACAGCAGCAACGGACGTTGTTATTTGTTGATGAAGTGCATCGGTTTAATAAAAGCCAGCAAGATGCCTTTTTGCCACATATTGAAGATGGCACCGTGTGGTTTGTCGGCGCCACCACTGAAAATCCAGCGTTTGAATTAAATCCTGCGTTACTATCGCGAACACGTCTCTATCGGCTTCAGCAACTAAATGATGTCGATATTGCTGCAGTGCTCGCACAAGCACTGGCTGATAGTCAGCGCGGGCTTGGTCAGCGCGGTTTGCAGCTAACCACTGACGCCCATGAATATCTCCTCCATTGCGCTGCTGGTGATGCTCGTCGAGCACTGAATCTACTGGAAATTTGCGCTGATGCGGCGACCACCACTGAGCTTGATTTAGCTTTTGTTCAACAAGCGGTTGGCCAGCGTCAGGCTGGCTTCGATAAACAGGGTGATCCTTATTTTGAGCTGCTATCGGCATTACATAAATCAGTGCGTGGCTCATCAGTAGATGGTGCGTTATATTGGTTCGCACGTATTTTACTGGGCGGTGGTGACCCCTTGGTGGTGGCCCGGCGGTTGTTAGCGATTGCTTCTGAAGATATCGGTAATGCCGATCCACGTGCCCTACAAATAGCCTTGCAGGCTTGGGATACCTTTACTCGGGTTGGCCCAGCTGAGGGTGAACGCGCGATAGCGCAAGCGCTTATATATTGTGCTTTAGCGCCGAAAAGCAATGCGGTTTATCAAGCCTTCAATGCAGCCAAAGCATTAGCTGAGCAATATCCTGATGCCGCCGTTCCTAAACATTTACGCAACGCACCGACGCAACTGCATAAACAAGCTGGCGATGGCTTGGATTATCGTTATGCTCATGACTATCCGCAGGCGGTCGTTGCTGGTGAACGCTATTTACCATTTGCAATAACACAAACTGGATTATACCAGCCCAGCGATCGTGGCTTTGAAAAGCAACTGGCGGATAAACTTGAGTGGTTACGAAATCGTGATCACCACAGTGAATGGCAGCGAGGTGATCATGACTAATTGGTTGTTAGTCGCTATCGGCGGTGCTATTGGTGCCAGCGCGCGCTATGGTATCAACTACTGGATCGTATACGCCTCGAGCGCAAATCACTGGCTCAAAGCATTCCCTTTCGGTACGCTAATCGTTAACATAAGTGGCTCGTTATTATTAGCCTGCCTCTTTGTAGTCACCCAACACCATGCTCAGCAACAATCGCTGTGGCTATTTCTGGGGGTCGGGGTGCTTGGTGCATTTACCACGTTTTCTACGTTTTCACTGGAATTCGTGCAATTGGCGCAACAGGGTGATTACCTAAAGGCGATACTTTTTGCCAGTGCCAACTTTATTGGTTGTATTGTCGCAGTGCTTGCAGTGCTGTGGCTTAAGTCATTTATTCTCGCAATCTGGAATTAGCATGTTAGACGCCAAGTTATTTCGTAGTGAACTGGAGCAAACCGCAGCGCGGCTGAAGCAAACGCGCAATTATAGCCTGGATGTGGCACAACTTGACCAGCTTGAACAGCAGCGTAAAGCACTACAAGTGCGTACTGAAAGCTTGCAAGCTGAACGTAATGCCAGCGCTAAAAGCGTTGGCCAAGCAAAAGCCCGAGGTGAAGATATCAGCGACTTGTTAGCATCGGTTAATGATTTAGGTGACCAGCTAGAAGCCGCAAAGGCTGAGTTAAACGACGTTCAAGAAACGTTGCACAGCATCATTGCTGGTGTTCCAAATATTCCGGACTCCGGCGTGCCCTTGGGTGCCGATGAAAATGAAAACCAGGAAATCAGTCGCTGGGGTCAACCGCGGCAGTTCGATTTTGTCATTAAAGACCACGTAGACGTGGCACAAGGCCTGCAAAATGGCATGAACTTTGACCAAGGGGTAAAGCTTGCTGGAGCACGTTTTGTGGTGTTGCAGGGCCAAATAGCCCGATTACATCGTGCCTTAAGTCAATTCATGCTGGACTTACATACCGAGCAACATGGTTATAGCGAAGCCTATGTGCCTTACCTCGTTAATCAAGACACCTTGTTTGGTACCGGCCAACTGCCGAAATTTGGCGAGGATTTATTTCACGTGCAAGGCGCCACTGAAAACGCCACAGCGCTGAGTTTAATTCCAACCGCTGAAGTACCGCTGACCAATTTATGGCGTGACGAAATAGCTGATGAAGCACAATTACCGCTGCAATACGCTGCCCATACGCCATGTTTTCGTAGTGAAGCGGGTTCACATGGTCGCGATACGCGTGGGCTAATTCGTCAACATCAGTTCGATAAAGTGGAATTGGTCTGTTTGACGCGTCCAGAAGATAGCATGAATGCCCTAGAAACCTTGACCGGTCATGCCGAGAGAGTTCTTCAGCTACTCGAATTACCGTATCGGAAGGTACTGTTGTGTACTGGTGATATGGGCTTTGGTAGCTGCAAAACCTATGATCTCGAAGTATGGATTCCGAGTCAGGAAAAATATCGTGAAATTAGCTCGTGTTCCAATATGGGTGATTTCCAAGCGCGCCGAATGCAAGCACGGTTCCGCCGTAAAGGCGCCAACAAACCTGAGTTGATGCACACTTTAAATGGTTCTGGACTGGCGGTAGGGCGTACGTTGGTAGCGCTATTGGAAAACTTCCAACAAGCCGATGGTAGTGTCAGCATACCCGCTGCACTGCAGCCTTATCTCGCTGGTAAAGCGCAATTAAGCGCTGGCTAAATACATTTAGCTGGTTTCGGCAACCCGGCGATGCGGGTTGCTTGTTTGGCAGGGCCTTTCGGGAATAGTTGATATAAATAAATGCTGTTGGCTTTATCGGCGCCTAAAGCTTGCCCAATCGCCTTGACCAATACCCGCATAGCCGGGCTGGTATCATAGTTTTGGTAAAAATCGCGAACGAAATTAACCACTTCCCAATGCGCTGGGGTTAAGTGAATACCTTCTAATGCGGCAATATGCTCGGCTAACTCAGGCGTCCATTCGGCAAAATTAGCTAAATATTCGTGCTTGTCAGTAGCGTATTCTCGGCCTTGGTGAACGAACATCGGTTAATCGCCCCAACTAATCACTGGAGCGCTTTGCAGTGTCAGTTCAACCCATGCCGAATCGGCAAGTTGTAGCACATGCGCAGGCACTCTTTCACGTTCAGATTCGCTCAGCAGCAGCACTTCACTGCGCAAGCAATTACAACACAGAGTGGGTAATTGCTGCAGTAATTCAGGCTGCTGCATAACAGCATGAAGTGCCTGTTCAGAGATGATCACCACACTATCTTCATGAAGCCATTGGTTGATCCAATCTGCTTGTGGCCATTGGCGCAGCATATGAAGTGTTCGCGGCATCATTAAAACCTCAAAACCTGATGACACTGATAAAGTCGCTGCGGTAACTCTACTGCGGTGACTATCTCAATATCAAAAATGAAATCATCGGTGGTTAGACCAAATCGTTGCATATCGGTATCAATCACCCAGGGTTTTGGGCAATCATAGAGCTGTAACAGCCGGTAGCGTTTCTGCAAAGAGCGCTGCCGACGTTGTACGTCAGCGCCATGACATAAGTGCTTCACCGCCTCGGCAATCACAATTAATTGTGGGTTAAGATCAAGGCTTGCTAAGTTTAATAACGCATCTTGGCCATACCAACTATGGCCATCGGTGGCTGCATGGGTCTGAATTACTGCAATAGTCATTAAAATTGCACCAGCCGATCGGCAGCCGCCACTGCGGCGGCGAACTCGGTCAATCCGCCCGCTGCAAAACCAGCCTGAAGCTGGTCAACTGCGAGCGCAAATTCATTCTCAGCGACGCTATTACACACAACTAGCGGAATACTGTGCTCAATCGCCCATTGTTGCCACCGCAGCGCATGTGGGTGAGGGTGGTTTGGGTCTGCTAAACGCACGGCCTGCTGATAACAGAACAGCATAGTAATGTGGTGCCCACAAGCAATTGCAGCCTGGGCGTATTGAAACGCCAGCAGGCTGCGAATTTCATGGTCACTGCTGTCACTCGGATGGGAGTGCAGCGCTATTACCAATGTTGCCAAGGTTTAATCGTCACTCCCGCCAAACGCCATCAATATGTTAATCAGGCTTAAGAACAGGTTGTAGATCGATACATACAGCGTCACAGTCGCCAATACATAATTGCGTTCACCGCCACTCACAATGGCGCTAGTCTGCATCAAAATAGCACCGGCTGAGAACAGAATGAACAGTGCAGAAATAGCTAAACCTAGGGCCGGCATTTGCATAAATAGATTAGCGATGACACCAACAATCAGCACCACAAATAATGCCATCATCATGCCACCCAGGAATGACATATCTTTTTTGGTGGTTAATACATAGGCCGACAGGCTAAAGAAAATCAATGCAGTGCCGCCAAGCGCCGTCATAATGATTTCGTTACCTTGCGGCCCAATTGCGCTGATCATGCCCAAAATTGGCCCCAGGGTGTAGCCCATAAAACCAGTCAGAGCAAACACAGACAATAAACCAGTCGCACTGTTAGCGGTTTTATGCACCAAAAACAGCAGCCCATAAAAACCGACAATAGTGACTAGAAAGCCCGGATGTGGCAGCCCCATGCTGGCGGTGATGTAGGCAACAACAGCACTAAAACCTAATGTCATACCGAGTAACATATAGGTGTTGCGAAGCACTTTATTGGTGGTTAATACCGACTCATTACGAGCGGTTGAAATCTGAGCTTGGTTACTCATGGTTATCTCCGTAGGGTTGAACTGTAGTCAATTATTCTAATGGCTAGAGTGTACCGTATAAATGGGTATGGTCGACAAGCATTTCAACTATCGATCTAACCCAATTGCCTAAAAAGACAGCAAACTAGCAAGAAGGTTTCATTTTTTGCTTTACAACCTCCAAACACCTCTTTATTATTCGCAACGTCTTCAGGTGCACGCCTGTAGATACGGAGAGATGGCAGAGTCCGGTTTAATGCACCTGACTTGAAATCAGGCGTGGTTTTGCGACCACCGGGGGTTCGAATCCCTCTCTCTCCGCCAAATTCTGAAAGCCCGCTCATTGAGCGGGCTTTTCTATTTGCATTCGGCAAAAGTAAATAAATCAGCCTCGCTAGGCATCTGGTCGTACCTGTGTATAATTGGCAGAAATCTTGTGAAGTAGTGAGGTTGTCATGCAATTTACCGAGGTCTTGGCGCAAATTACCGCTGCTGCCGAACAAACTATTCAATTACCCGAGGGCTGGGGTCAAGGTCGCGCCTTATTTGGCGGCTTGACCGCCGCGTTAGCATGGCAACACGCCCATCATGGGGTCACTGCGGAGCAACACCTACGTGCCTTTACCGTATCGTTTGTGGCGCCAGTGCAACCAGGCGAGGCGCAGTTAATTCGGCGTATTCTGCGCCACGGTAACAATGTCACCCAAGTCGCGGTGGAAATTCATCAACAACAGCAGGTGGTATTGATGGCGCTGGCGAGTTATGGGCGCTCACGTCAATCGCTCGTGCGTGTCACTGATACCGTGACAACGCAAGTGCCGGCTCGCGAGCATGGTCCGAGTTTTCCAAAAAGTCACTTGATGCCTGAATTTACCCATCATTTTGACTACCATCTCAGTGTTGGAGCAATGCCGTTTAGTGGTCAACCATTACGCGAATTTGGTGGCTGGATGCGCTTCAGTAACGAACAGCAGCCAATCACTATTGGTTTACTGCTGGGTTTGGTGGATGCCTGGCCACCTGCCTTATTACCGCATTTAAAGACACCTGCACCAGCCAGTTCGTTAACTTGGTCAATTGAATTCCCGCAACCGCTTAATACCGAACTAATGAGTAGTGATTGGTGGCAATACTCTGCTTATATCGATTATGCCGCTGATGGCTATGGGCATACGCATGCACACATTTGGGATGCTCAAGGTCAGTTAGTGGCGATTAGTCGTCAGACTGTTACGGTATTTGGTTGAGGTGAATAACGTCATGTTTTGCATCAACTGATGTAAAAAATGATCATTTGATGCCAAAAGCGTTAAGAAATGTCGTACTTTTTGAATTTTATGTAACAAACACTTGCCTTTATTGTAATTATTTCCGATACCTATGGAACTCTGGAATGGTTCCGGAGCACGATAATTCACAAGGGAAAAGTGACCAATATGAATAATTATATCATTGCGGTATCGAGTGATTTGGTGCGGGCTGGGATGTACGCCACACTCACAAACCATAAATTAACTGTCGCTGATAGCGTCGCTAACTTTCAACAATTACGCGAGGCGGTAAAAGTAAAACCCTTTGCTACGGTAATTCTTTGCAGTCACCTTGGCGGCGATGGCACCATTGAAACCTGGCGTCGACTGCAGAAGCGTCATCCCGATTTACAATTGTTGTTGTGGGCTAAACGCTTCCAAGATGTGTTAGATTTTCAGTGTAATTTGCGCCATGTCGACGGCTATTTGCTCGAATCGGCCTCACATCATGAGTTTATTCAAGCAGCGGAAACCGTTGGCCGCGGGCAAATGTATGTTGCCACAGCCGTTGCCGAATACCTGGCTCGGAATCCACGTCGCACCGAGCAAGTTAAGTTATTGCGCAATTTAAGTGACCGTGAAGTACAGGTAACGCAAATGATTGGGCGCGGAATACGGGTTGCAGAAATTGCTAAACACCTTAATATCAGCAGCAAGACGGTAAACACCTTTCGTTATCGTATTTTTGCGAAAATTGGTGTTTCCGGAGATGTGGAATTGGCGCACGTTGCCATTCAAACCGGTTTAATCGATTTAGAGCAACTCTCTGACTATGAGCGAATCCCTCTTTGACGCGAAGCAATTCGTAAAATATCTGACTCATCAGCCAGGCGTTTATCGCATGTATGATGAGTCAGGTGACGTTATTTATGTGGGTAAAGCCAAAGATCTCAAAAAACGCGTGAGTAGCTATTTTCGCGCCAGTGTCGATGTGCCGAAAACCCAAACCTTAGTTCGTCAAATTGCTAACATGGATGTGACGGTAACCAATACCGAAGCCGAAGCACTGATTCTCGAAAATAACTTTATTAAGAAATACCGCCCGCGCTATAACGTATTGCTGCGTGATGATAAATCTTATCCGTATATCCTGTTAACCCATCATGACCATCCACGGTTGGCGTTTCACCGTGGTACTCGGCGCGAAAAGGGCGATTATTTTGGACCATTTCCCAATGGCGTGGCAGTGCGCGAGTCGTTACGCTTGCTGCAAAAATTATTTCCTCTGCGCCAGTGCGAAGATTCGTATTATCGTGCTCGCAGTCGTCCCTGCTTGCAGTATCAATTGAAACGTTGTTTGGCACCGTGTGTTAAAGGCTACACTAGTGATGCCGAATATGGCGAGCAAGTTGAGTTAGCGAAGACCTTTTTACAAGGTAAAAATCAACAAGTCATTGATCAATTAGTCGCTGGTATGAATGCTGCCAGTGAACAATTAGAATTTGAAAAAGCCGGACGCTATCGCGATCAGATTGCTGCCTTACGCGCAGTGCAAGAACGTAATGCGGTCACTGGCAATCAACAAGAACTTGATGTCATTGGTTTTGCCCGCCACGGTGGTATTGCCAGCGTGCATCTCCTATTTATTCGCGAAGCAGCGGTGCAGGGTAGTCGTAGCTATTTTCCTAAGGTACCGGCGAATACCGCTGACCATGAAATTTTATTGGCGTTTTTAATGCAGTTTTATCTAAACGATGATTTTCAGCGGCGACTGCCACGCGAGATTATTCTACCCGAGGCGAATAGCACGCAGGTGCTTGATCCTGAACATGAGTTGCAATTACTCGAGCAGGTGTTAGCGCAGTCGGTGCGAATGACCAATAATGTTCGGGGGGAACGCCGTCAATATCAAATATTGGCACAGAAAAATGCGCTCAATGCGCTTGAAAGTAGGCTTAATCAAGCATCAACCATGAGTTTGCGTATCAATGCATTAATGCAAGTGCTTGATTTCGATCAGCCCATCCAGCGCATGGAATGTTTTGATATTAGCCATACTATGGGGCAAGAAACCGTAGCGTCTTGCGTGGTGTTCGACCAGCAGGGTCCGAAGAAAAGTGATTATCGTCGTTTCAATATTAAGGGTATCACTCCAGGTGACGACTATGCGGCCATGGCGCAAGCGTTGAAACGCCGTTTTGATCCAGTGAAACCGCCGCACGATAGCAACACTGCGCAGTTACCCGACATTGTTTTTATTGATGGTGGCAAAGGTCAGTTAGCCCAAGCTGAAGACTATTTTTCCGATTGGCCGTATGGCGCTCCGCTACTTATCGGAGTAGCCAAAGGAGAGAGTCGCAAAGCCGGGTTAGAAACCTTAATCATCGCTGGCAGTCATCAGGTGCTCGATCTGAATGCTGATGCACCGGCATTACACTTAATTCAGCATATTCGCGATGAATCGCACCGGTTCGCCATTACTGGTCATCGACAACGTCGGGCAAAAGTGCAACGCAGTTCCAGTTTAGAACAAATTCCAGGAATCGGTGCCAAGCGGCGCCAGAAGATTTTGCAAAATCTCGGTGGATTACAACAGGTAAAACAAGCTAGTATTGAGCAACTCATGGCCATACCAGGTATTAGTCGTGATCTGGCTGAAACCATCTATCACGCGTTTCGGGATGAATAAAGGAAGGCTATTGTGAAGTGGAATATTCCGAATATTTTGACTGGATTTCGGATTTTATTGATTCCAGTGTTTTTAGTGATTTATTACCAACCTATCGAGTATGCGGGGTTTTGGGCAGCCTTGGTGTTTGCTATTGCTGGTTTTACTGATGCCTTAGATGGTTATGTCGCACGCAAATACAACCAATTCACCGCTTTCGGTGCATTTTTGGATCCAGTGGCCGATAAAGTCATGGTCGCAGCATCGTTGGTGGTTGTTGTTGAGCATTATGCGGTGTGGTGGATTAGTATCCCAGCTTTGACCATTATCAGCCGTGAATTGGTGGTGTCGGCGTTACGCGAATGGATGGCGCAAATCGGTCGCCAAGAGCAAGTCAAAGTATCCAACTTAGGCAAACTTAAAACGATTGCGCAAATGGTTGCTATTGGCGGCTTAATTTGGGGTGTTGAAGGCTTTGTCATCAACACCTCAGTTACCCTTTTATATATCGCTTTTGTGCTTACACTGTGGTCAATGTACGAATATCTTCGTGCAGCGTGGGCAGATTTGGCAGCACATAGTTAGGGTAAACTGATCAATTTGCTGGTTTGTGCAGCGAATCAGTCAAAAAACAGCCAAACGAACAGAAATTACAAATTTATTATTGACTGAATTTAACTGCCATGTAGAATGGCGAGCCACTGGAGTAGCGCTCTAGTGGCAGTTAAATGCAAAGCGGGAATAGCTCAGTGGTAGAGCACAACCTTGCCAAGGTTGGGGTCGCGAGTTCGAATCTCGTTTCCCGCTCCAAACGCGATGGCGGGTTGGCAGAGTGGCTATGCAGCGGATTGCAAATCCGTGTACCTCGGTTCGACTCCGGGACTCGCCTCCATCACGCTAACGCTGCACAATAATATACTCAGGTTTTGCCCGGGTGGTGAAATAGGTAGACACAAGGGATTTAAAATCCCTCGACTTAACGGTCGTGCCGGTTCGAGTCCGGCCCCGGGCACCACATATCTAATCGTTTCTCTATGCGTTTTGCCCACCTATGACAACAGATACGCTGCGGCAATACTTCGAGCACTACGACCAACTTTTACTCCAGCATCAACACTATTGGCAATTTAATCCATTCGCTACCAGGCAATGGCCATGGCCCAATTCAGCGGAACAAATTCAGCAGCAGCTGCACCACCAATTAAGCCAATTACCCAATCCGCTGCAGCCGATGGTTACCGATAAAACGGTTCGGCTGGCTAGACCGTTTTGGTTAAGTAACGGTATAACGGGTCGAAAATTAGCCCAAATAGATGGCTTTTTAGCGTCTTTCACCAGCCAAAATCCGGTCGTTGAATGGTGCGCAGGCAAGGGGCATTTAGGGCGTTTATTGAGTTTTCAGCGCGAGTTGCCGGTAACCAGTCTTGAATGGCAAGCGAATTTATGTGCTCAAGGACAAGCCTTAGCCGAGCGTTTTAAGCTTTCGCAGCGATTTAATCAGGTTAATGTCATGCAACTAGCGCCCGCTAGTTTACCGACTGATAGCGCTGTTGTTGCCTTACATGCGTGCGGTGATCTGCATCGGCGACTACTAGAGCAAGTGACTCAGAGTGGTTGCTGCGAGCTCTTCGTCGCGCCATGCTGTTATCATCTTCAGGCTACAGAGGACTACCAGCCATTATCCGCTATCGCTGGGCAATCACTGTTACGCTTAAGCAAAGCCGATTTAAAACTGGCTGTTCAACAATTTATCACCGCAGGACAACGCACTCAGCGATTGCGAAATATCGAACAATTATGGCGTTTAGTGTTTGAGTTATATCGCACTGAAGTGACTGGCTGCGACCACTATCAACCATTACCATCATTGGCAAAACAACAATTTAGCGGTGAATTGAAAGACTTCATTAACTGGGCATGCGCGCAGCAGCGTATACCTCAGCCTCAGTCTAGGCAATTACCTACGTTTGTTGAGCAGGCAAAGCAGCGCTTACTGCTGGTTCGCGCATTGGATCAGATTCGCCAGTTATTTCGTCAGCCATTGGAATACTGGTTACTGCTCGATAGAGCGTTGTTTCTTCAACAGTGCGGCTATCAAGTTCGCTTGCAGCAGTTCTGTGAGGTTTCAGATAGCCCGCGAAACACACTAATTATCGCGCGCAGACATTAATCTATAAAATAATGGTTAGCGGCCTTGAAATTTCGTGTCCAGCGTTTAAATGTGAGGCTAAAACCGGGAAATATAGCAATTACTTTACCGCTTTTACTTTTGTACCAGCTGTTACAGCCACCCCAATGCCAAACCGTTTTACGCATTTCAGCATGAATATGGTCAGTATAGCGTTGCTCTGCTTCGGGTTTCACCACAATTGCGCGTTTAGCGGCGCTCGATACCGCCGCCATGGCACGCATAATGTATTGTAATTGCGCTTCAATCACTACTAATGCTGAGGTATGACCAATACCCGTATTAGGCCCAGTAACAATGAACAGATTGGGGAAATACGGTACCGTGGTGCCGAGATAGGCGCGTGGATAATCCTGCCAAAAATCGGCTAACAGTCGGCCGTGCTCTCCGATCACCGGATAGGAAATCATGCCATCAGTGGCATCAAAACCAGTCGAATAGACAATAATATCCAGTTCAACCTGTTGCCCCGATTGGGTCACAATGCCGCTCGGAGTTATAGCCGCGATGCCATCATGGCAATCATGTACCTGAACATGTTCACGACAGTAGGCTGGATAGAGAGTATTCGAGATAATCACGCGTTTACAACCGATGGTAAAGTCGGGGGTAACCTTTTGGCGCAGTACCGGGTCGCTAATTTGTTGCTTAATCAGCCGCCGCGCTTCGTTGCCAGCCAATAGTTGCAAGAGTAGTTTGGAATATTTAAAGCCCAGTACGCGCAGCTCGAGAGCTAAATAAATGCTGTTGCGGAGCAGGCGATAGCCCCATTTTGTTCGCAAAATTCGCCGCTGCCAGGGCTTAAATACATAGTCACGGCGTTTTACCACCCAGTGCGGCGAGCGCTGGAATATATGTAGTTCAGTCACGCTATCAACAATCGCTGGAATAACCTGAGCTGCACTGGCACCGCTACCAATAATGGCGACGCGTTTACCTTCGAGTGAAACGTTGTGATCCCAATTATTGGTGTGAAAACTAGCACCTTGAAAACTATCACGACCGGGGAATTCTGGGATCACCGGCGTACTTAAGGGGCCGGAGGCATTAATGACAAAGCGCGCGGTTAGCTGCTCACAGCCATTAATTTCAAGCTGCCAATGACAATGCTCAGCATTCCAGCGCATCGCTGTAACGGTGCTATTTAAGCGAGTTTTTTGCCGTAATCTGAAGTGCTCGATAATATAATCGGTGTAGGCTTGCAGTTCATCACGGTGAGCATACATTTGTGACCAGTCGTATGGCACTGCTGACAACGAATAAAGTGGCGACTGCACATCAACGGCAGCGCCAGGATAACTGTTCTGCACCCAGGTGCCGCCCATAAAGTCGCGGCGCTCCAGTATCAAAAAATCGTTTTGCTGCTGCTTGATCAGTTCGATGGCGGCGGCTTGTCCACCAAAGCCACTGCCGACGATAATTACCTGATAGTCTGTCATGACACTGCCGGTGCTCACTAGAAATTCACTATGCTGGCATTATGCGCTGATTTTCTGAGGTTTTTCTAGTCCTCATTGGCTATTACGTTGACTAGTTATGCGGCTTTCTAGCCATTTGCTGAAGGCTACCAAGGCCACCGGCTGGCGGCTACGTTCTTTACAGCTGAGATAAATTGCCTCTGGCAGCTCAATTGACCATTGCTTGGCCTGTTGCAACCCACGCAATTGCGGATGATTAAGAAACAGCGTGTCGGTAAGCGATAGGGCAGAACTGGTCGCGAGCAAATCGAGCAGCGTCTGTTCAGGTGCTTGCTGGATATCACCTTGCTGTGTCAGTGCCGGAAAGCGCTTGCTGAATTGCTGCCAGATTAAATGTTGGCTGTCCACCAGCCAGTGTATGCCCTGATCAGTGCTTGGAAGCTGCCGAGCAACCGCAGTAATTGTTGGCGTATAAAGTCGTTGTTGGCGAATATTTTTATCTTTCAACAGGCCATAATGGACCGCTAAATCAATCACCTCATGGTGCAAATGGCTACAGATATCGGCCTTTTCGTTACTATTCGGATACATGGCAACAGTGTTAAACTGCAGGCGTATGTGCGGGTACAAAGCGGTAAAATCTTTTATATGACTAGCTAACCACCAGCGCAATAAGCTGTCTGGCAAGGCTAAACGTAGGGTCGTTAATTCGCTATCACCAATATCGCGGACTCTATCAATGGTATGTTCTAGCGCTCGGAACAGTCGCAGTAATTCGGGAGCTAATGCTTGTCCTGCTGGCGTTAAAGCGTGTACACGATTATCGCGGTGAAATAAGCGCGTACCAAGCTGCTGTTCGAGTGTTTGAACTTGGCGGGTAATCGCTGATTGCGAGACCCCCAGCTGTTGTGCGGCATGTTTAAACGATTGCGCATGAGCTGCAACTGCAAATACGCGTAATGCGTTGAGAGACGGTTGTTTGACGGTCATAGCAAGCCTCGAAATTCTGTTAATTAAGTAAATCTGAATTAACTAAAAGTAAATCAACTAGGGTTCTGATGCAATGTATTTAAACGAATTTTTAGCGATAGCGGTATTGCATTTATTGGCGGTGGCTAGCCCTGGCCCTGATTTTGCTGTCACTACCCGATATAGCCTCGCTTATGGCGGCGCTATTGGCCGCTGGGTAAGTGTCGGCATCGGTACCGGGATTTTATTGCATGTGGCCTATTCACTATTGGGTATCGCGCTGGTTATTCATCGCTACCAATGGGTTTATGCCAGTTTTTTAGTTGTTGGCGCAGTTTATTTGGCTTGGCTTGGATGGCAAGCACTGCAAAGTCAGCCGCGTGGCAGCATGGTCGTGGACCCCGCACGAGCCGCTAAACTCAGTAACTGGCAGGCGTTTCGGGTAGGATTTTTGACCAATGGCTTAAACGTCAAAGCAACGCTGTTTTTCTTAACTTTATTTTCGACGGTGATTGATCCAGCAACACCTAATAGTATTAAGTTAGGCTACGGCCTATATATGGCGGTTGCGACCGCGCTGTGGTTCAGTTTACTGGCGACGTTGATCACCTGGAAGCCGTTCTATTCTAAGTTATGGGCTATTAGTCACTGGCTCGACCGGCTGATGGGTATGGCTCTGTTGTTGCTTAGTGGTTGGTTATTATATGAATGGTTTGGCTTGATTGGCGTTATAGCTTAAGCGCAAGCAATGATATACTGCAGCGCATTGGTATTGTTTCATTAATTGATTAACTATTGAGTATCTTATGCAGTTATTTGTGAACGATCTAACCGTTATTGATTTTTCCTATTTATGTCCGGAGCGCGGCATGGTAGGTGAAAGCTGGATCGTCGATATTATTCTTGATGGTCGACTGAACGAGCAGTCGATGGTATTAGATTTTGGCCGCGTTAAAAAACAGATAAAGCGGATTATCGATGCTGCGGTCGACCATAAGCTTGCAGTACCCACAGAACATAGCTACACGCGGGTAAACCACAACGAACAACAGGGCACTCTGTGGGTTGATTTTATGCGCCCGCACGGTGGTTCAATTCATCTGTATTGCCCGGCTGACGCATTTGCCTTTATCGATGCCGAGGCGGTTACTATGGCATCCATTATTGATTATTTGCGTGCCGTTATTAAACGGGAGTTACCGGAAAATGTTGATGCGATTCAATTACAGTTGCGTACTGAGGAAATTCCCGGAGCCTATTATCACTATACCCATGGGCTAAAGAAACATGATGGTAATTGTCAGCGCATTGCCCATGGTCATCGCTCGCGTTTATACGTAACGCGCGACGGTGTGCGTGATACCGCGATAGAGCAGCAATGGGCGTCTACGTGGCGCGATATTTATCTGGGTTCAGCAGATGATGTTGTGCCGATAGCGCAATTAAAGCGCTCTGCCCAGGCGCAGGCGATTACTGAACAGAGTCATGTCGGTTATAGTTACCGAGCCGATCAAGGCTTGTTCGAACTAGCGATACCACGCGCTGAGAACTACTTAATCCCCACTGATTCAACGGTGGAATGTATTGCGACTTATTTGGCTCAGCAAATTAAACAACAGCACCCCCATGCGCACATCCAGGTGACTGGTTTTGAAGGGGTTGGTAAGGGCGCCATTAGCTTAGCGTAAGCCAGCCAGCAAGTTTTTCTGGTTCGACAACAGTTAATTGCACGCTCTGCTTTGCTGGCTCTTGCCAATACAGTGTATGCTGGCGTAATTCATCACGATGGAAGGCATGAATGGTGACCGCCTGTCCGGGTTTGAAGCGCTCAAATAACTCACGCACAGTGGCATCGCTGGCTTGCAAAAAATCGATAGCAATGATTCGATCACCGGCACTTAAATGCGCCTGTGCCGCTGCTTCTCCCTCATAAACGTGAGTTAATTCAAGCCCCATGGCGGTGGCGCGGTATTTAGCCCCCAGCGATACTGGCAAGCTCGAAGCAACCACTTTACCAGTGAAGTTGTTGTCATCCGTACTTGCGCACTGGTTGGTACTGATACCGAACTGCGCCAATAAGTCGGTCAATGGTAGTTGCTCGGTGGTGCTGGTGGCGGTGGTAATGAAATCAGCAATATCATGATACTCGTACTGTTGGCGGATAAAGTTTACGAAACTATCATCGTCGGTACCCAGCAATGGTTGTCCCAATTGCTGCCAGTATGCCGCCATGACATCGGCCAAGTTCAACTGATGCTGTGATACTAAACGTAACTTGAGATCAATACATAGGGCCAGCAAACCACCTTTGGCATAGTAACTGACAATAACATTGGGTGAGTTTTCGTCTTGCTTGTAGTATTTGGTCCAGGCGTAAAAACTTGATTCAGCCAGTGATTGACGCAAATGGCCGCGACCACGATGCACTTTAGCGATGGTTTCGCCGACAATAGCCAAGTAGGCAGTTGCACTTAGCAGCCCGGCACGATGCAACATGTAGTCGTCATAGTACGAGGTAAAGCCCTCATAGAACCATAATTGCGGGGTGTATTGCTCAGCTTCAAGTTGATAAGGCAAAAATAGTTTGGGTTTAAGCGTTTTAACGTTCCAACTATGAAAATATTCATGGCTGCATAAACTTAAAAACACCCGATAGTCATTATCGATAGTCGCCTTATTGCGATGGATTAGGTCTTTTCGACTGCAAATAAGTGCAGTTGAATTAGCATGCTCGAGGCCGCCGAAACCGCGGCCAACCACCATGGTTAAGAATAAATACTGGTTGAACGGTGGTTGATTGCCAAACATGGCTATTTGTTCGGCGCAAATACGCTCCAGGTCAGCGCAGATGCGCGGACAATCGGCATCATGTCGTCCAGCCAGCACTAAGGCGTGGGGAATGCCAGCGACGTTAAAATTGTAAATGGTTAAGTTGCCCATGAGCACTGGATGATCAATCAGGTGCTGATAATTATCCGCATGGAAACTGCCACCCTCGTAGTTAGCGCCAGTTAGACGCGGTAAACCGGTTGCCAATTGCCAGCCGACCGGGCAGGCAATCTCAAGCTGACACCGATGGTGCTGATGTTCATCGACACTGAGACACAAGCTGGTTGGGTTAAAGAAGGCAAAATCTCGCTCTAAATAGGCACTGCGAACTGATAGGTCATAGGCATACACGCGATATTGAATTAGTACCGGCGCAGTGTTGGCGGCTAGCTGCCACGTTTGTTTATCGAGGCACTGATAGGCCAGCGGCTGTTGTCCGGAAGTGACTGTGAAATCAATGATATGCCGCGCAAAATCTCGAATCATATAGCTGCCCGGAAGCCATGCGGGCAGGCGTAAAATATGACCACGGGTGGATTGGCTTGGAATGGTCATGGTGACTTGAAATAAATGCGCGCCGTGATCGGCAATAGCAACGGAATAATGCAGCATGAACACCTCGGTGCTAAGACAAAATTAAATTACCGTATGCTAGCATGGCAAGCTCACGCTATATAGCAGGATAGGTGCGATAAAGCGCAATACAGTGGTAATTCGAATGGTTATACTGAAGCGATAAAGTGTTCATGGCGGCAAAGTAGCAAAAGTGATGAATAAACGCTGGAAAAATTTACTCGATGATCGCAACCGTTTCTTCTGGGTGCTGCAAGCAGCTGGATGGTCGGGTTATGCGTTGGTGCATTACATCGGTTCATTAATGCACGAGATGCGTGACATTTATGCCTTGGTTCTTATATTGGGCGCTTATGCGGGCTTTTTAATTACCGTACCGTTACGTCATCTGTATCGGCGTATTTGGGATGTTCAGCCATGGCAATTGATTATTGTGGTGTTGGCAGCATCCTATTTATCAGCCGCCTGTTGGGCCGTTATTGATAACGCAACTTATTGGGAAATTTACAAGTTTGGTTTTCGACCTGAGAATAGCTGGTTTTATTTTAAAAATTCGATTGCCAAATTTTATATCATGCTAAGTTGGAGTGGTCTGTATTTTGGCATTAAATATTACCAGATGCTGCAAGACGAAAAGCAAAAAGCCTTGATGGCAACTTCAATGGCGCATCAAGCTCAATTAAAGATGCTGCGTTATCAACTCAATCCACATTTTCTGTTCAATACCTTAAATGCCATCTCAACGCTTATTTTAGTCGGCGAAAATGATCTAGCGAATCGCATGATGTCAAAGCTAAGTTTGTTTTTACGTTTTTCGTTGGATAATGAACCCATCAAAAAGATACCCTTGGGTCGAGAAATCGATGCCATTAACTTGTATTTAGATATCGAAAAAGTGCGTTTCGATGAACGCTTGCAAGTCACTATTGATATTTCCGAGCAAGCGTTACGGGCGTTGGTGCCGAGTTTGTTTCTGCAACCACTGATTGAAAATGCTATTAAATACGGCATTGCTAAATTAGAAGAAGGTGGCCGAATTGATATTCTAGGGTATTGTGAGCACGACCAATTAGTCGTCGTCATTAGCGATAATGGCCCTGGTACGAACAAGCCAATTGAACAATTGTTGGGTAGCGGCGGTGTTGGTCTGGTTAATACCCGAGACCGCTTACAGGCCTTGTTTGGTAAGCACTACTCATTTACAGTAGCCAGTAATGATCCACAAGGACTGCGGATTGAGATCCGTATTCCTTATGAGCAGGCTAATACTTTATGACACAAACCATTCGCGCTCTGATCGTTGATGACGAGTCGCTGGCTCGCCGTGGTCTTATTGTTCGACTGCGTGAGTTCAGCCACGTTGAGGTGTTGGATGAATGTCAGAACGCACGGCAAGCGGTCGATAAAATTATCGCGCTGGCACCAGATTTAGTTTTTCTTGATATTCAAATGCCGGGCATGAATGGTTTTGATGTACTTCGTGAAGTTCAGGCTGCCGGTAAACAAATGCCGCTGGTGGTGTTTGTCACCGCTTATGATCATTACGCCATTAAAGCCTTCGAAGTGCGTGCAATTGATTACTTGTTAAAGCCAGTTGATCATGAGCGGTTAGAGCAAAGTATACGGCGTATTGAAAAGAATTTGGCTGAACGTGAACGTAACGCGCAACACCTACGTATTCTCAATTTATTGGCTGATGCAACCGGCGAAGATTGCGAGGATATCCTCAAGCGCTTAGCGAGCGGTGAGGATATGAGTATGGCGCGATACCCTGAGCATATTGCAATCAAAGAGAGTGGCGAGATCACTCGGGTAGCAATCAACTCGATTGAGTGGGTTGATGCAGCGGGCGACTATATGTGTATTCACGCCTGTAATGAGACGCATATATTACGTCGTACCATGAAAGAACTAGAAGATGAGTTAAATCCATTGCGCTTTCAACGCATTCACCGCTCAGCTATTGTTAACTTGGATCAGGTTGAAAAGTTATGTAGTCGGCAAAATGGTGAATACCATTTGATCTTGCGCAATGGTAAAGAATTAAAAGTTAGCCGCAGCTATAAAGACCGTATCAAAAAACTGATCTTATCGACATGATCACATCGACATGAACCAAAGGGTAGGGGTAATGATGCAGCGACTGGCAGTTATCGTACTTTCACTGTTGGTGATTGTGGGCTGTTCCAACCGCATCGGATACCGCTTCGCAGATACTTTTATTACATGGAAACTAGCTGATTATGTGGCGTTATCTGGAACATTAGATGATGAGGTCAGTGCCAGTATCAGTGAACTTCATCGTTGGCACGCACAAACCCAACTACCAATTTATCGAGCCCATTTAGCCGAGTTACGGCTGCTCATTATAAATGATGATCTAACTGAAACAGATATCAGTCGCTACAGCGATACTATGGCGAGCTGGTGGGAGACTATTCGAGTGCGTGTTGAACCCTATGCATTGCGCTATTTGCCAGCTCTATCCGAACCGCAGCGACGGAAAATTATCGATAAAATTCAATCAGATATTGATGAAGAAAAGGATGAAATCAATACCACTGAATTCGCTGAGGTGTTAAAACGCCGGCAGAAGCGCATGGAAAACACGCTTTCAGATGCATTGGGGCGATTAGAGTCGGGGCAATTACGTTACTTGCGCCGCTGGATACAGCAGCGCGAGGATCTGCGCTTAACTTGGCTCGATTATCAGCAACTATGGTTGGATGAATTCAGCACGGTTTTGCTGGCGCTTGAGCAACCTCAATACCAGCAACGGCTACAAGCACTGATCATAGAGCCCGAACAGATGCGTAGCGAGGATCTGCAGCAGGCTATCGATAGGAGTCGTGAGGCGACTTTCATTATGCTTTATTCAATTTATCAATCACTGACGCCAAAGCAACGACATAAGCTAGTACGCACGTTGGACGACTATCTAAGTGATTTAGATAGCCTGATTGAACACTACGCTAACTAACTTTGATAATTTTGCAGGTGTTGCTTGAACCAACTGTTTCCATGCTGTCACCATGGGTCAAGATAACCAAGTCACCAACTGCAACATGCCCACGAACTTTGATTTCATTGACCGCTTCATAGACTAACCGTTCAGGTTTGCACTTGGTCGAATCAAAGGCAATTGGATAAACTCCGCGATAAAGAGCACAACGGGCGCGGCTTTCCGCATGTCTGGATAACGAGAAAATCGGCAATGTGGTATTGATACGCGACATCAGTTTAGCCGTTGAACCCGATTCAGTTAAGGCAATGATAGCTTTCACCCCTTGCAAATGACTGGCTGCATACATGGCACTGATAGCGGTCGCCTCGGCGATGTTATCTAGGGTGTAATGCACATCATGGCGCTCTAGTGCCGCACTGGGATGGGTTTCAGCACCTAAGCAAATCGATGCGACCGCTTTCACTGTAGCAATAGGGTAATTACCCGCTGCAGTCTCTGCCGAAAGCATCACCGCATCAGTACCATCTAACACGGCATTGGCAACATCCATAACCTCAGCGCGGGTTGGCATGGGGTTTTCAATCATTGACTCCATCATTTGTGTGGCGGTAATGACGACTTTATTGAGTGCCCGTGCCCGGGCAATAATTTTCTTCTGTTTACCAACTAGTTGCGCGTCACCAATTTCTACCCCAAGGTCACCACGAGCAACCATTACCGCATCGGATGCGCGAATAATGTCATCGAGCACGGTATCGCTGGCCACCGCTTCTGCGCGTTCAATTTTGGCACATAACAAAGCCCGACCATCCGCCTCTTGCAATAACCGTCGTGCTTCTTTCATATCAGCACCCGTGCGCGGAAATGATACAGCCAGGTAATCAACCCCAATTTTTGCGGCCAAGGCGATATCTTTATGATCTTTTTCGGTTAATGCTGCGGCGGATAACCCACCGCCTAATCGATTGATGCCTTTATTATTTGATAGTTTACCGCCGACCGTTACGGTGGTGGTTATTTGCCGGCCACTGACATCTTCAACACGCAATTGAACACGCCCGTCGTCAAGTAACAGAATATCGCCAACATCAACATCGTCTGGTAATTCTTTGTAATCAATACCGACGCGTTGATCTGTCCCAGCATTTTTATCAAGTTCAGCATCCAGCACGAAGACATCGCCGATATCCAGCGTAACTGCGCCTGATTGAAAACGCGACACGCGAATTTTAGGGCCTTGCAGGTCGCCAAGTACGGCAACATAAACACCAAGTTTTTGCGCAATCTCACGAACTAAGCTAGCGCGTTTGATATGATCTTCGGCGGCGCCGTGAGAAAAGTTTAAGCGCACCACGTTAGCGCCTGCTTGAATGAGTGCTTCAAGCACTTTGGGGTCATCGGTAGCAGGGCCAAGAGTAGTCACAATTTTAGTACGCCGTAGCATGACAAAAGCTCCAAATAGATCAATCAATGAGTAGGGCGCTATGATACCACGACTGGTCAGGAGTTACAGGCCTAGAACGATTGATTCTGGTACTTGAAAGCGCTTTTCAGTACAATGCGCAGCAGCTTCAATTTAAATCGTAACAACGCAACAGAGACAGGTACCCTCATGAGTGATCAGCAAACCGAACTGACCTTAAAAAGTTGGCAGGAACGCCAAGAATATGCGGAAATGATGCAACCATTGATAGGTCGCCTCTATCGTACTTTTGGGGTTGAAATTTTGGTTTATGGCCGTTCTCTATTGAACGTCGACACCATTAATATTATCAAGGCACATCGGTTAATTGAGCGCCATGAAGGGGTGAAGCTGCGGCTGCGTGAGAGCTTCCCGTTTATCGAAGCATTGAGCAAAATGCAATTAGCACCAGCACGTGTCGACCTAGGCAAATTAGCCTTTAACTATTTATTTAAAGACGCCGCACCAGGGCTCAGTATTGAAGCTTATTTGCAGCGTGAGTTAGTCGATATTGTTGATCAAGTCGATAGTATTCCGGCGCAAGATATTGTGCTTTACGGGTTTGGCCGTATCGGGCGTTTATTGGCGCGCTTACTGATTGAGCGTAATGGCAGTAACAATAAGATGCGTTTGCGTGCGGTGGTGGTGCGTGGTGGTCGTGATGGCGATTTGGATAAGCGCGCGAGCCTGTTGCGGCGTGATTCGGTGCATGGGCCTTTTAATGGTTCTATTACCGTTGACCATGAAAATTCAGCAATTAAAGCAAATGGCACCTCGATCAAAGTAATCTATGCCGATGCACCAGATAAAATCGATTACACCCAATATGGTATCAATAACGCCATTATTATTGATAATACTGGTATATGGAAAGATGAAGCGGGTCTGGGTCTGCACTTAAAATCTAAAGGTGTAAGTAAAGTTCTGCTGACAGCCCCAGCAAAAGGTGCAATTAAAAATATTGTTTATGGTGTAAATCATCAAGATATTGTCGCTGAAGACCTAATTGTCTGTGCGGCGAGCTGTACCACCAACGCCATTACACCGGTATTAAAGGTAGTTAACGATAAGTTCGGTATTCGTAACGGTCACGTGGAAACTGTACATTCCTATACCAACGATCAAAACTTGATCGACAATTACCATTCGGCTGAGCGGCGCGGTCGCTCAGCGGCATTAAACATGGTATTAACCTCGACCGGTGCGGCTAAAGCCGTGGCAAAAGCATTACCTGAACTAGCCGGCAAGTTAACCGGTAACGCCATTCGGGTGCCGACACCCAATGTTTCTATGGCGATTATGAACTTGAATTTGAATACCGATACCAGCCAGCAAGAGCTCAATGATTTCTTGCTTGAGCAAGCGTTGCATTCCGACTTACAGGCACAGATTGATTACACCGCATCCACTGAAATTGTTTCAACCGATTTAGTCGGTTCACGTTATGCCGGGGTGGTCGATTCACAGGCAACTATCGTCGATGGCGACCGTGCCGTGCTGTATGTGTGGTACGACAATGAATTTGGTTATAGCTGCCAAGTTATCCGTGTAGCCGAGAAAATGGCTGGGCAGCAGCTGCTGAATTTGCCGAAATAACCCTGAAAAGGACGCTGTATGTTTATTACTTCAAATTTTGATAGCGGTAACATTGAGGTGTTGTCGATTGCGCAACCTGATGCTATCAAACTCGCAATTCGCTGCGATAACCAGTCTGATTTCTATCAGTGGTTTCATTTCAAGCTTTATTGTGAAGCCGGTATTGAACATGTCATGAGCATTACCAATGCGGCGCAATCAGCTTATCCTGATGGCTGGCGTGACTATCAAGCGGTGGCTTCGTATGACCGCGAGAGCTGGTTTCGAGTGCCTACTGAATTTGATGGGCAGAATTTAATTATTCGTCATAGCCCTGAGCAAGAGAGTGTCTACTACGCCTATTTTGCACCCTATTCTTATGAGCGCCATCAAGATTTGCTGCAATGGGCCCAACAAAGTAGCGAATGTCAGCATATTTTACTGGGGCAATCGTTAGATGGCCATGATTTGAACCTGCTCATGATAGGGCAGCCAGGACACGGCAAACGTGCTATTTGGATTACCGCTCGCCAGCATCCAGGTGAAACTATGGCGGAGTGGTTTATTGAAGGTTTACTGAGTCGTTTATTGGATGACGAAGATGGTGCTGCTCGGCAATTATTGAACCATCATGTGTTCTACATAGTGCCTAATATGAACCCGGATGGCAGTGTTCGCGGTCATCTGCGTACCAATGCGATTGGTGTCAATTTAAATCGTGAATGGGCCGCGCCAAGCATTGAGCGCAGTCCTGAGGTGTTTCACGTGCTGGCTATGATGCAACGTACCGGTGTTGATCTATTTCTTGATATTCATGGTGATGAAAACCTACCTTATAATTTTGTTGCTGGTAGTGAGGGTATTCCCGGCTATAACCAGTATATGGAACAACTGGGCACGGCCTTTAAGCAGGTATTACAAGCGATCACACCAGAATTTCAGACAACCTATGGGTATGACTTGGAAGCTCCAGGTGAGGCCAATTTAACCGTGGCTAGCAACGCCGTAGCACAGCAGTTCGGTTGTTTAGCGTTCACCCTGGAAATGCCATTTAAAGATAATGCTGATTTAGTTGATAGTGATTTTGGCTGGTCAGCGCCGCGTTCGATGCAACTCGGTGCCGACGTATTATCAGCTATTTATGCCATTTCTGGCGATTTGGGTAAGCCTGCGTAATCACCAGAGTCCTGCCCGCAGGCTTGAATTTGTGGGCAGAACCCTTATATTGAGAAGCATAATTATCCGACCTTGAGGCAGCTTATGGCACTGATCGAATGCCCCGCATGTAGTAAGCGTATGTCGTCCAAAGCCGCTGCATGTCCACATTGTAATTTTAAGTCGGTTGGTGTGTCGAATGAGCAACGCCAGCGTGAGTTGCAACAAGTCATGCAGCGCAAGCGTGAGCGTTTAATGAGCCAATCGATGTTGGCCTTATTGATAGCCATAGCGGCATTTACCTACTTTTTTATGCAGCAACCTGAGTCGGGTAGTTGGCAATTACATCTTGCCAATGGCGGTATGCTGGTCGGTTTAGTCTGGTTTGTCATCAATCGCATCCGCATGTTATTGCTAAAAGTGCGGAGTTAATCATGCAGTTTGATGACTTATTAGCGACCATTACACCGCAAATATACCAACGCCTAGTCACCGCAGTTGAGCTGGGTAAGTGGCCGGATGGGGTAGCACTAAGCGCCGAGCAAAAAGCCAACAGCATACAATTGGTTATGGCCTATCAAGCCAAGTATTGTCCATCTGAAGAGGCCTTTCGAGTTGGCGCCGATGGTCAACTGGTCACTCGCAGTAAAGCTGAAATGAAGGCTAGTTTAACACCTCCTGAGGCGGCAACTATTGCGACCTTTTCACTAACTAATAGCGAGTCGTAAATTCATGTCGACCAACTACGATGTATTGTTGGAACAAGCCGAGGCGATAACCGCTGATGAGCCTGATTTAATCGCTAATTTGAGTAATTTATCCGCGCTGGTTTATCATCACTTGGCCGATGTTAATTGGGTTGGTTTTTATTTGGTGAGAGCTCCTGAACTATTGGTGTTAGGGCCATTCCAAGGTAAGGTAGCTTGTTTACGTATTCCGTTTTCACGCGGTGTTTGTGGTGCCGCTGCGCGCACTCGGCAAACGCAGTTGGTGTACGATGTACATGAATTTTCTGATCATATTGCCTGTGATGCGGCCTCTAATTCGGAACTGGTTGTACCGATTGTAGTAGCTGGTAAGGTGGTCGCTGTATTCGATTTAGATAGCCCCAGCGTGGGTCGTTTTAGTCAAGTCGACGCCGATGGGCTGAGCCGTCTTGGGCGCTATATCGAACAACTTAATTGGCAACAACTATGTTAGCTGATTTTGATATTTATGCTTATTTGGTTAGCCAGCAGGACATGGTTTTTTTCGATGATGATGCCGAAACCGCTGCTGATCAAATGAATGAAATGCTGCATTATGTGGCAACTTATATGGAAGAAGATGACAGCCTTGAGCAACTTGAAGAGGTGATTCGTCGGACTCTGTTCGAATGGATTGAAAATGACGAATTGCTGGAAATTGACAGCGACGACATGCAAACCTACATTTTAGAACAACTCGCTGACGTGCGTCAGCAGGAACTTGATGACCATGAATGATCTGGTAAAGCTAAGTACTAGCAAAGATATCCTGGCTTATTTGACCGAAAAGTTTCCCGCCTGTTTTGTCCAAACGGGATCGGCTCATCCGTTAAAAATTGGTATTTTTGACGATTTGGCAAGCCGCTTGGCGGATGACCCTATGGTGAGTAAAACACGTCTTCGTTCAGCCGTTCGTCATTACACTAATAGCTGGCGTTATTTGCGCTGTATTAAAACCGGTGCGCAGCGGCTTGACCTCGATGGCCAGCCAGCAGGAACTGTTGAAGCCGGTCATGCCGAACATGCGCAACAGCAATTGGCCGAGGCAAAGGCCCAGGTGGCTGAGAAAAAACCAGTCAGTGAACGACAAAAGAGTGTAGCAACTACCGCCAAAGCAAGCCCTAAGGCGCAGCCAAAGCGAAGCCACGTCAACCTGCCACGAGCCAGCAAGAGCAAGCCAAAGGCAGCACCAGTCAAGTCCTCACCAACGCTTACAGCAGCGCTGTCCAGCAGCTTGAAGTTAGGTCAACAAGTCATGGTAAAGGTTGCGAATAATACCCTCAGTGGTCAAATTAGCGAAATAGATCGTAATGATTTGCAGGTGCAACTAGCTAACGGTGTTACCGTTAAAGTGCAGTTTGATGCGGTCTATCTCGTTAAGCAGGAGTGTTAAGCATGCTAAAAAAATGGTCCCTGCAGAAGGCGCTCACGAGCGTTTCGCTGTTGCTATTATGGAGCACTAGTTTTGCCATTCCGCCGGCTCATCAACTGGATGAATTGCCAATACTAGAACCCGAAGCTCAGCATGGCACCGTGAGCCAGCGCGTGACCAGCTATTTTACCCGTTATCATTTCACCAATGCTGAACTTGATAACGCGATGTCTGAACAAATTCTTGAGCGCTATTTAGAAATGCTTGATTACAGCAAGATGTTTCTATTGCAGAGCGATATCGACCAAACGGTTGAATACCGTCATTTGTTTGATGAAATGATTAACTCTGGCAAGTTGAAACCGGCTTATGCTATTTACGATAAAGCATTAAAGCGACGCTTCGAGCGTTATGTTTATGCGCTTTCATTACTTGATGCCGAACAGCCCTTTGATTTCGAGCAAGAAGGCGATAAATACTATTTTCAGCGCGACGATGCGCAATGGCCAGCTGACCTTGATGAGCTAAACGAATTATGGCGCCAGCGCGTTAAATATGATGCGTTGAATTTGACCATGACTGGAAAAAGCTGGGAGGAAGTGGTTGATACGCTCGGTAAGCGTTATAACAATGCGCTGAAACGGTTAGCGCAAACCAATAGCGAAGATGTCTTTCAAACGCTAATGAATGCATTTGCGCGCAGTGTCGAGGCTCATACCAGTTATTTGTCGCCGGCTAACGCTGAACGTTTTGAACAAAATATGAATTTGTCGTTAGAAGGCATTGGTGCGGTGTTGCAAGCTGAGTTCGATTATACCGTTATTCGCAGCTTAGTGCCGGGCGGCCCCGCCGATAAGAGCGGGGCATTGGCGCCCGACGATAAAATTGTTGCGGTTGGGCAAGGCGAAGACAGCAAAACTGAGTTTGTTGATATTGTTGGCTGGCGTCTTGATGATGTGGTGGAACTGATCAAAGGTCCGAAAGGAACCACAGTGCGCTTACAAGTCATTAAAGCGAATCAACCAGCCGGTGCGACAACGCGCGAAGTGGCAATTATTCGCGATAAGGTCAAGTTAGAAGATCGCGCTGCCAAAGCCGAAGTGAAGATCCCGGACAGCGGCGAGTATGCTGGGCGTAAAATGGGCGTTATTTCCATTCCCGGCTTTTATAATAATCTCACCAGCGATGTCATTGCATTGATTGATAAAATGAATGGCGAGCAAGTGGAAGGCTTAATTATTGATTTGCGCGGTAATGGCGGTGGCGCTTTGAATGAAGCGATTAGTCTTACTGGTCTGTTTATTGATCAAGGGCCGGTAGTGCAAGTAGCGCAGGCCGGTGGCCGTAAGGAAGTCAGTCGTGATAACGATGGCCAAACTTATTATCAAGGTCCATTGGTGGTGATGGTCGATCGCTACAGCGCTTCGGCCTCGGAGATTTTTGCCGCCGCCTTGCAAGACTATGGTCGTGCTGTGATTGTCGGCGAGAATACCTATGGTAAGGGTACTGTGCAGCAGCATCGCGGTTTAGCGCGACGTTTCGACTTCTTTGATAAAGCGCTTGGTAGCGTACAATACACCATCGCTAAGTTTTACCGTATTAACGGTGGCAGCACGCAGTTACGCGGAGTCACTCCTGATATTCTCTATCCGGCATACACGGATGCTGAGGCGTTCGGTGAAAGTAGTCAAGACAATGCATTGCCTTGGGATCAACTTGAACCAGCGCCGTACAGCGAGGTTGGGGTATTTTCTGATGCCCAGCTAAGCGCCTGGCAACAACGTGTTGATAGCCGCATTCCAACCAATCCTGAGTTGGTCTATATACTTGAAGATATTGAAGAATATCAAAAAAACAAAGACCAAATCTGGGTCAGTCTGGTGCTATCAGAGCGACAAGCAAAAGAGCAAGCTGAGAATGCAAAAAAACTGGCGCGTACTAACCAACGCTTACTACGCTTAGGGTTGCAGCCAGTCGATAATCTCGATGCCGTAACAGATGAAATTACTAAGCAGATTCCCGAGTTTGATCCGTATCTTAGCGAAACTGTAAAACTGAGCTTCGACATCATTGAGGCCAACAAACTTGCGCTAAATTAGCCATAAAAAACCGCTGCCGGCGGTTTTTTTATGGCTATTAATGAACTGCTGTGGCAGATTACTGCAGTAACTTGAAACCAACGATAACAATAATTCAGGGGCTTTTTATGCAGGAAATAGTCAATACATTGAACAATTGGGTATGGAGCAGTGCACTGATTTATTTGTGCTTAGGTGCAGGTTTGTTCTACTCAATTTTGACCCGCTTTGGTCAGGTTCGTCATTTCAAAGAAATGTTCAAACTGCTGACCAGCAGTAATGATTCAGACAAAGGCATTTCATCCTTTCAAGCACTGGCCGTATCACTATCCGGACGCGTGGGGGTCGGTAATATTGCCGGCGTTGCTGCAGCAATTGGATTCGGTGGTCCTGGTGCGGTGTTCTGGATGTGGGTGGTGGCATTTCTTGGTGCCAGCACTGCCTATGTCGAGTCAACGCTTGGTCAGCTGTATAAAGTTGAGGAAGATGGTCAATATCGCGGTGGCCCGGCCTATTATTTTGAACGCGCACTCGGCTGGCGTTGGTTAGGTATTTTGTTTGCCATAGCCGCCATCATTGGCTGCGGGGTGTTCTTACCTGGGGTGCAGGCGAATGCCGTTGGTAATGCGGTAACCCAGATCTTTGGTGATGGCAGCATGGTGGTTACCAGTTTCGGCGAGGTTGGTACCCATAAACTGGTGGCTTTGGCGTTTATTTTAATTGTTTTAGCCTTCATTATTTTTGGCGGTATTCGGCGTATCGCCAACTTCACCCAAATTGTCGTGCCATTTATGGCACTTGGCTACATTGTCATGGCACTGATTGTGGTTTTCCTCAACATCGACAAAGTAGGGGATATATTCTGGCTCATTCTATCTGACGCCTTTACTGCGCAAGCAGGTTTTGGTGCAGCGATTGGCTGGGGTGTTAAACGCGGCATTTATTCCAACGAGGCCGGTCAAGGTTCTGGTCCGCATGCTGCTGCTGCAGCAGAAGTTGATCATCCGTCACAGCAGGGTTTAGTTCAGGCTTTTTCAGTCTACGTTGATACCTTGTTTGTTTGTACCGCGACCGCGCTGATGATTCTAATTACGCAGCAATATAACGTCGTCGGTGAGCTTCCTGCCGGTCAATTTATTGTGCAAAATGTTGACGCCGGCACTGAGATTGGCTCAGCAGCATTTACCCAGTTAGCACTGCAAAGTGTGTTTGGTAGCCTTGGTCCAATTTTCGTCGGCATCGCGCTGTTCTTCTTCGCGTTCACGACAATTTTGGCCTATTACTATATTACTGAAACCAATGTTGCCTACCTAAACCGAATCTTTAACGGTAAGTTACCGTTACTGCTATTCAAACTGTTGTTGATGGCAATGGTCGCCTATGGCACGGTAAACAGTGCTGGTTATATCTGGGGTATCGGTGACATTGGCGTTGGTTTAATGGCATGGATCAACATTGTCGGCATCTTGGTAATTTTCTTTATGTATAAACCGACCATGCGCTGTTTAAAAGACTACGAAGAACAGAAGAAACGCGGTGGACCTATTACGTTTGACCCAATTAAATTGGGAATTAAAAATGCCACGTTCTGGGAGCGTCGTCATTTAGCACAGAAAAAAACAGGCGAATAAGCGCCGGAACAGGTTGGGGTATAGCCTGCGCTTTACCCCAACCGTTAGCATGTTAGAATTCGCCAGTCGATTTTTCAAAGAGATCAATAATGTCTATAGAAACGCCATCCGTTAAGCGTTCACCCAGCCTTTTACAGGCCCTTGTGCCATTACTGGTGCTTATTGCGCTATTAAGCGCATCAGTGCTGCTGTACGGTGAAGATTCCTCTTATGGTCCTAATCAGATTGCCCTATGGGTAGCTAGCGGTGTAGCAATCGCTATTGGCTTTTATAATCGCTTTAGCTGGGCTGAAATTGAAGAGGGCATAAAGTCAGGCATTTCAGTTGCTATGGGGGCCCTGTTAATCATTTTAGCGGTTGGTGCGCTGATTGGTACCTGGTTATTGTCTGGCACGGTTCCCAGTATGATTTATTTTGGCTTAGAACTGCTTAATCCAGGCTGGTTCTATGCTGCGTCGGCGTTAATTTGTGCGATCATTTCACTGGCAATAGGCAGTTCCTGGACGACTGCAGCAACCATTGGTGTTGCGTTAATGGGGATTGCCGTTGGTATGGATATGTCGCCAGCGATAACCGCTGGAGCAGTGGTCTCTGGTGCCTATTTTGGCGATAAAATGTCGCCGCTGTCGGATACCACCAATCTAGCACCAGCGGTGGCTGGCAGTGAATTATTTCAACATATTCGCTATATGGGCTATACCGCCGGACCAGCATTTCTGATTGCGTTGCTGTTATTTAGTTTATTGGGGCTCAACGCTGACAGCAATTTCAATGCGCTGGAATTAGAGCGTATGCAGTTGGAACTCAGCAATACCTACACCATTGGCTGGGAAATGTTAGTGCCGCTGTTAGTGCTGTTGGTACTTGCTGCGCGCGGCAAGCCAGCGTTGCCATCAATTTTTTTTGGCGCCTTACTTGGCGGCCTCTGGGCAGTTCTGTTTCAAGCTGACTTAATTACTGCAATTGCTGACGGCAAAACCTCAGTGATGGCCACAGCCATGGTGGTCTGGAGCGCGCTTGCCGATGGTGTCAGCATCGAAACTGGTTCGCAGCAGCTGAATAAGTTGCTCAGTGGCGGTGGTATGTCATCCATGCTAAATACAGTGTGGCTGATTTTAAGTGCCATGACGTTTGGCGCCATTATGGAAAAGCTAGGTCTACTTGAACGTTTGATTCAAGGCCTATTAGGTTTTATTAAGAGCACCGGTGATTTGATCGCTGCTACTTTGTTTACCTGTTTTGGTGCCAATGTTTTAACTGCTGACCAATATATGGCGATCGTTATCCCTGGGCGCATGTTTCGTGAGGAATATGAGCGACGCGGTCTCGACCCACGGGTTTTATCGCGCACCCTTGAAGACAGTGGCACCATTACCTCAGCACTGATCCCTTGGAATACCTGTGGCGCCTTTATGATGGCAACCTTGACCGTAAGTCCACTGGAATTTGCGCCGTATGCCTTTTTTAATTGGTTAACGCCCTTAGTTGCTTTATTTTATGGCTATAGCGGTATCACAATTTTACGACGTCCTGCAGCGATTTAATCATGAGCCAACATCACGCCAAATACCGGAGCGACTATCGCGCTCCGGCTTATGCTATTGACACCATAGATTTACAATTTTACCTGCACGATAGTGCGACTCGAGTTATTAATACCATGCACATACGGCGTCTTGCCGATGCGTCGCTCGAGCTCAATGGTGAACAGCTGCAGTTAAACGCAGTGTGGCTTGATGGACGGCAATTAAATGCAGACGAATATCAGCTCAGCGAGAGTAAGCTCTGCCTCACTGATGTACCAGCGCAATTTGTGCTACAGATTGAAACAGTGATTAACCCAAGTGCGAATAGTGCACTGGAGGGGCTCTATAAATCAGCTGGTGCGTATTGTACTCAGTGCGAAGCCGAAGGCTTTCGGCGCATTACCTATTACCTTGATAGACCCGATGTATTAGCCGTGTTTACCACTACCATTTATGCTGATGCCGAGCAGTTTCCCTATCTATTGAGTAATGGCAATTTACTGGAGCAGCAAATCTCCGATAGCGGTATCAGGATGGCGAAATGGCATGACCCACATCCGAAACCAGCTTATTTATTTGCTTTGGTTGCGGGGGATTTTGCCCGCATTGACGATCATTTCACCACCCAATCTGGGCGTTCAGTAACACTGCAGATTTATGTCGACCATGGCAATTCGGAGCGCGCATGGTATGCCATGCAATCACTGCAAAAAGCCATGCGTTGGGACGAACAGCGTTTTGGTTATGAGTATGATCTCGATATTTATATGATTGTCGCCGTTGATTTCTTCAATATGGGCGCGATGGAAAATAAAGGGCTCAATATTTTTAACGCAAAGTATGTATTAGCCGACGCTAAAACTGCCACCGATGCAGATTTTATTAACGTAGAGTCGGTAATAGGGCACGAATATTTCCATAATTGGACGGGTAATCGCATTACCTGTCGTGACTGGTTTCAATTGAGCTTAAAAGAAGGTTTGACGGTATTTCGTGATCAAGAGTTCAGTGCAGCTATGGGTTCGCCGGCAGTGCATCGAATTCAAGCCATTAAAATGATGCGAAGTCATCAGTTCAGTGAAGATGCTAGCCCCATGGCTCATCCAATTCGGCCAGATAAAGTTGTTGAAATGAACAACTTTTATACCGCCACTGTTTACAATAAAGGTGCTGAGGTAATTCGTATGCAGCACTGTTTGCTGGGCGAGCAGGGTTTTATGCGCGGTATGCAGCTGTACACGCAACGCCATGATGGTCAAGCAGTAACCTGTGAAGATTTTATCAGCGCCATGGAGCAAGCCAATCAGCGTGATTTAAAGCAATTTCGGCACTGGTATAGTCAGGCTGGAACCCCGCAGGTGAGCGTCCACAGTGAGCCCACGAGTAGCGGCTTTGCATTGACATTTCGGCAATCTACACCGCCCACCGCGGAGCAACCACTGAAGCAGCCACTGCATATACCAGTGCTGTTGAGTGCTTATAGTCGTGCGGGGGAGCGCCTTAGTTTGCAGAGTGATGCGCTTAGCCTGCATGAATCGGGTAGTTATCTATTCGAGTTTACCGATGAACAACAAACTATCCATATTGCCTGCTGTGAGAATAAGCCGGTGTTGGCGTTGTTTGAAAACTTTAGTGCACCGATTAAACTCGCGATAACACAAAGTGAAGATGATTTGTTGGTGCTATTAGCTTCAGCAGTGCAGCCGGTGACCCGCTGGGAGGCTGCGCAACGGTTATATACTGAGGTATTGCTTAAAGCGATTAGACAGCAGCAAGCCGTGCACTTGAGCGCAGCGGCAGCGACAGCGCTGCAACAGCTGTGTTTGGCCGAGATTGATCCGGCCCTACGAGCACTTGCGTTGACGCCGCCGAGTCATGAAGAACTTGCCGAACATTTTCAGCAGTTGATACCAGTCGAACAAATTGCGTTGGCATCTCAGCAGTTACGCAGCTGTATTGCACAGGCCATTGCAACACCATGTCATGCCTTATACACGCAACTTGCACCATCACACTATGAACTCAGTGGCTCAGCCATTGCAGCGCGTAGCCTGCGCAATACAACATTGTATTATGTTGCTGCTGCCGGCAGCGATGACGCGGTGGTGCAGGACCGTGTAGCAAATCATTTTTATAACGCCGACAATCTGACCGACCAGTATGCTGCATTGCAAACTGCGGTGCATTTACAGCTTGCTGTGGCCAGTCAATTATTAGCCGATTTTGCTGCACAATGGCAACAGCAGCCGCTAGTGATGGATAAATGGTTTGCGCTGCAGGCGCAGGTACCTGTAGCGGCAACGGTAGAGCGTGTTGCGCAATTGCTGCAGCATCCGCAGTTTAATTTTGCCAATCCCAATCGCGTTTATGCATTGCTGGCCACCTTCGGTCGTAATTTAACCAGTTTTCATCGTCTCGATGGTGCTGGTTATCGACTGATCGGTGCTGCAATTAAGCAACTTAACGCCAGTAATCCACAAGTCGCATCGCGTCTAATAACCCCGCTAACGCAATGGCGACGCTTTTCTGAACCGCGGCAAAAGCTACTTGCCGAGTTACTTCGTGAGCTGCAACAGTTACCAAATCTTGCTGCTGATCTAGAAGAAAAAATCGAAGCCAGTCTAAATTAGGTTCAGGCCGCGAAATTCGTGGTCTAAACACTATCGTTTAAGTGGTTTAAGCATTGAATAGCGTGGCTAAATGTCCGACAATAGAGCGGTTTTCTATTTATTGGTTACAAGGACACTAGCATGAACGCGTTTGGCGAAGGCCAGATCCCAGTGATTTTGCAGAAGGTAGCCGATCTCATCACACAACGTGCGACTGATCGAGCCGATATTATCCGTGACTTTGCTTTACGATTATTTAGAAACATCTCACCGGATGAACTGGCGCTGCGCAACGATAGTGATATGTATGGTGCAGTGGTGGGGCTATGGCATAGCTTCAACGAATACAAGTCGGGTAGCCCAGCACTGATTAAAGTCTATAATCCAGAGGTGGCTCGCCACGGCTGGGAATCAGCGCATACTATTATTGAAATTATTCAATTCGATATGCCATTCATGGTCGATTCGGTACGCATGGCGTTATCGCGTATGAGTATCAATGCACACCAATTATTGCATTTACCAATCAGCCACCGTCGCGACAGCAAAGGTCGTATTACTGAATTATTACCCGCCGGCACCCGCGCCGATAATGAAGTCGACACGGTGTTTTTGATCGAAGTTGATCGACAATCAAGCAAAACTGCGATCGATAGCTTAAAGAAAGAGCTTCAAGCGGTCATGGAAGAAGTCACGCTGGCGGTCACTGATTGGCAACCGATGCGGCAAAAGATGATCGAAGTCGCTGCGCAATTAAGTGACATTAAATACCCCGGCGCACCGGAAAAACTGGAAGAATGCCAACGCTTTTTGCATTGGTTAGCGCAAGATAACTTTATGCTTTTAGGCTACCGACGTTATGACTTGACGGCCATAGAGGGTGATCACGTCATTCGTCAGGAGACCGGCTCGAGCCTTGGTTTAATGCGTCGTTCAATCAATGACAAAGAACGCTTGGTGTCGTCGTTGCCAGAGATTACCCGTGAACTCGCTTTTGACGATAATTTGTTGATGCTCACCAAAACCAATAGCAAAGCCCGTGTTCACCGCCCAGCTTATGCAGATTATATCGGCGTCAAACGCTTTGACAAAAAGGGCCGAGTTATTGGTGAAGACCGTTTTATCGGCTTGTACGCCAGTAGTTTTTATAATAATAGTACCCGCGACGTGCCGTTGGTCGACGAAAAAGTTCAGCGCATTATGGATGCGTCAGGTTTTGCGCCGCGCTCACATGCGTCAAAAGCCTTACTGAATATCTTGGAAACCTACCCGCGTGATGAAATTGTGCAAGCCAATGAGAACGATATTCTCGAAGTAGGGCTTGGTGTGCTGCAAATGCAAGAACGCGATATGACACGATTATTTGTCCGTCGTGATATTTTCGGGCGGTTTGCTTCATGCATGGTGTATGTCCCCAAAGAACGTTACAACACCTTATTAAGACAAAAAACCCAGCAGGTATTGGCGACTACTTTTGGTAGTTCAGTAGATGTTGATTTTACTACTTATTTCTCTGAATCATCGCTGGCCCGCACTCATTACACCGTGCGTTTAGGTAACCAAGTACAGGATATCGACGTGAAAGAACTCGAGCAGAATTTAATTGAAGCGGCCCGCACTTGGGAAGATAATTTTCAACGTATCTTACGCAGCACCTTTGGTGAGGCGCGCGCTAACGAACTGAATAAGCACTATTACAATGCCTTTCCGCGAGCCTATAAAGAAGAGGTATTACCCTCTGTCGCAATTGCTGATTTACAGCAGCTTGAAGCGTTAGATGATGAACATAAACTAGGTATGTTGTTTTATCGGTCGCGCGAAGAAAATGAGACTAGTAAAAAAATCAGACTAAAGTTATTCCATAAAGATGAACCTATTCACTTGTCTGATGTGTTACCGATGTTAGAAAACTTCGGTTTGCGTATAATTGGTGAAAGCCCGTACCAGATTAAAACCACCGATGGCCAGCTCAATTGGATCCTTGATTTCCAGATGTTGCATAGCAGCAGTAAATTGAATCTGGAAGATATTCGTGATGTATTCCAAGATGCCTTTGCTAAGGTATGGCAGGGTCATTATGAGGATGATGGCTTTAATAAATTAGTACTTAGTGCCGGTTTGAACGGACGACAAGTAGTTATTTTGCGGATGTTTGCCAAATACATGCGGCAAATCGGTTCCACCTTTAGTCAGAGCTATATTGAAAGCGCCTTTGCTAAGTATCCTTCGATTGCCAAGCTGATCGTGAAATTGTTTTATACCAAGTTCGAGCCGGCTACCAAGAACCGCAATAAAAAGATTGAAGCCCTGGAAATTCGTATTGCTGCTGAGTTAGAGAACGTCGCTAACCTTGATGACGACCGTATTATTCGTCGTTATGTTGAGTTGATTATAGCTGCACAGCGGACCAACTTCTTCCAACCTGATCAGCTCGGTAATGAAAAATCCTACATTTCGGTCAAGTACAGTCCTGAATTAATTCCAGAAATGCCGCTGCCGTTGCCCAAATATGAAATTTTTGTCTATTCGCCGCGCGTTGAAGGGGTTCATTTGCGCGGTGGTAAAGTGGCGCGAGGTGGCTTGCGTTGGTCCGACCGCCGCGAAGATTTCCGCACCGAAGTACTCGGGTTGGTGAAAGCGCAGCAAGTGAAAAATACCGTAATTGTTCCCGTAGGCGCCAAAGGCGGTTTCTTCTGCAAGCATTTACCGGATGAGCGTGAAGCGTTTTTTGAAGAAGGTAAAGCTTGTTATCGTACCTTTATTCGGGCTTTACTGGATATCACTGATAATATTGTCAACGGTGAAATTGTGCCGCCACAGCATGTGGTTCGTCATGATGACGATGATCCGTATTTAGTGGTCGCCGCGGATAAAGGTACTGCAACCTTTTCTGATATTGCCAATAGTATTTCTAATGAGTACCAGTTTTGGCTTGGTGATGCCTTTGCCTCCGGTGGTTCAGTCGGTTATGACCATAAGAAAATGGCTATTACCGCGCGTGGGGCCTGGGAGTCGGTCAAGCGCCACTTCCGTGAAATGGGTATCGATTGCCAAACTACCGACTTCACTGCCGCAGGTATTGGCGATATGGCCGGTGATGTTTTCGGTAACGGTATGTTGTTATCAAAGCATACCCGGTTAGTTGCCGCATTTAACCATATGCACATTTTTATTGATCCTGAACCTAATGCAGCAGCTAGCTTCGATGAGCGCCAACGGATGTTTGATATGCCGCGCTCGAGCTGGGATGACTATGATCGTTCACTCATTTCAAGCGGTGGTGGTATTTTCTTGCGCTCGGCAAAAGCCATTGAATTAACCCCAGAAATGAAGAAATTGTTTGGCTCAGCGAAGAAGTCAATGACACCGAATGAGCTGATTCGAGCGATTTTGATGCTGCCGGTTGATTTGCTCTGGAATGGTGGTATCGGCACCTATGTGAAGAGCAGTCGAGAAAGCGATAGTGATGTCGGCGATCGTACCAATGATGCGGTGCGGATTAATGGTTCAGAATTACGCGCTAAAATTGTTGGGGAAGGCGGTAATCTTGGCTTTACCCAGTTAGGTCGCATTGAGTACGCCCTGACAGGGGGACGGATTAACACTGACGCTATCGATAACGTTGGTGGTGTGGATTGTTCGGACAACGAAGTTAATATCAAGATTTTGTTGAACGGCTCCATGGCCAATGGCGATATTACCCGCAAACAACGCGACGAATTGCTCTATGAAATGACCGATGAAGTGGCGCAAATCGTTATTCGCGACTGTTTCCGTCAATCGCAGTCAATCTCAGTGACATGTTTGCGTGGGCCTGATCAAATCAAAGAAATGCAGCGCTTCATTCATCATTTAGAACGTGAAAATCTGCTGAACCGCAGCTTGGAGTATTTGCCAGATGATGACCAACTCGCTGAGCGCCAGGCCCAAGGCAAAGGCTTAACCCGGCCAGAAATTGCAGTCATCACCGCCTATGGCAAAATGGTGCTGAAAGACCAATTGCTGGATGATGCGGTACTCTCGGATCCATTTCATGCGCGCTCATTAATAAACGCCTTTCCGAAGCCGTTGCAAAAACCTTTTGCTGAGGCAATGCAATCGCATCCGCTGCGGGGGCAAATCATTGCCACCCGTCTGGCCAATAATATCGTCAACGATATGGGTCCTAATTTTGTTTATCGCAAGCAAGATGCCACTGGCGCCACGGTTGCTGAAGTCGCAAACGCTTATGTGGTTGCCCGTGAGTGTCTGCAGTTGCGTTCGCTAATGGAAGAAATTGAAGCGGGCAATAATGTCATTCCCGCGGCAGTTCAAAATCAAATGTTATTCCTGCTGCGTCGGGTGGTGAGAAGGGCTACGCGCTGGTTCTTGCGTCATCGCAATCCACAATTAAAAACCATTCAAGACTATCTCGATTTTTACCAAGATAGCTTTGATGACTTACGTAAAAACGCACTGAGTTATGTGGTTGCTGAGGAGCGTAAGGGCATTGAGCAAGCAATCGATAAATTAGTCAAGCAAGGAGTACCGCAGGCTTTAGCTGCGAAGATCGGCATATTGAGTACGGTTTTCTCAGCCATGGATATTGCTGACATCGTGCATAGCACTAACTGCCCTGTACGACTGGTCGCTGAGTCCTATTTCAAGCTGGGTGCGCGGATGCAATTACATTGGTTCCTAGAGCAAATTAATACCTTGCCAGTCGATAACCATTGGCAAGCATTGGCCCGCGCAGCCTTCCGTGAAGAGTTAGATTGGCAACAACGCACCCTGACTATGGGGATGTTGAGCCATGCTGAGCAGACTCTGGCTGCCGCTGAAATTTTAGAGGCTTGGTTTGCTCGAAATACGGGTTATATTGACCGCTGGTTGCAAATGGTCAATGACTTCCGTACCACCAAAACACCTGAATTTGCCAAGTTCTCGGTGACTTTGCGTGAACTGACGTTATTGAATCATCACTGTAGTTCGATGTTGCACTGATGTACCGCTTGCTTCGAGCTTGGTTATTTCGACAGGATGCTGAGTGGTCGCATGATTTTACCTTGCACCTATTGAAGCGTTTTGCCGCTACGCCACTGTCTTTCGCGTGGCGGCAACGTGTTGCCGATAAGCCGACGCGAGTTATGGGGATTGATTTTCCGAATCCGCTTGGGCTAGCCGCTGGGCTCGATAAAAACGCTGATTGCATAAAAGCTTTAGCGCAGATGGGCTTTGGTTTTATCGAGGTAGGAACGGTAACGCCGCGGCCACAAGCTGGTAATCCGAAGCCGCGGATGTTTAGAATCACGCAAAAGCAAGCGTTGATTAATCGCATGGGCTTCAATAACAACGGCGTTGATTACCTTGTAGAACAGGTCAAGCAGGCGAATTTTCAGGGTGTTTTGGGAATCAATATTGGCAAAAATAAAGACACCCCAGATCAACAGGGTATCGATGATTATCTCTATTGCATGCGCAAGGTTTATGCCTATGCCAGCTATATAACGGTAAATATTTCGTCACCGAACACACCCGGATTGCGTGCCTTTCAGCATGGTGATGCACTCGACCAGTTGCTAGCAGCACTGAAATTAGAACAGTCTCGTTTGCATCAGCAACACCAGCGTTATGTACCGCTAGCGTTGAAAATAGCGCCCGACTTGAGCGCTGAGGGAGTGGCTGATATTGCTGCAGCATTGCTTAAACATAGCATTGATGGGGTGATTGCTACCAATACCACTTTATCGCGGCATACTGTCGTCGGTTTGCCTTATGCTGATGAAGCAGGCGGCCTAAGCGGCGCCGTATTAGCCGAGCAAAGCACCCAAATTGTAGCGCAGTTGCATGCGATTCTTGGTGAGAAAATACCAATTATTGCGGTGGGTGGTGTCGATAGCTTAGCCGCAGCTCAGCAGAAATTTGCCGCGGGTGCGAAGCTAGTGCAAGTTTATACGGGCTTTATTTATCGTGGTCCGGCATTAATCAAAGCGATCGTTAATGGCCTATAACGAGAGGGGTGGTAGTTTTGCGCTATGACCAAGTTGTTATTCATTCTATTCGCTGGATTATGCTTAGCATGCTATTGGTTGCAGTCAGCGCTTGTAGTGACGCTCCTGTGAGCAATCCTGACCACACCATTACCTTGCGTATTCTGCACACCAGTGATGTGCACGGTAAACTAACCGGTTACAACTATTTTTCCGACCGTAATGATGGCCAGCCCGGGCTAGTTCATGCTGCTGTGCTGATTGCAAAAGCTCGTGCGGAACAGCCGAATAATCTGCTTATCGATAACGGTGATTTGATTCAAGGTGACCCGTTTGCCGAGTGGGCGATAGAACATAATGCCAATGCACCTCATAGCATTATTTCCGCGCTCAATAGCCTCAACTATGATGTCGCCAACCTGGGTAATCATGAGTTCAACTATGGGCTCGAGCAGCTGGCAACAGCCTATTCGAGCGCAAATTTCCCGTTAATTAGCAGTAATATCAGGCTTACCGAGAATGCGCCAGAGGCGCTGCAATCGCTGTTAAAACCATGGGTTATGATACCTCGACTGGTGCTTGATAATCACGGTGAAACACAGCGACTAAATATTGCTGTGATCGGTGTGGTGCCGCCGCAAATTATGCAGTGGGATGCCAATTTGTTGGTTGATAATGTGGTCGTAACCGACATGGTAGAAGCGACTAAACGGGCTATTGCAGAAGCGCGTGCGGCGGCGGCTGATGTGATTGTGATTGCCGCTCATACTGGCTTATCGGGTCGCCACGATGAACAGCGAAGCACCGAACAAGTGGTTGATCAGATTGCACAATTAGAGCATGTCGATGCTATTGTGTTTGGCCATCAGCACCAAGTCTTTCCCGCTGCTAGCAGTTATGCAGATGTTGTTGCGGCGGATCGCCAACGTGGAACAATACATGGGGTACCAGCCGCATCACCAGGTTATGCGGCCTCGCATGTTGGGCAAATCGATTTGATTTTACAGCGTCAGGATAGTGGTTGGCGGGTCGCTGATTTCAGCGTGACGGCGCTAAAAAGTGATGTCCAGCATGCCGACCAAACTCTACTCGAGCAACTGCAGCCGGCGCATAGGGCTACGCAACTATACGTGCAACAACCGGTCGGAGTGAGCCAACAACGGCTTAGTTACGACACGGCGAGGTTTGCACCAAGTAGCGGGGTACAATTTGTTCAACGTGCCCAGCTTTGGTATGCAGCCGAACGCATGACCATTCCGGCAGCCTATCAGGAACTCCCGCTATTAAGTGCAGCAGCGCCTTTTGATGCCGCCGCTGATGCCGATGAAAGTTATACTAATATCGCTGCTGGCCCTGTTAGCTTGGGACAAATTGCCGATTTATATCGTTATCCAAATAGTTTGGAGCTGGTAAAACTCGATGGCCAGCAACTGCGTGATTGGCTTGAGGCAAGCGCTGCAGCATTTCTGCCGGACGGTAATCAAGCACAGATCTGGTCTTGGTTGAATAAAGCCGTTCCGCATTATAATTTTGATACGATTATGGGGCTAGACTACAGCATTGACCCACGCCAGCCCCTCGGGCAGCGCATCAAGAACCTCAGCTATGAAGGTCAACCAATTGATTCCAATCAACAATTTTTGATATTAGTGAATAGTTATCGAGCGAGTGGCGGTGGCAAGATGCCGCACTTAGAAGCGGCTAATATTGTCTTACAAAGCCCCGACCAGCTGCCGGATATTCTGCGTTGGTATTTAACTAGTTTTGCCGAGCAGGGTTACCCACATCACGTTGATCCGCATTGGTCACTGTGTGTTCAGAACGATTGTTGAATTAGCAAACAGGGGCAGGGGCATTTTCAAAAAATGGTTGCGGGGGCAGGATTTGAACCTACGACCTTCGGGTTATGAGCCCGACGAGCTACCAGACTGCTCCACCCCGCGTCCGAGTGAGTGCGCATACTAAACACCTTTATCAGTAAACGCAAGCGAGCATTGGCTCGATCGCTCACAAATGCAGCAGTTCACGTGCAAACGCTCATATAAGCAACAATTCCAGCAATACAGCATGGCCGTAGTTCGATATAATAACGCTACTTTTAGTGACTGGATCATTTCCTTGCATGTCTGAATCGTTACAACTATTTGCTACCTGTGCCAAAGGCCTGGAAAACTTGCTATTTGATGAGTTGAACCAACTCGGTGCAAACAATGTACGGCAGACCATTGCTGGCTGTTGGTTCGAGGGCGATTTGGCGACTGCGTACCGTAGTTGTCTATGGAGCCGTGTTGCCAGCCGTATACTCTTGAAACTAGGTGCCTGCGAGGCGTTGCGCGCAGAGTCTGTGGCGGCTATGGTGGCTACCACGGCGTGGGAATCGATCTTTACTCCAAGGCAAACTTTTATCATTGATTTTGCTGGCGACAACAAAGCCATTCGGCATACTCAGTTTGGCGCACAGCTGGTCAAAGATGGTATCGTCGATCGTTTTCGTGAACTCGGTTTGAATCGACCTTCTGTCGCCAAAGCGTTACCAGATATTCGCATTAACGCACATTTGCATAAAGATAAACTGACTTGGTACCTTGATTTATCAGGTGACAGTTTGCATCGGCGCGGTTATCGACAACAGCAGGGTGCTGCGCCATTGCGCGAAACACTCGCGGCAGCGGTGGCTATTCGAGCAGGCGTAAATCAACAAACCAGCGTGGTTTACGATCCATTTTGTGGCTCCGGTACGCTGCTTTTAGAAGCCGCTATGATCCGTTTTGACCGTGCTCCTGGCTTAACTCGGCGCGGCTGGGGTTTTGAGTCATGGCTTGGCCACGACGAGAGGCTATGGCAGCACGAATTATCAGCCGCTGAGCAACGCTTTAATAACGCTTATCAAGCAGAAAAAGCGCGATTTATTGGGGTTGATAGTGACCCGCGGATGATTGCTATTGCGCAACAAAATGCTGAGCGTCTCGGTTTTTCCGATTGCATGGACTATTCAGAGGGCTTCGCGGAACAAGCGGTTCCCGCTGATTTACCCGCCTCAGAGCAGGGTGATCAATTAGTGATTAGCAACCCGCCGTATGGCGAGCGCCTCGGTGAAGAAGTTGAAACGCTCCTGCTATATCGGCGTTTCGGAGCGCACGTAAGACAGTGCTTTGATGGCTGGAAAGTGGCCATTTTAGCTGGTGATGAGAGCTTACTTAAGCGCATGAAGTTACGCAGCCATAAAAAATATAAGCTGTATAACGGTGCTTTAGAGGTACTATTGGCCTTATACGACTTAACTGAAGAGCAAGTTGAGTTTACCCAAGCGCAATCAAATGATTTAGCTAACCGATTGAAAAAGAATTACAAACAGCTCGAAAAATGGGCCGCGAAAGAAGGTGTTAACGCCTGGCGAGTCTATGACGCTGACCTGCCAGAGTATAATGCCGCGATTGATATTTATAATGACTATGTGGTCATTCAAGAATATGCAGCGCCAAAAGATATTCCTGAGGCGGTTGCCAAAGAGCGCTTGTGGTTTTTAATTGATACCGTAGCCCATGAATTGCCATTTGCTGCGGATCATCTCACTTTGAAAGTACGCCAACGGCAATCGGGTAAGTCACAATATCAGAAATCACAGCCGCGCGGTTTGACCACCTCAGTTCACGAGTATGGTGCAGAATTTCAAGTCAATCTGAGTGACTATCTCGATACTGGTTTGTTTCTTGACCATCGCTGGGCGCGCCGTGAGCTGGGCAAGATAAGCCAAGGCAAATCGATCTTGAATTTGTTCGCGTATACCTGTAGTGCGTCGGTACATGCCGCGCTGGGCGGAGCGCGCGAGGTTGTCTCGGTTGATCTATCGAAAACTTATCTTGCTTGGGGTGAGGATAACTTTCGCTTAAATGGACTGAATCCGCGTGCTCATAGTTTTGTCCAAGCAGATTGTCTACAGTGGCTACGTGAGCAGCGGCCGCAACAACGTTTCGATATCATTTTTCTGGATCCGCCAACCTTTTCTAATTCCAAGCGAATGGACGATGTGCTCGATGTGCAGCGTGATCATGTCATGTTGCTAAAATTAGCGGCACGTTTACTGAAACAAGATGGCGTTATTCTGTTTTCTAATAATAATCGCAAGTTCAAACTTGATGATGCTGGCTTGGCTGCGATCTTTTTACAGGCTGAAAACTGGACACAGCGCTCATTATCGCCTGACTTTGCCCGTAACAAACGCATACACCACTTGTTTAAGGTAACTCACCTTGACTGAGTTTTATTTACTGACCAAGGCGCAGTGTCCACTTTGCGAGCAGGCGCTGACTCAGTTACAGCAGCTGTTATTGGCGCGGTCAATCCGTCTGCATCAGGTCGACATCGCCACCGATGAACAATTGTGTCGCGAGTATGCCTGGTTAGTTCCGGTGCTTATACGCGCAGCCGATGATGCCGAATTACGCTGGCCCTTTGGTGATAAATTAATGGAGTTTGTACAGCAATGAGTATTGTACGCCTGCAGAATGCCCAGCTCGCATTTGGCGACCACGCTATTTTAGATGGTATTGACTTAGTTATCGAAGCACAGGAACGACTCTGTTTGGTCGGTCGTAATGGTGCTGGAAAATCAACCTTAATGAAAGTGCTTGATGGCTCAACGTTACTTGATGCTGGCGAAGTGCAGCTGGTTGGTAATACCCGCATTGCACGCTTGCCGCAGGACCCACCGGCGAATTCTGCACAAACAGTATATGACTATGTGGCAGAGGCATTTGCCGCTACCGGTGCGTTACTAAAGCGCTATAACAAGGTGATGGAACAACTTGCTGATGATGCCAGTGAGCAGGTACTCGAGCAGTTAGCACAATTACAAAATGAATTGGAAGCTGCCGATGCTTGGCAATTGCCCACCCGTATTGAACAGGTGTTGACACAACTTGGTATTCCCCATGACGCCAGCATGGATGCCTTATCTGGTGGCTGGTTGCGGCGTGTAGCTTTGGCGCGCGCGCTAGTGACCGACCCCGATTTACTACTATTAGATGAGCCTACTAACCATCTTGATGTAGAGATGGTGCAGTGGTTAGAAAAAATGATTAAAGAGTTTCGCGGTGCAGTGTTGTTTATCAGCCATGATCGGGCGTTCATTCGCAACTTGGCAAGCCGAATTATCGACCTTGATCGCGGTCATCTCACCAGTTATCCAGGTAGTTATGATAAATATTTGGAGCTAAAACAACAGTTACTTGAGGTCGAAGAAAGTCAAAATGCCGAATTTGACAAAAAGTTAGCACAGGAAGAAGTGTGGATCCGTCAGGGTGTGAAAGCCCGCCGAACGCGCAATGAGGGACGGGTGCGTGCGCTTGAGCAATTACGCCGAGAGCGAGCCCAGCGGCGCGAGCAACAAGGCTTAGCAAAACTTAGTGTGCAACAATCACAACGTTCGGGCAAAGTGGTATTTGAAGGTGAAAATTTATCGTTGCGATTCGACCAGAAGGTGATTCTCAATAATTTTTCGTTGACCTTACAGCGTGGCGATAAATTGGCTTTAGTTGGAGCTAACGGCTGCGGTAAAAGCACCTTGATTCGGATTATCTTGGGTGATCAGACCGTCGATAGCGGGGTATTAAAAATTGGTACCAATTTAGCCGTCGCTTATTTTGATCAACACCGAGCAAAACTGGATCCAGAATTAAGTGTGGCCGAAAATATTGGCGATGGTAAGCAAGATATTACTTACAATGGCCGTACGCGTCATATCTTGAGTTATTTACAAGACTTTCTATTTAGTCCGAAGCAAGCGCGCACACCAGTAAAAGCATTGTCTGGCGGTGAACGCAACAGAGCGTTATTGGCCAAGTTGTTTTTGCAACCAAGTAACCTGTTAATTCTGGACGAACCCACAAACGATCTCGATATCGATACGCTTGAATTATTAGAGCAAATTATCGCTGAGTATCAGGGAACCGTTATTTTGGTGAGTCACGATCGCGAATTCGTTAATAATACTGCTACCACATCATTGTTATTCGAGGGGCAGGGTAAAGTGACTGAAGTGGTTGGTGGCTTTGAGGAAATTGAACATTATCTGAAGCAACGCCAGGCTACGGGAACTAAATCAACGACTCCACAGTCAGACAAACCAGCGAATAATGCGGATAAGCCTTCTGCCACTGGGCAAAAAAAGTTATCCTACAAGCTGCAGCGTGAATTAGAAGCGATTCCGCAACAGCTTGCGCAATTAGAACAAGAACAGCAGCGCTTGCAGCTACAGGCAAATGATCCACAGTTTTACAGTCAATCACATGATGTTACTGCGCCAGTGCTGCTGCGCCTCGGTTGCATTGATGACGAACTACTTCAGCTTTTTGAACGCTGGGAAGAATTAGAAAATTTACAACAAGAGAGTCGTTAATTTCATGATGAAAAAGTTTAATCTAGCTGCTTTGAGTGTTGCCATCCTCGGCAGTTTTTCGGCGACTGCCGCAGCCGATTTATATAGTGTACAGCAACTTGAAACACCGGCTAATTTTCGTACCTGGATACCACGTGATCTTAATGATCAAGGCATGTTGGCATTATTATCACGGTTGCCGTTAGATACTGATATCGACCTCACCAAGCTTGCCGCCAGCACCCTGTCAGCGGCAGGAATTCCCAGCGACGTTGACTTAAGCAGCTATGAATTAAGTTCTAGTCAATATGATAGCCTGATTAGCTTGTTACAAGATAATGTCAGCGCTAACCTACAAAATCCGCGTTATGGTAGCAACGCAGCAACCACCTACGATGGCCAAACGAGTCGATTCATTTCACCATTAGATCAACAAGTTGGATTCAATCGAGTGGCGTCGAGCTCGATCGATACACAATTTCACGGCCTTAATAATAGTAATGTTTTTGTTGGCTCGACCTCCAGTGCTTACACTGAATTAGCGCATACCTATAATCCGCCGGCAGTTGGCGATACTCAACCAGCAGCAGAGCAATTAACCTTTCACCAACGCGAATTCACCTCACGCGCACTGTGGTTCAATGGCAGCAGTTATCAGCTTTATACGCCGCCTGAAACCGCTGTTTTAGGTGGTGAATCGGTGATGTTTGATATTAATGATAATAACGTCGCTGTTGGTGCTGTCAGTGTGGCGATATCACCAGCGGCGCAAGAGGGCATTGACGCCTGCCAAGAAGCCGACCCGGCAACCAGCTTCAATCCATTTTATGCCTGTGTCTGGAATCTGTGGTTTGCCCGACAAAATACCGTCGCACCGAATTTATCAGTGAACTTCTTGCAACCATTAAGCATTTCAACCAACCAATCAATTTACGATATGAACGCTGCGAAGTGGCAGTTAGATAGTAATGGTCAGGTCATCTCAGTGCAGCAGTGGGGGACCTTGATGGATCGCACTGGTGAAGACGATAGAGAAGACTTTTCGAGTTATGCTTTTGCTATAAATAACAATGACATTGCGGTTGGTCAAAGCTGGACATACTATGATAATGGCCGCGATGATTTTATTGGAAATCCAGCAAATCGGGTGAAAAAACCGGTGGTATTCATAGCCGATGAAGTCAAATCAATTAATGATAATGCTGACTATATTTGGGGTAGTGCGCGCGATATCAACGACGATAATATCGCGATTGGTTTTATGTTAAAGAATATTCAGGGTTATATTCGCTACGTTGGTTTTAGTTACGACGTTGATACCGAGGCTTTTAGCGAGATAAAGAGCTTTTTTAACGGTTCTAGCATTATTCCGAATGCCATTAACAACAATGGAATTATTGTTGGAAGTGCAGAGATTGACAGCAGTTTACAAGTAACTCGACGCCGCGTTGGCTTTGTTTACGACCTAAATAATGCAGCCGCTGGTTTGGTCAATTTAAATGATGCTGTGGGTTGTGACTCCAATTTGTTTATTGTCTCAGCGGATGCTATCAACAGCCAAGGAGAAATCCTTGCCACAGCGCTGGAAGAAGTCGCAGTCGTTAATGAGGCCGGTGAGAGTATTAATCAGATTTTTACCCGCAGCATTAAACTGAGCCCAATCAGTGGTGGCGAGATCAATAGCTGTGATGCAGAAGAGCAAATTATTGAACGGCAAGGTGCTGCGACCGGGTTGTTTGGTGGCATTGCTATGCTATTGATTAGTGGGCTTATTACAATTAGACGCCGTTGGACTATTTAACAGTCTAACTTGTTCTAATAAGTCTCAAAATAATATTAAGCGCAATTTCATTCACTTAGCGAAGTGAACCGAGATTGCGCTTTTTTTTGGGTTGAACTCCTCGCCAGAATTGCTATCTATTAAACTAGAGCTCATGACATATCGGCTCTGCAATGAACGCATTTTATGCAAATCTGGACGAGGAAGTGAATGATGAAAAGACAGAAACGCGATCGCCTCGAACGTGCTCACGCACAAGGGTTCAAAGCTGGAGTATCAGGTCGTTCTAAAGAACTTTGTCCCTATCAAAGCCAGGATATTCGCTCGCAGTGGCTGGGCGGTTGGCGCGATGCCATGGAAGCTCGTGGTGGTGGGTTATTCCGTTGATACAGCTGATTTCAACCAAGCCAGTATAGGTTTGGTGAAATGTATAACAGCCCGCCTAAGACGGGCTGTTTTGTATTTAAAAGCTACTGGTATCGGTAAACAAGCCGACTTTTAAATCGTTTGCCGTATAGATGGTCTTACCATCTACTTCGACCCGACCATCACCAATACCCATATACAGAGAACGCTTAATAACACGTTTCATATCAATGAAATAACTGACTTTCTTGGCCGTCGGTAGGATTTGCCCAGTAAACTTTACCTCGCCAACACCCAATGCACGGCCACGCCCGGGACCGCCGGCGCAGGCGAGAAAAAATCCGGTAAGTTGCCACATAGCATCTAAACCTAAACAGCCTGGCATGACCGGATCACCAATAAAGTGACAGTCAAAAAACCACAGGTCGGGGCGGATATCGAGTTCAGCATGAATAAACCCCTTACCGTAAGCGCCGCCGTCTTCATTAATCTCTATGATGCGATCCATCATCAACATATTAGGGGCGGGGAGCTGGCTGTTTCCTGGTCCGAACATTTCACCACGACCGCAGGCCAATAGTTCTTCTCGGCTGTAACTGGATTGTTTCATAATCACCTTACTTTAGGTTCGGCTACTGTGCAGACAGCACAAATTGGCGCTAGCTTAGCGAACAGTTGTACGCCAAACAAGTCCGACAAGTCTTGTTAACGCAATAACCGCCGCCACCACGAGTGTTCACGATCGGACCGATGTAATTCTTCCAAGCGAGCTTCGATGCGCTCAAATAGATCTTTTTGTGCTACTTGGGTCAATAGCTCAAGGGCTTCAGTAACATGATTCACTGCATAAATATGGTATTGGCCAGCGTCAACCGCGGCTACAATAGCATCATCAAGATTGAGTTGACTCAAGTTCGCGGCCGGCATGATAACGCCCTGCTGAGTCGTTAAACCACGAGCCTGGCAGAGCGCGAAATGACCTTCAATTTTCTCATTCACGGCACCGATAGCCTGTACCGCGCCAAACTGATCCACCGCGCCAGTAATAGCCAAACCCTGCTGAACTGGCGCTTCAGCTAGTGCCGACAATAAGCAACACAGCTCAGCTAACGAGGCGCTATCACCATCAACTTCGTGATATGACTGCTCAAACACAATGGTAGCGGACAAACTCATTGCTTCATTACGTGCAAATAAGTTGGCTATGTAGGCGCTTAAGATCATCACACCTTTGGTATGAATGTTGCCGCTTAATTCAGATTTTCGATCAATATCGATGATATCGCCATCACCATAATGCACCGTAGCGGTAATGCGCGAGGGTTCGCCAAATTCAGTACCGCCGGCGGTGATCACGGTTAAGCCGTTGACCTGACCAATCACTGCGCCATCGGTGGCAATATAAACTTGATGCTCCAGAATAGCGCGACGTGATAATTCAGCGATATAGCCATCACGCTGCTTACGCTGCTGCAGCACTTGCTCGATGTGTATGTCACAAATTTCGTTTACATGCTGTTGCTGCGCGAGTGCTGATGCTTCACGCAATAATTGCATCAGTGCAATGGTGTCGAGACTCAATTCACTTTGATAGTCACTCAATCGCGAGGCAAATTTAAATAGTGCAGGGTAGGCGTTATCCGCGATCGGCAAGACACTGGCTTCAGCACTCACATAGGCCAAATAATTAAAATAGTCGCTCAGCGGTTGCTGCGTTAATGAGTAATGTTCTGAAAAATCAGCCAGGTAGGGAAATAGGTTATCAAAATCACGATCGATCTCACGCAGTTGCGCGAAGATGTCCCGTTCACCGAGCAATAGCACTTTAATATGAATCGGAATGGGTTCAGGTTGATAGTAAGCGGCGACATTTAAATTTTCACTCGGTGAAGGCCAGTGAAATAAACTGGTTTTTAGAATGTATTTTAATTTGCGCCATAATCCGGGTTGTAATAATAATTCTTCAGCATCAATCGCAATCACGCCGCCATTAGCGCGCAATATGTCGCCTGGCTGAATCAAATGTAGCGCTGAAGTAATTGTTCCTTCAACTGACTGCAAGCGAATACTGCCAAACAAACTGGCCTCAGTAACTCGGTCACATAGCAGAATTGCTGGCAGTTGTTCATGTTCGACGATAATAGTCGCCAATTCACTGCCTGGTAAGTCAGCAAATTGCTTATCAGCAATACCAGCGAGGTAGCTGCGCAAGCGGGCGCTTGGATTGTCGCCTAACAACTGCTGTTGCAAGCTCAGTCGCTGGTCGATTGGGCTCTCTAGAAATTCCCATAGCAGCTGGACAAATTGACTAGCGCTACCAACTGGCAGATTAACGCAACAAGGTTCGCTGGCCGAATTTGGATTCGCCAGATAAACCCAATCGTACCGATCAGCATGGTGCCAAGGTAAACGCGGCGCAAGCTCCTGCATGACATCATGGACACGCATGCCGGCCGGCGTGATCAGGTAAGCGTGAGCATAGCGCCCAGCCACGGTAAGTGCCTGTTGCAAAGCCTGTAGCGCGCGCTCTTGACCAATCAATGCCGACGGTTTGCTGGCACTGGTGCGTTGCTCAGCCCAAGTATGAATAGGGGGTTGTAAAGCTGTGGCCGAAACGCGCATAAACAAAAATCTCCTAAAATAGGTCGCTATAATAGCTGATTCTGCGACCTAATGATCAGCTTTTAGTCTAGTTGATTGGGGTGACCTGATAGCCAGACTGGCGGAGTAGGTTAAGCAAGCCCTGTTCGCCACCAAGATGCCCAGCACCAACGGCAATCATTGCCGGCTGCTGCTGCATAATAGCAGGTAGTTTGGTTAACCAGTCTTGGTTGCGCTGATCAAGAATAAGCGGTTGAAAATCGCCTAATGTAGGATCGTTAGCAATAAACTGATAAAGCTGCTCAATATCCTGTTGTAGATAGAAATCAGTCATCGTTTTAAATTCAGCAACTGCCTGCACTGGATCATTGATCAGTTGCCAGATCATAGCCACTTGTGTTGATAACGGTATCTGATCAAACAAACTCATTTGAAAAGCGACTGTTTCAAGACCGCTAATAGGCTTGTTTGCAGCCATTGCTAAGGTGACTAGATGGCCCTCATAGCTTGCCGTCGTGTTACAGGGTAATTGGCTCAGCATAATCTGTGTACTGAGTAAAAATGGATTGATACGCTGTGCTTGTGCTAACGACATGGTTAGATTTTTATGCAAATAGTGTTCGACTGATAGCAGTTGCTCGCTATCCAGCTGCGCCTCGAGGTAGGCGCCATGGCGATTGTTCATTAATTTAGCCGATTGCAGCAGCACCTCTGCCGAACTAAGATCAAGTTCCATGACTAATTGATCAACCTCAGTAAAGCGCTCATCGAGCTGCGCTGGAAGCCAAAAATCTTCCGCACATAAAACGTGCATTGTACCGAATAGATAAGACGGCTTGCTCAGCTCATCACCACTAATTTGATACAGCAGTGATGCCCGCGCAATTGGGTTAACTAATGCCAGAGCAGCAACAAAAACAATCCATAAAAAGCGCATGCGATTCGTCCGAAATCATCTTAATTTAATTTAAAAGCACTATACCATGAGTACCTAAAACTACCATCTAACGCGGCTAGACTGCGAGATACGACGCAGAGCCGACAGTCGCAAAAATGTCGTCGGCAAGTGGCTATTATATGCAGTCATTCTGATTATCGGCATAGTGATTGGAGCGGGTCTCATGGTGCTGCTAAGAACCTAGGCGATTAGCTTTAAGATAAGGTCGGTAGCAGTACCGACCTTTTGCTTATTCCATGATTGCGTATAATGTATATTATGTTAAATAAGATATATAAATGATTCATAGTCACAGTGTGTGCTTACACTTTTGAATTATGAACCCTGCTTATTTGCCACCTAATTTTTAATTCTGCGCCACTTGGCCGCTAACTTAGTTATAGAACTGACGTAGCACGCTGAAAAATTTGTTTTAGTTTTTGAGCGCGGTATAAAAAAGCCATCCGTAACCGATGTCGCGGATGGCTCCTGAATACTATCTCTGGCAAGTTATTCTTTAGCTGATATCAGCCGCTTTCATCTCACGTTCTAATTGCTGTGTTTCATCCGCACGTGGTTTGCTAAAGCGCGCGATACCGTAATAGACGATCGGTGTAAGATATAAGGTGAATAGCACCGCAAATGTTAGTCCGCCAAATATTACCCAACCTATTGAATTTCTCGCCTCAGCCCCAGCACCGACCGACAGTAACAAGGGTAAGGAACCGAGCAAGGTTGAAATCAGTGTCATCATAATTGGCCGCAAGCGAATAATTGCTGCTTGCTCTAGGGCTTCGCGCACGGATTTACCTTGGTCACGTAATTGGTCGGCAAACTCCACCAAAAGAATGGAGTTTTTAGCAATAAGTCCAATTAACATCACCAAGCCAATTTGCGAAAAAATATTAATCGAGGTGCCGGTTATATATAACGCAAAAAATGCTGCTGCAATGCCAAACGGTACTGTAGCCATAACCACAATAGCGCTGTTAACACTCTCAAACTGCGCGGCTAAAACCAGAAAAACGATGATTAAGGCAAGGATGTACGTCAGCATCACTTCGCGCTCAGTTTCCTCATAAGCCTCAGCCTCACCAAGCAGGATCATGTTGATATTGCTTGGTAATTCTTGTTCGGCTAGTTCACGCAATTGAGCAACCACTTGTTCCATTGGGATACCTTCAGGTTGCTGCATATCGATACTAATTGCCCGGCGTTGTTTGCGCCGTTCTAACTCGGCCGAAACGCCCTCTTCAGAAATCGATGCTAGGCTGGACAACGGCACTAATGCGCCCTGACTCGAGCCAACATAGAGATTGGAGAGATCCGCCGGATCGCGAATCTGACTGCGCTCTGCCATCAAAATCAACGGAACGGCTTGATCACCGATATTCAAATCGACTAGATCATCGCCATTAATTGCCGCGCGCAAGGTAGCCGATATATCACTCAATGGAACCCCAAGTTCTTCAGCTCGTTTTCGATCGATGTTTACCCGCAACTGTGGCTGGGTTGGCTGAAAACCGACTCGGGGAAAACCAACTTCTGGCATTTTTTGCTGCAAAACCCGCGCAAACCGCTGCGCTGCAGCAAATATCTGTTCGTAGGTTTCACCAGTGAGAGCTATTTCTAAGCCACCACCCTGCCCGCGCAAGTTAAGACTATTGGAACCAAACGCGCGCCCAGGTGCACCCGGTATTTCACTGACCGGACCACTGATTTCGCTAATGATTTGTTGTTGTGATTTAGTGCGCGAACCCCAATCAGTCAAACGCACTGTAATGAACACCAAATTGGCATCCCACTGCCCAACTGTGGTGCTGATGCTATCGACATCACCGCCGTTTACATAAGGCAGTAATAATGCCTCCATTTGTTGTGCTTGGCGGTCCATAAAATTCAAACCAACACCGTCAGGGCCACGCGCGAAGATACGCACAATGCCACGATCTTCATTGGGCATTAATTCATTATCGATCTTGGTATAGAAATAGACCGCCGATGCAGCCACCAATGTACAGCCAATAAATACCGCCCATGCGTGGTTTACAACCCATGATAGGCTGCGCGCATAACCGCGAAGCATGACATGGCCAAATTGTTGCAGGCGACTACTGCGCGCTTGTTTTGCTTTAAGGGGCAATCGCGCTGTTAGCGCCGGAACCAGGGATAACGCCACGAAAGACGAAATAATTACCGCAGTCGCTAACACTCCGCCAAATTCGCGAAATAACCGACCGGCGGTCGATGGTAGAAATGCGATGGGCACGAACACAGCGACCAAAACGGCTGTGGTAGCGATTACCGCAAAAAACACCTCACGGGTTCCAATCACCGCTGCAGCTCGGGCGCCAAGACCTAGAGCACGGCGACGTTGAATGTTTTCTGATACCACAATCGCATCATCTACAATCAATCCGGTCGCTAAGACTAGCGCTAGCAAAGTTAAAATATTAATCGAGAAGCCGAGTAACCAAATGACAGCAAGCGAGCCAACGAGTGCTACAGGTATTGCCACGGCTGGAATAATAGTGGCGCGCCCCGAGCCAATAAAAACCCAAAGCGTGGCAACAACCAAGATGATAGTTAAAGCCAGCGAGGTAATTACCTCATCGACTGAGCTACGAATGAATTTAGCATCGTCGGAAGTAACCTCTAGGTTCATTTCCGGATATTGAATCTTCAGGCGCTCAACTAAGCGCAGCACTTCATCTGAAATTTCAATGGTGTTAGAGCGCGCTTGACGAATAATACCGATGCCGATAACCGATTTACCGTCTAGGCGCACCAAGCTGTTAGCATCTGCTGGGCCGAAGTAAACGTTAGCAATATCGCCAATACGGGTATCATCGCGCACCACGATATCGCGTACATCCTGCTCAGTAAGCGAACTCGCATCGGCTCGGACAATCAGTTGTTGGTCGGCTGATTTTAAGCTACCGGCAGGCACGTCAAATGGCGCTTGACGCAGCACTCTGGCGACGTCTGTTACCGCTAAGTTATAGCTCGCAAGGCGCAATGGATCGAGCACCACCCGCATGACCTGACGGCGATCACCATTTAGGGTTACATCAGCAACTCCAGCAATGTTCAAAAAATTAGGCGCTAAATCAGTTTCAACCCGACGGGTTAAAGTTTCTAGGTCAAGCGTTTCACTTGAAACCGCCAAGCTAACCACCGATTGAGCATTATTATCGGCTTTGATAATGGCCACGTTTTCAACTTCGGGTGGTAACCTGCGTTGTATTCGACTCACCGATTCACGGGTCTCGTTAGCTGCATTATCCAGATCAATACCAGGCCGAAACTCGATAACGATGCGCGCGCTGCCCTCTTCACTGGAAGCACGAATATTTTTAACCCCACTAACGCGTGCAACTGCTCCTTCAAGTCGACTGGTTACCTCAGTATCAACAGTTTCCGGCGCTGCGCCTGGATAACTTGCTGAGACGGTAATAATAGGTCGATCAACATCTGGTAATTCGCGCACCTCAATGCCATTTAAAGCAGCAATACCAGCAATAATAATAAGCAAATTCATCACCACGATAAGTACCGGGCGACGAATAGCCATAGAGGGTAAATCAGCGAGTTGCGGCGACCATTTCATTTTTGCACCGCCTCATTACTCAGATAACGAAGGCTTTGACCAGGCCGTAAGCTCTGCACACCCTCAACAATCAGTTGGTCGCCAAGCTGCAGTTCGCCACTGACAAGCACACGACCTGGCAAGCGTTGCTGAATTTCCACACTAATGCGCTGCGCCTTATCATCACGCGCAATCCATACAAAAGCGGCTTCTGCGCCCCACATTAGCGCCGCTTCGGGGATCACCGCATAACTATCACCTTGCATATCAAGACTTACCCGAAAACTCATACCAGGACGAAATTGGTCGTCATTGTTGCCAAGACTGGCTCTGACCCGAATGGTCCGAGTTTGCATATTCACTCGCGAGTCAATTTCAATAATTTCTGCGCTATACGCGTCGGCTTGTTGATTCCAAGGGCGTACTGTTAGTTGCGCATTATTGCGTAACAGTTCGAGCGCATTCTCGGGCGCCTCAAAGTCAATATAAAGCTGTTCGCGACGATCTAATGTTGTGATTAACGTTTGTGGGGTAATACGATCACCTACCTGAACATCAGTAATGCCCACGACCCCGCTAAACGGCGCCACCACGCGTCTATCATCGAGATTAGCCTGTGCTTCTTGGACATTGACTTTGATCAGATCGCGGCTGGTCACCGCATCATCTAGTTGACTTTGGGCAATAGCTCCCTGTGCACGGCTGGTGGTAAGTCGCGCGACGGTGCGCTCAGCATCTGCTAGTTGTATTTTTGCCCGTTCTAGCGCGACCAGTTGCCGACGATCGTCAAGCCGCAGCAATAACTGTCCCGCTTCAACGCGCTCACCAGGTTTAAAATTAACCTCTAAAACCAAGTCGCCAACTGCTGGATACAGCCCAATAGACTGTATTGCCTCGGCATAGCCAACGGCATCAACACGCTGCTGCGTGCGCTCAAAACCCAGTGATTGGGTGATCACCAACGCAGCAGCGTCTTTCCCCCAACGCTGCTGCGCATGAGCAACAGGAACAGCTACACTGACAAGCAACAGAATCCAACCGATACGGGCTATTAACATAGCAAAAACTTCCTTGAATGATGGCTAGGCTTACTATATGTCTATTGGAGCAGATTTGATCAAAAAAGACCGCGCATCAGCGATGAACGGTCTTTGAAATACGCCAGTTACCAAACCTTTAGTTCTGCGGACGATGTTTTAATAGTTCCGTCAAGCCAGCAACAGCGCCGCCAATATCAGCAAGTTGTGCTGGCAGAATCATGGTATTGGTTGCTTTGGCTAAGTTACCAAACTCTTTCACGTACTGCTCAGCAACCCGCAAACTAACTGCATCTTGGCCACCCGGTTGTTGAATCGCTGACGCGATTTTACGCAAACCTTCAGCGGTTGCTACGGCGATAAGTTCGATCTCTTGTGCGCGACCTTCAGCTTCATTGATTTGTTTTTGTTTTTCCGCCTCAGACAGGTTAATAATCTCCTGCTTCTGGCCCTCTGATACGTTGATCATAGCCTGGCGTTCACCTTCTGAGCGCGCAATAGCAGCCCGGCGCTCACGCTCCGCGCGCATTTGCTGTTCAAGTGCATCACGAATACTAGCCGGTAGTTCAATGTCAGAGATCTCGTAACGCAGTACTTTAATACCCCACGGTGCCGCAGCTTCATCAAGCGTACGTACCACAATTTCATTAATCGTCGAACGCTCTTCAAAGGTCTTATCAAGGTCGGTTTGACCAATCACTGAACGCATGGTTGTTTGCGCTAGTTGTGACGCGGCATAGCGATAGTCGTTAATACCGTAACTGGCCTTAAAGGCGTCGACTACCTGAATATACAGCACCCCATTGATACCGACTTGAATGTTGTCGCGGGTAACACAAGGTTGCCGCTCAACATCAATCACCTCTTCTTTTAAGGTGTGTTGATAAGCAACCTTATCAATAAATGGAATTAATAAATGAAAGCCTGAGTCGAGCGTGCGATTGTATTTACCGAGCCGCTCCACCACAAAATTCGAACGCTGTGGCACAATACGTGCGGTTTTTAGTATGACAATGATGACAGCAATGGCAAAACCAATACTGAGCACGGTGCTAACCTCTAATCCAAAAAACATATAGCTTCCTCTCGTCTAAATTAAACTGATGCGTTATTTGGTTGCCGCTGAAGCCTGCAATGGCTGGGCAGCAACGGTTAGCTGAATTCCCTCATTGGCGATTACCCAAGCCGTATCGCCGACTTTCAGCGCGTCATCTGAAAAAGCATCCCATTGCACGCCATTTAAGGTAACTCGCCCGGCTCCCTGGTTAAAATCGCAGTTAACCGTCACTCGTGAGCCAATGTCCCGTTGAAAATTCGGTTGGCCTTGGTGACCAGTATCGCTGTAACCACTGAACCAGCGCTTAATTTGACCACGTGCGGTAAACAACAAGGCCAAACTAATGATTCCAAAAACAGCAAACTGAATTGCGCTTTGATCAATCAGCTGCCAGTGTACTAACAACCCAGTTATAATGGCCGCAACACCCAAAAATACCGCGACCACACTGGTCAGCAGTAACTCTGACAAAATCAATACAATACCGGCAATGATCCACAACATCGCAACACTCATGGTTACACTCCTTCTTCATACGCCAACTTGAGTAACTTTGCAGCTACAACCTACTCACTATAGCATGCAATATTACTGGGTCATTTGACTATTTGTCGCAATTTGTTACAGCCGCTATCAGCTGCTTTTAATTACTGGTGGTAAAGCTCACTTGTATCGGCGCAACCCTTGATTCACTCCCTACATCAGCACCCGCAGCAAGCAATGGAATGGTTAGCTGCCAATGCATCACCGGGTCGCTGCAGGCGCCAACCAACAAGGTTGCTTGCCATTCACCAGGGCTGCGTTGCTGCCAAACCAGAGGAATTCGCCCCATGTACATGCTAACGCCACGTACTTCGCTCAATTGCGGTTGCCATTGCTGCGGCAATAGCAACTTGAACACAATTGGCTGCTCGGCGCGCGGAGAATCAGGCTGCCAGGTTATGGTATATGGCGTGTCGGCACGATTAATTTGTGCATCGAGTGGTCTATCACAGCCAAATAGCAGTATAGACAGCAGGCACATGACTGCCGGCGTGCATTTTTTGTACTGCAGTGTCGAATAGTTGATTTTTCGCATGGTTTTGCCTGTATTTTTGTGGCTCTAGGCTTTAAAATAGCGACGTTTGCCATAGCACCTATGCCGAGCTGGTTAGCATACTAGTCGGCTAATTGGAACCAAGCAAACCATTATACTGAGTCACCTACTCAGTCAGGAAATTTTTGTCACGTTACTCTGTTTCTTTCAGAGCATTAGCCGCGGAAACATAAGATGATCCAAACCAGTCCACAACAACTAGAGTACAACCTGAAGGTCGTTCGGCAGTTTGCCATAATGACCGTTATTTGGGGTATTGTCGGCATGGCCGTAGGGGTTTTAATTGCTGCCCAATTAATCTGGCCAGAATTGAACTTTGATACGCCCTGGTTAACCTACTCTCGGTTACGACCACTGCACACTAATGCAGTTATTTTTGCATTTGGCACCTCGGCTTTGATGGGAACATCGTTCTATATTGTGCAAAAAACCTGTCAAACCCCGCTATTCTCAAACAAGCTAGCGAGCTTTGTGTTTTGGGGCTGGCAAACGGTTATTCTGTTAGCGGTAATAACATTGCCATTGGGAATGAACTCCAGTAAAGAATACGCTGAATTAGAGTGGCCCATTGATATTCTTATTGCGGTGGTCTGGGTAGCGTATCTGATTGTCTTCTTTGGCACGATGGTACGCCGTCGTACCTCGCACATTTATGTCGCCAACTGGTTCCTAGGTTCATTCATTATCACCGTTGCGGTATTACATATCGTTAATAGTATGGCTATTCCGGTGTCATTTACTAAGTCCTATAGTATTTACGCTGGTGCAGTCGATGCTATGGTGCAGTGGTGGTATGGCCATAATGCCGTAGGCTTCCTATTGACGGCTGGTTTCTTGGGCATGATGTACTACTTCGTACCGAAGCAAGCGGAGCGCCCCGTCTACTCCTACCGCTTGTCTGTGGTGCATTTCTGGGCACTGATTTCACTTTATATCTGGGCCGGCCCGCACCATTTACATTACACCGCACTGCCTGACTGGACCCAGTCGTTAGGTATGGTGATGTCAGTCATTCTGTTCGTGCCATCATGGGGCGGTATGATCAACGGTATCATGACGCTATCAGGTGCTTGGCATAAGCTCAAAACCGACCCAATCCTGCGCTTCCTGATCGTGTCACTGTCGTTTTATGGCATGTCGACCTTTGAAGGCCCAATGATGTCAATTAAATCAGTGAACGCGCTATCGCATTACACTGACTGGACTATCGGCCACGTACACTCAGGCGCCTTAGGTTGGGTAGCGATGATCACCATTGGTGCGTTGTATTATTTATTCCCGCGGCTGTACAGCCAAAATGGTATGCACAGCACTAAATGGGTCAACGTACACTTTTGGTTGCACACCATAGGCGTGGTGCTGTACATCGTTGCGCTATGGATCTCAGGGGTTATGCAAGGTTTGATGTGGCGCGCCACCAATGCCGACGACGGTACCCTCACCTTCAGTTTTATTGAGAGTGTTGAAGCATCGTATCCGTTCTGGTTCATTCGTTTCGTCGGTGGTTTGTTTATTGTTGCGGGTATGCTGTTAATGGCCTACAACTGCTGGCTAACCATGCGCCGCGGTAGCCCAGCGCGTGAATTCATTGACGTTAAACCTGCGCCTGCCGCAGTCAAAGCCTAAGGAGTCGACAATGAGTAAAAAAGTTAAACACGAATTTGTCGAAAAACATGTCGGTTGGTTAGCGGTGCTAGCTACCTTAGCCATTTCAATTGGTGGCTTGGTTGAAATCACCCCGTTGATTTTCCAAAAAGCGACCAATGAGCCAGTGGTTGGTCTCAAGCCATACACTGCGTTACAGCTCGAGGGCCGTGACATATACATTCGTGAAGGCTGTAATAACTGTCATAGCCAAATGATTCGTCCATTTCGTGCCGAAACCGAACGTTATGGTCATTATTCGTTAGCTGGCGAGCACGTCTGGGAGCGCCCGTTCTTGTGGGGTTCAAAGCGTACCGGTCCTGACTTAGCTCGGGTTGGTGGGCGTTACAGCGATGAATGGCATTATGTTCATATGATGAACCCCCGTGATGTGGTACCTGAGTCGAATATGCCGGGCTTTCCATGGCTTGCTGAAAATACCCTTGACGGTAAGTTAACTGCCAAAAAAATGGAAACGTTCCGGATGTTTGGTGTGCCCTACAGCGATGATGACATTGCTACAGCACAGCAATCAGTATCAGGTCGTACCGAAATGGAAGCACTAATAGCCTACTTACAGGTATTAGGAACTGGCTTGACGCAGGCGAAGTAACATGGATTACATCACTTGGCGTATCGTATATACCGTTTTAGTTTTTGTGCTGTTTATTGGCATTGTGGTATGGGCATACGGTAGAGGTCGGAAGTCACGCTTCGATGAAGCGGCGCAATCGATCTTTAACGAAGACAACAACACAAGTCGGACAGCAACAAAGCAGGAGTCAAACAACAATGACTAGCTTCTGGAGTGCATGGATTATCATTATTACCCTGGCGTTTTTAGTCGGGATCATTTGGTTATTGCGCTGGAATATGGGCAACTATACCCACATTAAAGAAGGCGAACCCATGGATCATGAGTTCGACGGTATTGTGGAGATCAATAACCCGTTGCCACGGTGGTGGACCATTTTATTCTGGATCACCATTATTTGGGGCTTTATTTACCTCGCACTCTACCCCGGGCTTGGCGCGTTCCAAGGCTTGTTAGGTTGGACCAGTTCCAATCAAGGTGTGCTGTCGATTGAGGAATCTAACCAAGCCACAGCAGCAGCAAAAGAAGCCGGGCTTATCGTTCAGTATGATCGAGAAATTGATGATGCAGACGCGGTATTTGGCCCAATCTTCCGGGCTTTTGCAGCGCGTTCAATTGAAGATTTAGCAGCCGACGACAACGTTCGTAAAATTGGTCAACGGCTATTCTTACAAAATTGCGCGCAATGTCACGGTTCGAATGCCATGGGTGGTAAGGGTTTTCCTAACCTGACTGATAAAGACTGGCTCTATGGTGGCAGCCCTGACGCGATAAAACACACGTTAATATATGGCCGCCAAGGTGCTATGCCTGCTTACGGCGAGACTTTCTCGGCCAAACAAATTAGCGAACTTGCTAACTATGTTCTGAGCTTAAGTGGTCGCAAGGTTGATCCGGTTATGGCGGAAGCTGGCAAAGCTAACTTTGCCGTTTGCTCGGCCTGCCATGGTGTCGATGGCAAAGGCAATCAAATGTTGGGCGCGCCGAACTTAACCGATACGACGTGGCTCTATGGTGGCTCGCAAGCAGCTATTGAGGAAACTCTGATGAACGGGCGTAATGGTGTTATGCCGGCCTTTATCGATACCTTAGGTGAAGATAAAATTCACGTCATCAGCTCATATGTATACGGGCTGTCCAAGCAGTAATACATGATAACCCCGCTACGGCGGGGTTATTCTCTAGAGGTGTTTAAAGCACATGAATAAACCTTGGTATAAGCAGTTTTGGCCGTGGTTTTTAATGTCACTGCCGTTCTCAGTCGTTATTGCCATGATCATCACCCTCAGTATTGCCAGTCAGTACAGCAACCCAATGGTTGTTGATGATTACTACAAAAAAGGCCGTGGTATCAATGCGGAAGTCGCTAAAGTTGAGGCCGCGCAAGCACTCAATATTAGTTTTGACTTTCAACAACGTGGTCAGCAATTTGAATTAAGTTATCACAGCGGTGCCCCACAACAATTAACTGCGTTAAAAATCGCTTTTTATCACAGCACCCAAGCTGAGCGCGATTTCACCTTGACCCTAAGTGCTGATGCTAATGGCATATTTCGCGGTGAACTCCCTGATAATGCTAGTGGCAAATGGACCCTAACTATCACCCCGTTTGATAATAGTTGGCGGCTTAGTCAGCAAATTGTCCTCCCTTCTACTTTACTTAAACGTTTACAGCCTCTCACCTACGGTGTGTAAAACATGTCGGTAAAGCTGCCTGAGCCAAGCGCTGGTGAATGTTTTCATTGTTTACAGCCATTACCTGCTGATGGTGGCTATCAGGTAACCCTGCAACAACGTGACTATCCAGTCTGCTGCTATGGTTGCCAAGCGGTTGCACAAACTATAGCTGAACAAGGATTGCTGCACTTTTATCAATTTCGTGATCGTAGCAACCCGCTCAATGTGCCGCTGGTTCCCGAGCAATTGCAACGTTTCGAAGCCTATGATGATGCGCGCTTACAGCAGCAATTTACCCGCGATAGTACGGCCCCTGGTGGGCGTGAAACATCGTTATCCGTTGAGGGTATGACCTGCTCCGCCTGTGCTTGGTTGATCGAGAAACATCTTGCGCCACTAGCGGGTATTGATAAGGTTATGGTAAACGCGAGTAGCGAACGAGTAACTGTCTCTTGGCAGCCCGAGCAAACCAAATTAAGTACTATTCTGCAACACATTGCTGAGCTCGGCTATCGGGCGCTGCCATTCCAAAGTGCCAGTCAAGAACAAGACTTTAAAAAGCGCCGGCGCTACTTCGTTACCCGACTTGGTGTTGCAGGCTTAGCTACCATGCAAGTGATGATGATTGCAGTCGGTTTATACTTTGGCATGGTGAGCGATCTTGATGACGCTTTGCGCCAATTTTTATGGTGGATTAGTCTGTTATTTGCCACTCCAGTCCTGCTCTATAGTGCCCAGCCTTTTTACCTCAGTGCGCTACGCAGTATTCAAGCGCAGCGGCCCAACATGGACGTACCGGTCAGTTTAGCGTTATTGAGCACCTACCTTGCCAGCGCCTATGCCACTATTATCAATCAAGGTGAAGTCTATTTTGAATCGGTCTGTATGTTCACCTTTTTTCTGCTGTTGGGGCGTTACTTAGAATTACTAGCGCGCCAACGAGCAATCAGTGCCGCCGCTAATCTGATTAAGTTATTACCCGCTGTAGCGCAGCGCAAAAACTCGAGCAACCAGCTAGAAAACGTCGCTGTTGCCGATCTGCGGGCGAACGATATTGTCGTTGTTGCTGCAGGTTCAACTATTCCAGCCGATGGTAAATTGTTGCATCAAGCGGCCTATGTTAATGAAGCATTGATGACTGGTGAAAGCCATGCGGTATTAAAACAACCCGGTGAGATGGTACTCGCAGGTAGCGTAAATCAGCAACAAATCATGCAATTACAAGTTACCGCCACGCACCAAGATACGGTATTAGCAAGCATTGTTGCGCTGCAAGATATCGCCTTATCGCGCAAGCCTAAGTGGGTAGAAAATGCCGAGCGTTTAGCCCAAAGTTTTGTCAAACAAGTGCTGATAATGGCGCTGGTTACCTTTTTGGTGTGGACTTGGATTGAGCCGAGCGAAGCCTTTTGGGTGACCATCGCGGTGCTTGTAGCCACCTGCCCCTGCGCGCTGGCGTTAGCAGCGCCAACCGCGGTAACTGGTGCTATCCACAAGCTTAATAAACAAGGAGTGATTGTCCGTAATGCTGATGTGTTGACTAAAATGGCCTCAATCAAAACGATATTTGTCGATAAGACCGGTACCCTGACCAATGGTCAATTTGAATTATTAAACCACTATCAGCATCAACCCAGTCTTAGCTTAGATACCCTATTGGCGCTCACCCAAGCGCTTGAACAATATTCTGAGCACCCGTTGGCGCAGCCATTAAAACAGCTAACGTCCACACAGATTGATATCGATAGCGTGCACGTTGTTGGCGGTTGCGGTGTATCGGGTCGCTGGCAGCAGCAGCAACTTCGGCTCGGCAGTTTAGCCTGGATCCGTGAATGGCATCCTAATTTTAAACCACATGGTGCCAGTGCAACTATTTTTCTGGTCAGTGAAACTGAGGTTCTACTTGAGCTCCAGGTCGGCGACCAATTGCGTCATGGCGTCGCTGAAGCAATTAGCACGCTGCAGAGTTATGCTATCGAAATAGTCATGCTGACCGGTGATCGTGCTGAATTGGCAGCACCCATTGCTGATCAGCTGGGCATTAAGCAAGTGTATGCACAGTGCCTGCCGGCCGATAAATTAGCCCGCTTGGCGGAGCGCCAGCTGCAACATCCGGTGATGATGATTGGCGATGGTATTAACGACGGCCCAGTACTAGCGCAAGCAGATATCTCGGTCAGTTTTGCTCAAGCAAGTGATTTAGCCCGCAGTGCAGCAGATGCGGTGCTGTTGCGCAATCAATTTAGCGCGTTGATACCGTTCTATCAGACGGCCCTGCGCAGTCAACGTATCATGCGACAAAACGTGCGCTGGGCGTTGGTGTATAATATCGCTATTCTACCGGTGGCGATGCTTGGCTTAATTACTCCTTATATCGCCGCATTAGGTATGTCAGCCAGTTCTTTATTGGTGTTACTCAACTCACTGAGGTTGTATCGCTAATGGATAGCCTATATGTGTTAATCCCTATTGCTATGGTTTTTGTCGTGGTTGCCGTGGCAATTTTTTTCTGGGCCGTGCGTAGCGACCAATTTGAGGATTTAGAGCGGCAAGGCATGAACATTCTGCTCGACGATGATGACACCTCGAATAAACCCAAGGATGATCAGCAACCATGACTCTCGATGCCGCTGCCGCACTGCTGATGGGTTTAGCTGGTGCTGGGCACTGCTTGATGATGTGTGGCGGCCTTGCTGGAGCGCTTGGGCAACAGGCCAAATGGCCACAACTGCTGCTGTATAACAGCGGTCGTATTTTGTCCTATACCATCGCCGGAGCTATTATTGGTGGTGCGGTAACCAGTGTCGCTAGCAGCTCATTCGCTGGGCTAATTTATCTGCGGCTACTAGCCGCTCTGCTGCTTTTAATGTTGGGTTTGTATTATGGTGGCTGGTGGTTGGCGCTGCGGCATATTGAAGCCCTCGGCAAGCCATTTTGGCGGTTATTGCAGCCCTTAGCTCAGCGTACCCGCCATGCTACCAATTTTACCACTGTATTTGCCGCCGGTGTGCTGTGGGGTTGGTTACCTTGTGGTCTGGTCTATAGTGCCTTAAGTTGGGCTGCACTGAGTGGTAGCGCTGCTGCTGGAGGGCTTTATATGGCTCTTTTTGGCTTAGGCACCCTACCCGCTATGCTGGCTTTTGGTTGGTTTTCAAAAACCCTACAAAGTTTTTTACGCTCACAAGGCTTTCGGCAAACCATGGGATTACTACTAATTTCCTATGCCCTTTGGACTGCAGTTATTGCGTTACGACAACTAATCGCGGGTTAAATTAGAAAGTTGCTCGATTGTTGACTAGACTGCCATAAGTATCCGCAATTACTGAGGTGTTCTGATGAGCTGTGTTAACAAGATACTAGTCGTACTTGACCCCAACGCAACCGAGCAAAAAGCACTCAATAGGGCATTACACCTAGCCCACCGCAGCGCTGCTAGCGTCACCATCATGCTCTCGATCTATGATTTTTCTTACGAAATGACCACCATGCTTGCCGCCACTGAGCGCGATGCCATGCGCAATAGTCTGTTGAATGACCGTAAAGTTTGGATTGCCGATCTATTAGACGATTACAATACCCGCGGGTTGTCGATTGATATTCAGGTGGTTTGGCATAATCGTCCGTTTGAAGCGATTATTGAATGTGCACTTGCCGGCGCTCACGATATTATTATTAAGGCAACCCATCCGCGTGAGGGTCTTGCTAGCTTGCTGTTCACCCCCACCGATTGGCACTTACTACGCAAAGCACCGTGTTTGGTATTACTGGTAAAACAACACCAGTGGCCGCAACATGGTAAAATTCTTGCTGCTATTCACACCACCGCCGAGCATAGTCAGCATCATTCCCTAAACAATCGGATCACCGCCAACGCCTTAGCCTTTGCTGAATGTTTGCAAGCCGAGCTGCATTTGGTCAATGCTTACCCCGGTGCGCCTATTACTATTGCCGCCGAAATCCCAGAATTCGATAACAGCAATTACCGTGAAACTATCGCCGCCAATCATCATCAAGCGTTGCGTGAGCACGCCTCACTGTTTGCAATTGATGAGCAGTGTTTGCATGTTGAGGAGGGTTTACCAGAACAGGTTATTCCAGCCCTCGCTGAGCAATTAGACGCCGAATTGGTGGTGCTCGGTACCATCGGTCGCACTGGCTTTAGTGCGGCTTTACTCGGTAATACCGCTGAGCATGTGATTGAACACCTTAATTGTGATCTGCTGGCGGTAAAACCCGAGGGATTTCAGTCACCAATTAAGGTATAATCGCCGCCGTTTTTGCCCATACATTGATCCATAGGTGAGCGTTTTATGTCAGTCAGCCCGCTTGTTGCTGCCGATGAAAAGCAACGGTATAACTTTAATAAATTACAAAAACGTCTCCGTCGTGACGTTGGTCGCGCAATTCAAGACTTCACTATGATTGAAGATGGCGACCGCGTGATGGTGTGTTTATCCGGTGGTAAAGATAGCTATACCTTATTAGACATGCTGCGTTATCTGCAGGCCGCGGCGCCTATTCATTTTGACATCATTGCGGTAAATTTAGATCAAAAGCAACCTGGCTTTCCTGAGCACGTTCTGCCCACCTATCTGCGTGAACAAGGTGTCGATTTCAAAATTATTGAAGAAGATACCTACAGTATTGTAAAGGACAAAGTGCCGGAAGGTAAAACCACCTGCGCGCTCTGCTCGCGTCTGCGCCGCGGCATTCTGTATCGGGTTGCAAACGAAATTGGCGCCAGCAAAATTGCGCTTGGGCATCACCGTGATGACATGCTTGAAACATTGCTACTCAATATGTTCTACGGCGGAAAAATGAAGTCCATGCCGCCCAAACTTGTCAGTGATAATGGCCAACATGTGGTGATCCGTCCACTCGCCTATGCGCGGGAAAAAGACATTGCGCGCTATGCCGCAGCGCAACAATTCCCAATCATTCCGTGTAACTTATGTGGCTCACAGGAAAATCTGCAACGTAAAGTGATCAAAGAGTTATTACAGCAATGGGACAAAAACTATCCCGGCCGCATCGAGAGTATGGCCAGCGCGCTGCAGAACGTGGTGCCATCGCATCTTGCTGATCAGCAATTGTTTAACTTTAAGGCCTTGCAGGCCGATGGACAGGCTAATCAAGATGGTGATACTGCGTTTGATCACAGCGTGCCGACTGAATTTTTAAACTATCGCGATAGTGATGAAGTAGAAACTATTCGGGTGGTAGATTTGAGTTAGTCGGCTCGATTGCTTCTATGAGCTCGACAATCATGGGCCGATTAACACGGATCATGGCATTGAGCTCATCGATATAATCCTCGCCGCGCTCAGAATAACTTAATAGCCCGGGCGTTAAATCCAGCGCCCGAATATCTTTACCTTCGGCACGCCGCTGTTCTCTGAGTAAACGCAGTTCTAGATACGCCGCATGGGTATTGATATTACGCAAATAGCTGCGAATAGATGCATTCACCGATTTGAATATGCGAACCTCATGGTTCATCCCGTCAGGCCGATTTTCCGGCACTATGCCGCAGCCTCGGCGAAAACACCATTGGCCGAAAAAATTTAAGCCCTCAAGAGCGAACCGCGAGGTGCCCCACCCCGATTCATTTGCTGCTTGCACCAGCACCAAGGTTTCCGGAACCACATCAACACGTCGCAACAACAGCGTAAACATGTCACTGTTTTCGTTCATATCGAATTCGACACGATATTCAATTGCTAGTTGTTCCAATAACTCGCGATCATCGCTATCTAGCGAGTTACTATCGCCTTGCCAGCGATGATAAAGCGCAATTAAATTGTTACGTTGCTCTTCAATAATGGCATTCTCGGCGCGCACTAATGGTGCCAGAAACTCAAAGAACGCCTGCTTTTTATCGCGTACATCGAGGTACTTATTAAAATCTGGTACCTCTGTATAAACTGGCATAAGAGGCTGTTGCTCAATCAACTGCTCAATGCTTTGGCTATCGATTGGCTGCGCGCTTGGTTGAATCGGTTGGGCTAACCAATACCTAGGCGCATAAATCGCCACCGTCACGGCAAGTGCCAGCAACAACCACAGTGCTATGCGTAACATCTTAGCTATCTACCTTCGCCAAATCAGGCGGCAAATTAGGGCCAATTAGCTGGTCATAAACCACACCAGTCAAATTGAATAACATAGGAATGCTCAATAACAGCCCCAGCATCATTGGCAACGCGCTGATAAATACAATAATTAGCATGATGCTATATAAAGCAAGCAGTGGCGCCATGACCTTAGTGACGACTAACCACGAACCAATACAAGCTCGCGTAGCACTGAGGCGCTGATCTAGCACCAGTGGTATGGCTAACATCAAACTCAGTTGTAAATACAGCAAAGCCACCAGTAATAGCGCCATGGTCAGCGCCAACGGTACGCCTAATAGCGTTGGTAACACCATGATGAGCAACACAATCACCATCATCAAACCGGCTTGTATAGCAGTAGCGGCAAGTACCCGCGGTGCGAAGCTGAGCACCAGCTGCCAATGTTGCCAAGTCGGCTTTTGATCACGCGCGTTGAGTAGCCCGGCGTAACTTAAATAAGCGACTAAAGGTGCCATAATCAACATCCCCAACATCGCCTGCATGACTTGATTGCGGGGGTTAGGTTGTTCTAGATCGACTGGGATCCATTGGTCAAATAAGCTTTGTAGTAGCACATTGACGATAATAATCAGCGCCAAAGCGCTGAGCATCAGCGGTAGTGTCCGTAAGGTAATATCCCAACTACGTTGTAGACTCGGACCGACCGCCAGCTTAATCTCACCACGCAGCGCGCGACTGAAGTCACCTACCGCTAGCCGTTGTGTTGTTTGTTTCTGGTTACTCACACAGTTATCTCAGTTGTCCTTGTTAGTACGGATTATGGCATAATTACAGAATCATTCGCTAGCTTGGCCACTTTCGTGCGCAAACCTACTGGTAATAGCATAATCCAATCATCATCGCGTGCTCCGAGCAAACGCCGCCCGCCGCCAGTGCAGTCGCGGTTGATTGTGTTTAACAAACCCTATGGTGTACTCACCCAGTTTCGTGGTGAAGCCGGTGATATCACCCTAAAACAGTTTATTCCGATAGCCGAGGTTTATCCGGCTGGGCGTCTTGATAAAGATAGCGAAGGCTTATTGCTACTAACTAATAACGGTGCTTGGCAGCATCGTATTAGCGACCCTAAACATAAAATGCCCAAGACCTATTGGGTTCAGGTCGAAGGCTTGCCCTGCACAACTGCCCTTCAACAGCTGGCGGCCGGGGTACAGCTTAATGATGGCATGACCTTACCCGCTCAAGTAAAACCTCTGCTTCAGCCACCCCCCGTATGGCCGCGCAATCCGCCGATTCGAGTGCGTCAACATAGCTGTGATAGTTGGCTGGAACTGACCATTCATGAAGGTCGAAATCGTCAAGTACGGCGAATGACGGCTGCAATTGGTCATCCCACCTTGCGCCTAATTCGCGCCCAAGTGGGATCATGGCAGCTTGGCGATCTAGCACCAGGCGAGTGGCGCGAAGTCGCACCAGTGTGGTAAAATTTCACCTTTGTCACGAGTCATTAATTCAGAGTACTGATGTCCAATTCAAAGCATAAAGTCATTGTTGGTATGTCCGGTGGCGTTGATTCGTCAGTATCGGCGTATTTGCTGCTGCAACAAGGCTACCAAGTTGAAGGCTTGTTCATGAAAAACTGGGAAGAGGACGATACCGACGAGTATTGTGCAGCGGCGACCGATCTGGCTGACGCCCAGTTAGTTTGCGATACCCTCGGCATTACCCTGCATACGGTGAATTTTGCCGCTGAATACTGGGATAACGTATTTGAATACTTTCTTGCTGAATATCGCGCCGGTCGTACGCCAAACCCAGATATCATGTGCAACAAAGAGATTAAATTTAAGGCTTTTTTACAATTCGCCGCCGAGGCTCTTGGCGCTGATTATATTGCTACCGGCCATTATGTCAGACGGCGCCTGCAGCACGATAAATTTCAGTTGCTGCGCGGCTTAGATGACAATAAAGATCAAAGCTATTTTTTATATACACTATCGCACCAGCATATTGCCAAAACATTATTTCCAGTGGGTGAACTACAGAAGCCGGAGGTACGCGCTATTGCCGAGCAGCAGGGTTTGGTAACGGCTGATAAAAAAGACTCGACCGGTATTTGCTTTATTGGTGAACGTAAATTCAAAGACTTCTTACAACAGTATCTGCCCGCTAAGCGCGGCCCGATACGCTCGGTGGACGGCGAATTACTGGGTGAACATGAAGGTTTAATGTATCACACCCTCGGTCAACGCAAAGGTTTACTGATTGGCGGTCTCGCTGAACATACTGGCGAACCATGGTATGTCGTCGATAAAGATGTTGCAGCTAATGTACTGATTGTCGCACAAGGCAAAAATCATCCGCGACTTTATGCCAATGGCTTGATTGCCGGCCAGTTGCATTGGGTTGACCGTCAACCACTAACCGCACCAATGCGCTGTATGGTTAAAACTCGCTATCGTCAAGAGGATATCCCCTGCACTATTAGCATGCTGGATGACCAGCGCTTGCAAGTCGTGTTCGAGAATCCGGTAGCGGCGGTTACGCCAGGTCAGTCGGCAGTATTTTATGCCGGTGAGGTATGTCTCGGTGGCGCTATTATCGAGCAACGTATCACCGATCATAAGGTCTTGTTATGAGCCTTTGGCAACCGCGCGTAGTCGCTCTAGCCGCCGCTGCTCAATGTTTGGCTGCGATACGACAAATTGCGCTTGAAGGCAGCCTGCGTGATAGTAAGCAGGTTCAGCGCCTACTCAGCAATGTGTTAGATTTAAATCCGTCCTCACTTGAACAGCTCTACCCAGACCAGGCTGAATTACACTGGGGACTGGAAACATTGCTGCAGCAAATAGGACCGTCCCAGCACAAAGATATTGAAATAAGCCGCTATATAGTCGCCTTGATGGCGCTTGAAAGGCGCTTAGCTAAAAACTCGGCCAGTATCACCAAGCTCTCTGAACGGCTGCAACAAATTCAGCGCCAACGTGATGCCTTCAACTTTGCCAACGACACCATCGTAGCTAGTATGGCTGGAGTATATAGCGATATTATTTCGCCGCTGAGCAAAGCAATTAAAATTACCGGTAAACCAGACCACCTAAAACAACCGCATGTGCAACATCAGATTCGCGCGTTATTGCTCGCTGCGCTGCGTAATATCGTTTTATGGCGTCAACATGGTGGCCAACGGCGCCACTTTATTTTTTCTCGGCAGCACATGGTTCGTGTTGCCCACCAGTTGCTGCGCCAACAGCGCAGCCCATCGGAGTCCTGATCATGATGCATTTATCATCACTCACCGCGCTATCACCCGTTGATGGTCGTTATGGCAGTAAGGCCGCGGCGTTACGGCCACTATTTAGCGAATATGGTTTGATTCGTAATCGCGTCATTGTTGAAATTCGCTGGTTGCAGTTGTTAGCGAACTGTCGCGATATCGCTGAAGTGCCAACGTTTTCTGACCAGGCTAATGGCCATTTAGAGTGGCTGGTGGATAACTTCAATGAGCAACACGCCAACCGCATAAAAGATATTGAGCGCACCACCAACCATGATGTCAAAGCGGTTGAATATTTCTTAAAGGAATACGTTGCTGAATTAGCTGAATTGCAGGCTGTTAGCGAGTTCATTCACTTCGCCTGTACCTCAGAAGATATTAATAACTTATCTCATGCACTGATGTTACGTGATGCGTTGCAGCAGGTCATGCTACCCAGTATGCGCGAACTTACCGGGGCGATAAAAGATCTCGCTATTGCTCATAAACAGCAACCAATGATGGCACGAACGCACGGCCAACCTGCTACTCCAACCACGTTGGGCAAAGAAATGGCCAACGTGTATGTGCGCTTAAAACGCCAATTGGAACAACTGCAAGCTATTCCATTAATGGGTAAGATTAACGGTGCAGTGGGTAATTACAATGCCCACTTAGCGGCTTATCCAGAGGTCAACTGGCACGCCTTAGCCGAGCAATTCGTCAGTTCGCTCGGTTTAACCTGGAACCCCTATACCACCCAAATTGAACCGCATGACTACATTGCCGAAATTTTCGATGCAGTAGCCCGTTTTAATACCATTGTTATCGACTTTGATCGCGATGTGTGGGGCTATATTGCCCTCAATCACTTCAAACAACGCACCATAGCGGGTGAAGTGGGCTCCTCTACGATGCCGCATAAAGTGAACCCGATTGATTTCGAAAACTCAGAAGGAAATCTCGGATTAGCTAATGCCATTATGGCCCATTTAGCGCAGAAATTACCGCTGAGCCGCTGGCAACGCGACCTCACTGATTCGACCGTGCTACGTAACCTGGGCGTAGGTTTTGCTTATGCCCTGATCGCCTACCAAGCCACCTTGAAAGGAATCAGTAAGCTCGAGGTTAATAGCGACAATTTATTACGTGAGTTAGATCAAAACTGGGAATTATTAGCCGAACCAATTCAGACCGTTATGCGCCGTTATGGTATTGAAAAACCGTACGAAAAACTTAAAGAGCTAACCCGTGGCAAACGGGTTAATCAAGTTGCTATGGCAAGCTTTATCGACAGCTTGGCGTTACCAGAAACGTTAAAAGCAGAACTAAAATTATTGACCCCAGCAAGCTATATTGGTCGCGCTATCGCCTTTGTAGATGAGTTAGACAAATGATGACATTAACCCTTGATCGCAAGAAATTTCTCAGTGAATACTGGCAACAAAAGCCATTATTGATAAAAGCCGGATTCGCTAATTTCAATGACCTTATTGAAGCAGAAATTTTAGCCGGTTTAGCACAAGAAGCTGAGGTTGACTCACGCGTTATTGAAAATCGCGCAGGCACTTGGCAGGTCAGCCACGGCCCGTTTGCTAGTTATGACCAGTTCGGCGACAGCGATTGGACATTATTAGTGCAGTCAGTGAACGAATGGATGCCAGAAATCCATGCTTTGCTCGAACCATTTCGATTTTTGCCGGATTGGCGACTCGACGATGTCATGATTAGTTTTGCCGTACCCGGCGGTAGTGTTGGACCACACCTTGATCAATACGATGTATTTATCATTCAGGGCGAAGGCCAGCGGCATTGGCAAGTGGGTGAACGCGTTAAGCAAGCCAATGAGTTTCGCCCGCATGCTGATTTAAAACAGTTGCAAGACCCTTTTGTACCCGTCATTGATGCAGTGCTCGAGGCCGGAGACATTCTCTACATTCCTGCCGGTTGCCCTCATCACGGGGTGGCCTTAGAAGCGAGTCTGAATTACTCAGTGGGATTTCGTGCCGCCAATACTGCCGAGTTGACCTCGCAAGTCGCCGATATGTTACTTGCCGCTGAAGCACCTAACTACCCGCGCTATCGTGATCCGCAGGCGGCTGATTACGGCGCTGGTTACCAAGTTAGTGCGGAGCAATTAGCGCAGCTACGCAGCTTTCTATTTGAGAGCCTGCAGCAAACCGACCTTGATAATTTGCTACTGCAGGTCATGTCGCAGAGTAAACGGCCACTACCACAACCCGATTTCGCCCTAACTTGGGCTGATGTGGCGGCCTGTATTGATGACGATATGCTGCTTTGTCGAACTGCGGGAGCCCGTCTGCTAATCGATCCACCACAACAGCAACTTTACGCTAGCGGTGATTGTTATGAGCTCACCAATAGTAGCCGCGAGTTCGCCGTAGCACTCGCTGAACAATGGTTAGAGCGCCCATTGCGTGACTATGCAGTGGCCCTGCAACATCAGCAAAACCAACAATTAATTTGTCACTTATTGAACGATGGTGTATTTCACCTAGTGAGCGAAGCAGATGATGATAGCGAGGACGCTTAACCGGCACTCGCCCATAACTCGTCATGCTGAGTTGCCTGATACACCATTTCAGCGCGCTTGATCAAATACTCAGCATGACTCTTGTTTTCTTCGTTTAAACTGCTGCCTTGCAGCACGGTCTCAGCTTGCAATTGCCATTGCAAGGCAAAATGTCGCATCACTGCACGCGCATCATTGGCTACTTTGGCGGCGACCATAGCAGTTGGCACATCGCCGTTAATAATCCATACTGCTTGCTTATCCATACTGGTGAAACGCCATACCGCAACATGCGGAGCCAAATAACGGCTCTCCTGCAAATGCACAACATCAACGATATAACCTTCTTCAGCCAAGTATTTAGCCGCGGCTTGATAGTGTTCGCGAACCCACTCGACTACTTCGGCTTCACTGATGACGGGCTGTTGATTGGCCATATACTAAGTTCCTATATCAAAAAATAGCGCATTATGAGCTGGTCATACTACCGCGAAAGGCGATTACAGCAAAGTCTCAATTGGTGTAAACTTAGCGTTCAATAGTTTACGTTTACGTAAACGAAAAATCTTAATGCAGTGACTAGCGCTAAACAGTGCAAAATGATAATGTGCGCGCACTTTTGGGATGAACGAGGAAGCACCACGATGTCTCTATTTGAGCACAAAGAGTTCGACCAACACGAACAGGTCGTGTTTTGTCATGACAAACAAACCGGTCTAAAAGCAATCATTGCCATTCACGATACCACAATGGGCCCAGCGCTTGGCGGCACTCGCTTGTGGAATTATCCCTCGTCAGCCGAGGCGCTTACCGATGTACTGCGGTTATCACGTGGCATGACCTACAAAAGTGCCCTCGCCGGCCTGCCATTAGGTGGCGGTAAAGCAGTCATCATTGGTGATGCCAAAAGCATCAAGTCCGCCGAACTATTCCGTGCCTACGGTCGTTTCGTTAACTCATTAAGTGGCCGTTATATTACTGCCGAAGACGTCAATATCCGTACCAGTGATATCGCTATAATCGCTGAGGAAACCACATTTGTTGCCGGTACCGCTGAAAAAGCTGGCGATCCCTCTCCGCATACTGCTTTAGGTACTTACCTGGGATTAAAAGCAGCGGTTAAACATGCATTTGGCCAAGATAACTTGAGCGGAATTCGTATTGCTGTTCAGGGCTTAGGCGCTGTTGGTTATGATTTTGCCGAATATTGCCACCGCGATGGTGCGCAGTTATTTGTGACGGACATCAATCCAGCTGCTTGTCAGCGTGCAGCTGAAGAATTGAACGCGAGCGTGGTCGGTTTGGACGAAATTTATGCACTAGACGTTGATGTTTATGCCCCATGCGCGCTTGGTGCTACGGTCAATGATGACACCTTAAAACTACTTAAAGCTAAAATTATTGCTGGTAGTGCTAACAATCAGTTAGCGACTCCTGCTCATGACCAAATGGTTATGGATATGGGGGTATTATATGCGCCAGATTACGTCATTAACGCCGGTGGTGTCATTCACGTCTGTAGTGAAGCGGCAAATATGAGTCGTACCGAGACTGATCAAAAAGTCCGTGATATCTACACCACGCTAACGACTATTTTTAGTCGTTCGAAGAGTGAAAGCCGTCCGACCGGACAAATTGCCGATGAGTTGGCCCGCGAAGTCATCGCCAATAAAAAAGCGCAGCGTTCAAGCTAAGCTCAAACGCTGCATCGGCTTAAGTTTGTCGGCTACTATATATGCTCGGCGAGCACTTCAAGCGGATGCAGCGCCTGCTTCTTACCATAACGGGCGACCTGACATCGACAGGAAAAGCCACTTGCTACTACCCTATCTGCTGCACTAACGGCAGCGTGCCACGATAGTTCATACAGTTTTTTGCTCGCTGCTAGGTTATCACGTTCATGGCCATAGGTACCGGCCATACCGCAACAACCTGTGGCAATTGGCGTTAGCTCTAAATTTAAGCTAGCAAAAATTTGCTGCCATTGTTGCGCGCTGGCTGGCAACGTACTTTGCTCAGTACAGTGACTCAGTAAACTACCGACCGACTGTTTATCAGCTCGTTTTAAGCTGCCTAATTGCGCTAGCTGTTGCAGCAACCACTCATGTGGTAACAGGACTGTAAATGCCTCGGCGTCAGTACAGACTTGACGATATTCATCGCGCATCAGCAAGACCGAAGCGGCATCGACTCCCATCATAGGTATATTCATTGCCGCTACACGTTTTAATAAACCACTACTGTGCTTAGCAAGCTGCTCAAATTGGTGCAAAAACCCTTTCACATGCAAGGCTTTACCATTGCCGATACCATCTATTAACAGCGCCTGAAAGCCTAGTTTATTGGCTACTAACGCTGCAGCCTCGAGCAATTCAGCATGGTAATAACGGGTGAACGGATCGGCAACCAGTGCCAGTAACCGGTTGCGTTGATGTGGCTCGAGTTGCTCCAGTTGAGCAACGCTGCAAGTAGACCAGCCGCGCTTACGCCAGCGCACTGCTAGACTCGGTGTTGATAACCGCGGTGCATCAACATAGCCGATGCTGTATTGCAGCAGAAAGCGGCTCAAACGATTGTGTGTTAAGGCATTACTAAGGCGTGGGACACGCGCCAGTTGCGGTGCCAATTGCTCAATACGAGCCACTAAGTAATCTGCCAATGGGCGCCGATAAAGTTGGTGATACCAAGCTAAAAAGCGCGATCGAAATGATGGCACATCAACTTTCACTGGGCACTGCGTGGCACAGGCCTTACAGCCAAGACAGGCATCCATTGAAGCTTTTACTTGGTGGTTAAAATCGTCTGCATTAGCACCTCGAGACTGCTGTGACCACGGCTTGCTTGGCACCGGCGTTGCACTAACATCAATGCCAGCGGCAGTAGTCAACCGCAACCATTCCCGAATTAATCCGGCGCGACCTTTGGGCGAGTGCAGGCGTTCACCAGATACCCGGTAAGATGGGCACATGGTTGCTTCAGCAACATAGTTAAAGCATAAGCCATTGCCGTTGCAATTAAGCGCCGCAGCAAAGCTGTCTCGCAAGACTAGCGGAATTTGTCGATCGAAATCACCACGTTTCACCGCATCAACGGACACTAACTGATGTTCACCCTCTAGTGGGGTACAAATTTTACCGGGATTGAGCCGATTATACGGATCAAAGGCTGCTTTAATACGCTGCAATTCGACATACAGCGGACCAAAGAATTTAGGTGCATATTCCGAACGATAACCCTTACCATGCTCACCCCACATTAAACCGCCATACTTGGCCGTCAATGCCGCCACCTGGTCACTGATCTGGCGTAACAAATACTGATCAGCTTGCTCGGTCATATCTAACGCGGGGCGCACATGGAGTACCCCAGCATCAACATGGCCGAACATGCCATAGCTAAGACCGTGCTCATCGAGTAAGTGCCTGAATTCGGCAATAAAGGCGGCTAAATGCTGCGGTGGTACTGCGGTATCTTCGGCGAAGGCAATTGGTTTGCGACGGCCTTTACTGTTGCCAAGTAGCCCGACCGCTTTTTTGCGCATCGCATAAATACGGCCAATGCTTGCTTCATCACGACAGATCGAATAACCAATCACGCCGCGCGCCGGCTCGGCCGCTATGGTGTTGTCAAGTTCATCAAGCAAGCGCTGCAGTTTACTCTCAAAGGTCGCTACCGTATCGCCGGTAAACTCAACTAAATTGATGCCTTGCATCATTGCTTGCCCATCAACTTCTTGCAAATGCTCCTGTACCGACTGCCAAATAATGTCCTGACGAGCCAGATTCAGCACCGTACTGTCGATGGTTTCAACTGCGGTTGCTTGAGCAGCAACCAAATTTGGTGCGTGCTCAAGTGCCGCTTGAAAATCGCGGTACTTAATCGTCACCAATAATTTGTGCTGTGGAATACGGGTAAGCTTGAGTTGGGCCTCGGTAATAAACGCCAAAGTTCCCTCAGAGCCGGCTAGTAAGCGCGACAGATCGATGGTTTGCTGCTCGGGATCATAACAATGCTTGAGATCGTAACCGGTTAAAAATCGATTCAATGGCGGGAATGTTGTTTCAACCAGCCTGCGTTGCTGCACACAGCTGGCAATGGCCTGACGATATAAGCCTGCTTCAATACCGCTACCGGCGGCGATTTGCTGCGCTTCGGCAAGTGGTCGAGGATAGCTCTCTATCACTTCACCAGACACCAGTACTGCGCGCAGACTAACAATATGATCGCTGGTTTTACCGTAGACCAATGAACCCTGCCCTGAGGCATCAGTATTGATCATCCCACCGAGGGTGGCGCGATTACTGGTCGACAAATCCGGTGAAAAAAACCAGCCACTCGCTCGCACCGAGTCGTTAAGTTGATCCTTGATCACACCCGCCTGGCAGCGTACCTGACCGCTGCTCATATCAAGGTCCCTGATAACGGTAAAATGTCGACTTAAATCGATTACAATACCGGCACTAAGTGACTGTCCGTTGGTACCAGTACCACCGCCGCGCGGACTAAAATGTAGCGCCTGAAATTCTGGCTGATTGGCTAGCTGCAGGATCGCCACCAAGGCTGCTTCGTCGCGCGGATACAAAACCGCTTGCGGTAGTTGCTGATAGATACTGTTATCGGTGGCAGCGATCAGCCGTCCACCGTAACTTGCATCGATCTCAACGGCTACGTTACGCTGCTGAAGTTGGTCAACAAACACCCTGTAGTTGTGTTCTAAGCGCTGGTAATGATCCAATACCGCTAAACGTGGTTTCACGAATGATGCTGCTCCGCCAAATACAACCAAGTTTCCACCACGGTGTCTGGGTTTAATGACACGGAGTCAATGCCTTGTGCAACCAACCAAGCAGCAAAATCAGCATGATCGGACGGACCTTGGCCACAAATCCCAACATATTTGCCTTTCTTCTTCGCTGCTTGAATGGCCATAGACAACATCGCCTTAACCGCCTCATTACGTTCGTCAAATAAATGCGCAATCACCCCCGAGTCACGATCTAAGCCTAAGGTTAATTGCGTTAAGTCATTCGAACCAATTGAAAAACCGTCAAAAATATCAAGGAATTGTTCAGCTAACAAAGCATTTGATGGCAGCTCACACATCATAATAACGCGTAATCCACGCTCGCCTTGACGCAGCCCTTGTTCGGCCAATAGGTCAATCACTTTACGCCCTTCTTCTAGCGTTCTTACGAAGGGGATCATAATTTCCACGTTAGTTAAACCCATGTCATTACGAACGCGTTTCAACGCCTCGCATTCCATTGCAAAACACTCGCGGAATTCCTTGGAAATATAACGTGAAGCACCGCGGAAACCTAACATTGGGTTTTCCTCATGCGGTTCGTACTGGCGACCACCGACTAAATTGGCATATTCGTTCGACTTGAAATCCGACATGCGCACAATCACACGCTCCGGCGCGAATGCCGCGGCCAAGGTAGCAATGCCTTCAGTCAGCTTAGTCACGTAGAACTCGCGCGGGCTGGCATAGCCAGCCATCAGCGTGGTGATTTGTTGCTGCAGCTGCTGGCTTTGCTGAGCAAAATTTAACAGAGCCTTGGGGTGCACCCCAATCATCCGGTTGATAATAAACTCCAACCGCGCCAAACCAACTCCAGCATGCGGCAGTTGTGCGAAATCGAAGGCGCGATCAGGATTACCAACATTCATCATTATTTTTAATGGTAACGCTGGCATATCACCGACATCAGATTGATTGATTTCAAATTCAAGTTTACCGGCATAGATAAAACCGGTATCCCCTTCCGCACAGGATACCGTCACCGCATCACCGGCCTTGATGCGGGTGGTGGCATCGCCACAACCAACTACTGCCGGAATACCTAGTTCGCGAGCAATAATGGCCGCATGGCAGGTACGTCCACCGCGATTCGTTACAATAGCGGCGGCACGCTTCATGATCGGCTCCCAATCAGGATCAGTCATATCAGTTACCAATACATCGCCTGGCTGCACCAAGTCCATTTGACTAATATCGTTAAGCACGCGTGCAACACCGCTGCCAATGCGCTGACCAATTGCCCGTCCTTCGGTCAAAACAGTGCTCTTTTCAGCCAAAATGTAACGTTCTAATGCCTGCCCACCGCGATTTGATTGAACCGTCTCAGGGCGAGCCTGAACAATGTAAAGTTTCCCGTCGATACCATCTTTAGCCCACTCGATATCCATCGGCCGGCCATAGTGCTGCTCAATAATCAATGCTTGGCGAGCTAAAGCTTCTATTTCAGTATCGGTAATTGAAAAACTCTGACTTTTTTCTGGGGCCACATCAACAATCACTGTTTGCTTACCGTGCTCAGCCGAATCTGAGTAAACCATCTGAATTTTCTTGCTACCTATGTTGCGCCGCAAGACTGCTGGTTTACGCGCCTTAAGCGTCGGCTTGTGAACATAAAACTCATCCGGGTTAACCGCGCCCTGAACCACCATTTCACCTAAGCCAAAACTAGAGGTAATAAACACCACTTGATCAAAACCAGATTCGGTATCAATACTAAACATCACCCCTGAAGCAGCAATATCGCTGCGCACCATGCGCTGGATACCGGCAGACAATGCCACGCCACGATGGTCATAGCCCTGATGGACCCGGTAGGAAATTGCCCGATCATTAAATAACGAAGCAAATACGTGCTTGATTGCCTCCATAATATGATCAATACCACGAACGTTCAGAAAGGTTTCTTGTTGGCCAGCGAACGAGGCATCAGGCATATCTTCGGCAGTTGCAGAACTACGTACGGCAAAACTAACTTGAGCATT
>JALQTK010000001.1:19630-29841 GCA_023260975.1 Pseudidiomarina sp. | reverse complement strand
TAAGTTTCTGATAGGCTTCATGAATAGCCTGTTGCAGCGCTGGCTGGAATGGCGTCTCAATGACCCATTGCCGAATTTTTTTACCGGCCTCGCCGAGTGCTTTGATATCGTTGGTATCGAGCTTATCGAGGATGCTGTGAATACGTTCATTCAGACCACTTTGTTCGAGGAATTCATTAAAGGCTTCTGCTGTGGTGGCAAAACCATTTGGCACAACGACACCGGCGCCCGACAGATTACTTATCATCTCACCTAACGAAGCGTTTTTACCGCCCACGCGAGCGACATCATTCATCCCTAATTGATCATACCAAAGTACGTAATCTTGCACGTGATTTTGCACACTAAGCTCCTCGTTGTTATGAATAGTCAGCACTTTTAAGCACACTTTATTTTACACTGCCAGCCAGCACAAGTTAACATCATCGGGTAATTCATAATGGGATGATTTTTATGCGAACGGTTTTTTATATTTCTGATGGTACGGCATTGACTGCTGAGGCATTTGGCCGCGCCATGTTGTCTATGTTTCCTGTGAAAGTAGAGCATAAAACGGTAGCCTTTGTAGACAGTCCTGAAAAAGCCGCCAAAGCCGTCGATGAAATCAATCGGCGTTATACCCAAACTGGTGAACGCCCGATTATTTTCCATACCTTTGTTAGTGTTGATATAAAACGAATAATCACTGCTTCAGCCGGAAGTTGCTACGATTTTTTAGATTATTTTGTCGCTCCAATGAGTCAGGAATTGGGTATCTCGGCGCAACCTAAAACCCATCGTACCCATGGCATTGAAGAGAATGGTGTCAAAGAAAATTACGATGTTCGTATTGATGCAGTGAATTATTCACTCGCCAATGATGATGGCAGTAATGTGTCTGATTACGACCAAGCCGATATCATCTTACTGGGCGTCTCCCGCACTGGCAAAACCCCGACCAGTCTTTATTTAGCACTGCATTATGGTATCAAAGCGGCGAATTATCCGTTTACCGACGAAGATAACTTCGAAAACTTGCAATTACCCAAGCTGCTCAAGCCCCATCGGCATAAATTATTTGGGCTAACACTTGAGCCACAGCGGTTGCATGAAATTCGTTCCAAACGCCGTGAAGGCAGCAGTTATGCATCCTTTCCGCAATGCCTGTTTGAACTAGCTGAAGTGGAAAAAATGTACCGCCGTGAGGCGATTCCAGTTCTCGATTCAACGCGCTTTTCAGTGGAGGAGATAGCGGCAAAAATACTTGCTGAAACCAATATTGAACGGCATAGATTCTAATAAAAAGGCGCTCAGTGTAGCTGCTGAGCGCCTTGGCATAGTCAATTATCCGCGACCTTGACGCGCGTCACGAAGTGATTCCGCCACCAAAAATGCCAGTTCCAGAACCTGATCAGCATTTAACCGCGGGTCACATTGCGTCCGATAACGCTGGGTTAAATCCTGTTCAGCAATTTGATAGGCGCCACCGGTACATTCGGTAACATCGTCGCCGGTCATTTCTAAATGCACGCCACCAGGATAAGTTCCCTCAGCTTGATGAACAGCAAAGAACTGTCGTAGCTCCTGATGTATTGCATCGAAATCACGGGTTTTAAGACCATTTTCGGCTTTCACTGTATTGCCATGCATTGGGTCGCTTGACCACACCACATGCCGGCCCTCAGCTTTTACTCGTCGCACGAGAGCTGGCAATGCCTCGGCGACAGTGTTTACGCCCATTCGGGCGATCAGGGTCATGCGCCCTGCTTCATTATCCGCATTCAGCGCATCGAGCAAACGAATTACATCATCGGGCTTAGTTGAAGGCCCGATTTTAACTCCGATGGGATTGTGAATACCGCGCATGAACTCAACATGAGCATGGTCGAGTTGACGCGTACGCTCGCCGATCCAGACCATGTGCGCCGAGCAGTCGTACGGCAACCCGGTCAACGTATCGATGCGCGTTAATGCTTCTTCATAGGGTAGCAGCAAGGCCTCATGCGAGGTAAATAACTGGGTTTCATGAATCGTGGCATTGGTATCGGCGGTGATACCTAACACTTCCATGAATTTCAGCGCGGACTGAATTTGTTCGGCAACTTGCAGGTATTTATCTTTCAGCGGATTTGCCGCCACAAAGCTCATATTCCACTTATTCACTTTATGCAGATCAGCTAAACCACCTTGGGCAAATGCACGCAGCAAGTTTAAGGTTGCCGCTGAATGATGATAGGCTTGAATCATTCGCTGCGGATCAGGGATACGCGCTTGTTCGGTAAACTCGATACCGTTAATAATATCGCCGCGATAAATTGGTAACTGCACACCATCAATGGTTTCTAGCGCCGTTGAACGCGGTTTGGCGTATTGTCCAGCCATGCGAGCGACTTTCGTCACCGGACACGAACCAGCAAAGGTTAATACAATCGCCATTTGCAGAATAACTTTAAAGGTATCGCGAATTTTCGGCGCGTTAAAATCACGAAATGATTCCGCACAATCACCACCTTGCAAGAGAAAACCCTTGCCTAGGCTGACGCGCGCTAAGTTAGCGCGTAACGCACGTATTTCTTCAGCAAATACCAACGGTGGATACTGCTTTAACTGCGCCTCAACGGCTTGCTGTACCTCTAATGAGGGGTATTCAGGTTGTTGCTGAATTGGCTTCTCTCGCCAACTACGTGCACTCCAGCTAGTCATTCGAACCTCTTATCGTTGTTGTAGCGCAGCAATTCGTTCTGCCAGCGGTGGATGGCTCATAAACAAACGATTAAATGCCCGTTTGCTTTGAATACCAAAGGCCATCATTGAGCCCTCTAAATTTGATTCTTGCGCCCCTTGTAAGCGTCTCAACGCGGCAATCATTTTGTCTGAGCCGGCTAACTTTGCCGCACCAGCATCAGCACGAAATTCACGCTGGCGGGAGAACCAAAACACAATCATGCTGGCAACAATGCCAAACACTAATTCTAAAACCATCACAATGCCGAAATAGGCAAAGGTACCGAGCCCTTGACCACTGCTTGAATTACTCCGCGTGGCATTATTAATAAGCCCGGCGATGACGCGAGCAAAGAAAATCACAAAGGTGTTCACCACCCCTTGAATAAGCGTCAATGTGACCATGTCGCCATTGGCAATATGGCTCACTTCATGAGCCAGTACCGCTTCAATCTCATCGTCTGTCATCGATTGCAACAGCCCAGTTGATACCGCCACCAGCGAACTGGCTTTACTCGCACCGGTGGCGAATGCATTGGGCTCCGGAGCATGGTAAATCGCCACTTCTGGCATTGGAATACCGGCTTGGCGCGCTTGCCGCTCAACGGTATTCATTAACCACACTTCACGATTAGTACGTGGCTGACTGATTACCTGGGCGCCAGTCGAACGCTTGGCCATCCAGCGTGATAGCAGCAACGAGATAAACGAACCACCAAAACCAAACAGTGCAGCAAAAATCAGTAAACCCATGTAGCCTGAGGTATCAACGCCTAATGCTGGCATGACCACCGACATAACAATACTGAGTACCAAAATAATCGCTAAGTTTGTGGCTAAAAATAAAACAATCCGCAACATACAACGTTAACCCTCACTAATGACTGCACATACAATTGTTAAGATGCGTAATAAAGCCTAACAAATCAAGTCTTAAGCACTGCAAACTTGGACAAAATCTGTTAATTTATGAAAATTATCGCAGCCCCATAGAGCAAGCTGAGGACACCGCGCAGCAATGACCCGCAAATTACTTTTGATCAGCAGTTCACGCGCCGGTAATAGCGGCTATTTAGAACCAGCATTAACGCCACTTGAGCAGCACTTCGGCGCCGGCGAGGTGTTATTCATACCCTATGCTGGAGTAACCATTGATTATGATAGTTATTGTGCCATGGTTGCGACTGCATTGGCACCACTTAACATCACTGTTCGCGGAATTCACCGCTGCTCTGACCCAGCAGCAGCAATCGCCCAAGCGCGCGCAATTGCAGTCGGCGGTGGCAATACCTTTCGTTTACTCGAACAACTGTATCAGCAGCAACTGATCGACCCGATTCGCGCAGCGGTTGCGCGCGGAATACCCTACGCTGGCTGGAGTGCTGGTGCTAACATTGCTGGGCTGAGTATTTGTACTACCAATGATATGCCGATTATCGAACCACCGAGTTTCAATGCCTTGCAACTGCTGCCGTTCCAATTAAACCCGCACTACAATGATTATCAGCCAGCGGGCTTTCACGGTGAAACGCGTGACCAGCGTTTGGCCGAGTTTATGCAGCTTCAGCCCCGCACGGCGATTCTTGCTATCCGCGAAGGTACCGCTCTGGCAGTCAATGGTGAGCGCATGAAATTAATTGGTGATAGTGATGGTTGGGTGTTTTTCGGCGGCGCAAAGCAACCGCTGCTGGCAAATCAATGCTGTAGCAGTTGGTTGACATCCAAATAATTCGCCATACCCTGCTGCCAATCTGCACAATGAGGTAAAAGCCCCAAACATGGAGCCGCTATACGCGCCTTCAGTAAGGCAATATTTTGTTCTTGAAACAGCATGGGCTCAGCAGCCACTTGGTTACCAATCCAGCCTATGAGCTTTAAACCGCGCCGCTGAATATCTGCCACAGTAAGCAACGCATGGTTTAAACAGCCAAGTTTAAGTCCCACCACTAAAAGCACCGGAAGTTGTAATGCTTCAATCACATCAGCCAATGTTTCACTGTTATTGAGCGGCAACAGCCAACCTCCCGCTCCCTCAATCACCAGCCAATCAGCTGACTGCTGCTGCAATTCGAGCAAAACCAGCTGTAGCTGCTGCGCTTGCAACGACTGGTCTACCAATTCAGCGGCTATGTGCGGCGCAATAGGCGGTGCATAACAAAATGGATTCACCTCAGCGTAGCTTTGCCCTCCACCGGCTGCTTGTTGTAACAATAACGCATCGCTGTTGCGCAAACCCTCTGCAGTGGCTTCCGCACCTGCCGCAATGGGCTTACTTGCTAAACAGCGATAACCGCGCTGAGCAAGTGCCTGCAACAGCGCTATTGCGCTCACGGTCTTGCCAGCATCAGTATCAGTTCCTGTTACAAAAACGCAATTCATATTTACTTTTTCTCTTACTGGGACTTTGTTTTTCGACCATAAATCAATGCGATATTCCAATTGAGCGGCAGTTTACCCTGCTCGTCTCGATGTTTTTCCATTAATTGTTCCAGCACTCGCCAACGCTCTTTACCAAAGTAGCCACTGCTGCTTCGAGCAGTGTAGTTGGCGCCAATACCCTTAATCTCAGCAAGCATTTCATAGAGCGAGTCATAGTCGAAACAAAACCGCTGCAACTGAATATGCCAGCTGAGTTGGTCAACCTGGGCTAGTTGCTCAGTTAACTGTTGCTCGGTTAAAAACTGATTATGATGGAGTTGCCCATCGAGCTGGTGCATTGCCGCCATCAACGGCTGCATAGAGCCCGCGAGCACCGTGGTAAACAGCAAGCGACCATCGGCTTGAAGAGCATCTGCGCATTGCTGCAGCGTGTTAGCCAACTGATTACACCATTGCAACGCTAAATTAGCCACGATAACGCTGATGCTATTGGCCTGTAAGGGTAATTGTTCAGCATCAGCGAGCAGCCAATGCAATTGCGGTTGGCATTGTTTAGCCTGCTTCAGCATACCCTCAGCAATGTCCATGCCCAGATAAAAATCAGTGACTTGCGCTAATTCAAGGCTATGGCTTGCGGGGCCACAGCCCAGATCAAGCAAGCTATCGCAGTGACTGGGTAAATGCGCGTTGACTAACTCGGCACACTGTCGCTGTAATTGGGCATGTTGCGTATAGCGCTTAGCAGCACGACTAAATTGTTGTGCCACGCGCTGCTTATCATAGTGTGAATGAGTCATTATCCAGCTTGCTCTAATGCGGCTGCAATAGCCTCGACCAGGTGCTTAATCTGCTGCGACTGGTGTCGCGCTGACAGCACAATGCGCAACCGCGATTGTCCCGCTGGGACTGTTGGTGGACGCATAGCACGACAATCAATACCGTGCTGACGTAAAAACTCGCTAACCTGCAGTGCACTGCTCTCTGCGCCAAGTTGGAGAATCTGAATTGCCGCTGGTTGCCGGGTAATCGGCAGCCCATACTGCTGACATAAGGCATCGAAATACTCAACGTTTTGTTGCAAAGCGTCGCGCAATGCCTGGCCTTCAGCAGTTTGAATGATGGTCAACGCTGCATTGATTGCCTGCGCTTGTGCCGCCGCAAAGGCTGTGGAATAAACCAGTTCACGACTAAAATTATGCAAATGCTCGGCCACCTCAAAGCTACATGCGATAGCCGCACCACCAACCCCAAAAGCTTTGCCAAAGGTAATGGTAAGATAATCAACCTCAGCCGCACTGAATTGTCCGGCACAACTGCGCCCGCCCTCACCCAGAATGCCAATACCATGGGCGTCGTCAACCAGACAATCTGCCTGCGGACAGGCGCGCACTAGCTCAGCAATAGACGCATGGTCGCCATCCATACTGAAAATGCTCTCGGTAACCAGTAACGTTGCTGCATGCTGATCGGCATAACGCGCTGCTGCGTCACTATCATTGTGGCTAAAGCGACGCCAGCGACAGTCGCTGGCCTGAGCACCATCGAGCAACGAGGCATGACAAAGGCGGTCCAGTAGCAATTGCTGATAATGTGACCCTAAGCTGGTCAGAATACTGTGATTGGCTGCAAAACCACTGCTAAACAGCACCACCGCCTCGCGCTCCAACCATTCAGCTAAACGTTCACTCAAATAGCGATGAGGGCGTTGAAAACCGCTCACTAATGGTGAAGCGCCGCTCCCCGCACCATAATTTTGCAAGCCCTCACAGTAGGCTTTAATGACCTGCGGGTGATGCCTTAGGCCAAGATAATCATTGCTACAAAAATCGAGCAATTGCTCATCGCTGCAGCGCACTTGACGCCATTGCTGCAGCTGTTGACGTTGCTGCTTCGCTTGCCGCAACGCCTGTTGAAGCTGTGCATGCATCGGCTCAACTCACTTGATAATAGCGCGGTTGTTGTTGCTCATTGAGCTCATCAGTAATAACCGCTTGATAAACTTCATCACTGAAATCTTCATGCGGCATCGGCTCTAAACCAAGTTTTTCGAATAGTTGTTGGTCTTTACTCGCTGCTGGATTGGCTGTGGTGAGCAACCGCTCACCGTAAAAAATTGAGTTAGCGCCAGCTAAAAAACACAGCGCCTGCATTTGCTCATTCATCATTTCGCGCCCCGCCGATAACCGCACCATTGACTGTGGCATCAAAATTCGGGCAATGGCGATGGTACGAATAAATTCAAAAGCGTCTAAATCATCTAATTGTTCAAACGGCGTACCCGCGACTTTCACCAACATGTTAACCGGTACACTTTCAGGGTGTTGCGGTAAGTTTGCCAATTGTTGCAATAGTCCGGCCCGATCGCGGCGACTCTCGCCCATGCCAACAATACCGCCCGCACATACTTTCAAACCGGCGTCACGGACGTTTTGTAGTGTGGTTAAACGATCTTGATAAGTTCGTGTAGTGATGATTTCACCATAAAATTCAGGTGAGGTATCGAGATTATGGTTGTAGTAATCCAAGCCCGCTTCACGCAATGCCATCGCTTGCAGTGGCGTTAACATACCCAGTGTCATACAAGTTTCTAAGCCAAGTTGCTTCACGCCCTTAATCATTTCAATTAGATAAGGCATATCTCGGTCTTTTGGGTTACGCCAAGCGGCGCCCATACAAAAGCGACTGGCGCCTTGATCTTTGGCTGCTTGCGCTTCGGCAAGAACCTTTTCAACAGCTAGTAATCGCTCACGCTCTAACCCGGTATCGTAATGCGCACTTTGGGGGCAATATTTACAATCTTCTGGGCAAGCACCGGTTTTAATCGATAGCAGCGTGCTTACCTGCACCTGATTAGCGTTAAAGTACTGTCGATGTATCTGCTGCGCGCGAAATATCAAGTCATTAAACGGCTGTGCAAATAGCCCTTCAATTTCGTCAATTGTCCAATTGTGGCGTAGTGCTGTGTCGGTCATTATAGGGCCCTAAAAGTGATACGATTTATGCTCGACTAGACTAAAGCGATTCCGTACACTGTCAACTTTATTAACCAATAAATAATAACGAATGGTTATTATTTAATCAATTTCAGCGCAATTATAGGCTCTATGACGCTTCTCGACCTAGAATTTGATCGTCACCATATTTGGCATCCCTACACCTCGTTGCGCGATTCCCTGCCAGTTTATCCGGTGGTTGCTGCCGATGGTTGCGAGCTGATACTTGAAAATGGTCAGCGCTTGATTGACGGCATGTCGTCCTGGTGGGCGGCAATTCATGGTTACAATCATCCAACTCTCAATAGTGCCCTGCAGCTGCAAGCTCAGCGCGTCAGTCATGTGATGTTTGGTGGTATCACCCACGCCCCAGCCATTGAATTGGCAAAGCGGTTGGTCAACATAACCCCAACTGGCCTGAACAAAGTATTTTTTGCCGATTCTGGCTCAGTCGCCATCGAAGTTGCCATCAAAATGGCAGTGCAATATTGGCTCAGTCGTGATTTACCGAGCAAAAATAGACTCGCCAGTATTCGTGGTGGTTATCATGGTGATACTTTCGCAGCGATGTCGGTTAGCGATCCTGTCAATGGTATGCATAGCCTGTTCCAAGGCAGTTTGCGCCAACAATTGTTCGCCCCACGACCTGAATGCCCACCCAACCAAGCCTTTGATTCCGGCTGTTTAAGCGCATTAGAGCAGTTGTTAGCAAGCCATCAGCATGAACTTGCTGCATTGATCCTTGAACCGATCGTTCAAGGTGCTGGTGGCATGCGTTTTTACCACCCTGATTATTTGCGCGGGGCGCGTGAGTTATGTGATCGCTACGATATTTTGCTGATTGCCGATGAAATTGCTACCGGATTTGGTCGCAGCGGCGCGTTATTTGCCTGTGATCATGCCGGCATTAGCCCCGACATTATGTGTCTTGGCAAGGCCTTGACTGGCGGTTACTTGACCCTCGCAGCAGTTGTGGTGAGTGACGCAGTGGCAACCACTATTAGCAACGGTCCAGCGGCCGGAACCTTAATGCATGGCCCCACCTTCATGGGCAATCCGCTGGCCTGTGCAGTCGCTTGTGCATCGATTGATTTGTTATTAGCAAGCCCATGGCAGCAGCGCGTTGATGCTATTTGTCAGCAACTGCAGTGCCAACTTGAGCCTGCGCGACAAGCAGCAGGTGTCCGAGATGTGCGCTGTTTTGGTGCGATTGGCGTGATTGAATTGAGGGAACCACTTGATGTAGCGGCGTTTCAACGCGAATGTGTTGAGGCTGGGGTGTGGTTGCGCCCGTTCGGACGACTGCTCTACTGTATGCCACCCTTCACTATTAGCAGCGAACAGCTGCAAAAACTCACTCAACAGATGGTCAAAACCGCATTTTCCTGCTGAATTTGCTACTTAGCTACTTGTGTCTTCGATAAAGCGCGGTAACATAGCGCTTTACTTATTTAACTACCACTGAAATGGAGTTTGTAGGCCCATGTCGTTCGCTACAGTTGTCGATGTATTATCGGGGAAACGTGCGGAAGGTGAACACGTCACCGTGCGCGGTTGGGTGCGTACCCGTCGCGATTCAAAAGCCGGTATCTCGTTCATTAACTTGCATGATGGCTCATGTTTTGATGCTATTCAGGCAGTTATTCCTAATAATCTGAGCAATTATGAGACCGATGTATTGCGTCTGACCACCGGTTGCAGCGTGGCAATCACCGGCACCGTTGCGGTATCAAGCGGTCAAGGTCAAGCGTTTGAACTACAAGCAACGGCGATAGAGGTATTTGGTTTCGTCGAAGATCCAGATACCTACCCGATGTCACCTAAGCCACATTCCATGGAATACTTGCGCGAATTTGCCCATTTACGTGCCCGAACTAATATTACCGGTGCGGTAATGCGTGTCCGCAATTGCTTGTCACAAGCACTACATCGGTTTTTCCATGAGCGCGGTTACCTATGGGTTGCAACACCAATTATTACCGCCTCTGATGCTGAAGGTGCGGGCGAATTATTCCGCGTTTCTACGCTGGACATGCTCAATTTACCACTGACCGACCAGGGCGCAGTCGACTACAGTAAAGATTTCTTCGGCAAAGAAGCTTTCTTAACCGTATCCGGCCAGTTAAATGTTGAAAC
>JALQTK010000001.1:3057-19621 GCA_023260975.1 Pseudidiomarina sp. | reverse complement strand
GGGCGCAGTCGACTACAGTAAAGATTTCTTCGGCAAAGAAGCTTTCTTAACCGTATCCGGCCAGTTAAATGTTGAAACTTACGCATGTGCGCTGTCCAAGGTCTATACTTTTGGCCCTACTTTCCGGGCCGAAAACTCCAATACTAGTCGCCACTTGGCGGAATTTTGGATGGTAGAACCAGAGCTTGCCTTTGCCGGCCTCGATGATATTGCTTATTTGGCTGAGGATATGCTCAAGTATGCGATTAATGCGGTGTTAGTCGAGCGTGCCGACGATATGGCATTCTTCCAGCAACGGGTTGATAACGACGTGTTAAACCGTCTCAATCATGTGGTCAGCAACAAATTTGTGCACATGGATTACACCGATGCCGTGGAAATCTTACAAAACTGTGGCAAACAGTTTGAATACCCAGTGCAATGGGGTACTGATTTACAATCCGAACACGAGCGCTATTTAGCTGAAGTGCATGTCGGTGCACCGGTGGTATTGAAGAACTACCCGAAAGATATAAAAGCGTTTTATATGCGCCAAAACGATGATGGTAAGACGGTAGCGGCGATGGATATCTTAGCGCCGGGCATTGGTGAGATTATCGGCGGAAGCGCTCGTGAAGAGCGTCTTGAGCGGCTCGATCAGCGCATGACTGAAATGAATCTGCCGCTCGAGCAGTACAGTTGGTATCGTGACTTGCGCCGTTATGGCACCGTACCGCATGCTGGTTTTGGTCTTGGTTTTGAGCGCTTAGTCACTTACGTGACCGGTATGGGTAATATTCGCGATGTAATTCCCTTCCCGCGCGCCCCTAAAACAGCCGAATTCTAGCTATCAGCCAGCCCAGAAGCGCACCTTACCAGACCAATCTTTGTCTGGTTTGGTGGGCATTGCCACAACCGCGGTGCCAACATACATAAAGCCAATAATCGCCTCACTGCTACTAACACCGAGCTGTTCACGCAACAGCTCGCTTTCGGTCAACCAGCCGCTTCGCCATATCGCGCCAAAACCTTGTGCAAAGGCTGCTTGCTGAAGCATACATGTGGCACAGGCAGCACTCGCTAGTTGCTCCCATTGCGGCACTTTTTCATGGTTTTGATAACAAGCGATAGCAACAATAACTAGTGGTGCTCGTGATGGCAGCTGCTGTGCGCGTTCAACATCAAGATCAGATAATTGTTGCTGCTCTGCAGCTTGTTTAAATAGCTGACCTAATTCATCCAGCTGCTGTTGTTCAAAGACAATGAAACGATATGGCATCAACTGCACATGATCGGGGGCCCGTGCTGCCGCACGAAACATCACATTCAATTGTTCTGAGTTTGGTGCTGGTGCTTGTAATCGCGGCATAGATGAACGCGTAGTCAGTAATTCAAGAGCTTGCATAGAATCAACCTAGCTGTACTTAATCAGTCGCTGCTAGCATAGCAAAGATCACGCTCTGTTACATTCTCTCACTAGTGATACCGCTAAATCTTCAGTATGCTTGCAACCAGTTCATTTCTTTAGAGTAGGAAGATATCATTATGCGCGGCATTGCCACTGTGTTTCGGAAACTGTTCAGTTTTATCAACGGTATCCGCAAAGTTATCCTGAATATCATTTTCTTTGCGCTGATGGGCGCTGCAGTGGTGTTATTGGTGGCTGAAGACGACCCTGTTGAGGTGCCAGAAAATGCCATGTTGGTGGTTAACTTACGCGGTAATTTAGTTGAGCAATTAACCTATGTTGACCCACTCGATGCATTTTTTGATGGTGCCTTTGGTGGAGATGGTGACCCTGCTGAAACGCTCCTTAGTGATGTCATCAAAAGTATTGAGCTGGCTAAGAACGACTCGCGTATTAGTGGTATCTTCCTTGACCTGGGCAATTTCAACGGTGCTGGTTTAAACAAACTTAAGCTTGTTGCGGCCGCCTTAGAGGATTTTCGCAGCAGCGGTAAACCAGTTCGAACCTATGCTGATTTCTATTCACAAACCCAGTATTTCCTTGCTGCACACGCTGATTATATTGGCATGAATCCGCTCGGTAGCATGATGTTTGAGGGTTTTGGCGGCTATCGCTTGTACTACAAAGATTTACTCGAAAAATTAAAGATTAGTACGCACGTATTTAAAGCCGGTGATTTCAAATCTGCGGTAGAACCCTATATTCGTAATGATATGTCAGACGAAGCCCGGTTAGCGAATAAAGAACTTTACGATGCGCTGTGGGCAACTTATATCGACGATTTAACCACACAACGTCAGCTCGATGCGCGGGCGTTAAGTGGTTCAATGGATGATTTTAGTGCTGCCATGCGTGACTATGATAACGATATGGCACAGTTTGCTCTACAGTCTGGTCTAGTCGATGAATTACTGACTCGTGAAACGTTTCGTCAACAACAAATCGAAATTACTGGGCTCGATGACGAGTCAGACAGTTGGAAGCAGATTAGCCATGCTAACTATCTGCAGGCGCAACCGGCTGATAGCACTCAATTAGCCACCAAGAATAGTCCTGAAATAGCTGTCATAGTCGCTCGTGGCGTAATTATGGATGGTCGCCAACGGGCCGGTAATGTTGGTGGTGATAGCACTGCGGCATTGTTACGTAAAGCACGTTTGAATGAACAAACCAAAGCCGTCGTGTTGCGTATCGACAGCCCTGGTGGCAGTGGTTTTGCTTCTGAGATTATTCGTCAAGAAGTGCTCGAATTACAAAAAGCCGGTATTCCAGTGATCGCCTCAATGAGTTCAGTTGCGGCATCGGGTGGCTACTGGATAGCTGCCAGTGCCGATGAGATTTGGGCTTCGCCAACCACTATTACAGGCTCAATTGGGGTATTTAGTGCCTTTTTCACAGGTGAGAAAGCATTGGCAGATATTGGCGTCTATAACGATGGTTACCACACCACGGAAATACCGATCATCGATATAACTCGCGGGCTGACCGAGCAAGCGCACGAGCTTATACAACTCAGTATTGACAAGTTTTATCGTGACTTTGTTGCGATGGTTGCCAGCAGCCGTAATATGACTTACGAACAAGTGGATGCGGTCGCACAAGGTCGTGTTTGGACTGGTGCTAAGGCACAGCAACTCGGTTTGGTCGATCATTTAGGCGAACTCGAGCAAGCCATCGCTGCCGCCGCTGTGCGCGCTGATATCAGTGATTATGAGGTGGTGCTGGTTGAGCAAGAATTATCTGCTCGTGAGCAATTCTTGCATAGTATGTTTAGTAGCGCGAAGGTATTATTACCGCAATCGCTGACCCCAAGCATGAGCCCTATCGAACAGCAAGTTCGGCAGCTTTGGCAGCAGATCGGTATACTCGAACAGTTTAATGATCCGCGCGGTAGCTATGCTTTATGCGAGCTTTGCCCAACGGAATAAGCAGCCGAAGGATAGTTATGACCGCACCACGTAAACGCATTTACGTCGCCTATACCGGTGGTACTATTGGTATGCAAAAATCGGCACAGGGGTTTGTTCCTGTGCCGGGTTTTTTATCTCAATGCGTGCGCAATATGCCAGAATTTTATCGTGCAGAAATGCCTGATTTCAGCATTTCTGAATATAGTCCTTTGATGGATTCGTCTGATATGACACCCGCTGATTGGTTGCATATCGCCGAAGATATTCAGCGCCATTACAATGATTATGACGGCTTCGTTATTCTACATGGCACGGACACCATGGCGTATACCGCGTCGGCCTTATCATTTATGTTTGAGAATTTAGCCAAACCAGTGATTATCACGGGCTCGCAGATTCCACTCGCAGCACTGCGCTCCGATGGCCAAACTAATTTATTGAATGCGCTATATATTGCTGCGAATTATCCAATCCATGAAGTAGCGTTGTTTTTTAATAACATGCTTTATCGCGGTAATCGTGCCACCAAAGCCGATGCCAACGGTTTCCAAGCATTTGATTCACCAAATTTCCCGGCCTTATTAGAGGCTGGTATTCAGATTAATTTACTCGAAGGAAATGTGCAGGCGTTAGGTCAACAGCCGCTACAACTCACCAGTGTTACGCCACAAACCATTGGCGTGGTGACACTTTATCCCGGTATTTCACCAAAAATCGTCGATAACTTAATGCAGCAACCAGTGAAAGCTTTGATTTTGCAAAGTTATGGCGTTGGCAATGCTCCACAAAACCCTGAGCTATTAGCAAGTATTGAACGTGGTATTGACGCTGGGGCTCTGGTTTTGAACCTTACTCAATGTTTCAAGGGGAAAGTTAACATGGGTGGCTATGCAACGGGCAATGCACTGGCTCAAATCGGTGTGGTAAGTGGTCATGACATGACCATTGAAGCCGCCTTGACCAAACTGCACTATTTGTTATCACAAGATTTACCGTACAGCACAGTCAAAAACTTACTCGAAACCAATCTGCGCGGTGAGCTCACGCCTTAAGCTGTAAAAAGCTTAATCAAGCGGCCGCGCATGGCTGAATAATTGATAGAAATTCGCTTTCGTTTGCGCCGCCACCTGCTCTACCGATAACCCTTTAACCTCAGCAATACAACGCGCCACATCAGCTACATAAGCCGGTTGATTGGGTTTTCCGCGATGCGGCACGGGTGCCAACCACGGGCTATCTGTTTCAATTAACAAGCGTTCTAGTGGCAGCGCTTTTACTACTTCGCGCAAGGCTTTGGCATTAGCAAAACTGGCAATGCCTGAAAATGAAATATAAAAACCGAGTTGCTCTATCGCCTGCTCAGCCATCTCGAGTGACTCGGTAAAGCAATGTAACACACCGCCACACCGCTGTGCACCGCCATCACGCAAGATTGCTAAGGTATCGTGTTGTGCATCACGGGTATGAATAATGAGTGGTTTAGCAACCTGACACGCCACTTCAACGTGATAACGAAAACTCTCTTGCTGCTGCGCTTTGTTCTCCGCAGCATAGTAATAATCAAGACCAGTTTCGCCTATGGCAACCACATTGGTTTGCTTGGCATAGCTTAATAACTGCTCGCGGGCTAACTCGTGCTGCGCGATGTATAAAGGGTGAGCGCCACAAGAAATGACCACTTCGGGGTAATCAGCCACTAACGCTTGCATCGCCGGGAATTCTTCTAGGGTCACACCAATGCACAACATCCGCTCGACCTGAGCCGCTTTAGCGTGGGCGATTACATTGGCAAATTGACCATCAAACAAGTCTAAATCAAGCTTGTCGAGGTGACAGTGTGAATCAATAAACACCAGAACTCCTCATGTTTGTGCTAGTTACATGCCACTTCGCCCACAAAGACTGCAGCAACAAGGCAGCGTTTAAACCGCTCTGCTCAGTCGCCAGCTTGCGAGTAGCATAACACCATTGCAACCACTCACTTAACTGGCGGCTTGATATACCTTGGCGTTGCAGCCAAGGCTTTGCTTGCGCAAATAAACTTGCTTGGCGTAAATAGTCAGCACCTAAGCCTTGCTGAATACGCAGCAGATCATGCACTAGTTGTTCGCTTGCATCTAACCACCCCGCCCAATCACCACGCTCTATGTCAGGCCAGCGCTGCTGGTTAAACCAGGCCGAGGCTAACACACTGACCCGATCAGCAGGAAAATTATCCGCCTTGATCCATTCCAACACCTGCACCGGTGCCTGCGGATACTGTTGCAGTAATTGCTGCTCGACAGCGCTGATGGTGCGACCAAGTTGCTGCGTTAACCACTGTTGCAAAGCATTCAAGTCGGGGCTGGTAATGACATGAATCTGCATACGACTGCGCAAGGTCGGCAACAAACTGGAGACCCGTCGTGGACTCAGAATAAAATAGGTATCCGCAGTCGGCTCTTCGAGTGTTTTTAGCAGTGCATTAGCCGCCGTCAGTGTCATTCGGTCAGCTTGATTGATCCAAACCACCTTGGCACCGAACTGGTTCGAGGTTTGCTGAAGCTGTGTGGTCAAATCACGAACACTGTCTACACCGATGGCTTTGTCATCAATACTATCAATATAATAATAGTCTGGGTGACTACCCGCTGCAGCCAATAAACAACTTTTACATTGTCCACAAGCCTGTTGCTGCGGCTGCTGACACAGTAATAAGCGGCTAAACTGCTGGATCAAACGGTCACTGCCAAGCTCCGGTTGCCAAGCGATGCAGTGCGCATGACTTAACCGCTGTTGCGCTAAATCATGACGTAATGTCAACCAAAGTGGTCGTAACCAAGGTAGTTGCACCCGCTAGTACCCCCATTGTCTGAGATGGTGATTTAGCGTTTCAGTCAACTGCTGTTGAACTGCTGCTTCAGCTTGACCCGCATCAATAACCACTATGCTTGAGTCGGCAGCGGCCAGCTCTAAATAGCGCGCACGGGTGCGCTGAAAAAAACTAACATGTTCTTGTTCGATGCGGTCAAGTGCTCCGCGTTGACTGGCACGTTGCAAACCGAGCACTGGATCAATATCTAACAGCAAGGTTAAATCCGGTTTAAAATCCCCTAATACCAGCTGTTTTAATTGCTGCAACATCGCATCACCCAATTCGCGCCCGCCACCCTGATAGGCGCGCGACGACAAATCATGACGATCACCAACCACCCAGTGGCCACTTGCCAATGCTGGTTTAATAACATTAGTGACCAGCTGCACACGGCTGGCATACATCAGTAAGAGCTCAGTTTGTTCGGCGATGCGTTCCTGCCAGTGTTGCTTAACCAGCTCGCGCAACGCTTCTGCGAGCGGCGTACCGCCTGGTTCACGCACTGTTTGTGAGATCAGCTGGCGCTCATTGAGCACCTTGCAGACATGCGCTATCGCGGTGCTTTTACCCGCCCCTTCAAGACCTTCAATAACAATAAACTTTCCAACTGTCATAGCTTAACGCTGCTTCCGTTGATAGCGATTGACCGCTTGTTGATGTTGTTCATAAGTTTGCGAAAATACATGGCCACCGCTACCATCAGCGACAAAGTAATAATAATCACTGCGCGCCGGATGAGCCGCAGCTCTCAGGCTCGCGCGACTCACCATGGCAATGGGTGTGGGCGGTAAGCCAGCAATACGGTAGGTATTATAAGCCGTTTCGTGACGTAAATGCGCACGGGTTAAATTACCGTCAAAATTCTCAATACCGTAAATGGTGGTTGGGTCTGATTGTAAACGCATATTGGCATTTAAGCGATTGACAAATACAGAACTAACCAGCGCGCGCTCGCCTGCGATACCAGTTTCTTTTTCAATAATCGAGGCCATGATGAGCAGTTCATAAGGGTTTTTATATGGCAAATTAGCGGCGCGTTGTTGCCATTGTAGCTGTAACTCGGTGATTAATTTTTGATGTGCCTGTTTGAGTAAGCTGACATCATCGGTATAGGCTTGATAACTAAAGGTATCCGCCATCAATAGTCCTTCGAGACTGAGATACGTGGCAGCGGGTCCAATTACCGTTTTAATCAACTCATGATCACTTAAATATTCGCTGCGAAGCGTTAAATAAGGTGCTTGCTGCAAGCGTTGTTGCCACTGTCGCCAGGTTTGTCCCTCAATAAGGGTCAGTTGAAACTGATGTTGCCGCCCCTGTTCCAGCTGGTGCCACAGCTCGATAAGGGTTAAACCAGGCTGAAGTTGGTAAACGCCCGCTTTTAAATGCTGTGGATTAAGCCAAATACGGCTGCTGTAGTACGCTAAACGTGGGTAAGCTATTAGTTTTTGTTGGTATAACAGGCGCACTGTACTACCGGCATTGACCCCCCGATTAATTTCCAGCAACTGCGCTTGTTGCAAATTAGCTAATGGCTGATGTAACACCCACCAACTTGCTGCTGTTCCTGTCGCAATAACCAGCAGCAAAAGCAACAAAGCCGTTATCAATAAACGTTTGACTGCCACCAACATGAGAGTGTCTCAGGAACTTTGTCGTCTACCAACAGCTGCCCATCAATAGCGGCTACTGCGCGAAAACCATGTACAGAATTGCACAAAAATGCCTGCTCTGCCGTAAGCAAATGCGCCAATTTGAAGTGACCGAGCTGAACACGGTTGAGCAATCCTTGTTGCAATACCTGCTGACGAATTACTCCAGCCACACCGGCGCTGCTTAGTTGCGGAGTAAACCATTGCTTACCCACGCGCCAGAATATATTACTACTAACTGCCTCAACCACCTGCTGCTGTTGATCGAGCACCACCAGTTCATCAACACCACGCTGATCACGTTCGTCTGCCAGTAGCACCTGTTCTAAGCGGCTTAAACTTTTCAAACCGGCCAATAGTGGCTGCGAGCCTAATTGTATTTCGGCAATACCGAGCTGCGCCGGCGCTAATACCTGGCTAACGTGTTCATAGCCGTTAACATACCATTGACTATCAAAGGTTCCTTTCGCGCTATAGCCGCGCCCACCAAGACCCCGAGTAATAATGATTTTAACGACTGCAGCTGGCCACTCGCTGGCAGCCTCACGAACACAATCGAGTACCCGTTGCTGGTCAGGCAGCGTTATTTTCAGTCGCTCACTGGCTTGCTCCAAACGCCGCCAGTGTGCTGACCAAAAGAGCGCTTGCTGATTACGCACCAACAGCGTTGTGAAATGCCCATCGGCGAATTGAAGACCGCGGTCTAGCTGAGACCCAGCCTGATAGTTACCGTTATGCCACATAGAAAAAAGGCGGAATTTTCATTCCGCCCCCTCAGCAACGAATTACACCAAAGTGCAATTAGCTGGCGTGATTCTTGATGTAATCGATAGCAGTCTGAACCGTTTTGATTTTTTCCGCTTCTTCGTCCGGAATTTCGGTTTCAAACTCTTCTTCTAAAGCCATTACCAACTCAACTGTATCCAGTGAGTCTGCGCCTAAGTCGTTTTCAAAAGAAGCTTCTGGCTTTACTTCTTCTTCTTTAACGCCGAGTTGTTCGATAATGATTTTTTTAACGCGTTCTTCGATAGTGCTCATTGTGGTTCCCTTGAGTTTCGGTCACATGTTCAAAATTCGACTTAGTGTAGTTAATGCAGCGCCATTAATAAAGCAAAAAATAGTCATCCGCTAACAGGTCATACCCCTTGCCCTGGCGCTGGCAACTTTAAACCATCGCCATACCGCCATTTACATGGATAGTTTCGCCGGTGATATAGGCTGCTGCCGGTGACGCTAAAAATACCACCGCTGCAGCAATTTCCTCCGGTTGGCCTAACCGCGCTGCCGGAATGTTGCTAAATATAGCCTGCTTTTGCTCATCTGTTAACGTTTTGGTCATATCAGTATCAATAAAACCAGGTGCCACGCAATTCACCGTGATACCGCGCGCAGCAATTTCTTTTGCTAACGCTTTAGTAAAACCAACCAAACCGGCTTTAGCTGCGCAGTAATTCGTCTGACCTGGGTTACCGGTAGTTCCGACCACCGACGAAATATTAATAATACGACCACTGCGGCGCTTCATCATGCCACGCATGACCCCCTTGCAGAGACGAAATACCGACTTTAAGTTGGTGTCTAATACGCTATCCCACTCATCATCTTTCATTCGCATCAACAAGTTATCACGGGTAATACCGGCATTATTAACGAGAATATCAAGTTGTCCGTAACGACTTTCAACAGCACCGAGTACCGCTTGAACACTCGCATCATCAGCCACGTCTAAGGTCATTCCTTGGCCGTGTTCACCTAAATAGTCAGAAATACTTGCTGCACCAGCATCACTGGTGGCGGTACCAATAACCGTGACCCCTTGCGCTACCAGTTGCTGCGCAATTGCCTTACCAATTCCGCGGGTAGCGCCGGTCACTAACGCTACTTGCCCATGCATTGATGTTGTCATGCTTGAATCCTTGCTTGAAGAGTTTCAACGGTATTACAGGCGTCCGCTTGCACGCCTTCAACAATACGTTTATTTAACCCAGTTAATACTTTACCCGGACCAATTTCAACCAGTTCAGTCACCCCTTGGCTAGCCAAATACCTCACCGTTTCGGTCCAGCGCACTGGCGAATAAAGCTGGCGTACTAAGGCATCGCAAATCGCGGCAGATGTTTGCTCGGCACGAACATCGACGTTGTTAATCACTGGAATTTTAGGCGTCTGCAGGCTTAGCTGCGCTAGTTTTTCGGCTAATTGGAGTGCTGCAGGATGCATCAACGAGCAATGTGATGGTACGCTCACCGGCAGCGGTAACGCACGTTTTGCTCCACGGGCTTTACAGGCTTCGCTAGCACGCGCAACAGCTTCGCGGTGACCGGCAATTACCACTTGTCCTGGCGAGTTGAAATTGACCGCTGCGACCACCTCGTCAGCCGCCACTTCAGCACAAGCAGCAACCACCTCGTGATCATCAAGACCAATAATTGCCGCCATAGCGCCTACACCAGTAGGTACTGCTTGTTGCATAAATTCACCACGAGCAGCAACTAAAGCCACTGCATCAGTAAAATTCAGCACCCCAGCACATACTAATGCAGAGTATTCGCCCAAACTATGACCGGCGAAATACTGTGGCGGTGCCACACCAGAGTCAGCTAACACACGGAATAATGCCACGCTAGCCGTCAATAATGCCGGTTGTGTATGGTGTGTTTCGTTGAGCTGCTCGAGCGGCCCCTGCTGCACCAATTGCCATAAGTCATAACCTAATACAGCGCTCGCCTCGGCAAAAGTATCACCGACTCGTGGATATACCGCCGCCACCTCAGCGAGCATGCCGAGACTCTGCGAGCCTTGACCAGGAAATACATAAGCTTGCATAACCTATTCCTTGCTTAATATTCGATAAACGCTGAACCCCAGGCAAAACCACCGCCAAAGGCCTCGAGCAGTAACTTATCACCACGCTTAATTCTACCGTCGCGAATTGCCACATCCAACGCGATCGGCACCGAAGCAGCGGAGGTATTACCGGTATAATCAAGTGTGGTAACGACCTGCTGCATAGGCAAATTCAATTTTTTCGCAGTGGCACTAATAATGCGCATATTCGCTTGATGTGGCACCAACCAATCGAGATCACCAGCATCGAGCTGATTCGCTGCTAATGTTTCTTGCACCAATTCGCTTAACTTACTTACCGCCACTTTGAAAACTTCACTACCTTTCATATACATCCACGCTTCGCTCAGCGCTTCGGGCTGATGCCGGTTAGGATGCTGTACCCCCAACAGGTCAGCAAATTCGCCAGCACTGTGCAAATGTGTGGATAAAATTCCGCCATGATCACCTGCTTCCAACACCACCGCGCCCGCACCATCGCCGAATAAAATCAGCGTGTTACGATCTTCAGGGTGACAAAGCCGTGACAGTGCATCGGTACCGATAACTAACACGCGTCGATAGGTACCGCTGCGAATATATTGGTCGGCTACGCTTAAGGCGAAAAGAAAGCCTGAACAGGCCGCAGCAACATCAAAAGCAGGAATATTTGCACTAGTTAATGCGGCTTGAATATCGCATGCAACACTTGGGAACGCACGCTCACCTGAGGTTGTCGCAACGACGATGAGATCAAGCTCATCGGCGCTTATTGAAGCCGCTTGCAGCGCCTGTCGAGCTGCTGCTACCCCCATACTTGCTGGGGTTTCAGTAGCTGACGCAATGCGCCGCTCACGAATACCTGTACGCTCTAAGATCCACTGATCGGTGGTATCAACGCGCTGCTCAAGCATGGCATTGGTTAACCGTTGCAGTGGTAAATAATGGCCGCTACCACGAATCACTGATCGCATTGTATTATCTTATTCCTGCTCGAGAAGAAGCTGTTCCACCCGCTCACGAATACGCTGCGGCAGGTGCTGTTGGGCCTCATGCACAGCCTGCTCTATAGCGCTATAAAACGCACGAATAGAGGCATCGCCATGACTTTTAATGACCACTCCACGCAATCCTATCAGACTCGCACCATTATAGTGGTCGGGCTTCAACCAATCCCACGAGCGTTGCAGACGTTGGTAGAAGAGTTTTACAAACCAGCGTGTTAGCCAGTGGTTGTGAATGTTGCTACGAATGTTATCTAATAATAAATCGGCTAAGCCTTCACAGCTTTTCAGCGCAATATTGCCCACAAAGCCATCGCAGACAATTACGTCAGCCTTTCCAGCAAACAAATCATCACCCTCGATAAAACCGATGTAATTAACCAGTGCTGATTGCTGAAATAGCTGCGCTGTTGCCTTGACGACATCATTCCCTTTAATTTCTTCCTCACCCATGTTCAATAAGGCAACTCGTGGACGCTCAATGGCTAAGCCTTGCTGAGCTGCTACCGAGCCCATTAAACCGAATTGAAATAAGGTATCCGAATCACACACCGGGTTGGCACCCAAATCGAGCATAAATGCCGAACCACCTTGCGCTTGCGGAATTGCTGACATCAGCGCTGGGCGCAAAATACCGGGTATGGTCTTTAAACTAAAATAGGCGTTGGTCATCAGTGCGCCCGTGTTTCCAGCACTGACCATTGCATCAGCTTTGTCGTTGGCAACCAATTCTAAGGCAATTCGCATCGATGAATCTGGTTTTGCCCGCACCGAATAGCCCGGTTTATCCGACATGGTAACGGTTTGACTGGCGTGTTTGAGGGTAACTCGTGGATGGTTACTTAATTTTTCTCGCTGCAACAGCGGATGTATTTCGGTTTCATCACCGACCACTACAAATTGACATTGCGGGAAATGTTTTAGCGCTCGTTGAAGCGCGGCAATAACAATTGAGGGGCCGTTATCGCCCCCCATTGCATCGATTGCTATTGTCAGTGTGGCCATTGCCGCACCTCCACCAGCGTCGATTAGTTACCGATTACTTTACGACCTTTGTAGAAGCCATCAGCAGTCACATGGTGACGACGATGGGTTTCACCAGAAGTCGAATCGATCGATAACGTTGGGCCGCTCAGGGCGTCATGTGAACGACGCATGCCACGGGCAGAACGACTTTTCTTACTCTTTTGTACAGCCATTTCAGCTATCTCCTCGGTTTATTTACGCTTTAAGGACTGCAATACGGCAAAAGGATTTTCTTTTGCCTCGGCGCTTGGGTCTAGCTCGCCCCACTGCATTGCATCCGCTTTAATTCGACATTCATGCTCATCGTGCTTTGGCACCACCGGCATGGCCAACATTAATTCATCTTCAACGAGCTGATGTAAATTTACTTCACCTAACTCATCTAAATCTATGGGTTCATAGCCCTCAGGCATATCGGTGGCCTTTTGGCGCTTGGTGATTGGTGCGTACACAAAATCACATTGCACCGCCAAAGTCATTGAGTCACCACAGCGTTCACAAGCAACTACCAGGCTAACTTCTGCGTGTCCGCGAATAACTTTGATACCCTGCTCGTCGACTGCAAAATGGAGCTGTGCATCACTATCAGGGCAAGCCTCAACCAATAATTCTTGTAAACGCACAAGATTCTTCCCCGGAATTAAACCGAGGTAACTCAATTGCTTACCGGCACTTTTAACCGGATCGACCGTAATCGGTATACGAACCTTCTGCATAGGGCGCGAATGTTAATGGATTAGCCGTTTGAAAACAAGTGATTTTCGCATTTTCACTGCGCTTCAGCGCGGTTTATTAGTACTCTGCGTCAGCGGATTGATGTCCCACTCGCGCAACATCGCCAACAATCGAATTAATGGTAAGCCAATCAGACTATTGGGATCATCGCCTTGCAACCGTTGGAACAGACTAATACCTAAACCTTCGCTCTTAAAGCTACCAGCACAATTGAGTGGCTGCTCTAGCTCAATATAAGCATCAATTTCTGCGTCAGTAAGCGAGCGAAATACCACGGTATAGGGCTCAACACAATGTTGTAAGCGTTTAGTAGCACTATCATATAATGCTAAACCAGTAAAAAATGTCACTGATTTTCCGCTCGCAGCACGCAACTGCATGCACGCATTTTGGCTACTGTGTGGTTTTCCTATAATCACGCCATCAAGCACAGCAACTTGGTCCGAGCCAATTAATACATGATCAGGATAAACCGCAGCCAACGCCTGAGCTTTTGCAATGGCCAACCGCTCAACCAGCTGTTGCGCAGATTCTCCCTGCTGTGGGGTTTCATCAACCTCGGGAGCGGCACAGCGGAATTCAGGGATTATTTTTTCTAACAGCGCACGGCGATAAGGCGAAGTTGAAGCCAAAACCAGATTCATAACGTCTCCTCAATAGCACCATTGCCAGCATCAATATGCGCGGTTAGTTGCTGTAACTGGTCAATAATAGCAATCGCGCCATGGGCGCGCAGTTGCGCTGCATCATGCGCACCGAAACTGACCCCAATTGCGCTCATTTTAGCGCGCTGCGCCATCCGCATATCATGAATAGAATCACCAATCATCAGTGCCTTATGCACGGGCACACCAGCTTGCTGAGTTAACTCGAATAACATTTTCGGGCTTGGTTTGGATTCCGATTCGTCGGCACAACGAGAGAAATCAAAATAATCACCGCTATTGGTTTCTTGCCATACACGCACTAACCCATGGCGCGCTTTACCAGTCGCTACGGCTAAGCGCAATCCGCGTTCTCGTAATCCTTTGAGTAATTCATGAGCACCCTCAAACAGTGCTGATGGGGTTGTATCGTCATGCACATACTGCTGTCGATAGACGCGCATAAAGTGCGCCATTTGACTTTCATCAAGCCGCCCAAATAACCGGTCAATTGCCGGCAGTAAGCTGATACCGATAATATCTCTTACCGCATCGTCTGACGGCACGCTCAGACCAACGACACGGGCGGTATGCTGCATGGACGATACAATACGACCGACCGAATCCATCAGCGTGCCATCCCAATCAAATATAATCAGTTGATAACTCATGCGAATCGCTTACTACCCAGGCGTCGTAAGGCAGCTACTAATGGCTCATCTAACGGCGCCTCTATGGTCATGGTTTTACCCGTCTGCGGATGATTAAACTGCAACAAATGCGCATGCAAAAATAGTCTATGTAGCCCGAGCCCTTGCATAAATTGGCTAAACTCGTCATCGCCATACTTATCGTCTAGCGCAATTGGGTGGCCGGCTTGCAATGCATGCACCCGAATTTGATGGGTGCGACCGGTAATCGGCGAGGCTTCAACTAAGGTAGCTTGGTTATAGTGTTCAATAATGCGAAACCGTGTTTCAGCGTCTTTACCATCACTATCAACCCGGACTACCCGCTCGCCAGACTTCAGGGTATTTTTTTGCAATGGCGCTGCGACTAACTTTACATGCGCCTGCCAATGACCACGAACCAAGGCATAATATTGCTTATTCATAGTTTTTAAGCGTAACTGCTCGTGCAAATTACGCAGCGCCGAACGCCGTTTTGAGATCAACAAACAACCACTGGTTTCCCGATCGAGCCGATGCACTAATTCCAGATGTTGGGCTTGTGGGCGCAATGCCCGCAAACTCTCAATCAGACCGAACTGCAAACCGGAACCACCATGAACTGCCAGCCCAGCCGGTTTATTAATAACCATGAGGACGTCATCTTCATAGAGTATTTGCTGCTGTAAAGCTTGTACGCGGTCGAGTTTGGCCGAGGGTAATGGGTTGGCTGTTGCGACTCGAACCGGCGGAATACGGATAATATCGCCCGCTTGCAGCTTATACTCAGGCTTCACGCGTTTTTTATTTACCCGCACTTCGCCTTTGCGCACGATTCGGTATACCAGTGATTTAGGCACACCTTTAAGCTGCGCGAGCAGATAGTTATCAATACGTTGGTCGGCGAAGTCAGATTCAATGGTCTGAAAACGCACTTGTTGAGTTGCAGAGGTATCAGTCATAGGGGCTAAGTTTATCACTAAACTTGCCCCCGTAACTGAAAATTTTATGGTTTAGCGATCGCCATACTGTAGTCAATAACCACGCCATGCTGATTAAAATCGATGGCGAAATCAAGCTGCATATCGGTGTTCATTAAAGCTTCTATTTCTGGCCCCAATAACTCCCCTTCCATGGCCATCATTGGCCCTAATGCGGCAAATAATTTAGCGTAATTGAAGCCCATCATGACGAAACCATTTTTACTCATGGTCTCACTCGCCGCAGCTTTCGCAGTGGCCTCGCTGGCAGCTGAAACACCCAGTGCTAAGGTATTTTCGCCACGATGCAACATCGCATCGCTGGCGATACCAACATTAGCGCCAGCTAACGTTGTCGTTTTGCCGACCGCAGGTAGCTCAAGCGCAGCAAAATTAGCATCGAACGATTGCAATGTTGCATACAGTGTTTCGATATCGTCTGCAGTAACGCTAAAGGTCATGTTTAAGGCATCAGTACGACCTATTTCCAACCCTTCCAGATCAAAGTTGACCACTTGTGCGGCAATACCTTTCAAGCCGCTAAACATTTGTGTCACGGCTAACGCGGCCATTGGGTTATTCGCTTTCATAGTCGCTTGTGCAGCGACCAATGGAGCACATGAGAACTGCGCTGAGGTCAAGCTAACCCACATTTGACTTAGGTTGGGCGCCAACCGACCAACGTCTGTACCGAGCCCAAGATAACCCATAACATCGGTCAAATTGCTGGTCATTGCGACAGGAATAAAACCACGCAGGTCCTGCATACGTTGCAAGGTCGGTTGGTGCTGAGTTGGTATTAAAGTGGTACTGGCAAT
>JALQTK010000001.1:2045-2752 GCA_023260975.1 Pseudidiomarina sp. | reverse complement strand
AGCGTTGCCCCAATGTGCCCCGATCGAATGATGTTGCGTCGATCGTTAGAGTGGCCCAGCCATCGCTAACCCGAACCAATAAATCGATAGCAATATTCTCACTATCGTCAGCAATTAATTGGTAACGATAAAAGCGACTACCAGTAATTGTTTCTTCAGCAGCCTGGTAGCCACTCGCTTGCTCAGCCCGTTCAAAAAACGCTAAAAACTTGGCTTCATCACTGATGGCGACACGAATGACCGGTGCCGCACCAACCATATAAGCAAGTGAGCGCGACTGACTACTCACCCCAGTCAACTCAGTAAATTGCTCGGGTTGCGCTAAGGCATCTAACAACTGCCCATACAAAGTCAAAGCAAAGGTCATACCCTGACTATCGCTGCCATCGGTTTCACTCAGCAAAGCATCCATTTCAGCCTTACTGCTAGCGGCCATCTCCGGGGTCATAAAGGCACTGGTGGCAAGATAAGTTGGCAAGTCTATTGGTTTGATTTGCGCCGAGAATAATGCCGTATCAGCTGGCACATAGGCCAGCTCTGGTAGCTCAACTGCGCTACTTTGCATCGAATTGTAGGCATAGTAGCCGCCGGCTCCGACAGCAATGACTGCCGCGGCTAATAATGTGGTTCGCATAATGAGCTCCAAAATTAACTGAACGATGGTTTGATAAATTAACGATAAAATGCTGCGCCTGAACAGCTGCATC
>JALQTK010000001.1:0-1967 GCA_023260975.1 Pseudidiomarina sp. | reverse complement strand
GCGGCCGGAAAAATTCCGCACCGGCTAATTGAGAGCGGTACGTGGTAACACGTTAATATATTTAAAAATTCAGAAGATTTGAGAACAACGCGTCGAGACACTCTCAGCCCTTATCGGCAACCGCACTCAGGTCTTATTACACAGAAGCTAATGCTGCGGCATAGCACGACGAGAATATACCAGCAGATTTCGGCTTGGTAACCAATTGCAAGCTGCACGTTAATTAATAACGGGCGGTGTCAGTCCTCGCTGAGATAGCGTTATGACAACTCAACAATTTGAACACGAAATCGCGACGGCGTTCCGCCCCTCGTGCTGTGTTGTGGCGCTATAACAAGAGTCACAACCATGAAAAGAATGTTAATTAATGCGACGCAGCAAGAAGAATTGCGCGTCGCCCTCGTCGATGGCCAACGTCTGTATGATCTCGATATTGAAAGTCGCGGTCATGAACAGAAAAAATCCAATATCTACAAAGGCAAAATCACCCGCGTAGAGCCAAGTTTAGAAGCAGCCTTTGTTGATTATGGCGCTGAACGTCATGGCTTCTTACCGCTGAAAGAAATTGCCAAACAATACTTCCCTACCGGTTACTCATTCTCTGGCCGTCCTAATATTCGCGACGCCATTAAAGAAGGCCAAGAAGTTATTGTTCAAATCGATAAAGAAGAACGTGGCCAAAAAGGCGCAGCCTTAACGACCTTTATCTCGTTAGCTGGTTCCTATTTAGTATTAATGCCAAACAACCCGAAGGCAGGCGGTATCTCGCGGCGTATTGAGGGTGACGAACGTACCGAATTAAAAGAAGCTTTAGGTTCCATCAACGTACCTGATGATATGGGTGTTATTGTTCGTACCGCGGGTGTTGGCAAGTCACCAGAAGAGCTCGAGTGGGACCTCAATGTGTTGGTTCATCACTGGCGCACTATTGAAACTGCTGCCGGTGAACGCCCTGCTCCATTCTTGATCCACCAAGAAAGCAACGTGGTGTTCCGTGCAATTCGTGATTATCTTCGCCGTGATATTGGCGAGGTCATGATTGATAACAACGATATTTTTGAGCAAGTTAAACAACATGTCAGTTTAATTCGTCCAGATTTCGTCAACCGCGTGAAGTTATACCAAGGCTCAATACCTTTGTTTAACCACTACCAGATTGAGAGCCAAATTGAATCGGCGTTTCAACGTGAAGTGCGGTTACCATCAGGCGGCTCGATTGTTATCGACCCAACAGAAGCATTAACCTCAATTGATATTAACTCATCGCGCGCTACCAAAGGCGGCGATATTGAGGAAACTGCGTTTCAAACCAACTTAGAAGCAGCAGAAGAAATTGCTCGTCAACTGCGCTTGCGCGACGTCGGCGGTTTAGTCGTTATCGACTTTATCGATATGACGCCAGTACGCCATCAGCGTGAAGTTGAAAACCGTTTACGTGATAGTTTGAAACAAGACCGCGCACGTATTCAGGTGGCTCGCATTTCGCGTTTTGGACTACTGGAAATGTCACGTCAACGCTTGCGTCCTAGCCTCGGTGAATCATCGAATCATGTTTGCCCGCGCTGCAGCGGCCAAGGGACCATTCGTTCAGTCGAATCATTAGCGTTGTCTATTTTACGTCTTATTGAAGAAGAGGCGTTGAAAGATAAAACATTGCAAGTTCAAGCACAGGTTCCAGTCAGTGTCGGTACCTATCTACTGAACGAAAAACGTAGTTCAATTACCGATATTGAACAACGTCACCAAGTCTCTGTTTTGGTTATCCCGAATCAAAATTTAGAAACGCCACATTTTGACGTGCGTCGCTTGCGATCGGATGAACTAGAAGCGGCCAATAGTTTTACCCTGCTTGATAAAGCCGATGATACCTCCATGACCTTTACCTTGAATAAAGAAAAGGTTGCCATGGACGAACCGGCTATTAAACATCTGCAGGCACCGGCTGCACCAGCGCCTGCGCCAACAAC
>JALQTK010000019.1 GCA_023260975.1 Pseudidiomarina sp. | reverse complement strand
GTCTACGTTCGGGTAGAGTTTCTTCTCAACAAAGTAGGGGTCTTCCAGCGCAATACGCTCGAGTTCCATCGCTACATCCAGCAGTGGATCCTTAACGTTTAGCTCTTTTAGAACTTCGTGAGCGCTATCACGCATCACTGTGGCGCGCGGGTCGAAGTTCTTGTAAACGCGGTGACCAAAGCCCATCAGCCGGAACGGGTCGTTTTTGTCTTTGGCTTTGTCAATATACTTCGGAATGTTTGCCACCGAGCCAATTTCCGCCAACATCTTCAAGCACGCTTCGTTGGCACCGCCATGCGCCGGCCCCCAAAGCGATGCTACACCAGCGGCGATACAGGCGTACGGGTTAGCACCCGATGAGCCGGCTAAGCGCACGGTAGAGGTTGAGGCGTTTTGCTCATGGTCGGCATGCAGAGTAAAGATGCGGTCCATTGCCCGGGCAATCGTTGGGCTAATCACATACTCTTCAGCCGGCACCGAGAACATCATATTCATGAAATTTTCGGCGTAGCTCAAATCGTTACGTGGGTACACAAACGGCTGACCAATGCTGTACTTGTAGGCCATTGCCGCAATGGTTGGCATTTTTGCAATGAGCCGGTAGGCGCTGCGTAGACGCGTTTGCGGGTCATGAATGTCTAAATCATCGTGATAGAACGACGATAACGCACCGGTCACCGCACACAGCATCGCCATAGGGTGGGCGTCGCGGCGAAAGCCATTAAAGAAGTTGTGTAGGCCTTGGTGCACCATGGTGTGTTTGGTAATAGTGCGTTTAAAGCTTTGATATTGTTCGGCGGTTGGCGCTTCGCCGTGCAGCAGCATGTAACATACTTCGAGATAGTCCGCCTGGGTCGCGAGCTGATCAATCGGGTATCCGCGATGCAGAAGTATGCCTTTATCACCATCAATATAAGTAATCTTCGATTCGCAAGAACCGGTAGCAAGAAAACCTGGGTCGAAAGTGAAATAACCATGCTTGCCAAGGGTACGCACGTCAATTACATCATAGCCGGCTGTACCAGTTAATACTGGCAATTCAATGGATTGGCCGTCAATCTGCAGGGTGGCTTTACGATCAGCCATAAGGAAATCTCCTTGTTTGGGTCTGCTTCATCACTAAAAAAAGAGCGCTAGTTTTACTTGATCTTCACCCCGCTTGTCAATTCAAACGGCTGTTTGAACGCCAGTAGTGGGTGATTTGATCGGCTAGTTTTACGTGCCTTTGTGACATTTGGATGATAGCACAGATGATATTCACGGTGTTTATACTGAGTTTGTTTCATGGCGGGTATACGACCAAGGTAGGATTGTAATAGTGGTCGACTTTTTGTGTGCTGATCTTAATCACAAAAAATTACGTTTTTTCAGTCAATCCACGTGATTGAGAATTGTAATTCGTTGCTCTGGCTTATATACTTTGGCAGCGATCTAGCAGGGTCCTCAAGCGCGAGGATGTTTGAAGTTCCGAGCATGTTATCAATGCTTTTCCACAAGGCACAACAATCGTGAAAAAACAAAGACCTGTAAATTTAGACTTAACGACAATTCAGTTTCCAGCAGCAGCAATTAGTTCAATTCTTCATCGTATTTCTGGCGTCATCATGTTGGTGGCGGTGGGGATTTTGGTGTGGGCGTTGGCGGTATCGTTGCAATCAGCAGACGGCTTTGCCATGGTTCATGGCCTATTCAGTAGCTGGATAGCTAAGTTTGTTGCCTGGGGCATTTTAACTGCTCTGGGTTATCACCTCTTAGCTGGCATCCGTCATATGTTTATGGATCAAGGCTATTTTGAAGAAATCAAATCAGGCCGTATCAGCGCGCAAATCGTGTTCGTGTTGGCAATCGTCGCGTCAGCTTTAGCGGGAGTATGGTTATGGTAAAAGTTGCAACAACTTTTGGTGGCAGCGGTACCCGTGATTTTGTGTTGCTGCGCGCATCAGCCATTATTATGGCTTTATATAGCATTTTTATGGTCAGCTTTTTAGTCACCGCAGAGCCATTAAGCTATGCGGTATGGACTAATTTATTTGCCGGCCTCGGTATGAAAATTTTCACTATGTTGGCGCTCACCAGTGTGTTGGTGCACGGCTGGATTGGTATCTGGCAAGTGTTAACTGACTACGTGAAGAACTCTGGTTTACGTGCATTCATTCAATTTGTTGTCAGCGTCGCACTCATTGTGTACTGGTTAGCCGGTCTGCTTGTGGTGTGGCCTGTAGGGGGTATGTAAGTGAGCGTACAAACTCTAGAATTTGACGCCGTAGTGATTGGCGCTGGTGGTGCAGGCATGCGTGCTGCGCTACAAATTTCGCAAAACGGCATGACCTGTGCCTTGATGTCGAAAGTATTTCCAACCCGCTCTCACACAGTGTCTGCGCAAGGTGGTATCACGGTAGCGTTGGGTAATGCCCACGAGGACAACTGGGAATGGCACATGTTCGATACCGTCAAGGGTTCGGACTATATTGGTGACCAAGACGCCATTGAATATATGTGTAAAACTGGCCCGGAAGCCATATTAGAAATGGAAAATATGGGCTTGCCGTTCTCTCGTTTTGAAAACGGTAAAGTGTATCAACGTCCATTCGGTGGCCAATCAAAGAATTTTGGTGGCGAGCAAGCTGCGCGTACCGCTGCAGCCGCTGACCGTACTGGCCATGCCTTGTTACATTTGCTCTATCAGCAAAACGTTAAGAACAAGACCACGGTATTTTCTGAGTGGTTTGCCTTAGATTTGGTGAAAAACCAAGATGGCGCAGTAGTTGGTACCACCGCCATGAATATTGAAACTGGCGAAATTTTCTTCGTCAAGGCGAAAGCCGTTATTTTGGCTACCGGTGGCGCTGGTCGTATTTACGCCTCAACCACCAATGCCCACATCAACACCGGTGACGGCGTAGGTATGGCGTTGCGTGCTGGGGTGCCAGTACAAGACATGGAAATGTGGCAGTTCCACCCAACCGGTATTGCCGGCGCCGGCTCCTTGGTTACCGAAGGCTGCCGTGGTGAAGGCGGTTACTTATTGAATAAAGATGGCGAGCGCTTTATGGAGCGTTATGCGCCAAATGCTAAAGACCTTGCTGGTCGTGATGTTGTGGCGCGCGCCATGATGACCGAAATCCGTGAAGGCCGCGGCTGTGATGGTCCGTGGGGCCCACACATTAAACTGAAGCTGGATCATTTAGGTCGCGACGTGCTGGAAAGCCGTTTGCCAGGCGTGTGTGATTTAGCCAAGACCTTTGCCCATGTTGATCCGGCTGAAGAGCCAATCCCGGTTATCCCAACCTGTCACTACATGATGGGCGGTATTCCGACCAACGTGCATGGTCAAGCTCTGCAAATCGATGATAAAGGTAACGCCACGCCAATTCCTGGCTTGTTCGCTTGCGGTGAAATCGCTTGCGTGTCAGTCCACGGCGCCAACCGTTTGGGCGGCAACTCGCTGCTTGATTTGGTGGTGTTCGGTCGTGCTACAGGCTTGCACTTGGGTGAAGCGCTGGCTGCCAACACCGAAGCGCGTGAAGCTTCGGCCAGCGATATCGATGCGGCACTAGCGCGTACCCAGCGTTGGGACAACACCCAGAAGGGTGAAGACCCAGTGCAAATCAAGAAAGATCTGCAGAACTGCATGCAGCTGAACTTCTCGGTATTCCGTGACGGCGAAGCCATGGCTGAGGGTCTAAACGAGTTGCGTGAAATTCGTGAGCGCCTGAAACATGCGCGTTTAGACGACACCAGCAGCGAATTTAACACCCAGCGCATTGAGTGCTTAGAGCTAGACAACTTGATGGAAACCGCATTCTCTACCGCAGCAGCAGCGAACTTCCGCACTGAAAGCCGCGGTGCGCATAGCCGTGCCGACTTCCCAGACCGTGATGATGAGAACTGGTTAGTACACAGCGTGTACCGTCCAGCTGATGAGTCGATGGTGAAACGTGAAGTGAATATGCAGCCGAAGTTGCGTGAAGCATTCCCGCCAAAAGCGCGGACTTACTAAGTTAGGTGCAAACGATGAAGACGTTGAAAATTTCAGTTTATCGTTACAATCCAGATGTGGACAAAGCGCCACACATGAAAGACTACACCCTAGAAGTGGAGGCCGGTCGTGACATGATGGTGTTGGATGTATTGCTCAAATTGAAAGAGCAAGATCCAACCCTAGCGTTCCGTCGCTCATGCCGTGAGGGTGTGTGTGGCTCAGATGGCCTGAACATGAATGGCAAGAATGGCTTGGCCTGTATCACTCCGTTGTCGGCATTACATGGCGGCAGCAAGAAAATCGTGATCCGCCCACTGCCGGGTTTACCGGTTATTCGCGACTTAATTGTCGACATGAGCCAGTTCTATCAGCAGTATGAGAAAATCAAACCGTACCTGATCAACGACGACAAAACACCACCAGCTCGTGAGCGTCTGCAGTCACCTGAGCAGCGCGCTAAGTTGGATGGTTTGTATGAATGTATCTTGTGCGCCTGTTGTTCTACCTCGTGCCCTTCATTTTGGTGGAACCCAGACAAATTTATTGGTCCAGCCGGTTTGTTACATGCCTACCGGTTCTTGATTGATAGCCGCGATACTGCAACCGAGCAGCGCTTGAACGAGTTAGATGATGCGTTTAGCGTGTTCCGTTGTCATGGCATTATGAACTGTGTCAACGTGTGCCCGAAGGGCTTGAACCCAACCAAGGCTATTGGACACATCAAATCCATGCTATTGAGCCGTGCGATTTAACCTAAGCGCACGGATTTGTTATAGTAGTGGGCGAGCTGTATCGAAATAGCCATCCAGCATGGATGGCTATTTTTTTGTGAAACGAGTGTGAAGGAACAGTGATGCAAGACGGCGTAATGCAAGCCTGGTTAGAGTCTTCCCACCTTGCCGGTGGCAACATGGCTTATGTCGAGGAATTGTTTGAGCTATACCTCGACGATCCAACTGCAGTCAGTGACCAGTGGCGAAACTTTTTTGATCAGTTGCCCCAAGATGGTGTTTCGCGTGATACCAAACACAGTGCTATTCGCGAAGAATTTCGCCAAGCGGCGAAAAACAAGCTGAAACAAGCCGCCACGGTGGTTGCTGTGGCCCCTGACTACAAGCAGGTGAAAGTATTACAGCTGATCAATGCCTATCGGTTTCGTGGTCATCAGCAGGCCAACCTTGATCCACTCGATTTATGGAAACAGCCTACCGTTCCAGATTTAAGCCTTGAGCATCATGATTTATCGAAGGATGACTTCGATACCGAATTTAATGTCGGTTCCTTGGCGGTTGGCCAAGAGATGATGAAGCTCGGCGATATTTACCAGGTCTTGCAGCAAACCTATTGCGCCTCTATTGGTGCTGAGTACATGCACATTGTCTCCACCAAAGAGAAGCGTTGGATCCAGCAGCGCCTAGAAGGTGTGCACGGGCGTCCGCAGTTTGATGCTGAGCAACAGCGTAAAATTTTGAAAGAGTTAGTCGCTGCCGACGGTTTAGAAAAATACCTCGGGGCTAAATTTCCTGGTGCCAAACGCTTCTCGCTAGAAGGCGGTGACAGCTTGGTGCCTATGCTTAAAGCGCTGATCACCCGCGCCGGTGAGCAGGGCGGCAAGGAAGTGGTTATTGGTATGGCCCACCGTGGCCGCTTAAACGTGTTGGTCAACGTGCTCGGTAAAAAGCCACAAGATTTGTTTGACGAATTTGCTGGTAAGCATGACCACGTCAAGGGCTCAGGCGACGTAAAATATCACTCTGGTTTCTCGTCAGACTTTGCGACCCCAGGTGGTGATGTGCATTTGGCTTTGGCCTTTAACCCGTCGCACTTAGAAATCGTTAACCCCGTAGTGATGGGTTCAGTCCGTGCTCGTATGGACCGTTTAGGCGACGCCACTGGCGCTAAAGTGCTGCCGATTACCATTCATGGCGACTCAGCTATTGCTGGTCAGGGCGTGGTGCAAGAAACCTTCAACATGTCGAAAACGCGCGCCTATCAGGTTGGCGGCTCTATTCGCATAGTGGTGAATAACCAAGTCGGTTTCACCACCTCGAAGCAAGAAGATGCGCGTTCTACCCAATACTGTACTGACATTGCGAAAATGGTGCAGGCACCGATTTTCCACGTCAACTCAGACGACCCTGAAGCAGTGGTGTTTGTCGCCCAGTTGGCGTTAGATTACCGTAATACCTTCAAGCGCGATGTGATGATTGACTTGGTCTGTTATCGTCGCCATGGCCATAACGAAGCTGATGAGCCAAGTGCTACGCAGCCGGTTATGTATACCAAAATCAAACAGCATCCGGTACCGCGCGCTATTTATGCCGAGCGTTTAGGTCATAGCGATGCTGCCGACGCGATGCTCAGCGAATACCGTGACTTGCTTGATAAAGGCTCGGTGGTGGTGGTCGATGAATGGCGCGAAATGAATAGTCATTCGTCGGACTGGACAGCCTACGTCGGTAACGAGTGGGATGTCGATTACGATGCCAAAATTAGTTTGCAGCAGTTGCAAGCGTTGGGCCTTGCCATGAGCACGGTGCCGGCTGAGCACAAGTTGCATTCGCGGGTTGAAAAAGTTTATGAAGAGCGGCAAAAAATGGCCGCTGGTGAACGTCCTGCCGATTGGGGTTTTGCTGAAACCTTAGCCTATGCCACCTTGGTCGATAGCGGTGTGCATATTCGTTTGACTGGCCAAGACAGTGGCCGTGGTACTTTCTTCCATCGTCATGCGGTGTTACACAATCAGAACGATGGCAGTACCTTTATGCCACTGAACAACGTGCGCGAGGGCCAAGGCCAGATTGAAATTTATGACTCGGTGTTATCTGAGGCTGCGGTAGTCGCCTTTGAATATGGCTATGCTACCGCCGAACCGAAATCATTGGTGATGTGGGAAGCTCAGTTCGGTGACTTCGTCAACGGCGCGCAGGTGGTGATTGACCAGTTCTTAAGCTCAGGCGAGCAGAAGTGGGGCCGCTTGTGTGGCCTAACACTGTTGTTGCCGCATGGCTATGAAGGCCAGGGTCCAGAGCACAGTTCAGCGCGCCTCGAGCGGTTCTTGCAACTGTCCGCTGACCACAACTGGTCGGTCTGTGTGCCGACTACGCCGGCGCAGGTATTCCACATGATTCGTCGTCAGCAGTTGCGCCCGGTGCGTCGGCCGTTGATTGTGATGACGCCGAAATCGTTGTTGCGCCACCCATTAGCGGTGTCGGAGCTGAGCGAAATGACTGATGGAGTATTTTTAAACGCCATTGGTGAAGTGGATCAGCTAGCAGCGAAGAAGGTCAAGCGGGTGGTGATTTGTTCCGGTAAGGTCTACTTCGATTTGCTGCAAGAGCGCCGTAAGCGTGAGCAAACCGACGTAGCGATTATTCGTATCGAACAGTTATATCCGTTCCCGGCTGATGAAGTAGCCGATATTTTGCAAGATTATCAACACGTGAAAGACTTTGTTTGGTGTCAAGAAGAGCCACAAAACCAAGGTGCATGGTATAGTAGCCAGCATAATTTCCGTGCCGCAATTCCTGCAGGTGCCGAATTAACTTACGCTGGTCGCGCTGCTTCGGCAGCACCAGCGGTGGGTTATTTGTCTGAGCACAATAAGCAACAGCAACAACTCGTCGACGACGCGCTAACTATTAAATAGGTGATATGGACCATGGCTATTGATATTAAAGTTCCACAACTCCCAGAATCGGTTGCTGATGCAACTGTTGCCACATGGCACGTAAAGCCGGGTGACAAAGTGTCGCGCGATCAGAACTTGGTAGATATTGAAACCGATAAAGTGGTGCTCGAAGTAGTTGCCCAAGAAGATGGCGTGATGGGCGAGATTATCGCTGCAAGCGGCGCTACTGTCGGTGCCGAAGAAGTGATTGGTAAACTTGAGGCCGCTGGTTCAGCTGCGAGTGCGAGTAAAACTGAAGCCAAAGCTGAAGCCAAAGCCGATAAGCCAGCCAGTAGCGCTAGCAAGGTGGAAGTTAAAGTTCCGACTCTGCCGGAGTCAGTCGCTGATGCGACTATCGCCACGTGGCACGTGAAAGCCGGTGAAGCGGTTAAGCGCGATCAAAATTTAGTCGACATCGAAACCGACAAAGTGGTGTTGGAAGTGGTTGCTGAAGCCGATGGCGTGCTTGCCGAAATTCTTCATGATAGCGGCGCTACCGTAGGTGCTAATGACGTCATTGGTATTCTGATGGCGGGTGCCAATAGTGTTGATAGTAAAGCGGACAACAAGGTCGATAGCGCCGCGGCAAACAGCAGCGATAGCGATGAAGGCGACAGCGAAGTGGCCGGTCCAGCCGTGCGTCGTTTGTTAGCCGAGCAGGGTTTACAGGTTGCTGATGTCAAAGGAACCGGTAAAGGTGGTCGTGTGACCAAGGAAGATGTCGAGAAGCATGTACAAGCTAGCAGCAAACCAGCGCCACAAAGCAAACCAGCCGCTGCACCTGCAGTAAGTGCAGCAGCTGTCAGTGGCGACCGTGAGCAAAAACGTGTACCGATGACACGGTTACGTAAAACCATTGCCAAGCGCTTGTTAGAAGCCAAGAACTCAACCGCTATGTTGACTACCTTCAATGAAGTTAACATGAAGCCGATCATGGACTTGCGCAATACCTATAAAGATATTTTTGAGAAACGTCATGACACCCGTTTAGGTTTCATGGGTTTCTATGTGAAGGCGGTTACCGAAGCACTGAAACGTTTCCCAGAAGTGAATGCTGCGCTCGATGGCGACGACATTGTTTATCATAACTTCTTTGATATCAGCATTGCTGTATCAACCCCACGTGGCTTGGTTACTCCAGTGTTGCGCGATACGGATAAGCTCAGCATTGCCGATATTGAAAAAGGTATCAAAGATTTAGCTATCAAGGGTCGTGACGGTAAATTGACCATGGATGACATGCAAGGTGGTAATTTCACCATTACCAATGGTGGTGTATTTGGCTCGTTGTTATCCACACCAATTTTAAACCCACCACAAAGTGCCATCTTAGGTATGCATAAAATTCAAGATCGCGCCATGGTGGTAGACGGTAAGATTGAAATTTTACCGATGATGTATTTAGCCTTATCTTATGACCATCGTATCATTGACGGTAAAGAGTCAGTGGGCTTCTTGGTTACCATCAAAGAATTGTTAGAAGATCCGCAGCGTTTGTTGTTGGATATCTAACGCGACTTACCAGCCGCTGCGATTCATCTGAACCAGCGGCTGTATTTTTTCCGCGCAAACCTGTAAAATGCGCGCGAAATTCGGGTTAGCGGCCAGCCGGCTGTTATTGTTGTTCATACGAATCGGAAGAGCACCATGAACTTGCATGAGTATCAAGCCAAGCAATTATTTAAAGAGTTTGGTTTGCCAGTATCTGAAGGCTACGCAGTTGACACTGCGGATGAAGCCGTTGAAGCCGCTAAGAAAATTGGTGGTGACCGTTGGGTTGTTAAGACTCAAGTCCATGCCGGTGGTCGCGGCAAAGCGGGCGGTGTTAAGTTAGTTTCTAGCTTAGACGACGTCCATGCATTTGCCAGCAACTGGTTAGGTAAAAACTTAGTTACCTATCAAACGGATGCTAATGGCCAACCAGTTTCTAAAATCTTGGTAGAAAGCCTGACCGATATCGCTTCTGAACTTTATTTGGGCGCTGTAGTTGACCGTGCATCACGTAAAATCGTGTTCATGGCGTCAACTGAAGGTGGCGTTGAAATTGAGAAAGTTGCTGAAGAAACTCCAGAAAAAATCTTAAAAGCAGTGATCGACCCAATTGTTGGTCCATTGCCTTATCAAGGCCGTGAACTGGGCTTTAAACTTGGCTTGAATGCTGATCAGGTGAAGCAATTCACTAACATTTTCATGGGTTTAGCGAAGATGTTTGAACAGTATGATTTCGCTTTGTTAGAAATCAACCCGTTGGTTATCACTGAGCAAGGCAACCTGCATTGCTTAGACGGTAAAATCAACATCGATGGTAACGCCTTGTATCGTCAGCCAAAAATCAAAGCAATGCACGATCCGTCACAAGATGACGCACGCGAAGCGCAAGCGGCCAAATGGGATCTTAACTATGTTGCTCTTGAAGGTAACATTGGTTGTATGGTGAACGGCGCCGGCTTGGCCATGGGTACCATGGATATCGTCAAGTTGTCAGGTGGCCAGCCAGCGAACTTCTTAGACGTGGGCGGCGGTGCAACCAAAGAGCGCGTTACTGAAGCGTTCAAGATCATCCTGTCAGACAGCAACGTGAAAGCGGTATTCGTGAATATTTTCGGCGGTATCGTGCGTTGTGACATGATCGCAGAAGGTATTATCGGCGCGGTTGAAGAAGTTGGCGTGAAGGTTCCAGTGGTAGTTCGCCTTGAAGGTAACAATGCCGAGCTGGGTAGTAAGAAATTGCAAGAAAGCGGCCTGAACATTATTGCCGGCACCAGCTTAGCTGATGCGGCGAGTAAAGTTGTAGCAGCGGCGGCAGGAGCTTAATCATGAGTATCTTGATCGACAAAAATACCAAAGTGATCTGTCAGGGTTTTACTGGCGGCCAAGGCACCTTCCATTCAGAGCAAGCGATTGCTTATGGAACGCAAATGGTTGGCGGCGTAACCCCAGGCAAAGGCGGCCAAACTCATTTAGGTCTGCCGGTTTTCAACACCGTGCGTGAAGCGGTAGAAGCCACTGGTGCGACTGCTTCGGTGATCTACGTACCGGCACCGTTTTGTAAAGACTCTATTGTTGAAGCGGCTGATGCGGGTATCGAATTAATTGTCTGTATCACTGAGGGTATCCCAACCATCGACATGCTCTACGTGAAGGAATACCTCACGGTGAAAGGTGTGCGCATGATTGGTCCAAACTGCCCAGGTGTAATCACTCCAGGCGAATGTAAGATTGGTATCATGCCAGGTCACATTCACATGCCAGGTAAAGTGGGTATCGTGTCACGTTCAGGTACCTTAACCTATGAAGCGGTGAAGCAAACCACCGATGAAGGTTTCGGTCAGTCTACCTGTGTAGGTATTGGTGGCGACCCGATCCCGGGTTCAAACTTTATCGACATTTTGGCGCTGTTTGAAAAAGACCCGCAAACTGAAGCGATTGTGATGATCGGTGAAATTGGTGGTTCAGCTGAAGAAGAAGCGGCTGAGTTCATCAAGCACAACGTCACCAAGCCAGTGGTATCCTACATTGCTGGCGTCACTGCGCCTCCAGGCAAGCGTATGGGCCATGCCGGTGCGATTATCTCTGGCGGTAAAGGTACTGCTGATGAGAAATTTGCAGCACTGGAAGCGGCGGGCGTTAAGACCGTTCGCAGCTTGGCCGATATCGGTAAAGCATTGCGTGAAAAGACCGGCTGGTAAGCAGCTGTGTTACTATCGAAGGCCGCTCATTTGAGTGGCCTTTTTTTTCGGGTAGAATCAAGCTACAGCATTGAAAACAGGAAGCAGCCGTAATGAGTTATGCAATAGGAACCGCCGGCGTGCCTTGGGGCGCGTTAGAGAAGCAACAATGGTATCAGCAACAAACTATCCAACGGTCCTATCAGGATGACGTGGTGAGCCGAATTCAGCAGCTTAGTTCACGCTTTCAGCTGCACCAATATGGTTGCTTAGACTATGCCGCCGGCAGCTATCCGCTCTATGTACTCACCAGCACTATTAGCGTCGATAGACCCACTATTTTGGTAACCGGTGGAATTCATGGCTATGAAACCAGCGGTGTGCTCGGTGCCTTACGCTTTTTAGATACCGAGGCCGACTTTTTTAGCCGGTTTTTTAATATTGTGGTAGTACCTTGTGTCAGCCCTTGGGGTTATGAAACCATCAATCGCTGGAATCCTGATGCGGTGGATCCGAACCGCTCATTCAAGACACCAAGCCCAGCACCCGAAGCTGCACAACTCATGGCCTACATGAGTGAACACCATCCGCAGGTGCTGTGTCATATTGATTTGCACGAAACGACCGACACCGACAACAGTGAATTTCGGCCGGCATTAGCCGCGCGCGACGCCAAACCACAATCGGTTTGGACCATTCCGGATGGCTATTATGGCGTCGGTGATAGCGCCAATCCACAGCCGCAGTTTCAGGCCGCCATCATTGCTGAAGTGGCAACGGTCACGCATATTGCTGAGGCAGACGACAATGGCTGTTTAATCGGCGTGCCTATCACTCAGTTTGGGGTGATCAATTATGACGTCAAACCGCTGGGTTTGTGTGCTAGTTTGACTAACGCCTCTTACGTCACCACCACCGAAGTGTATCCAGATAGTCCTCGGACCAATCCCGAGCAGTGCATTGATGCGCAAGTTGCGGCTATTCGCGGCGGGCTAAATTATCTAATCCAGAATAGTACGTTGACCAACTAAAGTAGTCATAACAATGAACAATCAGCACCACCGACAACAACAATTTCTTGGTTTTACCTGGCTGGCAGCAATGCTTAATACGTTTTTCTATTTACCGGCCGGGTTAATGTTTCTGATGTATTACCTGTTATATGAACCATTGCAACAAACCATCTCAGTTGGCATTTTGCTGTTTGCCACGGTGGCATGTTTGGCGGTATGGACCAACTCTATTCTGGTATTAATGAGTCAAGATTATTTGGCCAAACAAAGCATGCGTCGAATCTATCTGCTAACGGCCTTACCACTATTCGGTTTAGCGCTGGCAGCAGCGGCTTTGGTGGTGGTGTTAGTGATTTTTTTGATGAGTGGATTTGTCTAAAAAGAACCAGCAGTTCGTTCTATGCTTGGAGCTAAGGGGTACCTACATCGGTACCCCTTAGGCCAGCCAGTTATAGTGTGGCAATATCTTCGGCAGCAGCAGCAAGGGCTTGTTGCCGTGGTTCATCGCCCATATTCACCCCTTCAGCACGAATCAAATGAATATCGTTTAAGCCAATAAAACCGAGCACAGTGCGCAAGTAGCTCTCTTGGTGATCCATCGCCGCTGCGTTACCGCTGCTGTAAATACCACCGCGACCCGAGGCAATATAAACGGTTTTACCCGGCAACAAACCCTGCGGACCTTGATCCGTATACTTGAATGTCACACCGGCTTTAACGATGCGATCGAACCATGCTTTAAGCTGGGTTGGAATGGTAAAATTGTACATTGGTGCGCCAATAACAATCGCATCAGCGGCTTTGAGCTCGTCGATCAGCTGATTTGTTAGTGGATTATCTTGGCTTAATGCCGCCGCATCTAAATGTGGAATCGGGTCTAACACTAAATCACGATGAGTGACTGTTGCTTGATGCTGTGTTTGCAAGCGTTTGACGATATCAGCTGTCAATTGACGGCTAACAGATGTACCCACAAACAAACCTGAATCGAGTTGTAAAATATGCATAGCTTACCTCGTTGAAGAAAAAATAGAGCAATCGACTTATCACCAATAGAAGCAGTATAAAATGTTCCATTTATAAGTATAGATAGATAATATGGAAACAATCGTTCCATTAGTGGAACGATTGTGTTCGACTCTAGTGAGGATACGTTACTGTGGCTATTCCAGATTTAACCAACTTTCTTATTTTTGCGCGGGTGGTCGCTGCTGGCAGCATTAGTGCCGGAGCGCGCGATTTGGATATGCCAAAATCAACCGTGAGTCGGCGCTTAACCGAGTTAGAGCAGCAGCAAGGCGTGCGCTTGCTGCACCGCGGTACGCGCGGTCTACGCTTGACTGATATTGGCCGAGCTTTTTTGGCTCATTGTGAGACCTTAGTCGAAGCTGCAGAGGCAGCACAGCAAGTCACTCAGTTGGTACAGGATACCCCACGCGGTGACATTCATTTGAGTTCCCCGTTCGCGCTCAGTCAGAGTATGTTGCGTGAATTATTACCCGAGTTTATGCGTCGTTACCCTGAGGTACGTGTGCACTTATTGGTGACGAATCGGCCAGTTAATTTAATCGAAGAGGGCATTGATGTCGCGCTTCGGGTTCGCTCTCGTATCGATGATTCATCGCTGATTGCTCGACCATTAGCTGATGCACCGTCAACACTGGTTGCGGCGCCAGCATTGTTGGCCGGCCAGGCTAATTTGCATCCACTTGATTTAGTTCATTTACCGCAATTATCGCTGCACTATACCAGTGGTCGCTATCGCTACGATTTTACCCATAGCAGTGGTGAACAGTTATCGCTAAGCTACCGCCCGCGGCTCATCACCGACGATATGTTCGTGCTTTTAGAATCGGCTATTGCTGGCCACGGGGTGGTCGCGTTACCCAACTATATTGTTGCCGAAGCAGTGCAAAATGGGCAGTTGCAGGTCGCTTTACCGGACTGGCGCTTACCCATGGGTATTATGCACATTGTCTATCCCTATCGGCGCGGTATTTTGCCGGCGGTGCGGGTGTTGATTGATTTTCTTGCCGAGCAAATGCCTCTTGCCGCTAAGCACTCGTTGTTGATTGCTGCGCCAAGCATTTAGTGCTTTTCTTTTGCTGCCAGCGCATTACAATCATTTAAACAGTTGTTTAAAAATGCTCGAACCGAAATAAGGAAGCCCCATGGATTTCAATCCCAGCGCGAAAACACTCGATTATCGGCAACGCCTGATTGCCTTTATGCGCGAGCACATTGAACCAATTGAAGCGCAGTATCATAAAGAAAATCGACGTTTGAATGCTGATGGCAACTGGCGTACGTGGCAAGTACCGCCAATGGTCGCTGAATTGAAAGCCAAAGCGCGGGCGGCGGGGCTTTGGAATCTATTCTTACCTGATAGTGAATTAGCGGCGGGTTTGACCACGCTTGAATATGCGCCGTTGGCAGAAGTCATGGGGCATAACTTATTGGCGCCGGAAATTTTCAATTGTAATGCGCCTGATACCGGCAATATGGAAGTGCTTTATCACTTTGGTAATGCGCAGCAACAACAGCAGTGGTTAACACCGCTTTTGAATGGCGAAATTCGTTCGGTATTTTGTATGACTGAACCCGATGTTGCTTCATCCGATGCAACCAATATGCAGGCTCGTATTGTCGCTGATGGTGATGAGGTGGTGATCAGCGGACGTAAATGGTGGTCTACTGGTTTGGGTCACCCGCAGGCGAAGTTTGCTATTGTGATGGGGCTAACCGATCCGGAGGCGGAAAAACACCGTCGCCATAGTATGGTGCTGGTGCCGCTCGATACCCCTGGTGTTACTATCGAGCGCATGCTGCCGGCATTTGGTGATTACGATGCGCCTTATGGGCATGGTGAAGTGTTATTTGATCAAGTGCGTGTTCCTGCCAGCAATGTGATTGGTGATCTCGGTGATGGTTTTAAAATCGCGCAAGGGCGTTTAGGACCGGGTCGTATTCATCATTGTATGCGCGCCCTGGGCGCCGCTGAGCGGGCTTTACAGCTCTTTGTGCATCGCGGTCAAGATCGTATCGCTTTCGGCCGGTCGTTGTTGCAACTTGGCGGAAACATGGAACGTTTAGCCGATATGCGAATTGCCATTGACCAAGCTCGGTTATTGACCTTTTATGCAGCATGGAAAATCGACCAGGTTGGCGCCATGAAGGCGTTAGCAGAAATATCCTCAATCAAAGTGGCAGTGCCAAAAGCGTTACAAATGGTGGTCGATGAAGCGATTCAGATTTTCGGTGGGGCTGGTATGAGCCAGGATGTGCCATTAACCGCGTTATTTGCCATGGCACGGGCATTGCGTATCGTTGATGGTCCAGACCAAGTACATCGTGCCACTATCGCCAAAGTTGAATTAGCAAAATATCGCGAGCGCTAAGTAATGACCGATACCATGCGTGGTGAAGATCAAGCCGGCCCGGTGCGTGATGGCGAACAACTGCCGATTGCTGAACTGCAGTGCTGGTTGAAGCAACAAGTGCCGGGGTTAGCAGGCGATATGCAGGTAACACAATATAGTGGTGGAGCCTCTAACTGGACCTATCGCCTGCAGTTTGCCAATGCCGATTTAATTTTACGCCGCCCACCAGCTGGCACCAAAGCTAAGTCAGCTCACGATATGGGTCGTGAGTACCGTATTCAAAAGGCGCTCAAGTCAGTATTCCCACTGGTTGCTGAGATGCGCTTGTATTGTCAAGATGAGTCGGTGATTGGTGCCGAGTTTTATGTGATGGACCGTATTGCCGGAATTATTCCGCGCAAAAATATGCCGCGCGATATCGCCCTTACTGCAGCACAAACCCGACAGCTTTGCCAGAACGCGCTGGATACCTTAATTCAACTGCACCAAGTGGATATCGACCAGGCTGGGCTGAGTGATTTAGCTAAAGGTGCTGGCTATACCGAGCGTCAAGTAACTGGCTGGTGCGGGCGCTATGCGAAGGCAAAGACATGGAATGTGCCGAGTGGCAAGGGCATCATGGCATGGCTGCAGGCCAACATGCCAAGCCGCGAACGTATTTGTATGACGCATAACGATTTCCGCTTCGATAATTTAGTGCTCGATCCAGCCGATCCCACGCATATTATTGGGGTCTTGGATTGGGAACTAGCTACCTTGGGTGACCCACTCATGGATGTCGGCAATATGCTCGCTTATTGGATCCAAGCGGATGACGATCCGATAGCACGCTCAACTCGTCGCCAACCTACCCATTTGCCCGGCATGTTCAGCCGCCAGCAAGTGATTGAGTACTATTGCAAGGCGATGAATATCGATGGCCGTGACTTTAGTTTTTATGAGGTATTTGGCTTGTTCCGTTTGAGTGTGATCGTGCAGCAGATTTATTATCGCTACCACCATGGCCAAACGAATAACCCAGCATTTAAGCAGTTATGGTTTTTGGTTAACTATTTACACTGGCGTTGTCGCCGTTTAATCAAGCAAAGCAAAAGGAAATAGCCATGCGTAAAACCATTTTAATTACTGGCGCAAGTTCGGGTCTGGGCGAGGGCATGGCTAAACAGTTCGCGGCAATGGGGCGCAATTTAGCATTGTGCGCGCGCCGTACTGAGCGATTAGAGCAGTTGCGTAGTGAATTATTAGCGCAGAATCCACAGTTACATATCAGTATTAAAGCGCTCGATGTGAATGACCATGAAGCGGTCTTTCGGGTATTTAAAGAATTTCAGCAGGAATTTGGCAGCATTGACCGGGTCATTGTCAACGCCGGCATGGGCAAAGGTGCATCGCTCGGTACGGGTTATTTTTACGCCAATGTGCAAACCGCACAAACCAACTTTGTCGCTGCGATTGCCCAGTGTGAGGCCGCCTTAGAAATTTTTCGAGCACAACAACACGGGCACTTAGTGACCGTGAGTTCGATAAGCGCTTTGCGCGGAATGCCGCGAGCTATGACCGTTTATGCTGCCACCAAAGCGGGATTATCAGCGCTCACTGAGGGTATTCGTGCAGATTTAATTCGCACCAATTCAGCCATCAAAACCAGCACAATTTGCCCCGGTTTTATTCGTTCGGAAATTAACGAGAAAGTTAAAAACACGCCGTTTATGGTCGACAATGAAACCGGCTGTAAAGCGCTGGTAAAGGCTATCGAGAAAGAGCCCGTGACTGCTTATGTGCCGGGCTGGCCATGGGCGTTTATTGCTTTTTTAATGAAACGGTTACCGTTAAAACTAGTCATGAAGCTCGGTTAGTTGACACACTTCCACGCGTTCAGTGGCGATGCTGAGCGTATGCGGTTGGCCGTTGACGTCCCGATAGATGACCGAATTGGTGGCAATGGCAAGGTCACCACGACTGTGACTATGGGTCACTAAAATGGTGCTTTGATTACGCCAGCCAATAGTTAAACACGGCGGTGGCTGCTGATTTCTTCGTGCTGCCGTTAAGATCCGTTGCCAGTCACCGCGCAGCGGCTCAAATAACCACAGCTCATAGCCGCTCCAGCGTGGTTTACCGCCACGCTGACAGCGCTGCAAGTGCAGTTCAGCAGCACCATCGCTGCTGGTTATCAGTTGTACACCAGAGCAATCAGCTTGCGGTGGTGGGTCAGGTTGATAGACCGTCCACTTATAAACTAATACAGCACTAAACAACACGGCTAAGGTAATTGCAGCCGCTAATAGCCACATGCCAAGGCGGCGTATTGCCGCGCATAATTTATGCCACCAACGCATAGACACAAGCTCTTCAATGAATCATTGCGTTAGTATGGCATTGCCTATCACAATAGTCGAATAGTGCACAACGGTGCTTTTCACCTACGCGGTAATTGGGTATTGTGTTGCTTGAATAAAGCGTTCACGGAAAATCACGGAATCAATATGCTCGCAGCGATAGTAATGGTGGTTATCGGCTTAGCCAGCTTGCTCAGTGGTGTTTGGGAGCACAATTATTTTACCATCAGTATTGGCGTGGTGCTGATGCTGATGGGTTGGTTCAGTTTCTATGTTAACTGGCGTAAACACGCCAAAGCAGGGCAGATAAATAATGATAAAGACTAATATCGTCAGGCGTATAGCAGCGTTAGCTGTGATTATTTCAGGGTTATTATTGGGCGTATTATCTCCGGCTGGGGAGAATAATGGCAATTGGCGGCTGTTGGGTTTAGCGCTGCTGATTGTTGGGGTAGTGTGGTTGCTTCGGCAAAAACCGCTGCCAGTCGATAAGCAGTCGCTCGAGCCCTATCAAGCGCCGGTTATGCAGTGGTATCAATCGCCGCTGTTATGGCTGCCGATTATTATTGCGGTGGTGGCCATCGTATCGTTGTTACTGTAGTTCAGGAGCCGCTTTATGTCGTTAACCCAACGCTTAGTTATTTTAGCCGGTCTGGTCGGCCTGATGTTTTATACCGCTACTCCAGAACAGTTGTGGGCGGTAATGGTCGATTATCAATTGAGCTGGTATAGCCTTGGCGTGCCGTTGGCATGGGGGCTTATTTTAGGGGCTTTTGCTAGTTTGCTCGGTGTTACTGCGCTAGAGCGTTGGTTAGCTGCGCTGACCCTCATTGCGATAAGTCTAATGACCATGGGCCTAACCGGAGCGGCTGCAGTGTTTGGTGCCCATCAAATTGCTGCAGTGATTATCCCACCATTACAAATTGCCGCGATTGGTCTCGGGCTGTATTTGTTTGGCTACAGCTATGCGCGCTTCAGTGCTGCGCGCCGTCGCGATAGAGAGTAACTATGCTGCTTAATTGTGACATGGGTGAGAGTTTTGGCGCCTGGAAAATGGGCGATGATGAGGCGGTCATGCCGGTCATTGACATGGCCAGTATCGCCTGTGGTTTTCATGCCGGTGATCCCCATGTGATGCAGCACACAGTGCGCTTGGCGGCAGCCCATCAGGTGCGTATTGGCGCCCATCCGAGTTACCCTGATTTAGCCGGTTTCGGTCGCCGCTCAATGCAGTTTAGTGATGACGATTTAGCCGCTATTGTGCATTACCAAATTGGCGCTTTAGAAGCTATTTGTGCAGCCAATGCATGCCAACTGACCTACGTGAAACCGCATGGTGCTTTGTATAATGATATGCAAACTAACCCGCAGCTATTTAGCACGATATTGACGGTAATCGATCAGTGTAATCAGCATCGCCAACAGCCGTTGCAATTACTTACCTTGGCTCGTATTGATCGGCAGTGGCAGCAGCAACAAGCAGCAAAATATGGTATTCCATTGCTGTTTGAAGCATTTGCCGACCGTCGCTATGAAGCCGACGGGCAGTTACGTCAACGCAAATACCCCGATGCGGTATTGCATGATGCTGATGCCATTTTACAGCAGGCCGGGCAATTAGCGCGTGGTGAAGCGATTTGCGCCAGTGATGGCAGTGCGCTTGCGTTGCAAGCTGACACGCTGTGTGTGCACGGTGATAATCCGCAATCGGTTGCGGTGGTTAAGGCAATCCGAGACTATCTCAATAGCATGGCGCAGGGCCATGCATGAATCAGATCAAACTAGTCACTGCTGCGCTTGATGCGTTGATGGTCGAGTTTGAAAACCGCATCGATCGCAGTATTAATGCCCAAGTACACGCTTTAAAGACGCGCTTGCAGAGCGTCCCCGAAGTGCTCGAACTGGTGCCGAGTTACCGCTGTCTACTGGTCTATTACAATCCACTAAAACACTCTGAGCAACAGCTTAAGCAGGTTATTTTAACTGCCCTAGAGCAGCCATTGGAGAGCTCTGATGAGGCTGCTGAAATAGCTACTATTGAGGTGTGTTATGACCCTTCAGTTGCGCTCGATAGTGAGCTTATTGGCGCACAAACCGGGCTCAACACAGAGCAGCTTGCAGCGCTTCATAGTGGCCTAGATTATTGGGTCTATACGCTTGGTTTCGCGCCTGGTTTTGCCTATCTTGGTGACCTTCCGCAGGCGTTGCAATTGCCGCGTTTGGCAACTCCCCGCGCAAAAGTACCGGCCTTGAGTGTGGCGATTGCCAACCAACAAACCGCAGTTTATCCGCACAGCTCTCCGGGTGGTTGGCTGATTATTGGTCGCGCAGTGGCGTTACCGCAGTTACGTGCCGGCCAGCGGGTGCGTTTTGTTGCTGTCAGTTTGGCTGATTATCAAGCCCGAGTTGAGAGGCCATAATGACATCGGTAGCACGGGTTATCAAAGCAGGTTTTCATACCAGTATGCAAGACTTTGGTCGATTTGGACAGTTGGCAATGGGGATAACCCGCGGTGGTCCAGTTGATGAACGGGCATTTTTATGGGCTAATCGCTTGCTCGATAATAGTTACAACGCCGCTCAACTTGAAATCACCATGAGTGAATGTCGGCTCGAATTTTCTGCGCCAGTACAACTCTGCGTAACCGGCGCTGCAACTGAGATTCGTATTAATAACGTGACACAGCCGAGCTGGCAGGTGGTTAGTGTAGGCCCCGGCGATCAACTTGAAATACCTGCACAACAGCAACGCTTACGCAGTTATGTGGCGATTCGAGGTGGCTTTTTAGCGAACTCTTGTGAGGGCAGTGTAGCCACGGTGCGGCGCGATAGTCGCGGTGGTTTGCATGGTGATGGTCGACTTATTGCCGATGGTGACCTGTTACAGGCTGCGGTTTTTAATGACCAATTACCGGCACGTCGGCCCCATCGTGAATTACTCGCAGAATTGCTCAGCAAGCCGAGTTTGCCGTTGCGCCTCGGTATCATCCCGAGCGGCCAGTTTCAGCAGTTTAGCTCAGCTGCACAACAACTAATGGTGGAACAAACGATGCAGGTCAGTTCCGCCTACGATCGCATGGGCCTACGTGTCATCGCGCAACAAGCTATTCCGTGGCAAGGCGAGCAATTAATTTCTGAACCACTGGCAGTTGGTAGCATTCAAATTCCAGCCGATGGTCAACCTATTATTATGCTAAACGATCGGCAAACCCTCGGTGGCTATCCGAAAATAGCTACCTTGAGTTGGTTGGCACGCTGCCAAATTGCGCAAGCGGGTGCCGGCACACCAATCAACTTTTATTGGCAAGAGTTAGCAGAGGCACAAGCGCAATGGCGTCAAGTCGCGCAGTTCTTTCATCTGCCGCGTAGCGGCTAACAAGGCTTGCACGGCATCGCGGAAACTGCGATCATAGTCGCCATTTTGCAGTTGTATTCACTGGAGATTGTTGATTCATGGCAGCAGACGCGCCCCGTAGTAACTTTATTCGGCAAATTATTGATAAAGATTTAGCCAGTGGCAAACATTCATCGGTGCAGACCCGCTTTCCACCTGAGCCAAATGGCTTTTTGCATATTGGTCATGCCAAATCAATTGTGCTGAATTTTGGTATTGCTGAAGACTACCAGGGTCGCTGTAATCTGCGCTTTGATGATACCAACCCACTCAAAGAAAAAGTCGATTATGTCACCTCTATTCAAGAGGACGTCAAGTGGCTCGGTTATCAGTGGCAGGGCACTCCACGCTATGCCTCAAATTATTTTGATCAACTGCATGGGTATGCTAAAGAACTGATAAATAAAGGCTTGGCTTATGCTGATTTTTCCTCGCAAGAACAAATGCGGGAAATGCGCGGCACCTTAAAACAGCCCGGAGTGAATAGCCCTTATCGGGATACGCCAGCAGCTGAAAATTTAGCCATATTCGAAGCCATGACGGCCGGTAAATATCAAGAAGGCGAAGTGTGTCTGCGCGCTAAAATTGATATGGCATCGCCGTTCATGTGTATGCGTGATCCAGTGATTTATCGAGTCCGCTTTGCGCATCACCACCAAACAGGTGACCGTTGGTGTGTCTACCCGATGTACGATTTTACCCACTGTATTTCGGATGCCATTGAAGGCATTACCCATTCGCTATGTACCTTGGAATTCCAAGATAACCGGCGTTTATATGATTGGGTACTCGACAACATCAGTATTGATTGTCATCCGCAGCAAATTGAGTTTTCGCGCCTTAATCTTCAATACACCGTGATGAGCAAGCGTAAACTGAATCAACTGGTTGAAGATGCTTTGGTCAGTGGGTGGGATGACCCACGGATGCCGACTATTGCTGGCTTGCGCCGGCGTGGTTATACGCCAGCCTCGGTGCGTGAATTCTGCCACCGCATTGGCGTAACCAAAATGGATAACCAAGTTGAAATGAGTATGCTCGAAGCTTGTATTCGTGATGAGCTCAATCAACACGCACCACGCGCTATGGCGGTTATTGAACCGTTACGGCTGGTGATTGAAAATTACCCAGCTGATCAACATGAGTTGTTGCAGGCGCCCAATCACCCCAATGATGACAGTATGGGCGAACGGCAAGTACCATTTGCTCGTGAGCTATGGATTGAAGCAGATGATTTCCGTGAAGAAGCCAATAAAAAGTACAAGCGTTTGGTGCTCGGCAAAGCAGTTCGCTTGCGCAATGCCTATGTGATTACCGCTGAACGTGCTGATAAAGATGCCGCTGGCAACATTACTACGGTGTATTGTCGTTATGATGCCGATACCTTGGGCAAAGACCCGGTCGATGGTAACAAACCCAAAGGGGTAATCCATTGGGTTGCAGCGAGCCATGCTGTAGCAGCAGAATTCCGTTTGTATGATCGGTTGTTTAAAGTGCCTAATCCAGCAGCTGAAGATGACTTTGTAGAGAGCCTCAACCCACAATCACTGGTGTTGAAACAGGGTTTCGTTGAGCCGATTTTGCAACATGCTAGTGCAGCGCAGGCCTATCAATTTGAGCGTATTGGCTATTTTGTTGCTGATAGTAAAGACAGCTCAGCCGCGCAGTTAGTGTTTAATCAAACCGTCGGCTTACGTGATACCTGGAGCGGCAGTAGCGACGCCGAATAGCGTCGCTGTTATCGGTTGGTTAACGCGGTCGCCGCGCTGGTTTGCCATGACCGCCAGTGCGATTGCCGCCACCACCGTTGGCATTACCAGCAGCTGTATTACCGCGCTGACCACCCTGGTTTGAGCGACCACGTGGCGGACGCTGTTCACGTTTTGGCGCTGGCCGGCCCTTGACCAGGTCAACGGCATCAAAGCCTGCTACCTGACATTGGCTGATACGTTGGCCGATGAGCTTTTCAATACCACGTAAATCACGCACTTCTTCTGGGCTTACCAATGAAATCGCTTGGCCACTTGCGCCAGCGCGAGCGGTTCTACCAATACGATGGACATAATCTTCACTGACATTGGGTAAATCGTAGTTCACCACTAACGGCAATAAATCAATATCAATACCGCGAGCGGCGATATCGGTTGCCACTAACACTTGAACGCGGCCTTGCTTAAAGTCATCAAGCGCCTTGGTACGCGCGCCTTGGCTTTTATTGCCGTGAATAGCCGCAGCTAAAAAGCCATTGGCTTCAAGCTGCTTCACTAACCGGTTAGCGCCATGTTTGGTGCGACTAAATACCAGTGTTTGTGGGGTGTTGTGGGCGCGCAGTATATGACACAGCAGGGCGGTCTTTTGCGTTTGCTCAACGCCATACAAAGACTGCTCAACCCGCTCCGCGGTGCTATTTGGCGGGGTCACAGAAATTTCCTGTGGATTATTCACCAAACCTTTGGCTAAGGCGCGAATATCGTCGGAAAAGGTCGCCGAAAAGAGTAAATTTTGGCGTTGTGTTGGCAATAATCGCAAAATCTTCTTAATGTCGTGAATAAAGCCCATATCCAGCATACGGTCAGCTTCATCGAGCACTAACACCTGTAATTGTTGGAATTTCACTGCATTTTGTTGATACAGGTCCAACAAACGTCCGGGGGTAGCGATTAAGATATCGACCCCTTTGCGCAAGCGCATCATTTGTGGGTTGATACCGACCCCACCAAACACCACCGCCGATGATAACTTCATATCTCGGCCGTAAGTTTGCACGCTATCGGCTACTTGGGCAGCCAATTCACGCGTCGGTGTAATGATTAAAGCGCGCACATGATTGCCACGCGCCGGCTCTCCTGTGGCTAATATTTCCAACAGCGGCAAGGTGAAACCAGCTGTTTTACCGGTGCCAGTTTGCGCCGCGGCCATGACATCACGGCCTTGTAAAATGGCTGGAATAGCCTGTTGTTGAATGGGGGTTGGCTCGGTGTAGCCCTGTTCGGCAAGCACTTTTAGTACCTGCGCAGATAAACCTAACTGCTCAAAACTCATGAAATAATGGATTCTCAGTGCGGCGCTATGAAGCAAAGCGCTGGTGCTTTAGTCCTGACTGGACTGATTATGTTCGCAGCTGGCGGCATTCTTACATTCGCCGTATAGATACAAACTGTGGTTAATTAAATGGAGGTTATTCGCTGTCGCAATTTGCTCTTGGCGATCTTCAATCATGTCATCTTCAAACTCAAAAACATGGCCACACGTGAGACAAACTAAATGATCGTGGTGGGCCTTATTGCTCAATTCAAACACTGAACGCCCACCTTCAAAGTGGTGACGGCTCACTAATCCTGCATCGTCGAATTGATTCAGTACCCGGTATACGGTGGCTAAACCAATTTCTTCATTCTTTTCGAGCAAGATTTTGTAGACATCCTCGGCGCTGATATGTTGATTCGCAGGGTTCTTCAAAATCTCTAGGATCTTGACCCGCGGTGAAGTGACCTTCAGGCCAGCTTTTTTCAACTGCAGTTCGTCTTTATTACTCATTATGTCCACTTCACTGTCAATTTTGCTTTGGCCATTATAGCCACAAGCAAAGCGCCTTGTGAATGCCTTAATTAGCTCAGCTGGTCAAGACTCATTTCTTCACGAATTTGTGCACACCATTGTTGCACCCGTTGTTTCGTTAATTCTGGCTGGCGGTCTTCATCAATACCGAGACCGACAAAGTGATCAGCATCAATCAGCGCGCGCGAGGCATCAAAGTGATAACCAGCGGTTGGCCAATGACCAACAATAATCGCGCCACGTGGTTCAATAATGTCACGAACTGTGCCCATGGCATCAAGGAAATACTCAGAGTAATCTTCCTGATCACCGCAGCCAAACAGGGCAACCAGCTTATTCGTAAAATCTATTTGCTCAAGTTCAGGAAAAAAATCATCCCAATCACACTGGGCTTCGCCATAGTACCATGTAGGGATACCAATCATAATTAGGTCAAAGCTAGCGATATCTTCTTTACTCGATTTTGCGATATCAAAAACATCAATCAGCTGTTTGCCCAATTCTTTTTGGATCATTTGAGCGACTGCTTCAGTGTTACCAGTATCGCTGCCAAAGAAAATGCCAACACGTGCCATATCGTCTGATGTACCTGTGCTAAAGAGAAAAAAATTTATTCTAGTGCTGTTAGAGACCGCTTTCCCAAAAGATTTGAATCAACCCTTTGGCGATAAAACCAGCGCAGCCTAAAAATAACACTAACCATACCAACCAGCGCCCAAATTTAGGCACATTGCCTTTTTTCAAAACGTCTTGAATGGCTAGACCGATCAATAAAAACAAAATTGCCAGGGCAAAGTTTGTGCCTAAGGTTTCGATTAGCTCAAAATGCTCTGACAACATCAACAGTCTCCAACAAATTACCCGCAATTATACCATGGCAAGTACTCAGGCGCGACTATGTTGGGCCAGAAATGCTGTGACTAAACGATTAAAAATCTGCGGCTTTTCAGCGTGCAACCAATGCCCAGCTCCCTCGATTACTTTCAGTTCAACGGTATTAAAGCGCTGCTTAATAGCTGCTTCATGGTCAGCGATTAGGTAATCAGAAGCGCCCCCTTTAATGAACAAAATAGGGCCGGTATAGCAACCGTCGGTGACGGCACCGGTTAGAGTGAGGTAGTTGTGTTGCAGTGCTGCTAAGTTGAAGCGCCAACAGAAAGTGTCCGCGTCATGGCGTAGATTTTTTAATAAAAACTGCCGTACACCCACGTTATCAATAGATTTTGCCAGGGCTTGGTCAGCTTCTTTGCGAGTTCTTAGGGTGGTTAAATCAAGTGCGCTAAGCGCCTCAAGAATAGCTACGTGGTTAGCCTTATAAGCCACCGGAGCAATATCAGCGGCAACCACGCTCAGCGCTTGTTTGGGGTAGCGCAGAGCAAACTCCATGGCGACTTTACCGCCTAATGAATGGCCTATTAAATGCACCGCATCGAGCTTCAGCGAGCTCAGCAACTGCTGCAGATCAGCGGCCATCTCAGCAAAGTTCATGCTGGGGGTATGGGGTGAGTTACCGTGATTGCGTAAATCGACATAGATTACTTGGTAATCATGCTGCAGCGCGCGGCCCAAACTTTTAAGATTGTCGAGGTCACCGAACAATCCGTGTAACAGCATAACGCTTGGACCACTGCCTTGCGTCTCATAATTTAATTGAATGGTGTTTGGCTTGCTCATCACGACCTCATACTGTGCGAATATCTGTACCCACGCCTTGGCTTCGGTATAATAGCCCATCATTCGCATTGATAATCAATTAGGCTCATGACCCGATGACCAAGCAGATCGACATTGACGACGAATTATATCGCTATATTGCCAGTCATACCCAGCATATTGGTGAGAGTGCATCGGCTA
>JALQTK010000018.1 GCA_023260975.1 Pseudidiomarina sp. | reverse complement strand
CAGAGTTTGCGTGATTGTAATGAGAAATTATTCACTGCATGGTTTGCCGAATACACTCCACCAACTATTGTCAGTCGGCGCGCTGAACAAATTCGGGCGTTCCATCAACAGCATGGTGACATCATTCTAAAACCACTCGATGGTATGGGTGGCGCCTCGATATTCCGCGTCGCTGCTGATGGTGCTAACCTGGGGGTAATTATTGAAACACTGACTAATCATGGTCACCAGTACGCCATGGTGCAGCGCTATTTACCAGCGATAAAAGACGGCGACAAACGTATTTTAATGATCGATGGTGAAGCCATGCCATATGCTCTAGCGCGGATACCTTCAGCGGGTGAAACGCGCGGCAATTTAGCTGCTGGTGGCAGTGGTCGGCCACAGCCACTGAGCGATAGCGACTGGGCTTTGGCGCGCGCGGTGGGGCCCGAACTGAAACGCCGTGGGTTATTATTAGTGGGGTTAGATGTAATTGGCGACCGCATTACCGAAATAAATGTCACCAGCCCTACTTGCATGCGCGAGATCGAAGCCGCATATAACATCAATATTGCCGCTCAGTTATTTGAAGCCATTGAACGCTATCGTTAATACCAAGCGCTCGCGCGGCGCCATGAGGTAGAACGCTGTATGCAAACTTTAACCAGTTTAGAAAATCACTTTTTAATTGCCATGCCAACCATGGATGATCCGTTTTTTTCCCGCGCCGTTACTTATATCTGCGAGCACAACCAGCAAGGCGCCATGGGCTTAGTGATTAATCAACCGGTTGATGTAACCGTAGAAGGCCTGCTCCAGCAGCTTGAAATTGTCGTACCAAGCAACAGTGCGGTACTCCAAAAACCGGTATTTGCCGGTGGTCCACTGGCTCGTGATCGGGGTTTTGTGCTGCATGCTCCGGACCAGGGTTGGCGCAGCTCGGTGAAACTCAGCGAGCAGGTGATGATCACCACCTCAAAAGACATTCTTGAAGCGATGGGCCAGGGTCATGCACCTGAGCACTACTTACTAACACTCGGCTATGCCGGTTGGGAAGCGGGTCAATTAGAGCGTGAACTGAGCGAAAATAGTTGGCTGATCATTCCAGCCGATGCCGACATCTTATTCAATACCCCTAGTCGTGAACGCTGGCAACGTGCCACGGCCAAACTAGGTATTGAACCATGGCAATTAGGCCCTGATGTGGGGCATGCATGAGTCAAATTTTAGCCTTTGATTTTGGCACATTTAGCATTGGCGTAGCGATCGGTCAGCAGATTACCGGCACCGCGTCACCACTCGCCGCACTGCGCGCCAAAGATGGGCAGCCCAATTGGGATGAGGTAGCGAAACTAATTGCGACCTGGCAACCGCAGTCACTAGTTGTGGGGTTACCGTTGAATATGGATGGTACTGAGCAACCACTGACCGATATGGCGCGCAAATTTGCCAACCGCTTGCATGGTCGCTTTGGCTTACCTGTGTACTTGCAAGATGAACGGCTGACCACAGTCGCTGCAAAACAATCACTGTTTGCCAGCGGCGGCTATAAAAATCTGCAAAAAGATAAGGTGGACAGCGCCGCTGCACAGCTTATCTTAGAAGATTATTTAAACCGCCGCTAACTCAGCCAGCTGGTTACAAATTTTCCTCGGCATATTGGGCTAAGTTACTACGCACCACGCCATTCAAGTTGATCGTGGCACTACCCGGATAATCTTTAAAGCGTTCAACAATATAGGTTAAACCTGAGGTCACCGCAGTCAGGTAATAGCTGTCAATTTGCGCTAAATTCCCAGAGCAGATGATCTTAGTACCCTGGCCACAACGGGTAATAATAGTTTTTAGTTGAGATGCGGTTAAGTTCTGCGACTCATCGAGGATTACAATGGCATTCTGAATACTGCGGCCACGCATGAAGTTGAGCGACTTAAACTGAATGTTGGCCTTATTCATGATGTAGTTCATGCTCGATTCCATGCTCTCATCGTGTTTATGCAGCACTTCAAGCGAATCAGTTATAGCTGCCAACCAAGGTGCCATTTTCTCTTCTTCAGTGCCGGGCAAATAGCCAATCGACTCAGCAATTTCTGGGGTATTACGGGTGACGATAATTTTCTCATAGATACCCTGCTCTACCACCTGCTCAAGCGCTGCTGCCAGTGCCAGTAAGGTTTTACCGCTGCCGGCAGGGCCAGTCAAAATGACCAGGTCAATGGCGGGGTCGAGCAGCGCATTCAAAGCCATCGCCTGGTAAATATTCTTCGGCTGAATACCCCATGCTTTATACGACATCATGCGTTCAAAGCCGAGATCATGTAGCCGCACAAAGTGACTATCGTAACCGACTACTTTAGCGGCAAAGGTTTCGCTCTGGTCGACCACATACTGATTACGAAACACCGCTGGTAACACCGAACGTTCTACTTCATGAAAGGTTTCCCGCCCTTGTTGCACCGACGTAACCTCACCAATGCCATCCCAAAAATCACCTTCCACTTCAACAAAACCCTTGGATAAGAAGCGAATATCATCAATCAGCTGGTCAGTACGATAGTCCTCAACCAATTTAACCCCAGCCCCTTTGGCTTTCAGGCGCATGTTGATGTCTTTGGTAACTAACACCACTTTGGCTTTACTGTGCAGCTTCTGCAGCTCCAACGCCGCTTGAATAATGCGGTGATCATTTTCATGCAAATTCAGCGCTGAATCGCTTTGCTTGAGCTGATAGTCGGGGAATATAGCCAGTGTGCCTTGAGCATGGTGAGCACCCGGCATGGCGGCTAACGGCACACCTGCTAAAATTTGTTCGGGGGTGGCATCTTTTAATGCATTTTCGAGCGAACGAATGGCAACCCGGGCTTCGCGACTAACATCTTTATGGCGGTCTTTAATATTATCGAGCTCTTCCAGCACCACCATCGGAATAACCACGTGATGTTCTTCAAAATTTAAAAAGGCGAGCGGTTCGTGGAGGAGGATATTGGTATCAAGCAGGTAGTACTTCGATTGAGTTTCAGGCATGCATTACCTCAGCAGCAGTTATAGTCTCTCGTTATAATACGCTTCGTATTGCTTTGCTTAGACTAGCGCAGTTTTTATGAAAAGGGTGTGAACATTGAAATTTTTTTCGCTACCATGTGCGCAACCTTTAGGGCGCTTGGTGATGAACCGACCGATATGACATTATTACACTACACACCACCTATGCAGCCCTACCTGAGCGTGCTGTATCGCGACGACGATATTGTAGTGCTGAACAAACCGAGTGGTCTCTTGAGCGTTCCCGGTAAAGAGCCGCACCATTACGACTCCAGTTATTCACGATTACTGCTGGTGCTGCCCACAGCACGGGTGGTGCACCGGTTGGATATGGCAACCTCGGGAATACTACTGTTTGCCTTAAACAAAACCGCGCAAGCTAATATTCAGCGGCAATTTGAGCGCCGCAGCGTCCACAAAACCTATCGCGCTCAGGTGTACGGACAACCGCCGGCACAGGCTGGCTATATAGATTTACCATTGCGCTGTGATTGGCCGAATCGACCACGGCAAATGATCGATCTAGTGCAAGGCAAGAGTGCACAAACGGCTTATCGGCTACTTCACACCAATAGCCTGGGCGCACTCCTCGAATTAACCCCGATTAGCGGCCGATCGCATCAGCTTCGGGTACATATGCAAGCGCTTGGTACACCTATTTGTGGCGATAAATTCTACGCCGATGCAGCAGCCTTTGCTGCGGCGCCGCGGCTACTTCTGCATGCCGAATCGCTACAACTCAGCCACCCCAGTAGTGACAGGCCCATGGTCTTTCATTGCCCGGCGGAATTCTGATTAGTCAGCCTGTTTGATCAACTCATAAGCTGCTTGAATTTGCTGTGCTTTTTGTTGCGCACTGGCACGCATTTCAGCCGGTAAGCCTTGTGCTGCCAATTTATCTGGATGGTGCTTGGCCATTAATTTGCGGTATGCCCGCTTGACTTCGGCAGCTGGTGCACCAGCTTGCAAACCAAGCACTGCATAAGCATCGGCGAGCTGAGTGGCAGCTGATGCGGCGCGGCTGCCACTTTGTGATTGATACGAGTGCTGCTGATGTTGCTGAAAACGGTAACGCGCTTGGGTCATTTGTAGCATCATATCAAGCTGTAGCTTGCTGACCCCGAGCGCACTAGCAACCTTGCTAATCACTTCATATTCGGCGGCGTCGAGTTGACCGTCCAATAACGCCGCACTGATGACTTGCCCCAAAAAATAGTTGAGTAGATCGCGCCGAGCAATACCCCCTTGACGTAGCGCTTGGACCTGTTCGCGGACCTGATAATCGGCTTGTTTGCCACGATTAAAGGCTGCCATAGCAGCTTGACGCGCGTCACCAGCGAGCCGCAGCTGATCGATTCGCTGGGTGGCAAAATCAATATCGTCTTGGGTCACCCGCCCTTTTGACTTGGCTAAATGTCCGAGTACTTCAAAAAAGGTCAGTAAAAATTGCTGTTGCCTTGCCGCTTGCTGCGGCCCACTCGCAAGCCCTTGCTGTAGCGACTTATCAAACCACCAGCCAATAATAAAGCCAAGCACGGCGCCGGCAAAACGTGCCAACATAAAACCGAACATCACGCCCAATAAACGACCTATCATGTTTCCCTCGCAATGGCTCTATAGAATGGCGGGTCAGCAAAAATTGCTTTATCATACCCCGCAACAAACCAAGAATCATATTAGGTCAGTAACGCGATGCGAAAAAATTTAGCCAACAACACCGCGCTTGTGCTGTTAATCAGTGCGGCCGCTAGTGCTATGGCTAATGCTCAACAGCCCGCAGATAAGACCTTAACCTGCGCGATCCCAGAAGTGTTGATAAAACAGACCGCACAGCCTTTTATCGCGCTTCCTGTTGGTGCTATTGGGGTCCGTGCCGACCGCGCTGATATCGCCTCAGATACCCAAGTAGCGTCATTTTTTGGCAATGTTGAAATGCAACTCGGTGAGCAACAGTTGTGGACTGAGCAAGCACAAATCAATCAGCAATCTGGCAATATAAATGCCAATGGTGCAACCCAGTTCAGTGATGGTTCGGTGCGCGTTGTCAGCGAAAATTTTCGCCTTAACTCCGCTGAGAATCGCGCCTATTTGAGTGGTGCTCGCTATCAAATTGGTAACACTGGCGCGCAGGGTAAAGCCGATTTATTAGCGCTCGAGCCACAAAAAGTCACCCTCAGTGGCTCCACCTTTAGCACCTGTCCGAGCAATGAGCCGGCTTGGCAGTTAAGCGCAAAAACTATTCAACTGAGCGAAGATGAGGCATGGGGTGAGGCGTGGCATGCGCGCTTCGAGTTATTTGGCGTGCCGGTTCTGTACTTGCCTTATATTAACTTCCCAATCGATGACCAGCCTAAATCAGGATTATTATTCCCCACTATTCGCTCATCGCAGCAAAATGGCTTTGAAGTTGAATTGCCTTATTACTTCAGCATTTCGCCGCACATGGATGCCACCCTAACGCCACGGTATATGGCTGAACGCGGTTTAATGATGCAGGGCGAATATCGTTATCGCAGCAGCAATGGTAGTGGGGCATTTAATCTTGCCTATTTGGGTAACGATAAAGCCAGCACGAGCGATAACTCGCGCTTTTCATGGCGCCTTGAGCATGAGCAAGTATGGAATGAACAGTGGCGAACCTATGTCAACGGTGTCGGCATTAGTGACGATAATTATTTGAGCGATTTTGGCAGTGATTTTGCTGGTCGTGCTGATGCTCAACTTTATCGCCATGCGCAGGCCGATTATCGCAGCAATAATTGGCGGCTAACGATTCGTGCTGAAGATTTCGAATTATTAGGTAACTATCGCTCGCCATATCGCACGCTGCCGCAGATCAGTAGTCTTTACACGAGCCCGAGAACGGCCAACTTTGAATATCAATTTGCTTCTGAAATCAGTCATTTCCAAAACCAAGATGACAGCAGTGACGCCACCACCCGGGTTCATCTGGAACCGCAAGTGCGCTATATCATGGAACAGCCGGGCTACGATTGGCTCGCAGAGCTCGGTTACAGCTATACCTACTATCAGCAAGCTGAACATCAAGCAACCGGTCGCAGTGCCAATCCTACTCGCGCTATGCCACATTTCCGCTGGCGTGGTCGGTTAAATTTTGAGCGGCCATTAGGTCTTGCTGGTCAGCAATACCGCCAAACATTAGAGCCTCAAGTGCAGTATCTATGGACGCCTTACCGCGACCAAACTGGTATTGGTATTTATGATGCCACCTTGATGCAAGACGATTACCGTGGCTTATTTCGGGCACGGCGTTTCAGTGGCTTGGATCGCATCGCCGATGCCAATCAAGTTACCGTCGGAGCATCGAGCAGTCTGTATGATCAAAGTTCGCGTGAAGTGTTCCGTTTTAGCGCCGCACAAATTTACTATTTTGCCGAAAGTCGTACCGAGTTGTTCGAGAATACCGGTACTGTTACCGCTAGCCGTTCAGACTTAGCCTTCGAAAGCCGTATTCGGTTATCTGATAGTTGGTACTTCAACAGCGCATTACAATACGATATGGAACTCAAGCGCACGCAAAAGAGTCAGACCGCTGTAGAGTATCGAGAAAACCAGTCGAATCTGGTGCAGTTTACTCATCGTAATGTCACTACCTTATTAGGTGATACGATTGAACAGCTTGGCGTGCAAGCGGTCTATGAACTATCACCAAAATGGCAACTCGCCAGTAATTGGTATTATGATCTGGGCCAAAAACGTACCAACGATGCCTTGTTTGCCGTACAGTACAACGATTGTTGTTGGGCATTCCGCATTGGTGCCTACCGGCGTATCAATCGCAGTGCCGCCGATACCCTCGGCAGTGCCTTTGCAGCAACACCAGAATTCGACAACGGAATAAGTTTTCAATTTATTATCAAAGGGTTAGGTAGCGATAACCGCAGTTTGATCGATTTACTCGAACAAAGCCTGTTTAGTTACCGCCAACCATTTCATTTAAGTAACTAGGTCGTTTACATGAACAAATTTGTCAAATGGTTAGGAATGATGCTTATTGTGCTCAACAGCGCCTTGAGCCAAGCCCAAGAAGTCATTGATCGGGTCGCTGTCATCGTTAATGACGGCGTCGTATTGGAAAGTGAAATAGAGCAAATGCTAACCCAAGTCAAAGCCAATGCAGCAGCACAAAAATTGGCTTTGCCAGCCGACAGCGTATTACGTGTGCAAGCTATTGACCGCCTGGTATTGCGTGAACTGCAGCTGCAGTTAGCGCGGCGCATTGGGGTCGAAGTGAGCGATGCACAATTACAGCAAACGTTAGTAACTATGGCGCGTGAAGGCGGTGCCAGTCTCGATCAGATGCGCAGCGATATCGAAGCGAGCGGCATCAGCTGGGAGGCCTATAGAGAGACCATTCGTAATGAAATCATCACCGCTGAAGTGCAGCGCGGTGCGGTCCAACGGCGTGTCTATATTTCACCACAAGAAATTGAAAACCTGACAAAAATTATTGAACAAATGGCTGAGCAAGAAACTGAATATAGGCTTGGACACATTTTGGTTGCAACGCCAGAGGGCGCTAGTGCAGAGCAGCTACAAAGCGCCCGCAATAACGCTGAGCTGTTGCTCGAACGGCTGCGTAATGGTGCTGATTTTGCCCAAGCAGCAATCACCTCATCATCAGGCTCTTCGGCTCTTGAAGGCGGTGACTTGGGCTGGATGAATATTAATGCGATGCCGACGTTATTTGCCGAGGTAGTGCGTGGTAAAGAACGAAATACTTTAGTTGGTCCGCTACGCAGTGGCGTCGGTTTTCATATTCTTAAGGTGCTCGACACCCGCGGCGTAGAAAAAGTTGAGATCGTCGAATACCAAGCGCGTCATATTCTCATCACCCCGTCAATTATCTTGTCTGATGCCCGCGCTAAAGAAATGCTGGAACAGTTCCGCCAACAAATTTTAGCCGGTGAGGCCGATTTTGCTGATTTGGCGCGGGAACATTCGGCTGACCCCGGTTCCGCGCAGCAAGGCGGTAGCCTCGGCTGGTCCGATCCGGAAGTGTTTACCCCGGTTTTTCGTGATGCGATTAAATCGACCCCGATTGGCGAATTAAGCCAGCCGTTCAAAACCGAATTTGGTTGGCACTTGGTTGAAGTCAGCGATAGCCGACTACAAGATACCACCAAGGCAAGTAACCAAAATCGCGCCTACCAAATGTTGTTTAGTCGCAAGTATCAAGAAGAACTAGAAAACTGGCAGCAAGAAATTCGCGACCAAGCCTATATTGAACAGGTCGAGCTATGACGGTAAAGCGGATTGCCTTCACCGTTGGTGAGCCAGCAGGCATTGGTGCTGATTTGGCGATCCATCTGAGTCAATCTGCATGGCCAATAGAATTAGTTGTGCTGGCGAGCGCTGAATGCCTACAACAACGCGCCAAACAACTTGGTTTGCCACTGACTTTACGTGACTATGCGGCGCAACAGCCAGCGCAGCCACAGGCTGCCGGCAGTCTAACCTTGCTAGCGCTTGATTATCCGGCGCCGGTCATTGCCGGTCAGTTAGCTGTGGCCAATGCAGCGACTGTAGTTGCTAGCCTAGAACGCGCTGCATCAGGTTGTTTGCAGGGTGAATTTGCCGCGCTGGTGACCGGTCCCGTGCACAAAGGTGTTATTAATGATGCTGGTATCGCATTTTCCGGACACACCGAGTTTTTTGCCCAAGTTAGCGATACCGACCAGGTAGTCATGATGTTAGCAACAGCCGGCTTACGAGTCGCGTTAGTAACCACTCACTTACCGTTAGCTAGTGTAGCAGAAGCCATTAACTCAGACTTAATTGAACGGGTCACGCATATCGTCGCGACTGATTTACAGCGTAAATTTGCTATTCCTGCACCCCGTATTTTGATGACTGGGCTCAATCCGCATGCTGGTGAGCAAGGCCATTTAGGTCGCGAAGAAATCGATATCATTGCCCCAGCAATCGCACGCTTACAGCAACAGGGTATTGACATCAGTGGGCCATGGCCAGCTGATACGCTATTTCAGCCGGATTACCTACAACACGCCGATGTGGTGATTGCAATGTACCATGACCAAGGTTTGCCGGTATTGAAATATCAAGGCTTTGGACAAGCGGTCAATATCACCCTCGGGCTGCCGTTTATTCGCACCTCGGTTGATCACGGCACCGCACTGGATAAAGCTGGGCGTGGTACCATTCATAGTGGTAGCGCGCAGTTGGCACTCCGAACTGCAATTGATATGGTAAACGCATGAGTCAAACACATCTCGGTCATCGGGCGCGTAAACGCTTCGGCCAAAACTTTCTGCATGATCAATTTGTTATCAACGATATCGTTGATGCGATTAATCCCCAAGTTGGTGAAAACCTAGTTGAAATTGGTCCAGGTTTAGCCGCCTTGACCGAGCCAGTGGTAGCACGTGCGGGAAAATTGACGGTGGTCGAGTTAGATCGCGATCTCGCCGATCGACTGGAACGGCATCCACAGCTGGCAAGCAAATTAACGGTGCATCGCGGTGATGCACTGAAAACTGATTTTCACCAATTTGCTAGCAATAGCAAACTCCGTGTGTTCGGCAACCTTCCCTATAACATCTCTACCCCGTTAGTGTTCCATTTATTGGATCAGCTCGAGGTGGTTCAGGACATGCACTTCATGTTGCAAAAAGAAGTGGTCGAGCGTTTAGCTGCGGCACCCGGTAACCGCGATTATGGGCGCATCAGTGTTGCTGTTCAGCAAGCTTGCGCGGTGGAATTGGTGCTGCTGGTGCCAGCCGAAGCTTTCACTCCGGCGCCTAAGGTTGAATCAGCGATTGTGCGCTTACAGCCGTATCAACAATCGCCATTTCCAGTGACCGACCGGACCACCTTGCATAAAATTTGTTTGATCGCTTTTAATCAACGGCGCAAAACTATTCGTAATAATCTCAAGCAGATAATCACCGATAGCCAGCTGGAAGCTTTGGGCATTAACCCTGATGCGCGTCCAGAAACCATCGGCGTAGCGGATTACTGTAAGTTAGCTAATTGGTACCACCAACAATTATAGAGAGCGTTATGCGGAGCATAGAAATTAGCGTTACCACGCATTATTTGCCGGCCCAATCCGACCCAGATAGTCAGCAATATGTGTTTGCTTACACCATTACCATAAACAATAGCGGTGATATGCCAGTACAACTGCTCAATCGAGCTTGGCAAATAACCGACGCTAATCACAAAATTACCCGTGTGGCTGGCGATGGTGTGGTTGGCCAACAACCGTTAATTGCCGCTGGTGAAGCCTACAGCTATACCAGCGGTACTGTGCTGGCAACGCCGATTGGTAGTATGCACGGACACTACGGCATGGTTGATCATAACGGTGAGCTATTCCAAGTCGATATTCCTTCGTTTCGACTTGCCGTGCCGAATATTCTGCATTAGCCGGTAGCAGCTTATGGCACTTTACTTAGTCGGTGATATACAGGGTTGTTACGCCGAACTTGATCGCCTATTAACTCGGGTCGCCTTTAATCCGCGCGATGATCAGCTCTGGGCAGTTGGTGACTTGGTTGCACGTGGCCCTGATTCATTACGAGTATTACAGCTATTTCAGCAGCTTGGTCCGGCTGCCGCGACGGTGCTTGGTAATCACGACTTACACTTACTCAGCCTGCTGAGCGGCGTCAAACAGCCGAAAAAATCTGATCGGCTCGATACCATCATGGCACTGCCAGCACAACAACGTGAGGACATAATCGATTGGTTAGTGCACTGCCCGCTGCTGCTGCAGCAGCAGCAACTGCTAGTAACGCACGCTGGCATCTACCCGTGGTGGAGTGTCAGCGAGGCAATTAATTATGCCGCTGAAGTATCTGCTAGCTTGCAAGACGCATGGCGGCAGCAACGACTGAGTAGTTGGCTCACCGCTATGTACGGTAACCACCCCGAACAATGGCACCCTCACTTACAGGACGAGCAACGGCTGCGGTTTATTATTAATGCGTTTACCCGAATGCGCTTTTGTTATGCCGATGGCCGCCTCGATTTGACTGCCAAACAAGCACCGTCGGCTAGCACCGTAAGCGCTGGTTTGATTCCTTGGTACCAACTCTGGCAAGCAAATGAACCATGCTTAGTATTTGGTCATTGGGCAGCATTAGCCGGAGCCACTGGCCGCGCTGATGTGGTTGGGCTTGATAGTGGTTGCGTATGGGGCCAGCATTTAACCTTGTGGCGTTGGCCAGATGGTCAGTGCTGGCAACAACCAGCACTATCGTAATTGCTGCGGCTAAGCGGGCTTAGTCAGTCAGCGTAATACGAGCGAATTTACGTTTGCCAACCTGATAAACTGCAGTACTACCGGGACTCACTAGCAAGCGTGAATCAATAATTTTTTCACCATCGATTTTCACTGCTTGCTGCTTGATCATACGCAGCGCTTCCGAAGTCGACTCAACCAGATTGGCCTCTTTCAGCAGGTTCGCAATGGCCATTGCTTCACCGCCGCAGCTGAGTGTCAATTCAGTCATTTCATCCGGTATCGCATTTTTGCTAAAGCGCTGAATGAAATCCTGCTCAGCCGCATCAGCCGCTTCAACCGTATGAAACCGCGCGATCAATTCTTTCGCTAACAACACCTTGTAATCACGCGGGTTAGCACCAGCGGTAACCGCAGCTTTAAATTGCGCAATCTCAGCGATTGGGCGAAAGCTCAATAATTCATAATAGCGCCACATCAAGGTATCGGAAATAGACATGATTTTGCCAAACATGTCATTTGCCGGGTCGGTGATGCCAATATAATTGCCCAATGACTTGGACATTTTTTGCACCCCATCGAGACCTTCTAATAATGGCGTCATGATCACGGTCTGTGGCCGTTGGCCTTCGTCCTTTTGTAATTCACGACCCATCAGCAGGTTAAAACGCTGATCAGTACCACCGAGTTCAACATCAGCCTGCAAGGCTACGGAATCCCAACCTTGTACCAAAGGATATAAAAATTCATGAATAGCAATGGCTTGACCACCCGCATAGCGCTTTTTAAAGTCGTCGCGTTCAAGCATCCGCGCTACCGTTTGTCGCGCCGCTAATTTAATCATACCGGCAGCGCCGAGCTCATTCATCCACTCGGAGTTAAATCGAATGGTGGTTTTGGCCGGATCGAGAATCTTAAACACTTGCTGTTGATAGGTTTGCGCATTGGCTAAAACATCATCACGTGATAACGGTTTGCGAGTAACATTTTTACCAGTCGGATCACCGATCATGCCAGTGAAATCACCAATCAGAAATACCACCTGGTGGCCGAGTTCTTGAAACGTACGCAATTTATTAATTAACACCGTGTGGCCAAAGTGCAAGTCAGGTGCAGTGGGGTCAAATCCAGCTTTTATAATTAATGGCTTACCGCTCGATAGCTTATCTTTGAGCTCATCTTCAAGTAAAATTTCTTCTGTCCCACGTGCTATTTCAGCAAATGCTGCGGCAGCTGATAGCGCCATAACTGCGTCCCCTTTTGAACCCTGATTCATGCATGCAAGCCCGCATTGTATGCTAATTACAGTGCGGTTTTAAGCGCAAAAATAGCGAAAGCAACTGGAAAAACCAGCTACTTCGTATTATTCTGCCTCTAATCGTATAAAAATGTACGCTTAAGCGGAAAGTTATGAGTTCAATTTTACAGTGGATCAGCGCTATGGCGGCGGCGATACCTCGCCGACATCGGCTATTACTGAGCGTGATTAGTGCCCTCTTAGTGCTATCGCTGGTACTGCCATCTGATCCTGCAACTGCATCAAAACAAACCGCTGAACTGCAACAGACCGAATTAGAAGTTGGTAAGCGCTATGACCTCAGCCTAGCCCTTAGCGACGCCACCCTTGCAACCGCTGCTACTGCTCAAATCAGCAGTGAGCCAAGCGCCGAGCTCAATAACCCATTATTAGAATGGACCGATTATAAAGTCCGTCAGGGTGACAGTTTAGCGCGTATTTTCGACAAACTGGGCTTTACTCCGCAGCAACTGCATCTCATCACTCGCGACCAACAGGCAGAAAAAATGTTGCGCCGCATTCATCCCGGTGAAACCTTGCGTTTTGCTCGCAACAGCGCTGGTGACTTGGCCCATTTAAGCTATAAACTGAGCGCCACGGATACCCTGTTAGTCAGTAAACACAGTGATAATTATCAAAGCGTTATTGAAACCAAGAGTATTGAAAGCCGGGCTAGTTTTGCTTTTGCTCAAATTTCTAGCAGTTTTTGGAATGCTGGTATTGATGCCGGATTAAGCCAACAGCAGATTATGAGTGTCGCTGATATGTTTGGCTGGGATATCGATTTTGCCCTTGATATTCGTGAAGGTGACGAATTCAGTCTGCTGTTTGAGCGTAACTACGTTGATGGTGAGTTTATTGGTTTTGGCAAAGTATTGGCGGCCGAATTCGTCAACCGCGGTCAAGTTTTTCAAGCGATTTTGCACGACAACGGTCAATATTATACCGCTGAAGGCCGCGCTATGCGTAAATCGTTCTTACGCTCGCCAGTTAACTTTACCCATATTAGCTCAAACTTTAATCCGCGCCGGTTACACCCTGTAACCGGTCAGGTGCGCCCACATAATGGCATCGATTATGGCGCAAAAACTGGTACTCCGGTGATGTCAGCCGGCGATGGCAAAGTTATTGCAAGCGCCTATAACAACCTCAATGGCCACTATGTGTTTGTCCAGCATGGCGAACGTTACGTCACCAAATATTTGCACCTCAGTAAACGGCTGGTAAAAAACGGGCAGCGGGTGAAACAAGGCGAACTGATTGGCCGAGTTGGTGCAACTGGCCGGGTGACTGGCGCACATTTGCATTACGAATTCTTAGTTGACGGGGTGCATCGCAATCCACGTACGGTTGAGTTACCACAAGCAGAATCATTGGCCGGTAACGAGCTACCGCGCTTTCGTGGTATTGCAGAGCAACGTATAGCGGCGCTCAACACCAATAAGCGCGTTTATCTGGCGATGCGGTAATGACTGAATACTACATCGGCCTGATGTCTGGTACCAGTATGGATGGCCTCGATGCAGTATTGGTTGACTTTAGTCAGCAACGGCCACAATTTATTGCCCACCACCATGAACCTTTGCCACTTGACCTAGCCCAACAACTGCACCAATTATGTCAACTCAATGGTGACCAAGAACTCCACAATTACGCCCAAGCAGACCGTGATTTTGGCCGTTATAGCGCCAGCGTCGTAAAGCACTTGTTACAACAGCAGCAACTCACTGCGAAACAAATTGTCGCCATTGGCAGTCACGGTCAAACCGTACGTCATCAACCATTCGGTCAGCCCAGTTATACCCTGCAATTAGGCGACCCCAATAGCATCGCTAGCCTAACCGGTATCGCTGTAGTGGCTGATTTTCGCCGCAAAGATATTGCCCTTGGCGGGCAAGGAGCACCACTGGTACCGGCCTTTCATCAGGCGGTCTTTGCTGAAGCCAATCACAGTCGGGTGATTTTAAATTTGGGCGGTATTGCCAATATCACCGTGTTACCTGGAGCTTCTGAGCAGGTATCAGGTTTTGATACCGGACCGGCCAATACCCTGCTTGACCAGTGGTACAGTTATTGTCACCCACTAGCCACTGAGCGCTTCGATCGCGATGGTGCTTTTGCTGCACAGGGGCAGGTTCAGAGCGACTTATTGGCGCGCCTGCTTAGCGCCGAATTCTTCCTGCGCGCGGCGCCGAAAAGCACTGGACGTGATGATTTTAACCTAGCTTGGTTGCAGCAGTATTTGCGCGGCCACGAAGCCCTTGCCGACGTGCAAGCAACCTTGACCGAATTAACTGCAGTCAGTGTTGCCAACGCCATTGCCGGGCTGAGCTTCAATGCATCGCGACCGCTCGAACAGGTGTTTGTGTGCGGTGGTGGGGTGTACAACCAAACCTTGATGAAAGCGTTACAACGCCATTTGCCCGATCAACAGCTGCTGTCGACTGCCCAGCTTGGAGTACAACCTCAACACGTTGAAGCGATGGCGTTTGCTTGGCTCGCTTATTGTTTTATTCACCGTTTACCCGCTAACTTACCTGCGGTAACCGGCGCCAGCAGGCGCGCGGTGTTAGGCGGGCTTTATTTAGCTGAATAAGCCGCAGTCATTAATCGATGTTCAGCTGCGCGAAGGCATCACGGGTCAAATTCTCAGGCACTCCGCTTGCTTTAGCCACCACACTATCCTCAATACGGACGCCACCGTATGGGCGTAATTCATCAATACGCTGCCAATTAAAATCGGCATGTCCGAGATAAGGCTCGAGCAATTGATCAATAACATACAAACCAGGCTCAATGGTGAATACCTGATTCTCTTCAATAGTTCGAGTCAGCCGCAGAAACGGATGGAGCGGGTCACGATCATGTAACTCGCCTTGCGGGTTTTTCATATGACCAGCTACGTCATGCACTTGCAAGCCGATCAAATGCCCTAATCCATGGGGGAAAAACAAACGGCTATAGCCGTTAGCAACAATACTCTCAACCGAGCCGTTAACTAAACCAAAATCATGCAATAAATGAGCGGTATTCCAATGCTGATCACGGTGTAAATCGGCATAGTTTTGACCCACTCGAATAGTCTCAATTAAGCCCCGTTGCTTGCCATCCATAGCGCTTATTAATTCGGGGAAAAAGCCATTTTTTTCAACACTATAGGTGCGGGTTATATCAGCACAATAGCCATTATAATAGGCCCCAGCATCGATCAAGAATGAACGCACTGGCTGCGCTGCTTGCGCTTGATAAATATCGTAATGCAGGATTGCGCCATGATCGTTCAAAGCGACGATATTGTTATAAGGCATATCGATTTCGCGGGCATTGATAGCGGCTAAATAGCTCTGTTGAATCGCTAATTCACTGGCGCCGGCAAAAAACGCATCGCGCGCAGCGACATGTGCTCGGCTGGCGTACTGATTTGCGATCCGCAAGTTGTCAATTTCCCAGCTGGTTTTGATCGCTCGTTGATAATGCAAATAATCGAGCAACGCCTGCGGATTGCGCTCGGCTACTGGCCAACTCATCGCTGGCTCAGCAAAATCCTCACCCAGCAACACCGCGCGCTTGAGTTTATCGCCTAAATGCCCAGCAATTTTAGCGTTATCATCAACTACCACTAAATCCACATACTGTTGCCATTCGCCCTCTTCAATGACGGCCTGGGCATGCCAGAAATCGCGCGGTTGGTATAGCAATACCATGGGCTTATGGCCAGGCTGATAATACAGAGCGCTGCCGGGACTATGGCTTAGTGGTAACCAGTACTTGAATAACGGATTAACCCGGTACGGGTAAGGATTATCATCTTGAAAAGCATAGCGTGGTTGACCGGCATAAATAATCACTGCATCGAAGCCGGTGGCGGCAAGTGCTTCATCAAAGCGCGCAGCAACAGTGCTTAGATGATCGGCATAACAACTCATAAAAAAACCTCGCTGGTCGAATGTGAGTCCATTCTAACCGAAAGCGAGGTCTATCTCATCCGCAATGTTAAATGGTAAAGCTAGAACCGCAGCCACAGGTTGACGTAGCATTTGGGTTTTCGACAAAAAACCGTGCGCCCTGCAAGCCTTCTTCGTAATTCACAGTACCGCCCACTAAGTATTGCAAACTCATCGGGTCAATAACCAACAAAACACCGTTACGCTCAATTTGGGTATCGCCAGCATTTACTTTTTCATCAAAGGTAAAGCCGTACTGAAAACCTGAGCAACCACCCCCGGTAACATACACACGTAACTTCAGCTCCGGGTTTTGTTCTTCCGAAATCAGTGCTTTTACTTTATTGGCGGCCGCTTCAGTAAACTGAATGGGCATAGCTTGCGCTGCTACAGTCATGACGGTTTGTTACCTCTAAACAACAGGGTTCTATTTTCGCTTACCTGACTAAAAGGGTCAAGTATTGTTCTCCGCCTCAGGCACTGGTGCAATCAATAATTGCTCCCACACGAAGCTACCCAGCAACGGCTGGTTACCAGCACCTTTAATACGCACTTCTACGTCGATACGCTCAGCAATAAAACCATCGGGTAGCACAAAGGTACCCGCCTGTACGGTAAAATAACGCAGGCTAAACTGACGATCCTTGGCCTCAATAGCGGCTAAACTTTGTAAGTCTAACTCGCTTGGTACGCCATCTTGGCGACCGCGCAAGCGCATGTTTAGGGTGCCGGAAATTAAGTCACGTTGGCGCTCAGTTTGTACCAAAGCCAAACGAAAATGATAGGTATTGGCTTGGCGGCTCGGCTGCAACTCAAGTGAATCAATGACTACGCCACTGGCTTTGTTTTCCGGCGACATGATTTTCTGATAGAAGGTCAATTCGCGCCGAAGGGCAAAGTTTTCATCCTGCGCAGCCAGCAATTCTTGTTGTAAGCTGGTTGCCGCAGCACGCTCAATCCCTAACTCGACCTGTGCAATGTGCTGCTGGTAGTCAAATTGTTCTGAACGCTCATATAATTCAGTAATTTGCTTGTTTTGTTGAGAAAGCTGGTGCTGCAACGCGAAAACCTGCCAGTGACCAGCCAAATAGCCGATCAGAGCGCCAATCAATAACACCATAGCCAGCAGTAATAGCTGCCAAGTGCGAGTTAAACCTGCTAAATGTGGTAATTTTCGCTTCTCATTCATGCTCTGAGTTCTTATGATGATGACGCCTTCATGCTACAGGAATCTGCAATGGAAATCTTATGGTATAAAGCCCTGCACCTTATATTTATGGTTGCTTGGTTTGCCGGTATTTTTTACCTTCCACGGCTCTTTGTCTACCACGCCCAGACTGAGTCAGCCGAAGTGAGCGCCCAGTTAAAGGTCATGGAACGCCGATTACTGCTATTTGTGACCCCATTTGCGCTGTTAACCTTGGTCTTCGGGCTACTGCTTATTGTTAGTTATGGCGCGGCTTGGTGGCAAGCCAGTGGCTGGATGCAGGTCAAATTAGTGCTCGTCACGTTGCTCTACGGCTACCATGGCTACTGCTTCAAATTATTAGCTGATTTTCGCCACGACCGTAATCGTCGTAGCCACAAGTTTTACCGAATTTTTAATGAAATTCCGGTACTCGCTTTGTTTGCTATTATTATCCTCGCTATTTTAAAGCCATTTTAACCAGCAATTAGCCACCGAGCATTCTTTTTGGTGGCTCTTTCTGCTAAAGTATCGGTCCAGTGTTTAACTCACTGCAGGGCCAATCCACGATGAATTTCACCGGTGCAAATATCCTCTCTGTCGAGCAGTTTGATCGCCATAGTATCGACCATATTTTTCAAATTGCTGACCGCATGCAACCTTATGCACGGCGGCAAAAACGCACCGCGGTATTAGACGGCGCTATTCTTGGCAATCTATTTTTTGAGCCATCAACCCGCACTCGCGTGAGCTTTGGCACCGCATTTAATTTACTCGGTGGCGAGGTTCGTGAAACCACTGGCATGGAAAGTTCGGCATTAAGCAAAGGTGAGTCACTCTACGATACCGCCCGTGTATTAAGCAGCTATAGCGATATTATTGCCATGCGTCACCCGAAATCTGGTGCCGTGGCCGAATTTGCCCAAGGTAGCCGAGTGCCCGTGATTAATGGTGGTGACGGCGCCAATGAGCACCCAACCCAAGCCTTGCTTGATCTCTACACCATCAAAAAAGAATTGGCTTACCACGGTGCCGGGCTCGATGGCCTGCATATTTGTATGATGGGTGATCTCAAGTTTGGGCGCACGGTACACTCGCTATCACGGTTATTAGCACTTTACCCGAATGTGCAGTTTACCCTCATATCACCGCGCGAATTAGCCATGCCGGAGAGCGTTTTAGCAGTGCTTGAGCAAGCCGGCCACCGGGTGACTGTTACGGATCAAGTCAGCGATAGTTCAGACGCTCATATTTTGTATCAAACCCGCATTCAACAGGAGCGTTTCGAAAGCGCTGAAGAAGCCAACCAATATCGCGGCCGCTTTCGTTTAAATAGTGATATTTATACCAAACATTTCAAACCGAATACTGTGATCATGCACCCATTGCCTCGCGATTCGCGGGCTGAAGCCAATGAATTAGATAACGATTTGAACCAAAACCCTAATCTCGCCATATTCCGTCAAGCGGATAACGGCGTGTTGATCCGTATGGCACTATTTGCACTAACCCTCGGTGTCGCTGATCAGGTCGAGCGCTACGACCGTGCAGTGAATTGGTTCAGTGATAAGCCTAACCTGTAATAGCTACATAGAAATAAGAGGATTGCGATGTCTCGCTCAGAACAGTTATTTGCCCAAGCCCAGCACAGTATTCCTGGTGGCGTAAACTCGCCAGTTCGCGCTTTCAATGGGGTGGGTGGTTCACCAATTTTTATGGAACGCGCCGATGGTGCGTACATGTTCGATGCCGATGGCATTCGCTATATCGACTACATTGGCTCATGGGGGCCAATGATTTTAGGTCATAATCATCCTGCTATTCGTGAAGCCACTATTAAAGCTGTTGAGCGCGGCTTGAGCTTTGGCACGCCTACGGCGGTTGAAATCACTATGGCGGAACGGATTAAGAGCATTGTCCCTGCTATTGAAAAAGTGCGCATGGTGAATTCTGGTACTGAAGCGACCATGAGCGCTATTCGCTTGGCCCGCGGCTACACTGGACGTGACAAAATTTTGAAGTTTGAAGGCTGCTATCACGGCCATGCCGACGCGCTCTTAGTGAAAGCAGGGTCAGGTGCACTGACCATGGGGGTGCCAAACTCACCCGGCATTCCCGCCGACTTCGCCAAGCATACATTGACCGTTACCTACAATGATTTGGCCTCGGTGCAACAAATTTTTGCTGAACTCGGTGATCAAATCGCCACTATTATTGTCGAGCCAGTGGCTGGCAATATGAATTGTATTCCGCCACTACCAGGTTTTTTAGAAGGTTTGCGGGCAATCTGTGATGATTACGGTAGCGTATTGATTTTTGATGAAGTGATGACTGGTTTTCGCGTAGCACGCGGCGGCGCACAAGAATTTTATGGCGTTACCCCCGACCTCACCTGTTTAGGTAAAGTCATCGGCGGTGGTATGCCAGTCGGTGCTTTTGGCGGGAAAGGTGAAATTATGGACTTTATTGCTCCTATTGGCCCGGTCTATCAAGCTGGTACTTTGTCCGGCAACCCTGTTGCCATGGCTGCTGGGCTGGCTGCTTTAGCCCAGCTCGATAACGCTGAGTTGTATCCTGGTTTGTACGCACGGGTGGACCAGCTGCTCGAGGGCTTGCAACAACTGGCTGATGACGCCGGAGTGCCATTTACCACCAACCGCGCCGGCTCAATGTTTGGCTTGTTTTTCACTGACGCTGCGCAAGTCACCAGCTTCAAGCAAGCTACTGAATGCAATGTTGAGCACTTTAAAATCTTCTTCCATGCCATGCTGCAGCAAGGAGTCTATTTAGCCCCATCGGCCTTTGAAGCTGGTTTTATGTCGTTTGCTCACAGTGACGATGATATTAAAGCAACCTTAGTTGCCGCTGAAAAAGCTTTTGCTTTAATCTAAATGGCGCTTGGTTAAATGACTCGCTCGCGCCTGCAGCGGGTCATCCGGCCACGGATGCTTGGGGTAGCGGCCACGCATTTCTTTTTTAACCTGCTGGTAGGCGTTACGCCAAAAACTAGCCAAATCACTGGTACGTTGTAGCAAGCGTCCGGCTGGCGAGAGTAAGTCGATGGTCAACGTCACCTGCCCTTGGACTATTGTTGGCGATACCGGCTCACCAAATACTTCCTGTAACTTAACCGCGACCAGCGGTTGCGCTTGGCTATAATCAATACTGTGCGTACGACCACTGGGTGCTTGCCAGTGGATCGGACACTCACTATCGAGTTGTTGCTGCTGCGCATAGCTCAAGCGTGCTTGCAATGCTGCTAGCGGCGACCATTGCCGTAATTGCTCAGCGGTGGCGATGGTTTGCCAATACGGCGTTGCCCAGTGCTCAAGTTGCTGCAGCAGAACTGTCGCAGAAAAATCAGGCCACTGCGCTGCATGTAACCTTGCCATTAAGCGCACGCGTGCCAGCCATTGTTGCGCAGCGGCCGACCATTGCCATAGCTCGATACCCTGTTGGCGACTAAGGTTGATCCATGCCTGCACACGGAGATCGGTCGATAGTGGTTTCTGACTTGGCTGCTGCCGGATCACGATGGCACCAATACGTTCACGCTCGACGACTTGCAGGCGCTGTTGTGGACCGACTAACTCAATTTGTTGTTCTTCAATACGCGTAATGGCTGGATGCTTTAAATCTGCTTCGCTCAAGGGTATCGCCAGCCGAATTATGGCATCAGGCTGATGCTCTTGTAGACTCAAGGATAACACTAAAAGCCAGTCACTATGCGCCTGGGTATGCAAATCATGAAAGCGCGCACCACCGCCATAACTAAGCAAATAGCGGCTACTGGAGCCACGTCGCTGGGCAATTCGGTCGGCGAAACCCCACAACAAATCCACCATCGGCAACTGCTGTAAATCGACCTCACTGGCCTGTGCCTGCAACGCGCGCAACCAATACTGCCAGCGCTGCTTGAGTAATCCCGATAACTGCTGCGGTGGCAACGGGAAACGGTTCGCATCGATATTGTTTTGCTCTAATTGGGCCAGCAATAACGCCATACCTGCGCGCACCGCTGGGTTTTGTTGTTTCGCCCACAACGCAATGCGGGCGAGCCGCACATCACCAGCGAACTCGGCTAATTGCTGACCAAGGCTGGTCAAGTTACCCTGTGCATGACAGATCGCCAACACCTGCAGTAAGTCATGAGCGGCGGCCAAATGGGCCTGATTGGGTGGGCTATAAAAGCGTAAAGCCTGTGGCTCACTACCCCAACGCCGGCACTCCAACAAAAAGTCACTGAGGTCAGCGGTTTCTAATTCAGCCGCTTGATAGTCACGTAAGCCTGCTTGCTCAGCACTCGCCCAGAGTCGAAGACAATGCCCCGCTTGCAGGCGCCCAGCGCGACCGGCACGCTGAGTTGCTGACGCTTTACTAATACGCCGGGTAATCAACCGGCTAATGCCATGCTGGGGGTAAAATTGTGCGAGCCGCTCGCGACCGCTGTCGATGACTACATCAATAGCGGGGATGGTTAAACTGGTTTCAGCAATGTTAGTCGCCAAAATAAGTCGTTTCTCATCGGCTCGCGGTGGCTCCATTACCAGCTGTTGTTGTGCCAGCGGTAATTGACTATACAGCGGCAGCAGCGTGACGCCAGATAACTCACCAAGTAAAGCGCTCAGCTGTTCGATTTCAGCTTGCCCTGGCAAGAATACCAATACGCCCTGTTTAGCCAGTCGCAAGCCCTCGTGAATCACTGCAGGCATTTGACTTAACCACGGGCTATGCGCTGCTGGTGGCCGGTATTCAATGCTGACTGGATAGCTACGACCCGCGGTAGTTAACACCGTTGCATCACCCAACCATGCAGCAATAGCACTGGCAGGCAAGGTAGCAGACATTACTAACAGGCTTAAGTCTGGACGCAGCTGCAAACTCTCCAATAGCATCGCCAGACCGAGATCAGAAGCTAGATTGCGTTCATGAAATTCATCAAATATGACTAAACCGACTCCGGCCAGTTCAGGGTCACGCTGCAAATACTGGGTAAACATACCTTCGGTCAGCACTACTAGCCGTGTACTGGCGCTCAGTTGCTGGTCGCCACGGACGTGATAACCCACTTGCTGGCCGACCGGTTCACCTAACTGGGCGGCTAAGTAGCGAGCAATCGATAGTGCGGCAATACGCCGTGGTTGCAGTAATAGAATACGCTGGCCTTGCCACGCCTGAGCGCCTAACAAGGCCAGCGGCAGCGCTGTTGACTTACCAGCACCCGGTGGCGCCTCCAGCACCAGACGTGACTGCGGCAACTGCTGCAGCACAGCAGGGATGAGCGCACTAATCGGTAACTGTTCAGCGCTCATTGGTACGGTTAACGACTCAATAAATGTGCAGCGATAGTACGGAAACCTAGTGCTGTAGCACCGGTTGGCCATAAGCTAGTGGCATTGGCGTGATAGGCCCCAGCAATATCATAATGTAACCAGTGCGCACCTTGATTTGGCGCAAAGCGCAGCAAGAATCCGGCAGCGTTACTCGCCCCACCGGCACCACCACCCTTAATAGGACGACTATTGGCAGTATCGGCAAAAGCTGATGGGCAATTATCGCGGTGCCAGCTTTGCAGCGGTAAACGCCACAGTGGTTCATGTTCATTACTGGCCAGCTGTAGTGCTGTATTAGCAAGCTCATCGTTGACACTGAACAAAGCATTGTAGTCAGTGCCGACAGCCGTCTGTGCGGCGCCCGTTAAGGTGGCTGCATCAATCACCAATTGCGCACCAATTTCACCGGCGTACAACAAGCCATCGGCAAGCACCAAACGGCCCTCAGCATCGGTGTTTACAATTTCTACCGTGGTACCATTTTTATAGGTGAGTACATCACCCAGTTTAAATGCGTGACCATCGATAAGGTTTTCAGCACAGCATAAAATTAACTGTACCCGCTTGTTTAGACCGTGCTTGATAGCATGCACCAGTGCGCCAGCAACCGTCGCGGCACCGCCCATATCGCACTTCATGTAATACATACCTTCGTTACTTTTAATACTATAACCGCCGCTATCAAAGGTAATGCCTTTACCCACCAAAGCAGCAGTTACTGGTGCATCAGCTTGACCAGTCGGATTGTAATCAACCACCAACATTAATGGCGGCCGCTTCGAGGCGCGCCCAACCGCATGAATACCAACCCAGCCATGTTCAAGCAAGGCATCACCTTTGATGATAGTGCTGGTGATATGCTGTGGTGCGAGATCGGTTAGCTTGCTAATTACTCGGTCCGCCAATGACTCTGGATAAATATCAGCTGGACCTAAATTAACCAATTCACGCACCCATGCCGCAGTATCACGCAATTGATCAAGCTCCGCACCGTCACCAGCCCAGCTGATCTGATTACGGCTGCGCGTATCAGTGAAGCCCTTGCTAAACGCCCACTGACGCTCACGGCTCCAACCATCACCGCTGAGAACGACCTGTTTTACCCCAACATTATCTAATTGGCGGCCGGCTTTTTGAATTTTGCGTAAGCTATCGGCTTCATTGGCAGCCAAATTTATACTCGCTCCGAGCTCGGTAAATACCGCGGCAGCTGAGGCTTTCCAAGCACCTTCGGTGGCTTTCTCAGTAGTTAAATAAACAGATAATGCGGTAGACATAATGCACAGCTCCCAGTATGTTTGCGGGTTATCAATGATTCATCGTATGCAACTTCAATGAGGCTTACAATGCGCTTTAGCAAGCCCCTAATCCCGGCTATTTTACACCAACGCTATAAACGTTTCTTGGCTGATGTAGAACTAATTGATAGCTGCCAGCACATTACTGCGCATTGCCCTAATACCGGCGCCATGACCGGTTGTGCTGAAACCGGTATGCGGGTTTGGTTGAGTCATAGTGATAATCCCAAGCGTAAGTATGCGTATACCTGGGAATTAGCGGCAACAGCCGCTGGAGCAATGATCTGTATCAACACCCAACGCGCCAACACAGTTGCTGGTGAAGCGCTCGCTGCTGGGCTAATAGCCGAGCTAGGGCCGCTGCAGCAGCTTAAAGGCGAAGTTAGCTACGGTTCAGATAATCGTCGTATCGACTGGTTTGCTATTGATGCGCAGCAGCGCCAGGTATTTATTGAGGTAAAAAGTGTGACGCTCGCCGACGCCACAGAGCCACAACAAGGTTGGTTTCCCGATACTGTCAGCAAACGGGCCAGTGATCATTTGCGTAGTTTGATCGAAATGCGCCAGCAAGGGCATCGGGCGGTAGTGCTTTATACTGTGCTGCACAGCGCGGTGACCAGCGTAACAGCTGCTGCCCATATCGACCAAAATTACGCGTACTGGGTAAACCAAGCGGTCGCAGCAGGCGTAGAATTCTATGCAATTGGCTGCGCCTTGGACGTGCTTGGGATAAACCCAGTTACAGTTTTACCGGTACATTTGGCGAAATAAAATTGCCACCCTAATTGGATTCTGGTATATGTACCGACCTTTTTTAAAAGCATAGTTTTTTATCCTAACGTAATGCGTATTATACGTATTCACTGAATGTCTCATAAAGGAGATCCAAAATGCCGCAAGGAACCGTGAAGAAGACCCATGGTATTCTGGCACAAGCGGGCTTGGAGCCATACCAGCCAAAAGCTGGCGAAGAGTACATGAACGCTGACCAACGTGATCATTTCCGCAAGATTCTGGAAACTTGGCGTGCTCAATTACGTGAAGAAGTTGATCGCACTGTGCACCATATGAAAGATGAAGCGGCTAATTTTCCCGATCCGGTAGACCGCGCTGCGCAAGAAGAGGAATTTAGTCTCGAGCTACGTACGCGTGATCGTGAACGTAAACTGATCAAGAAAATTGAAAAAACCTTGGTGAAAATTGAGGCTGACGATTTTGGCTTCTGCGATTCATGTGGTATCGAGATTGGCATTCGTCGTTTAGAAGCGCGCCCAACCGCAGACCAATGCGTTGACTGCAAAACTCTTGCAGAAATCAAAGAGAAGCAAATGACTGGCGCCTAACATGGCCGCTGCATTGCCGTATCGTGGTCGTTTTGCCCCGACACCGTCGGGGCCTCTACATTTAGGCTCGTTAGTTGCCGCACTGGCGAGTTATCTTGATGCCCGCGCGCACCATGGCGACTGGTTAGTGCGTATTGAGGACATTGACGAACCCCGCAGTGTGCCAGGTGCCGCCGAAGTAATCCTTGAACAACTGCATGACCATGGCCTGCTTTGGCAGTCTGAGGTGATTTACCAAAGCCAACGTAAGGCGCGCTATCAGCAAGTGATTGAGCACTTGCAGGAAGCCAATCTAACCTATCTCTGCAACTGCACCCGTCAACAAATTAAAGCCCGTGGGCCTCATTATCAGGGCTATTGTCGTGAGCGCCAATTAGCGCCAGGCAAGCACGCTGTACGCTTTCGTAATAATGCCACAATAAACTCCTTTTCAGACCGTTTATTGGGTTTGCTGGTGGTCGATGCTGAGGCCGCTGTAGAAGATTTTCTGCTGTTTCGTCGAGACGGCCTGTTTACCTATCAACTCGCTGTAGTGGTCGATGATATCGATCAACATATTACCGATATCGTTCGTGGTGCCGATTTGATCGAGGCCACACCCTGGCAACTGCTGCTTTGGCAGCAGCTGAGTGAGCGCCAACCGGCTTTTGCTCATGTACCCTTAGTTACCGACGCCAAAGGGCGCAAGCTCAGCAAGCAGAATCACGCGCCAGCACTCAGTGCGCAACGCGTGGTGGAGCAACTGCAACAAGCCTGCAGCTACCTGCAACTGCCGCTGCACGGGGCGAAAACTCGTGGTGACATTTTGCAGCAAGCAACCGTAGCGTGGCAGCGACGCTGGCTTCCATGATAAGGCACATGCGAGTACAATAACGGCTGTTTTTTTGAGCTTTTGGAGCATTGACCATTATTAAGCACATGAAGGCGTTGGCGCAGCGCATGATGTCGCGCACCGCGCCCAGCAATCCCTCGCTACCACGCAATATTCTGGCCACGCCGCTAGTGATCCCGCGTGATCGCCACAGCATTTCGCGTAAGCAAATTCCTGAACATGCATTGAAAGTGTTATATCGCCTGCATAATGAAGGCTTTGACGCCTATCTAGTCGGCGGTTGTGTGCGCGATATGCTGTTGGGCATTACCCCCAAAGACTTTGATGTTGCAACCAATGCCAAACCCGAACAGGTGCGTAATTTATTTCGCAACTGTCGCTTAGTCGGCCGCCGCTTTCGCTTGGCGCATATTGTGTTTGGTCGTGAGGTGATTGAAGTAGCCACCTTCCGTGGGCACCACACCGACGAACAAGATGAGCATCACGACGACAAGACATCCAAGCGCAACGACCACGGTATGTTGGTACGTGACAACGTTTATGGCTCTATCGAAGAAGACGCACAGCGGCGTGATTTCACTGTTAACGCGTTGTATTACAACATTGCTGATTTTTCTATTGTCGATTTTGCCAATGGCGTCGCTGACATTGAAGCCGGCGTGCTGCGTATGATTGGCGAACCAGCTAGTCGCTATCGCGAAGACCCAGTGCGGATGCTGCGCGCGGTACGCTTTGCCACCAAGCTCAACATGCGCCTTGATGACACGGTCAGTAAACCGCTGAAAGAATGCGCAGCGTTATTACAAAATATCCCACCAGCTCGATTATTTGATGAAGTTTTGAAGCTTTTTGCTGCCGGTAAAGGCGTTGCTAATTTTGAAATGCTCAGTCACTATCAGTTGTTTCAGCAGTTATTCCCTATGCTGAAGAGCTACTTGAATACGCCTGAGCAACCGCCGTATCAAATGATTCATAAGACCTTCGCTGATACCGATAGTCGTATTCGCAACGACCAACGTATCACGCCGGCTTATTTATTTGCTGCCTTACTGTGGTG
>JALQTK010000186.1 GCA_023260975.1 Pseudidiomarina sp. | reverse complement strand
GGCCCATTAATGATGGACCGGGTGCTATGGGAACGCTCGGGGCACTGGGAAAAATTCTCTGATTTGATGTTTACCACCGAGTCAGAAAAACGCGAGTACGCTATTAAGCCAATGAATTGTCCGGGTCATGTGCAGATCTTTAATCAAGGTTTGAAATCGTATCGTGATTTGCCGTTGCGCATGGCTGAATTTGGTTGCTGTCACCGGAACGAACCCTCTGGGGCGTTGCACGGTTTGATGCGAGTACGTGGCTTTACCCAAGACGATGCGCATATCTTTTGTACTGAAGCACAAGTGCAAGAGGAAGTGGCCGGCTGTATCAAAATGGTCTATGAAACTTATAAAACCTTCGGTTTCGAGCAGATCGTTGTGAAGCTTTCAACGCGTCCTGAAAAACGCCTGGGCGATGATGCCACATGGGATCGTGCTGAAGCAGCATTGGCCGAAGCACTGAAGAGTCATGCCATTGATTTTGACTATTTACCGGGCGAGGGAGCCTT
>JALQTK010000185.1 GCA_023260975.1 Pseudidiomarina sp. | reverse complement strand
CCCGATCCATGTGAATGGCCCGCATCCAATGGCTGTGAACGATGCCCTTGGGCGTTCCCGTCGTGCCTGACGAATATATCAGGTTAAACGGGTCTTCCCAGTCGATCGGGATCATCGGGTCGGTAGTATCCGCGCCGTCCAGCATCGCCTCGTAATCCAGAAACCCATCTGCGCTGAAATCAAATGCCACGCGCGTGATATCCAGATCATCCAGAAAACCGGCAACCAACGGGCGATATTTTTCCGCCAGAAACAGCACCTTTGCGCCGCAATCCACCAGCATTTTCTGCAATGCCTCGGACGAGGCCATCGTGGACAGCGGTGTCAGACACGCCCCCGCCCGCAGGCCACCGATAAAGACCTCGGCATATTTATCCGAATTCGGGGACAACACCGCCACGCGATCCGTGCGCCCCACGCCCAACCCGATCAACGCATTGGCAACCCGGTTTACCCGATCATCGAACTGCGCCCACGACAGGCGCGTATCCCCGCAGATCACCG
>JALQTK010000184.1 GCA_023260975.1 Pseudidiomarina sp. | reverse complement strand
ATTGGATTTATCCTGTTCCGCCTCAGCCTTCTCTTTCAAATCGTTAGTTGTTTGCTGTTCTGAAGCGGGCGTGGTGTCACTCTCTGTTTGTAATCCCAGCTCCGCATCCAGCTCATTGAAGTCCATTTCAATATGCAGCTCATCAAAGTCATCCTCAACCTGCGGGGCTGTTTCCATCTGCCCCTCAGTGGATGTGTCGATATCCAGCTGCTGCCATTCTTCAGCCAGTTCCGTTTCATCATCAAAAATATCATCTAACTCAAGCGCAATACCCCGCTCGCTGCTCGTATCTTCTTCACTCTCTGGCTGAAATTTTGGCTCTGGCTCTGGCTCTGGCTCTGGCTCTGGCTCTGGCTCTGGCTCTGGCTCTGGCTCTGGCTCTGCAGTAACCTGCGCTACTCCCTTAGTATCTGCAACGTCCTCCGGCAGTTCTTCAGTCGATTTTCTATTTGACCAAAAATAAAACGCTAATAAACCAACCCCGCCACTTAAACAGGTGGCCATAA
>JALQTK010000183.1 GCA_023260975.1 Pseudidiomarina sp. | reverse complement strand
AACATACCTTGATTCTCGGTCAGCCAGTTGAGAATTTGGTCCATCTGCGTATTCCTTTGTTTTTATTGATGCTGGGTAGTTTAGCGGTTTTGCTGCGGGTGCGCAAAGCCGAAGGGCTTAAGGGGCAGGCAGTTAGCGCGGGCGCGCTTAACTGCCTGCCCCTTGGCCCTGCCCTGGCATGATCTTTTCGGCGCTTCAGCGACTATTCACTGGTATACTTGTTAGCTGCCTGCCCCTTAGGTATTTTATGAATCAAGGAATAGCTGTATGCGATTGATACCATGGATATTATTAACTGCCTGCCCCTTACTGGTTGGCTGTGGCCCGGCGCCACAGAGCGCTGCCTCGAGCGAGAGCTTTCCGGTGCGCATGGTGACACCGTTACAAAGCGAAAGTCAGCAGCTGGTGCTGAGCGGCGTGGTAAAAGCAGAAATTGAGACGCCATTGGCATTCCAGGTTGGTGGCCGGGTGCAGCAGCGACTGGTTAATGCCGGTGCAAACGTGAGTAAGG
>JALQTK010000182.1 GCA_023260975.1 Pseudidiomarina sp. | reverse complement strand
CATCGGTAATATCCAGCACTTGTGCGCTGATATTATGCGGATAAGCTTCAGTGAGGCGCTGCAATACCGTTTGATTACGACCGCAAGCGATCACGTGATGGCCAGCAGCGGCGTAATCACGTGCTAGCTGTTCGCCAATGCCTGAGGTTGCTCCAGTAATTAAGATTTTCATGCACTATTCAACCGTTGTTTAATTTTACCAATAATGAAACGCAGAACGGGCAGATGTTCATAGACCATGGCTCCTGCATCATAAAAATCGCGCTGATAGATCACTCGCTCATCGCGGAGTTGGCAATGACTGACTCCGGGAACGACTATTTCATCGCCTTTGCCCAGGTTCGGATGACGAAAACGCATATTCCAGGTCAGAAAGACCTGATCGTTGTTAATGCTGCTATGACCAAATTCGAAATGACAGTAATCGACCCCGTGTAAAATATTAGCAAAGTACTGTTGCAATGCTGACAACCCTGCTACGTGGTGGATCGGATCAACAAATTCGACCTCTGAG
>JALQTK010000181.1 GCA_023260975.1 Pseudidiomarina sp. | reverse complement strand
TACATAGCCTAGAAAAACTTGTTTATTTTCTGCATGATACATAAAACTACCACCATAAGTACTATTATCTAATGGCCATCCAGCTGTATGCATAACTAAGCCTTCTTCGTGATTTTTATCCTCTATTTCCCAAATTTCTTTAAAACCAATTCCGTATTGTTGAGGATCTTTACCTTTATTTAATTCAAATTTTTCAATCAATTGTTTTCCTAAATGACCTCTGCACCCTTCTGCAAAAACAGTTACTTTACCTAAAAGCTCAATACCTGGTTCAAAACTATCTTTTTTATTACCATCTTTGTCTATACCCATATCTTGAGTTGCAACACCTTTAACAGATCCATCTTCGTTATATAAAATTTCACTTGCTGGAAATCCTGGAAAGATTTCTACACCTAAATTTTCAGCTTGTTCAGCAAGCCATCTACATAAATTTGCAAGACTAATAATATAATTTTTATGATTTTGTTGTACAGCAGGTAGTAGCCAAGTTGGCCAACTTAAAGATTTGGTTTT
>JALQTK010000180.1 GCA_023260975.1 Pseudidiomarina sp. | reverse complement strand
GTCAGCTGCAGCACAGGTACGCGCTGCTTGAGCACCACCAAAGTTTTGTGACTGGCCACCAAATGCACGTTGGTAGATCTTGCCGTTATCCAAACGAGAGAATGGCACACCATTGTGCTCAAGCTCATATACCGTTGGGATCGCTTCACGACACATGTACTCAATTGAATCTTGGTCACCTAGGTAGTCCGAACCCTTAACGGTATCGAACATGTGCCAGTGCCAGTTATCCGGCATAACATTCGCCAATGCAGCGTTTACACCACCCTGAGCCGCTACCGTGTGCGAACGGGTTGGGAAAACTTTTGATACCACAGCAACGCGCGCATTGGTGTTAGCAAATTGAACAGCAGCATTAAGACCTGCGCCACCTGCACCAATAATCAGTGCGTCAAATCGACGTTTATTCAGTGCCATTAGACCAACCTCGCCAAAACTAACGCTTGTGTCGCCCAAAGCGCACAAGCCACCAATATTGTTGCAACCACCGACAACGCGATCACGCGCTGCGAGGTAT
>JALQTK010000017.1 GCA_023260975.1 Pseudidiomarina sp. | reverse complement strand
GTTATTTGCATTGGCACGAGTAAGTTAAGCGCCATGACTTGCTGTTGGGTAAGCCAATCAGCATCTTCATAAAGCACCGTATTAGCTATTCCAGCGTTATGGATGATGCCGCTCACTGGCTGTTCGGTACCGCTAGACTGCTGCACATAATGTTGAAGTTGGTGCGCTGCATTAGGTGCGAGGAGATCAAGCTCAAGATACGGTTGAGCCAAGCGCTGCGCTAGCGAGCTCAGCTGCGCGCTGGCTCGCCCGACTAAGGTTACCCGCGCACCATGGTTCACCAAAGCTGCTGCGAGCGATTGGCCAAGACCACCGCTGGCGCCAGTTACGATCAGGTGATGATGGCTTAAATTGATTTTAGACATGCGACCTCTCAGTTACTCGGGAAGGGCACGAAACATATCAGCGTACAGGCGATAAACCCCGTTTGCGGTATGCACAATAGCCTGTTGTGCCGCTGGATCAGTCAATTTATCCATGAGCTCGGCAAAGAACGCCACATGCTCTTGGTCCAAGGCGCCGTGTGAATTGAGGTAGGTAAAGGCGGCTTTAGGTAAATTCAGCTGCTGCTGAATTTTCTCTGCGGCCTGACTGGCTAAGGCGACACTGGTACCCTCAAGGACATGAGCCATACCGAAGAAGCTAGCCGGATGGACACGATTGATTTGATCGTAGACATAACTGACCATTAACTCGGTGGTAAAGTGCGCTGGTGATTGTCTTACCGCATCGGCGTCACCGCCACAGGCGCGAATATCATTTAGGATCCACTCGTGATGGCCATACTCTTCATCGATGTATTCGACAATAGCCGCTCGCAGCCACTCTTCATGGTCGCCCATGCGCGCTCCAGCCGCCATCAACAAAGGCACGGTATGTTTGACGTGATGATAGGCTTGGGTCAGGAAAGCAATATACCGTTCACGGCTGACATGGCCGAGCAGCGCATCTTGAATTGCAGGGCTCGACAGTAAGTACTGTTGTTGGTTTTTGGTTTGTTCACAAAGTTGTTGAAAAAACATAATTTTATCCTCCAAAGATAGCGTCTAGTTGGTTTCTATAGGCGGCAACAATATGCGCTCGACGAAACCGATTGTTAAATGTAAGTTGTTGGTTTTCTTGGCTGAATGGCTCATTTGTAGCAATCCAGGCAGTAATTTGGGCATAGTCAGGGAGTTGTTCGTTAAGTTGCTTTATGGCTTCATCGATTGCCATAGAGGAGGCTTCAGCAGTTGGCGTTAACAGCGCCACTAAACCGGGATAACCATCGCCACAGACCATGAATTGTGACCAATAGGCTGAATGGGCGGCTAGATTTTCCGGCCATTCGGGTGAAATGTTACGACCAAAACTGGTAATCAGCAGATTACTCTTACGGCCGTAAATGGTGATGAAACCATCGTCATCACAGCTCGCCAGATCGCCGGTGGCGATGATGCTTGGCGGCGCCTCAGTTCCGAGATAGCCATCCATTGCTTTACCGCTTACCAACAGCTCACCATCGTGCAGATGCAAGGTTAAGCCAGGTAATGCTTTGCCGACAGTACCAGGGCGATTGGCTGCTGGTGTGTTTAAGGTCACCACGGAACCGCATTCCGATAGTCCATAGCCCTGATAAATAGGTAGTCCGACGGCCGCTGCTTGGTTTAATAGCTGAGCCGGCACTGCCGCTCCACCCACGGCGATAAAACTAAACTGACTGGCGTTGAGTACTCCGCTCGCCACGCCTTGCAGCACCGCGGCGGCAAGTGCCGGTGTGGTGATCAAGCTATCTGCTGCATAATTTGTCAGCGCCTGCCAGAATTGCGCCAGATTCAGCTGCGATGAGCCTTGTAAGCCGATACTTAGCGGGCTTGGTAGATGTATCGTCATACCGCGCCATAACGCGAGCCAGACCCCAGCAATGTTTTCCAGCAACACAGCGAGTGGCATAATACACAGGTGACGACAGGCAATTGTCAGCGGTAATACCTGGTCAATGGCGGCGACAGTATTGAACAATACCTGCTCATTCAAGCGCACCCCTTTTGGTGCTGCGGTACTGCCTGAGGTATAGGTTATTTTGCAGCTATCGGCGGCTGCACTCGGCCCATTCTGGCAGTAAAGCTGCAAACTCAACTGCGTATCAATGGTTTGTGCTTGCCAGCCAGCGTCCAGTGCTGGCTGGTCGCTAAAAAGGTGATTTACCTGGGCATGTTCAAGCAGCTGCTGTTGCTGCGGCTTGGTGAAAAATGGTGGTACCGGGACTAAGGTAATACCAGCGTGCAATGCGGCTAAATCGACCAGCAGCCAAGCCAAACTGTTATCAGCTAATAGCCCCAGCCGCTGAATATCCTGTTGCTGCAACCAGTAACTCAGGTTTTCGACGCGCTGCAGCAGCTCGTCATAACCGATGCTATTGCGATCATCTGATATTGTCGCACCGGTTTTAGCGTGTGCTTGTAAACGTTGAAAAAATTCACTTTTATTCATGTGTTTACCAATTTAGTTGTGGTGCGAGTTGAGCGACTAAGTTGGCACCTTGCTTGATATGACCAGATACCACCAATGGCTGGGTGCTGTAATAACGCCCCCATTGTTGATGTGAGTTGGTTGGTAACGCACTATCAAGGGCTTTACCTAACACCGTGGTTGCCAGTTCAAAGCGTTGCAGATGACGACGCAGAGGGCTGGTTGCGGTAAACACCAGCCATGGTCGCTGCAGTTGGCTGGCAGCTTGAATAATTGCGGCAAATAGTAACGGCAGATAGCGGTGATCGACACAGGCCATGGAGCCCACTTCGAGTAGCTGATGTCGCTCAATGTTACTGCCGTTGGCTTGCGTCATTAGCTGCTCGGCGGGTAATTCAAGATAGTGTTCGCAGAATAACGGTAGCGAAGTTGCTGGCGTAAGTGCACAGGCAGCCACGGGTTGTTGTTGCTGATCAAAAATAGCGATTAAGTGCTTCGGTAATTGCTCAAGGCACGCCGCAAACGACAACCAGTACTTGGCACAAATAAAGCGTTCAACAGTTGCCCGCAATGGATGTTCAGTGCCAATGTGTTGGCAACTATAGGGTTTTACCATGGTCGTTGGAACGTGGCTGCGGCTAGCGCTAACAGGAGAAGACAACATAGGGCACCTCATCATGGTTGATGGGAGCAGAATAGGGCACAATACTTAAGCTAAACTTAACTTAAAAAATAGTGAGTATGGTTTGCCAAACAAGACACCGTGCACCCTATTGTTCGCGTAGATGTTGAAGTGCTCAACATGCTACTATGGCCACATGAATTAACACCGACAAACCTTTTCAAGCAAGGACTTAGCATGACTCCACAACAAGCCCAACAACTGGTTGCGATGCAAATTGCTTTTAACCAAGTCATTGATCCTGACTACCCGCAAGCGCCGAGAGTAAAACGTGACGATGTGAAAGCAATTTTAGTTGAGTTGGGCGAGTATTTTGACCATACCGGCTACAAATGGTGGAAGAAGCAAACGCCTGATTGGGCGCAAGCAAATATGGAACTGATTGATATTTTGCATTTTGCTATGTCAGATGCTATCGAACACGCTTGCGCGCAAGGGCAAGATCCAGCCGCGGCGGTTGCCAGCTTAATTTTGCATGGTGCTGACAACGAACTGTTGGTAGAAGATGCTAAAGAATTGATTTCCGGCTTAGCAAAAGATGGCGATAGTGAGCACCCACTGCGCTGTGGACCTATATTTTTTAACGTATTGATGCAAATGCTCGTTGATGCATACGGTGATGCTGATACCGTGTACTTAACCTATATCGGTAAGAATGCCTTAAATAATGTGCGCCAGTTACGTGGCTATAAGCAGGGCACGTACGTCAAAATCTGGCAAGGCGATGAAGATAATGAAGTGATGATTCGGTTGTTGGCAGCGCATAAAGAGCAAATTATTGCGCACGCTGAACCGCTGCAACGTGCGCAAAGCTTATTGTTGGCGCATTACGATCAGTACGTGAGTGTTTAGCTCACGTACTTACGGTAATTATAGGCGTAGTACACCACCGGTATCACCACCAGGGTGAGTAGCGTCGACACCAAAATACCAAAGATTAGCGATACTGCCAGACCACCAAAGATTGGATCATCAAGAATAAAGAAGCCGCCCATCATCGCTGCCAAGGCGGTCAAAATAATGGGTCGTGCGCGTACCGCTGAGGCGTGAATAACGGCCTCTTCAAGTTTCACCCCAAGCGCAGTTTGTTGCTGAATGTAGTCCACTAGCAAAATTGAGTTACGCACAATAATACCCGCCAGGGCAATCATGCCAATCATTGAGGTAGCGGTAAATTGCGCCCCTAACAACCAATGGCCAGGCATAATACCAATCAGTGTCAGTGGTATGGGCGCCATGATGATCAGTGGTACGCCGTACGAATGGAACTGTGCCACCACTAATAAGTAAATCATGATCAAACCAACCGCATAAGCGAGCCCCATATCGCGGAAGGTCTCGTAGGTTATTTGCCATTCGCCGTCCCATTTCACACTGATTTCATCGGTATTATCGGGTGCTGCAATCAAATGCTGACGAACCTGTTGCTCGCTCAATTTGCCGTGAATATCAATCATGCCGTAAAGCGGGCTATCTACTCCGCCAGCCAAATCAGCAGTGACATAAACCACGGGTCGTAAGTCTTTTCGATGAATGGCATTTTCACGGGTAGTATCAACCCGATAAGTCAGCTCGGATAAGGCGATCACAGCACCGTTTTGACTAACCACCGGAACCTGACTCAGAGCCTGCCAGGAAACGCTATCGGCCTGCTGCAATTTGACGTCAATGGGAATAAGTTGATAGCTGGTTGGGTCGCGCAAATAGCCGGCATTGCTGCCCTCAACTGCAGTGGCAATGGCGGCATTGATAGCCGCTACCGACACCCCATATTCAGCGGCTTTTTGCTGATCAACATGCAATTGCCATTGTGGTTGCGGTGCTTCAATAGTGGAATCGATATCAACCACATGATCGCTTGCGGCAAATAATGTCTTGATACGCTCTGCAGCAGCAAGTTGTTGGTCATAGTCAGCGCCGTATACTTCAGCGACGAGCGGGGCCAGTACTGGCGGGCCGGGCGGCACTTCAACCAGCTTAATGCTATAGCCAGTTTGCTGTTCCAATGCCTGCAGCGCCGGGCGTACGCGCAAGGCGATGGCGTGGCTTTGTTCGTCACGGTCAAGGCGGTGCGCTAAATTCACCTGCACATCGCCATGCCATGGGTACTGGCGTAAATAATATTGCCGTACTAGGCCGTTGAAGTTAATCGGCGCGGCAGTCCCCGCATAGGTTTGTACGTGGGTGACCTCGGGCTCGGCAAGCATCAAGCTACTAATTTGGTTTAATACCGCTTGGGTCTGCTCCAGCGTTGCCCCTTCAGGCAAATCGACCACCACTTGGAATTCTGATTTGTTATCGAATGGCAGCATTTTCAGCACCACGCTCTGATTGGCCACCAGTAGCACAGAGCCGGCAATCAGCAGCAACAGACCAACCAATAATTTAACGCGATTACCACGGCCAGAGCGGGCAGCCAAAAACGGGGTCATCAGCTGACGAAATACTGATTCAGCTTTACCACTGAGCTCATCATGGTGCGCCTGCTCGCTGCTCACCTGATGTTTAATAAACACCCGATAAAACAGCCATGGCGTAAAGATAAAGGCAACCAGCAAAGAAATCAGCATGCCCATACTGGCGTTCAGTGGAATAGGGCTCATATAAGGCCCCATCAGGCCACTAACAAAGGCCATCGGCAGCAATGCGGCAATCACCGTAAAGGTGGCAAGAATGGTCGGCGCACCAACCTCTTCGACCGCATATGGAATAGCTTCGAGCAGCGATTTTTTGCCCATCAGCATATGCCGATGCAAGTTTTCAACCACGACAATGGCGTCATCAACCAAGATCCCAATGGAGAAGATCAGTGCGAATAATGATACCCGGTTGAGGGTGAATCCATACGCCCATGAGGCAAACAGCGTCATGGCCAGGGTAATAACCACCGCCATGCCAACCACAAAAGCTTCACGCCAACCCAAGGCAAAACCGACTAAAACCACCACTGAAATCGTCGCAAACACCAGTTTCTGAATCAGCGTATTGGCTTTGTCTTCTGCGGTTTCACCGTAGTTGCGGCTAACCGTTAATTCAATATCATTGGCAATATAGTGTTGCTGTAGTTGAGTCAGCTTAGCTTGCAGCGCTGCTGCCACGTCAACCGCATTGGTGCCCGGTTGTTTGGCCACATAGACAGTTACCGCGGGGCTTTGGCTTATGCTGCCGTCGGCGTTACGTTGCCAATGTTGCACATAGTGTTGTGGTTCGCTGCTGCCCAAACTGACCTCAGCGACATCGTTGAGATATACCGGCAGGGTCGCACCATTGTGCTGGCGCACCGCCACAATCAGCTCGCCGACTTGCTCAGCCGAACGCAACCAGACTCCGGTGTGTAGTTGTATCTGTTGTTCAGGTGCAAGTAACCCGCTGGTTTGCTGCACCATGTTACTCGCTAATAGGGCCTGCTGAATACTGGCTATATCGAGCCCATAGCTGTGCAGTCGCGCGGCGTCAAAGCGCACCAAAACTCGTGGTTGCGAGCCACCAAGGCTATAAATATCGCGGGTACCTTTGATTTGTTGCAACTGCTCTTCTACACCTTTCGCGGCGGCCAACAGATCGGCCGAAGTACGTGCGGGGTTGTCGCTCCACAAGGTCACCGCAAACACCGGCACATCATCGATACCTTTGGGCTTGATCAATACTGGACCAATGCCGGCATCTTGTGGCTGCCAATCGGCATTGGCATAAAATGCGTTATACAGGCGCACCAGCGCCTCAGTGCGATCTTCACCAACGGTAAATTGCACCGTCAGTAATGCCATACCGGGTTCGGAAATAGAGTAGATATGTTCAATACCAGCAATCTCAGCAACGATTTTCTCAGCGGGTATAGCGACCTGTTTTTCCACCATGGCTGCTGAGGCACCTTGGTAAGGAATAAACACATTCGCGAAGGTGACCTCAATCTGTGGTTCTTCCTCGCGCGGCGTCACCAACACCGCAAACAAGCCGAGTAAGAAGCCAACTAAGGCTAGTAGCGGGGTAATCTGATTCTGCTTAAACAGGTCAGCAAGGCGACCTGAGAGGCCTAATTTTTGCTGCTGTTCAGTCATTAGTGGTGTCCTTTGCGCTGCGTTGCAGCTGAGCTAATCCATCGGCGGCAATAGTCTGACCAGCCTGCAATCCTGATAATATTTGGTAACTATCGGCATCATGTGATTTCACCCGAACCGGTTGCAGTACAACGCCGTTGCTGCTCTGTAGCCAAACACTGCTGACTTCGCCACGCCATAGTACGGCCGCTTTAGGAACGATCAGCATAGCTTGTTCGCCGACTTGTAAACGCAACCGCGCCCAGCTACCGGGGTAAAGGGCATAGCGACTGTAATCTGCCGGTGGCAGTTGTACGCGTAATTGGAAGCTATGATTGGCACTATTGGCCTCGGGGGCAACGGTGATATCGGCCGTGCCGAGCTCAACAATACGATTATCTTCGAGACGTAAGGCCACCGCTGGGCTGTTGCTAGCCGCTTGTAGCTGTGACTGAGGCAGTTGACTGACCATACGTAAGTCTTCAAGGCTTAAGCCCCGTAGCAATGGCGTGCCTGGGCTGGCGAGCTCGCCAACCTCAACAAAGCGTTGCTGCACAATACCGGCATAAGGAGCTCGCACCACCGTTTGTTCGAGCTGTTCGGTGGCGGCGGCAAGCGCTGCCTGTGCTTGCTGAACGCGCGCTACGGCACCATCAAAGTTAGCCTTGGCATTATCAAAAGCGGAAATAGCCACCAAGCCTTGATCGCGCAATTCACCGATGCGCTCGAGCTCTTTACTGGCTTCATCACGACGGGTCTGGGCCTCGCTGAGGGCTGCTTCGGCTTGATTAAACCGCGCGCGCTGCTCTACATCGGTGAAGCGCACAATCACTGCGCCCTGTGCCACCACATCGTTGACATCAAAAGGTAGTTCGACAATACGGCCTGAGGTTTGTGACGATATCGTCGCTTGTGCTACCGCTTCAACCCGGCTAGGTAATTCTAACCACTGTGGCTGTGGCGTTGCTGCGACGGTGAACCATTGTTGTGCGGCTGCCGAAGTGGTCAACAAAACACTTATACAAAGCAGCGCACTACGTAACCAATGTGACATGATGTAACCCTCTCAAAATCATATGGGCTATAGCATAGCATGTATTTTAGAAAAGTCTAAAATACAAAACAAAAAGCGCTCATTAGTCCAGCTGTGGTGGGCTGAATTGTACACCCTGTTCACTCAGCAAGCGGGCAAGATTGAGTAGTAGTGCGTCTTGATGATGACTGCCAGCAAATGAAATACCAACCGGTAAACCGTTGTCACTGAGCCCACTTGGTACTGTCAGAACCGGCTGACCGGTAAGGTTGTAGAGCGCCACAAAGGGGAAGCAGTAATCCATGTAGGGAATGGCTTCGCCGTCTAATTCAATGCGGCGATGCGTGTGGTTATGCACAAATGCTGGCCCCATCGAGGTTGCGCTCATAACCACGTCGACCGGTTGGAAGCTTCGTTGTACCTCAGTGATTAACTCGGCTCGTTCATATAAGGCGCGGCTGTAGTGTTTGAAATCTAGGCTTAAACCGCGCTTTAGTGGGTTTATCACCGACAAACTGCTATCTCTCAGCGCCGGTCGAAATTTCCAATAAAATAACCTGCGAATCGGCCAACTCAGATTTTGCGCAATAGAAAAACCAAATAACTCAGCCCAATTGGCGATGATGCGTTGCGCTAAGTGCTGATCAAGCTGCACTGGGGTGACTATAGCGCCGGCCTGCTCAAGTACTTGCTGCATGCGTGTTAGGCCCTGTTGCACGGCTTTGCCAGGTTGCAAGCCATGGAAGCTGGACAGCAATCCCACGCGCAGTTGTTTTAAGCTCGATAATGGTTGCGCTAGTGCTTGCGGTTGGTACAACACCTCATAAGCACGCGCTAAGTCGGCTGCGCTACGTGCCAATGGCCCAGTGCAATTCATCACACTCATACCAAGGCGTTGCTCTGGTAGTGGTGGTACATGGCCGTCGCGGGCATGGCCATTCTCGGTGGGTTTTAAACCAAACAAGCCGCAGTAGCTCGATGGGTTGCGAATCGAGCCGCCGATATCGCTGCCTAATTCTAAACTGCTAAGCCCTGCCGCCAAGGCTGCAGCGCCACCACCGGTGCTACCACCTGGGGTACGCTGAGGGTCAAACGGGTTATTCGCTGTAGGGTACAGCGGGCCGAAGGTTTGGCTATCGGCCAGTAACTGTGGCACGTTGGTCTTGCCCAAAATGACTGCCCCAGCATCAATCAAGCGCTGTACTAAGGGCGAGGTGGTTTGCCCCCGGTAGTTTTTTAACGGTGGGTAATTCAGGGTGGTACTGGTACCAGCGAGCAAGTAACACTCTTTAATTGAAATAGGCACACCATGTAGAGGCCCGCGCGACTCAGTTTGCCGATCACGCGCTTGTGCTTGTTGCAAGGCCTGCTCGGTATAAACTTGTACATAGGCATTGAACTGTGGGTTATAACGTTCAATGCGCGCCAAATAATGCTTGGTAGCTGCTACTGAGGTCAGTTCATTCGCTGCAATTGCAGCGGCAATATCGCTTGCAGATAAATAGTGCACAGTAGCCTCCTTCAATGATTGAGTTATCGTTACTGACTGATGGGCAAAAGTAAAGGGTAAACCAGTTCGGCTTTTATGCCGTAACGAGCTAGCATAAACAGTCGCTGGTATCATGTTATTGTGACGAAGATTAACGAGGAGTAACCCATGCTCAACATGGATTTTTCGCAACGCGTGGTGATTAACACCACTACTACAGACTGGCAGGTCAGCCCAGCAGTTGGTGTGCAGCGCAAACAATTAGAACGCGAGCAGGCTGAGCACGGGCGCGCTACCAGTATTGTGCGCTATCAGCCGGGGTCACGTTTCAGCGCGCATGAGCACCCAATGGGCGAGGAAATTTTAGTGCTTGATGGGGTATTCTCTGATCAATCAGGACACTACCCAGCCGGCTGTTATTTACGCAACCCACCTGGTTCGTCCCATGCCCCTTATAGTAACGAAGGCTGTGTGTTGTTCGTTAAATTGCATCAGTTTGCTGCTGATGATTACAGTCACGTCAAAGTAAATACAAATACCTCAGAATGGCTGCCGGGTTATGGTGGCTTACAGGTGATGCCGCTGCACCAATTCGGCGGAGAGCATGTGGCCTTGGTAAAATGGCCAGCTGGTGAGGTGTTCAAACCGCATCGGCACTTCGGCGGCGAGGAAATTTTGGTACTGAGCGGTGAATTTATTGACGAACATGGTCGTTATCCAAGCGGCACCTGGATGCGTAGTCCGCACGGAAGCCTGCATACTCCGCGGGTTGAGCGCGAGACGATTATTTACGTTAAAACTGGCCATTTACCGCTGTAACCTCTCGTTATTGAGCAGTTGCACTAACTGTTGCTCTAGCACCTGATAGTTAATGGCTTGCCCAATAGCGAGCGCCTGCACCGCACCGAAGTAAAGTAGAAAGAGCAGTTGCGCTTGCGCTGCGGCCTGCTCGGGTGGGCGCTTTAGTAATCGAGTAACAGCAGCTAATTGAGCTTGCTGTAGCGGCTCAAGCACGCTGTTCAGTTGACTGTTGAGCGCTTGCTCGGTAGCAATACAGACTTTCATTTTCGCCTGTTCGAGTAATTCAAGACGTTTTAAATCAGCCATTAAAATAGTTACCAGCGCAACAATTGGTTCGTCACTCTGATGTTCGAGCTGGCTGATCGCCTGTTGATTACGCCGTAAGTCACGCTCGGCAATCGCCTGCAAAATAACCTCTTTGCTGGGGTAGTAGTTATATACTGCGCCCGCACTCAATTGCGCTTCAGCCAAGATATGGCGCATGGTCGTAGCGTGATAACCCAAGCGACTAAAGCAGCGGGTGGCTGCATTCAAAATATGGCGCTGGCGCTGCTCAGTGGCTTGATTGGACAATTTGGGCATGCTTGCTCCAGTGCTAAACTAGCTGGCTACAATATAGAACGGCTGTTCGTTTTTGTCTATTTATTTTCAGCTTTACGACAACGTAAGCGTAAATAAAACCCCACAGATAGAGTGATCTTTACAATCGCAACTTTACTATGCAATTATGCAGTGAATAGAAATTAACCACTATTTCTATTTGCTGTGCATTTTTCTCACCCTTATGGCTGTTGAGTAGTAAATGCCGGGGTGCAACTCTATATAATAATATGAGGTGCGTTATGACCGTAATGTTCAAGAAATGGCGAGCAGCAATTGTTCCTTCATTGCTCCTGCTTCTTCCCGGTACTGCCAATGCGGCAGCTAATCTCCAATCTAATGACTTTGTAGGGATCAGCTTTTGGTTGATTTCTATGGCATTAGCAGCGGCCACGGTATTCTTTTTGTGGGAAACACAATGTGTTTCAGGCAAATGGAAAACTTCACTGACCGTTTCCGCATTGGTGACCTTTATCGCCGCAGTCCACTATTTCTACATGCGTGATGTGTGGGTGGCTACCGGTGAAACTCCAACCGTGTATCGTTACATCGACTGGCTCTTGACTGTGCCATTGTTGATGATCGAGTTCTACCTGATTTTACGTGCAATTGGTGCTGCAACTGCAGGCATCTTCTGGCGTTTACTGATCGGTACATTTGTCATGCTGATTCCAGGCTACCTGGGTGAAGCGGGTTATATCGACCTGACCGTTGGTTTTGTTATCGGTATGTTGGGTTGGTTCTACATCTTGTACGAAGTATTCTTTGGCGAAGCCGGCAAAGCAGCTGCAGCGAAAGCTTCAGAAGCAGTCAAATTCGCCTACACCGCAATGCGCTGGATCGTAACTGTTGGTTGGGCTATCTATCCACTCGGATACGTGCTCGGCTACATGACCGGTACGGCTGATCAGAATTCACTTAACATCATCTATAACTTAGCTGACGTGGTGAACAAAATCGCCTTTGGCTTATTAATTTGGTATGCAGCAACAAGCGAAAGCAGCCAAAAATAGTCATTAATTGAGCGTGGCAAGATGGGCACTACTGTGCCCATCTTTACTCGGTTCGATCAACTTATGGAGGCTTTTATGATAAGCCCTATATCCACTGCTGATGTGGCCTTTGAGCGCCTCGTTGACAGCTGTGAACGATCGTTGAAAGAGTGTATAGCCGCGAGCTGTCCAGCCCTTCATCAAGCTTGGCAGCATCAGTTCGCAGCGCGAGGCAAGCGTTTACGTATGCACCTAGCCTTAGAAAGTAGTCTGGCGCTAGGGTTGACCGACCATCAATGTCACACCATTGCGGTGGCATGCGAATTAGTCCACCAGGCCTCATTGATTCACGATGATGTGCTTGATGCGGATACCCACCGAAATGGCAAAGCAACGGTTTGGCACCAGTATGGAGCCGCCACAGCAATTTGTCTGGGTGACAGTTTATTAGTTGAGGCAATGCTGCAAATAGCGTTGTTGGAAAATTTACCGAGCGCCGTTCGGCAGCAGCTTGTGCAATTATTTAAAGATGCCATACAAGCCGCCGCTGAGGGCCAAATTGACGATTGTAATAGCGACAAAATAGCCAACTATAGCTATGCCGATTATTGCACCGCAGTGCGCAAAAAATCAGGCGCGCTGTTCGGCTTACCGGTGTTGGCGGCGATGTTAATTAGTCAACAGCATGCAATTACTATCGGGGTAGCCAACCGAGCCTATGCTGAATTTGGTATTGCCTATCAGTTACTCGATGATCTGCATGACCGTGACGTTGATCAGCAGGGTCGGATGAACGGTTATTGGGTATTAAGTCGGGATTATCCGACCGGGGTAGAAGCAGCACTCTTTGCTGCAGTTGAGCAGCATCTCGGCGAGGCCGAGCGACTGATCGCATCATTGCCATCGAGCTTGCACCCCAGCTTTTATGTGGTGCATGACTCGCTCCAAGCGAAGCTCCCATGAACGAGGCAAGATTCTCATGCAAACAGTTGTTATTGGTGGAGGCTTAGGTGGTATCGCAGCGGCGTTGCGAGCCCGTGCAAAAGGCCATGAAGTCACCCTAATAGAAAAAAATCAGCAGTTAGGTGGCCGTGCGCAAGTATTTGAACGTGAGGGTTTTCGTTTTGATGCCGGCCCCACCGTGATTACTGCACCATTCTTGTTTGATGAGCTATTCGAATTATTTGGCAAAAAACGCCAAGACTATGTTGAGTTTATTCCGCTCAATCCGTGGTACCAATTTTACTATAGTGACGACAAGTCGCGCTTCAACTATGGTGGAAGTGTCGATGACACCTTGCAAGAAATTGCTAAAATTGAGCCAAGTGACCAGGCCAATTATCTGCGCTTAATCGAGCACAGCAAAAAGATCTACAAAATCGGCTTTGAGCAACTCGCCGATCAGCCGTTTCACAAGCTTTCCACCATGTTAAAGCAAATTCCCCATTTGGGCCGGCTGCGCGCTGACCGCACGGTTTGGAATATGGTTAGTCGCTATCTTAAAAATGACAAACTACGCCAAGCCTTTTCTATTCAGCCATTGCTAGTAGGTGGTAACCCATTTGATACCACCAGTATTTATGGACTGATTCATTATTTAGAGCGGGAATATGGCATTCATTTCGCCATGGGCGGCACCGGTGCCATTATTGATGCATTACACAAGCTGATGCTCGAAGAGGGTATCGAGGTTCGCACTAACTGCTGTGTCACCGACTTTCATAGTAGCCCGAGCCGCATTGAGAGCGCAGTGATTAATCAGCACGAGGTGCTGCCTGCTGACTACTTTATTTTTAATGGCGACCCACTGTATTTGTATAAACACCTGTTACCTGAAAGTTCTGATAATTTGCAATTACGGTTGAAGGTTGATCACAGTAAACGCTCAATGGGTTTATATGTGCTGTTTTTTGGCACCACCAAACAATATCCAGAGGTTGAGCATCACACTATTTGGCTGGGCAAGCGTTATCAGCAATTATTAGCAGAGATTTTTGCCGAAAAATCATTACCCGATGATTTTTCACTTTATGTGCATAGACCAACTGCTTCGGATCCATCCTTTGCGCCGGCTGGTTGCGACAGCTTTTATGTGTTAGCTCCGGTGCCCAACCTACGGGCAGATATTGATTGGCAAGTAGAGGAACCCAAGTTGCGACAACGCATTATTGATGCGCTAGCAGATACCTTATTGCCGGGCTTACATGACTGTATTACCGCTGAGTTTGCGATGACCCCAGAACAGTTTAAAAGCGATTATTTGAGTGTCGACGGCGCTGGCTTTTCCATTGCACCCAAATTTACTCAGTCGGCGTGGTTCCGGTTTCATAATCTGTCGGAAAAATATAGCAACTTATTACTCTCTGGTGCCGGAACGCACCCAGGTGCCGGTATGCCCGGTGTACTCTGTTCGGCAAAAGTCATTGAAAAACTGCTCCCTGTGGTGACTGCGGAGCAGCCATGAAGATAGCGCTCGACCGGCCTGAGCATGCGGCCATTATGCAGCAGCATGGCAAGTCATTTTATTTGGCTGGCAGCTTTCTAGGTCGTGATGCTTGGCAGCGGGCGTCGGCGCTCTATGCTTTTTTACGCCATATCGACGACCAAATTGATGAAGCTGAAACATCTGCCGTAGCAGCGCAACGACTGGCACAGATTCGTCAGCAGCTGCTCTCAAGCGCGACCATGACCGACGCAGATGAGCAAAGCCTAAGCATTGAGCAAAGCACCCTGGAGCAATTTTTGCGTGGCATGGCTTATGACATTGGTCACGTTGCTATTACTGATCAGGCTGAGTTAGAAGACTACTGCTATTGTGTCGCCGGCACCGTCGGTGAAATGATGTGTCAGGCCTTGCGCTGTGATGACCCGCGTGCGATTGGTCATGCTATTGATTTGGGTGTCGCTATGCAAATGACCAATATTGCCCGCGATGTTCATGCCGATAGTGCCTTAGGGCGCCGTTATTTGCCCGCCACCTGGGTTGGTGATCTTAGTGCTCAGAGCATTACCACGGCAACACCAGCAATCTCGGCACAGATAGCCGCGGCAATTATGCGGCTGATTACGTTATCTGAGCAGCGTTATCAATCAGCGTATGCGGGTATCGCACTGTTGCCATTGCGCTCGCGCTTGGCAATTTTGGCGGCAAGTCACCTTTATGCCGGTATTGGTCGCGCCATTGCGGCGGAGCATGCGCAATCATGGCAGCAACGGAAGGTGTTGTCAGGGTCGCGTAAGGCGGCAATTACTGCCGCCGCAGTGGTGGAATTTGCGACTCGACCGCGACTATGGCGTTATTGCGCGCAGCCTAGCTTCGGTAAGCCGGCCGAGCGGATCGCTGCGTCAGTTGGCAGTGAGAGTTTATGAGTAAGCCCGTGGCGAAGCCCTGGCTGACCATTATTGGCGGTGGTTTAGCCGGGTTATCCTTGTGTGAAGCGCTGATAAATCAGTTTCAGGAGCGCTTACCGGGGCGGGTGGTTATCATCGAGCGCGGCCAGCACTGTGGCAACAATCAAACCTATAGCTTTTTTGCCAAGCGCCCGCCGATGGCATTGCCCTACAGCAAATTTAGTCAGTGGAGTTTCAGTGCGCAAGGTAGCAGTCAGCAGCTGCTGAAAAAGGGCTTTCGTTTTAACTATTATCGGCTGCGCGGTGACGATGTGTTTGCCCAGTTAGTAAGCCGTATTAATCAACATCCGCAGGTTGAATTGCAGTTAGGTATGGATGCCGAACTTGCTCAGCTTACGAGTGAGCTGGTCGTTGACACACGCCCCTGTGACGCTGATAGCATGCGAGTAAAACAGAGTTTTGTCGGTGCAGAGGTTGAATTCCCCAATAACATTGACCCCAATACGGCTCGTTTAATGGCTAACATGCGCATGCTTGACGGCTGTTTTACCTTTGATTACATCATTCCATTATCAGCGCGAACCGCACTCGTTGAAGTGACGCAGTTTGCCGTTGAGCCAGCCAGCGTGGCTGTTTTAAGTGGCTATCTTGAGCAGAGCTTGCAGGGGTTAGGTGTGACTAGCAAGCCGCTGCGCCATGAGCAGGCGGTATTACCGATGGGGCTGACGCGCCAGTATGCTGAGCGCCTGGGTTCCCAGCAAATTCGCAGCGCGACCGGCTATGGTTACCTTGAAACCAAAGCGTGGGCGCGGCAAACTGCATTAGCTATTATGCACCAGCAGCCGCTTAATTATTTCGGCCAGTCTGCCCGCCAGCGTTGGTTTGATGGGCGTTTATTGCGGGTGATTGAACAACAACCCGAGCAATTACCACGGGTGTTTATGCAGATGGCTAGGCGCTTATCCGCTGATGATTTCGCCCGCTTTATGTCGCAGCCGCGCGTACTCACTCTGTTGAAAGTCATGGCTGCGGTGCCGAAGCGGCCATTTTTACGGACCTTTTATGATTGAATTGTCGCCTCTCTATAGCGTTATTCTGCTCCTAGCGGTGCTGGCTGGTTTGCCTCACGGCGCTTTTGATCTACACATCGCTAAACGCTTAGGCTTGTGCGATAGCCCAAGCCAAGTCGCGCTGTGGCTACTCAAGTATCTGTGTTTTAGCGCTGCGATGATTGCTTTTTGGCTGCTTTCACCGAGTTTAGCGCTGAGTCTATTTTTACTGATTTCGGCGTTGCATTTCGGTCGTGATAATTTTGCCCACCAGCCTCTCGCTGCGACTTGCCTGGGGCTAGTTATCATCGGTTTACCGCTGTTGTTTGCGCCGGCAACCGTGGCTGCTATTTTCAGCCAGCTGCTGTTGAGCCCCGCGCAAACCGAGGTGATGGTGGCCGTCTTTTCGGCGCTTTGCTGGTCGGCTATGGTCATTCTGCTGGGCGTCATGCTGACCGGCAAGCAACAGCAGCGTGGGCTGATTATGTTGTTGCTGGCGCTGCTAGTGACTGCATGGTTGGCCCATCCATTAGTCTATTTTGCCCTCTATTTTTCGCTCTCACACAGCCCGCGCCATTTGCGTCAGCAATGGTTGCAACTGAGCCACGCCGAACGCCGCCCAGCCTTGCTGTTAGTTAGCCTATTCACGGTACTACCGGTTGTCGCGGCAGTTTTAGTTGTGCCGCTGCTGAGCGGACATTGGAGTGAGCGCATTATCACCTTAGTATTTATTGGCTTAGCCGCTTTAACCATGCCGCATATGATGCTGTTAGAGCAAGCCTACCGGCGTTCAAGGCAGGTTGGCTGATGGATAGAAAACAATCACATATTGATTTAGCGTTGCAGCAGTCTGTCGTAACCTCAGCATTTGACGGTATTCAACTGCAGCACTGTGCGCTGCCGGATTTTAATTTCTCGGCGATTGATCTCACCAGCCAATTTCTAAATTTCCAGCTTGCTGCACCAATCATGATCAGTTCAATGACCGGTGGTACCGCCGAGTCGACGCGGATCAATCAACATCTGGCTGAGGCGGCACGTGAATGCGGTATTGCTATTGCAGTTGGCTCACAGCGGATCAGCCAAGACGGTATTAATAACTATGGCTTAGACCGTCAGCTTCGCCAATGGGCTGGGAACAGCCCGATCTTTGGTAATGTTGGCCTAGCCAATTTAATTCAGTGGAATGATGCCGGCTGTCTGAATGATTTAGCCGCGCGGATTGATGCTGATGCCATGATTATTCATCTCAATCCGATGCAAGAAATCTTTCAAGATACCGGTGATATCAACTGGGCCGGAAGCGTTGATTGTTTAGCCCGCAGTATCGAGCACTGCCAATTACCGGTGATTATTAAAGAGGTTGGCATGGGGTTATCGGCCACGGTCATTCAACAGTGTATTGAAGCCGGAGCGGCGGCGGTTGATATAGCTGGCTCGGGTGGCACCCAATTTATTGCCATTGAGGGTGCTATGAGTCAGCAGCCGATACGCCAACGCGCGGCGCAAACATTTGCCGGCTGGGGTGCTTCAACGCCACAGCTATTGCAGCAGGCCCAGCCAGCAACTTTATCTATACCAGTTATCGCCTCGGGCGGTATTCGTAATGGTTTAGATATTGCCAAGTGCATTAGCCTAGGTGCCAGCTTGACAGCGATTGCTGGTGTTATTCTGCCAGCAGCACGAAACTCTACCAGTGACTGTATTGCAGTGATTGAGCAGCTGAAGTTTGAGCTCGCTATTGCCTGTTGGGGAACGGGATGCCAAAATCCCAGCCTGTTACCGAGTAAATATCAAGCTCACCCTAGCTAAGCAACCCAGTTGAGAGTCTATGCAACAACGCGAAACCGTTCGGTTAAATAAGTTTATTAGTGAGAGCGGCATGTGTTCGCGCCGCGAGGCGGATAAATTTATTGAGCAGGGTCAAGTCACCCTCAATGGCCGCAAAGCGGTGGTCGGTGATAAGGTGGGTAGCGGCGATGAGGTGCGGGTAAACGGCCGTTTAGTGGGTGCCCAAGATAAGCAATCGTTTGTCTTCATCGCACTCAACAAACCGGTCGGGGTAGTGTCTACCACCGATCCTGCCGAGCGCGACAACATCACCAACTTTGTCGGCCATAAGCAGCGTATTTTTCCGATTGGTCGGCTCGATAAAGACTCACAAGGATTAATTTTTTTGACCAGCAACGGTGATTTGGTCAACAAGATTCTGCGCGCCGGTAACCAGCATGAAAAAGAGTATGTGGTGACCGTCAATAAACCCATCACCACCGATTTCATTGCGGGCATGGGTGCTGGCGTACCAATTCTCGGTACCCGCACAAAAAAGTGTAAGGTCGTGGCGCTGACCGCAACCAGCTTCCGGTTGACCTTGATTGAAGGCCTCAACCGCCAAATTCGCCGCATGTGCGAGTACTTTGGTTACGAGGTGCGGAAGCTTGAGCGCACCCGCATCATGAATGTGCGTTTGGGTAATTTGCAAGTGGGCCAGTGGCGTAATTTGACCACCGCGGAGCTCGCTGAGCTGATGCAAGCAATAGAGCATTCGAGCGGCTTAGCGCCCGAAGGACATCGTAGCCGTCGGCCCAAGCCAAAGCCTGCCACAGATACAAAAGCACCACGCACCATGCCAGCTAATAAGAAATCGCGGAGGTTCTAAATTAGCTGCGATGAAATGAGCTGGCAGCTGTTACTTTACTGAGGGAAATTTCGACACGCCCCAAAAAAATATACCCATGCCACTCATCAGCAGAAATAAAAATAACCCGATCCCTATCGGCGATCCCCACGATAAAATGACGGTTAGCTCAAACATTAACGTGCTCCTCGAGGAATTTTGATTAGCTATTGGAATAGTAGAACAGGACTGTTAGCTCTGCAAGTAATGGCGCACCCGAGAGGATTCGAACCTCTGACCTCTGCCTCCGGAGGGCAGTCACGGGTTCGGTGGTAAATCGTTGAAGCTAGGCGTGGCAAGGGGTTAAGCGGTGTTTTGACTTTATGTTTTGCGTCGAAATCAACACTTTTGAGACCGTTTAATGACAAAATTGGTCACAGGATACCGACTCTGAAATTTCAATTTTTGACCTTTGCCTCGCGACAAAAAATTCTGAACCTCCAGAAAAATCTGAGTTTTTAGGTGGAAAAAATTCCACCTTTTATCTGGACTTTGGGTACTTAGGGTGGTCTGTAATTTAATCATTTCAATATGAGGGACATGGTAATGAAAACCATAAAACTCGTGGCAATAAACGCGAGCGCTTTGTTCCAAATATCGAGAACTTCAAAACCAGCCGTCGGTACCAGGGGCTCAAGATGAAAGAGCTTCCTTAAGTTTGTTATGAGCTAGCCGGAGGCCGTGTCTGTGTGCGCATGGCGTTGGAAATTGGAGCGGCGAATCGCGAGAAATGACACTAACTACTGTTACTTTTCCGGCAATTCGCCAATTTCAATGTAATCGTTGATTGTTTCATCGAAACAACTGCATGTCTTCTTTCCTGAGCTATTAGGGGGTGTCGAGCTTCCGTAATAACCCTTATCTAAGCAAATCTTCGCACATTGTTCGCTAAGCGTTTTGGGGCGAAGTTCGCCGCGTATTAAAAACAGGGTGACCGAAAGAGCCATAATGCCAGTGGCAGTAATAGAATAGATTAATCGAGTCTTGAAAGAAGAAGATCGGGTATTTTGCTTACAGCCGTGTTGAAATCCAGCATAAATGGTGAGTAACCAGACGCTCAGAAAAACAATGAGTGCAACACTACCAAGGAAATAATCTGACCAATCCGGCCAAGGATTGTCGCCATAAATAAAGAGCCAGAAAATACCAGCAAACAATGCGACAGTAGCCATAACTTTAAATTTAGCTGGAAGGATACAAATTATCCATGCAGGCAGTACCAAAGGCATCACGATAGCCTTAAATCCAAGCCACTAGGTCGCTATGATTCGTCACAAGCTGGGCCTGCATCTCATCTAGTTGTGCAATATTGGCATTCATAGGGTTAAGTAAACTTTCCTTGCACCAATAAGCTAGATTCTCGTCGCTGTCTGTTTTATTTTCAAACACTTAATCAGGCAACCGACCTTCACCGACCTCCTCAGTCGTGACGCCATCGCGAATGTGGTAAATGCGCTTGAAGGTGGGAATGATCTTTTCGTCATGAGTCACCACGATGATTGCGGTTTCAAATTTTTTTGCCATGTCATTCAAAATTCGAATAACCGCCATGGCACGCTCGGAGTCAAGAGGCGCTGTTGGTTCATCGGCGAGAATCACTGGCGGACGGTTAATTAACCCACGTGCTATGGCTACGCGCTGTTGCTCTCCGCCAGAGAGCTGCGACGGAAAAGCTTGCGCGCGGTGATGCACATCTAGTGCGGTTAGTAGTTCTAGCGCACGAGCGCGTGCTTCGGAATTGCTGACACCCGCTAACATTGGTAATAGCGCCACATTGTCTACGACATCTAAAAACGGGATGAGATAGGGTGATTGAAAGATGAACCCTATTTTATCGCGTCGCAGTGCCCGCAGGTCTGAGACTTTCCAGTCTTGCTCAAAAATGGTCTGCTCGCCCAGTGTCATTTTGCCTGAAGTTGGCGTAATCACTGCTCCAAGTGATTTCAGTAGGGTGCTTTTACCTGAGCCTGAAGGACCTATTAATCCAACAACTTCGCCAGGAGCCACGTTCATGTTCACATCTTTGAGTGCATCAACGGCGGTATCACCACTACCATAGCGTTTACTCAAATGCTCAATGCGTATTCCATGTTTCGACATATTAACCTCCAATTGCTTCTGCTGGGTCGACTTTTAACGCCATACGAATGGCAATGACACTAGAGAGCGCACTGATAACAAGTACCAAGAAGAGACCGATGAAGGCGTCTTGCGTAAGTAACAAAACATGTTTAGGGAACAGTGGAGCAGCGAAAGCCGCAGTAATTTTACCAATCACAAAGCCAATAATGCCAAGTACAAGCGCTTGTTGCATAATCATGGCTGCAATGGTTCGATTGCGTGTGCCGATAAGCTTTAGCACAGCTATCTCACGGATTTTGTCCATAGTTAAAGTGTAAATAATAAAGGCGATAATGGCTGCGCTGACAATCGCCAGAATGACCAAGAACATACTAATTTGGCGAGCTGAAGTAGCGATGAGTTTGCCGAGTAAAATCTCTTCCATTTCAGCTCGGGTATAAACGGTTAAGCGTTTCCAACGACTGATCCGTTGCGCCATTTCGTCTTGTGAAACATGGGCATCGAGTCTCACGAGAATCGCATTGACGAAACTATTGGTGGTTTGTGAATCGATAACTGCCTGCGTGATGGCTGAGGAGCCCGGTTGATTAAATGCAGGGTTCGCTTCAGTACGACGGCGACTTTGCCAAGTCGCATCATTATCTTTCAGAAACTGTGCTTCTTGCGCATCTTTTAACGGTATAAAAATCATCGGGTCGCCACTAGAAGAAACCATACGTCGTGTGAGCCCGACAATGGTGAAGTCTTTGCGGCGTATACGCACGGTATCACCGATAACGAAGCCTGTTGCAACATCCGCGACCGCTTCGTAGTGACCTCGGGTTAGGTAACGCCCAGCCACCAAATACGGTGGCCAGCCTGGCGCAGCGAAACGATCGCCAGGTACTATGCCGACAACCATCGCTCGGACATCGCGCTCTTCTTTACGAACCTGCATGGTCAAATAGGTAACGTTGGCGACTTCGGCAACGCCAGGCATTGCGCTGATGGTGCGATAAAGATCATCATTTAAACTGGATGATTCGGCATAGGGACCGAGGGTATTTTGCTGTACGACCCAAAGGTCAGCTCCACTGTTATCAAGTAATGCTTTACCGTCATCCACCATTCCTCGATAAACACCGGCCATCACAAAAGTGACACCGATCAACAATCCGAGTCCGATGCCGGTAAAGATAAACTTACCCCAAGAATGCAGGATGTCGCGTCCGGCGAGGCTGATCATTCACTACGCTCCACCAGACTCTCAACGATGTGAATTGAGCTACGTGCGGAAAGCTCTCTTTCACTAAACAACACAATCGCGTCACCGTCTTGTAATCCCTTAAGCACTTGCACATCGCCATTAAGGTCTGCTCTGCCTAGGGTAATAGGAACAAATTGCAGATCTCCGTTGCGTACTCGCCACACGCCTAATTCAGCGTTCACACGGTGGATAGCTGCATTAGGAATGACGAGTGTGGGCTCTAGTTCAGTAAGGCTTACGTGTACCTCGGTTAATTCACCAATGCGTGGCAACGGCTCAGGAGTTTGAGCGAAAACGACTTTTGCCAGCGTTTCTTCAGTAATGGCATCGGCTTTTAATTCAACACGCGCGACTTGACCGTCCAGTTGAACGTTTTGTTGAGACCGCAAGATGATTGTTGCCGGTAAGCCCTTACGGAGTCCTGCAGCACTTATTTGGTCAAAGCGCACGTTGACCCAAATGCTAGCGGGATCAATGAGTTCAAGTATGGTTTGTCCGCTGGGTACAGTAGAGCCAACTTCAGCGTTACGGGCAATCACAATACCGTCTGCTGGCGCCAGGAGGTCAAGCTCTTGGCGTTGTACCACAAGAGCTTGGTAATCCGCTTCGTTGCGGTCGCGTTCATCTTGTACGCGGACAAGCGCAGCTCGGGCAATAGCCGCAGCTTGTTGCTTAGCGGCTAAGTCGTCTGCACTCACTGCTTCTGTTTTATAAAGCTGTGCAAAACGCTCAGCTTGTGCTTCAGCAAAATCGAGTTTAGCTTCAGCTTCGGCAATGCTTGCATTCGCTGCTTTTACCGCCGCTAACTTCGCATTGAGACGTTGTTCTAGATCAATGGGCTCCAGTTTAACTAGAACGTCACCGGCGTTCACTTCGTCACCCACATCGACAAAGAGCGCTTTGACTCGAGCTGCGTATGCGTGACCCAAAGTATAGGTATAGCGCGCTTCAACCGTGCCAATACCAAAAAGGCCTGGTTGCAATGATTTCGTTTGAACCTCTGTCGAGACTACTTTTACGGGTGCTAGTGGACCGCTATTGATAACCACGTAACCAAGCAAAATTAACAGCGGCACAATGACAATTGTAAGCGCAACGGCTTTCTTATGGGGTTTAAAGTTAATCATATTAGGCCTCTATGCCATGGCGGTATATCGCAAAAACTTTTGGTGCCTCGATGTGCATTAACTTAATGTTATCGACGAGTAAGGATTGCATCACCAATCCTTGAATCATTCCAATCAACAAGCCTGCCGCAGCTTTAGTATCAAGGTCTGCACGGACGAGTCCTTGTGTTTTGCCATTTTCAAGGAGCTGCTGCAGTCGCAAGCTGTAAGATTTGAGTAATGTGGTTGCGATTTGCTTGGGCACACTTGCCTGCTTACGTTGAAGCTCACTAAACAGCATGCGTGGGGCGCCCGGATACTCGCTGACAAAGCGAATATGAGCAAAAAATATTGCTTCAATTACGGCTATCGGAGAGGTTTCCGCTTGTGCGGCTCGTTCGATACGACTGAGTAATTTATCGGCAATCCATTGAATAACAGCTTGAACAATTGCGTCTTTGGTCGGGAAATGCTTGAACAATGCTCCTTGCGTGACGCCCATCTTTTTAGCGATATCTGTAGTAGATATTTCGCTCGGGTTTTTTTCTGCAGCAAGTGCAACAACGATGTCGACCGTCGCAGCGCGGCGGTCTTCAGCTTTCATATAATTGGTATGTGGGCTCATGACAGACTCAAAAGTAAGTAAATTATTACTATCTTACGCCTGCTGTTAACGCTGTCAATTATTTAGTAAAAAAAGCCCCCGCAGGTTGCAGGGGCTTAAAAATTTTCGTTTCCTTGTGATTCTGGACGGTCTTGCGCTCGGGCTTCTTAAAGTCCGAGTCGGCTTTCCATGCTGGCCAGTCAGGAGAGTAATCGTCACTGACTTTTTGACCGTTAACATCAGCTTGGGGAATTGACGCACCACAGCTGGCAGAGCACACCGTCGCTCAAGGTCAGCTCGACTTGGTCATGGTCGGTCGTGCTCATCTAGCCAATCCGCACTGGCCCGATGAGGCCGCCATTGCCCTGTGCGTCAAAGAGCCTTCGTGGGTGTTGCCCGCGCAAGCCGCTGTATATATCTGCGCATGCCATCGAAGAACGGGTCAGCAATAAAACTGGGGAACGTAGCGGGTAATTCACTGGCAACTTCTTTCGCTGTCGCCAGAAAGTGCTCTCGACGTATCATACGACATTCGTACTTTCTTCCCCGGCTACCTTTGAGAGACATGGTTAACTTTGTAACTACCCCCGACGAATTTATAACAGCGATGATTTCTCAATGGATTTCAGAATATTGTTTTCGGAAAACTCAGATGAATATACATCAGGTTTTCCGGGGATACAGAGAGCTCGATATAATAATTGTTTAACTACAGATTAAGAGGGTTAAAAAATTTGGCACAAGAACTTTTTGGTTAGTGAACACTTTCGGTGAAATATTTGAATTGTATGGCGCACCCGACAGGAGTCGAACCTGTGACCTCTGCCTCCGGAGGGCAGTCATGGGTTCGGTGGTAAATCGTTAAAGCTAGGTGTAGCAAGGGTTTAAGCGGTGTTGTGACTTTTTTTTTGCGTCAGAATCGACACTTTTGAGACCGTTTAATGACAAAATTGGTCACAGAAAACCGACTCCGAAATTTCAATTTTTGACCTTTGCCTCGCGACAAAAAATTCTGAACCTTCCGAAAAACCTGAGTTTTTAGGTGGAAAAAATTCCACCTTTTTGGCTTGGTTTTAGGCCAGAAGGAACAGGAAATATTTAGTCGGGTGACAATTTATCTAAATCCTCGATAGGCTTTGGGGTTTGAAATTTAATAAAAATTAGCACCATTAGTACTGACATAATTGAAAATATAAACCAACCTGTAGTTTGAAATGATTAACAGGTTGGTACCATGAGTGCGGATATATCATCAAAATTAAACCGGCTGCTGAGCTCCCAACCATTGGGCGTCGTGCTCTGTTCATCTTGGCTTGTTGAAAATGGCTACAGCCTCGACTTGCAGCAACGCTATAAAAAAAGCCAGTGGTTTGAGAGCATCGGGGCGGGTGCATTAATACGCTATGGCGACAAAAGTGAAACGCTTATTTCTTTATCTGGCCGAGAAAGCAAATCACGACTGGGTGCAATATCTTGATTTAAGCAGTGTAAACCTAGGCTCGGGTAAGCGTGCGATAGTAGCCAACGGTGTTTACATCCCGAAATACCAAATCACTGTACCAACGGAACTGGAGTCAATGGAATGAACGAAGCTTATAGAAGACAGGTAAAGCTGCTACTCGATGTGTTGCCGGAAATTGCGAAAGAGGTTTACTGATGAAATCAAACGGGGCTTGTTATTCGCGCTGATTAGTAGCAATCGACCAACACATGAAATGCTTGCCCTCAACTTACTTGACCAAAGGGCAGCTTTTGAGAACCGGTTTGAAGGCATGAGTAATGTTGTATTTAATTATACTGATTTTGAAGCAACACGAAACAAGCTGATAAAGACGATACGTCGGAGTTTGAACGAGGCGGATAAGCAATTTCTGCTTAGTTTTAACGGCTTAGAACCGGACTGGTCTGTTTATGATTATCATCAATTTCCATCGGTAAAATGGAAGTTGATGAATTTGGCGAAGTTTACAAGAGAGAGCCCAGAGGTTTATCAACTACAGATGGAAAAGCTTGCCGCCTTGTTAGTGAGTTGAGCATTCTATTTATGACTGCGCTGATTTTTCGGGGGGATTACAGTAGCGGTTATTTTAGTTATGATGCGCTTGGCAACATCATCAGTAAGACCGTAGGGAACGAAAATATCAATTATCACTACAATAGCTCCAATCGATTGGCTAGTGTGTCGGGTGCAGTTTCGCGAACCTTTAGCTATGACAGCCGTGGCAGTGTGACTTCAAATGGAACGCGTAGTTTTAACTATAATCGGACTAACCGTTTAATCAGCTCTGATGGTATCACCTATCAATATGATGGTCATGGTCGACGCGTGTCGAAAACCTCGGGTGGAATTAAGACCTACAGCCTGTATAACCAACAGGGGACGTTACTGGCGACCTACAGGAATGGCAATTACATTGAGTATTACCATTTAGGCTCGCAACTGGTAGCGCGCTATAACGATGCGCCACAGCAGTCGGATGGTCTCGGCTACACAGGTCATTTGGAAGACGATGACCTTGAGCTGACGTATATGCAGGCACGATACTATGATCCAGTTATCGGTCGTTTTTACAGTAACGATCCTATTGGATTCCGCGATGGGCATAGCTTTAACCGCTATACCTACGCGAACAATAATCCTTATAAGTACATTGATCTGCTCCTTATTTGACATTCGTTTAAATGACGTTAAACTAAAATTTATTAACTTGCAAAAAAGCAGGGTGCTCGTGCACATTCGAATTCTGTTAGTAATGGTAGTGTTATTAGTGTCGATGTCGTTTTCGCAAACGGCAGATGCTCACGCATGCCATGATGACGGGCAAATGCAGCACAGCATGGTGCAGAAAGCGGACGCAAGTGATTGTGAGCATGAAGAGCAAAAGCACAATTCGTGCTGTGCTGACATGACCATTCGACATTGCTCCGGTGGCTCAGTTTTGTTTGTCGGACAGTCTCCCTCGTTTAATGCCGCTGCAGTTAATTTCTCTACTAAAGTCGACGCACCCGTTGACACCTTCATTCGTGCTAAACACGCGTCTAATTTATTCCGTCCCCCAATAATTACCGCTTAATAAGTTACTAGAAATTTAACACACGCTCGGCGTGTTTCCTTAAAACTTATTAATCGGTGAATAATTATGTCTATCAAACGCAATATCGCTGTTTTGGCGATGCTGTTTTCCGTGTCTGTATCTGCAACCGATGTAGAAGAGCAGCAACTAACCGTTCTAAAAGATCCCAACTGCGGTTGCTGTGAAAAGTGGTTACAAGCTTTACCCGATAGCTTTAGTGTGTCCGTACAACATCCGAACAACCTGACCCAACGAAAACGTGACTCCGGTATTAGTGCCGAGGTCCAATCCTGTCATACCGCTATTTCTAGTAATGGCTATGTCTTTGAGGGGCACGTTCCTCCTACATTGGTTTCTCATTATTTAGCTGGGAAAAAGTCAGAAAATGGCATTGGATTAACTGTTCCTGGCATGCCGGTAGGGTCTGTTGGTATGGAAATGGGTACTCGGTTTCAACCGTATACGGTCTATGAAATCAAAAAAGATGGCTCAGTGACACCTTATCAGCAGATAGCAAGTTTAGAGCAGCAGCAAGCACTTTCAAATGGAGGGCTTTAGATATGGGTTTTGGCGGCTTGAGTATGGTTCAGCTAGGAATTTTACTAGTTATTGTCATCCTTCTTTTTGGTAGCAAAAAGCTACGAACCCTGGGCTCCGATCTTGGTAGTGCGATTAAAGGGTTTAAATCATCGGTTTCTGATGAGCCGTCTGGTAA
>JALQTK010000179.1 GCA_023260975.1 Pseudidiomarina sp. | reverse complement strand
CTGAGATTCTGAAAAAACCGCACGGCATTATTTTGGTCACCGGCCCCACTGGCTCAGGTAAATCAACCACTTTGTATGCCGGCTTGATGCAGATTAACTCGCGCGATCGCAATATTCTCACCGTCGAAGACCCGATTGAGTACAACATCGAGGGCATTGGCCAAACCCAGGTTAACCCCAAAGTACAAATGACCTTTGCCCGCGGCTTGCGAGCGATTTTGCGGCAAGACCCCGATGTGGTGATGGTCGGTGAAATTCGCGATGTGGAAACCGCACAAATCGCCGTGCAGGCGTCGTTAACCGGGCACTTGGTGCTATCGACCTTGCACACCAATACCGCCTCCGGGGCGATTACGCGCCTGGAAGATATGGGTATTGAGGCATTTTTATTGAGCTCGTCGCTAGTAGCGGTGTTGTCGCAGCGCTTGGTGCGGACCTTGTGCGACGACTGTAAGCTTGAGTATAAGCCGTCGGATGATGAGAAGGCGTTGTTTGATAGCAAAGTGGTGCAGGGTAA
>JALQTK010000178.1:268-518 GCA_023260975.1 Pseudidiomarina sp. | reverse complement strand
AAGACGTTCCAGAGCGATCATGGGTTGACCTTCTGCCAACGATTCGCGCCCCAGGCTCTGAGGTGTGGGTGGTATGGAACCCGCGCAAGAAAGGCAGTCCGGTAGATAGTCGTTTCATCCAGACAGAGCAACCGCGCTGCGCAATCGTGCAGATGAACTACAGCGACAACCCGTGGTTTCCGGATGTACTGGAAGAGCAGCGACAGAGCGACCGGCGCACGATGGACCCGTCCCTATATGCGCACGTTTG
>JALQTK010000178.1:0-258 GCA_023260975.1 Pseudidiomarina sp. | reverse complement strand
GGCGAATACTATGAAATGTCAGACGCCCAAGTATTCGCGCACAAATGGCGAGTAGACGAGTTTGAGGCGGCGACAGGATGGGAAGGCCCGTATTACGGCGTTGACTTTGGGTTTGCGCAAGATCCGACAACTGGCGTCCGGTGCTGGATCCACGGGCGCAAGCTCTATATCGACTACGACGCCGGAAAGATCGGATTGGAGTTAGACCAGACCGCTGAGTTCTTATGCCAACGAATACCAGCGATGGCCGATCACACC
>JALQTK010000177.1 GCA_023260975.1 Pseudidiomarina sp. | reverse complement strand
AGTTGCTCTGGCAGAAGGTGCTCATGCACCTGGCCATTTTGCTTGTAAATAACACCATCTTTCATGACTAGATCAACCCGTTGCATCAGCGCCATATGCTTTAATACATCGCCACGCACGGCAATAATATCAGCTACTTTGCCTGGCGTGATTGAGCCGTAACGGTTTTCTACTCCCATCATAACGGCTGGCCAATAGGTTGCTGCGCGAATAGTCTCCATGGCGTCGAAACCGAGATCGTCTACCCATACCGACATTTCGCGCCAAGTGGTTTGACAATGAAACTTCATCGGAACACCGACATCGGTACCGACCAACAGCACCGCACCGGCGTCTTTCAGCTGCTTAATCTTGCGCTCTAGCGTGGGTTTACGTAGCGGCACCAGCTGCGAATGAACGAGGTGTCCGGGTTTTCTGACCGATTGACGGATATCAGCAATAGTGTCGGGCTTTAAACCGCGATGCCAGCAGTCATTATCGAGATATTCTGGGTTGGCGATAGTGTCTTGGTAGGTCCA
>JALQTK010000176.1:270-519 GCA_023260975.1 Pseudidiomarina sp. | reverse complement strand
TATCGAAGTTCGCTTCCCTGACCCAACTGCTAACCCATACTTGGCCTTCGCAGCCTTGTTGATGGCGGGTCTGGATGGAATCAAGAACAAGATTCACCCCGGCGATGCAGCAGACAAAGACTTGTATGACCTGCCCCCAGAAGAAGGTTTGGCGATCCCAACCGTTTGTTCTTCATTGGGCCAAGCGCTTGAAGCACTGGATGCAGACCGCGGCTTCTTGACCGAGGGTGGCGTATTCTCTGACGACAT
>JALQTK010000176.1:0-260 GCA_023260975.1 Pseudidiomarina sp. | reverse complement strand
ATCGATGCTTACATCGAACTGAAGCAGAAAGACGTGACTCGCTTGAACATGACAACTCACCCTGTTGAGTTCGACATGTACTACTCTTGCTAAGCAACACCTAGCTACGAAAAGCCCGCTTGAATTCAAGCGGGCTTTTTTATTGCTGACACACTAGGATTGCTCTGCTAACCTGCAACTCAGTTGTACTGTAGCTCTCAACCTATGCGTCTTTTAATTTGCTCGCTGTTAATCTGCCTTAGCCTGAACGCTTTCGCTCA
>JALQTK010000175.1 GCA_023260975.1 Pseudidiomarina sp. | reverse complement strand
CGATTACTTGCCTCACGGCGATAAATTCGCCCTGGGGTTTGAAGGTTGCCCCAAGATTCGGCTGTTGATCATCGCGGTGCCAGGACAAGGTGTAACCCACCGCTGCTAGCAATTCAGCAAGCGGCACATCGTCGGTGCTATGCACCCAGGCGTCGAGTTCACGGGAGATGTCAACACCCGTGACGGAATGGATGAGCGCCGGCAATTCATCTTCGCCCAATCCTTGTGCATCATTGGCGTTATGCGGCGCATAGAAATCTCGTCCGAATCGTCGCCATAGCTCGCGCATCACGTCATCGAGGCTAAATCGATGCGCGCTCTTGATGCGAATCAGCAGATCAAGACCCATCGCCACCAGTGAACCTTTGGCGTAATAGCTGCTGATCGCATTGGGGGCGTTTTCGTCTTGCTTGTAGTACTTGGTCCAGGCGTCAAATGAACTATCGGCCAAGGATTGCTTGAAGCGCCCTGGTGCGTTGTGCACGTTTGTGATGGTCTTGGCAATGAGTGTTAGGTAGT
>JALQTK010000174.1 GCA_023260975.1 Pseudidiomarina sp. | reverse complement strand
TGGCTTGGACGGAGTAGCCTCTTTCGGCGCGGTCGTTGGCACAGGTTGCGTCACAACAACTGGCTCTGGCTCTGGCTCTGGCTCTGGCTCTGGCTCTGGCTCTGGCTCTGGCTCTGGCTCTGGCTCTGGCTCTGGAGAGGGTTCTTCTAAAACTGGATCGGGGACAAGCACTTCTTCGACTGGCGTTTCCAGTACCTCTTCCTCTCCGCCATCTTCCACAATCGCGTCAAGACCTTCATCCAGCTTGGATGACGAGCGAAACAAACGTTCCTTAAGCTTTGAGAAAAACGCCATGCTACCTCCAAAAGTGGGCTTAAATCCCACCTAATCGCAATCCACACAGGATTAAAGCCCCTTAACAGGCTTTTATGCAATACTCACAAGGTCGTAGCGTGGTGCAACGGTTAAATTTCGTCGCTAAAATGCTTCATCACCAATTTGATCGGATTTGGTGCAGCCTGTCCAAGGCCACAGATCGAGGCATCTGCCATTGCTCCACAAAGTTCTTCCAACAACGGTTGA
>JALQTK010000173.1 GCA_023260975.1 Pseudidiomarina sp. | reverse complement strand
TTTTCCAATCACGGCAGCAATGTCTTTTTTATCAACAGTTACTTGTTCCATTTTTGGAGTATGTTTTCCAACTTCATCTCTTGAAGCTGATAGGGCTTTATTCATTTCACCTAAAATATGAATTCTTCCATCTTTAGCTTGCTTTAATGCCTGCTCCATAATTTCAAATGTAATACCTGTAATTTTAATATCCATTTGAAGAGAAGTAATTCCATCTTTAGTTCCAGCAACTTTAAAGTCCATATCACCTAAGTGATCTTCATCACCTAAAATGTCTGATAAAACACTAAAATCATCACCTTCTTTAATTAAACCCATTGCAATACCTGCAACTGGTTCTTTAATCGGAACACCAGCATCCATTAAAGCTAAAGATGCTCCACAAACAGTTGCCATTGAAGAAGAACCGTTAGATTCTGTAATCTCTGATACTATTCTAAAAGTATATGGAAATGCTTCTTTTGAAGGAAGAGAAGAATTAATTGCTCTCCACGCTAATTTACCATGACCTATTTCACGTCT
>JALQTK010000172.1 GCA_023260975.1 Pseudidiomarina sp. | reverse complement strand
ATCAGTCACCGATATCCGCAGTGGCATTGCCAACCTACCAAAACCGATCTCAAGCGCGGCGACAGAGTCTGCAACACACTGATGGATCGGCTCACGCTCCCAAGCCGCTAACTGAGCTAAGGCATCTCGAGCATGAGTTAATGGCGAGATAGCCTCTTCAACGAGCGCTTTTTTCGCTGGCTTTGAGCTATAGCTCTGTGGATCATTAAAATAGAAAGCAGAAATCTCGGCTAACTCAACCAAGGTTGATGCGCGCTCACGCTGTGCCTCGACAATCTGCGCCAAGACCGCAAGATCAGTTGCTTCGATATCCAACTGCTTTAAATGCTTTTGCAATAAGGGAGCTAGAGCCTCAGGACTCCCCTCTTTGATGTAATGGGCATTCAACCAATTCAGCTTTTCGGTATTAAACGCCGAGGGCGCACGGTTCACATTGGTCAGTTCAAACAGCTCAATCATCTCTTCGCGACTGAACAGCTCCTGATCGCCATGTGACCAACCTAAACGCACCAAGTAGTTCAATAAGCCT
>JALQTK010000171.1:273-530 GCA_023260975.1 Pseudidiomarina sp. | reverse complement strand
CTTCGTCCATCCGGCTGCCGGTGTCGATAAGCGCCGTTGCTATGATGGTGAGCGAACCCCCCTCTTCGATATTGCGCGCTGCACCAAAGAACCGCTTCGGCCGCTGGAGCGCGTTGGCGTCCACACCACCGGTCAGAACCTTACCGGACGACGGCACAACTGTGTTAAATGCACGACCAAGTCTTGTGATCGAGTCGAGAAGAATAACAACATCTCGCTTGTGTTCGACCAGACGTTTGGCTTTTTCGATCACCATT
>JALQTK010000171.1:0-263 GCA_023260975.1 Pseudidiomarina sp. | reverse complement strand
ACTTCTTCCGGGCGTTCATCAATCAGCAAGACGATCAGATAGCATTCCGGGTGGTTGCGCTCGATCGAGTGCGCAATGTTCTGCAGGAGAACGGTTTTACCCGTCCGCGGAGGCGCAACGATAAGCGAACGCTGGCCTTTACCAATCGGCGCAACGAGGTCGATGATACGGGCAGAGCGATCCTTGATCGTGGGATCCTCGATCTCCATGATCAGTCGCTCATCCGGATAAAGCGGTGTCAGGTTATCAAACGCAATCTTGTG
>JALQTK010000170.1 GCA_023260975.1 Pseudidiomarina sp. | reverse complement strand
GCATATGGCGGGGCTGTTGGATACGCCCGATGCGGGCTGCGTAGAAATTGCCGGGCAGCCGATGCAGGGCTTGTCAGACCGCCGCCGCACCCTTGTGCGCCGCGAAGACGTGGGCTTTGTCTATCAGTTTCATCATCTATTGCCGGAATTTTCGGCGTTGGAAAATATCATGTTGCCGCAACTGGCCGCCGGTGTGGGCCAAGCGCAGGCGCGCGCCCGCGCGATGGCGTTAATGGCGCGGGTGGGGGTGCAGGCGCGCGCGGCCCATCGCCCGGCCGAGCTGTCGGGGGGCGAGCAGCAGCGCGTGGCCTTTTGCCGGGCTTTGGCCAATGCGCCACAGGTTTTGTTGGCGGACGAGCCTACCGGCAATTTGGACCCGGCGACATCGGATACCGTGTTTGAAGCCCTGATTGATCTGGTGCGCGATACCGGCCTGTCAGCCCTTGTGGCCACGCATAACATGGCGCTTGCCGCCCGCATGGACCGGGTGGTGCGGCTAGAGGCGGGGGTTTTGACCGCGGTTTAGGTTGCA
>JALQTK010000016.1 GCA_023260975.1 Pseudidiomarina sp. | reverse complement strand
ATGATGTCCATAAGTTTGGTGGTGATGGGCCGTTAACACTGGGTGGTATTCAGGTACCGTATGAACAGGGGTTGCTCGCACATTCTGATGGTGATGTCATTTTACATGCCTTAGCCGATGCCTGCTTAGGTGCTGCAGCGCTCGGTGATATTGGCCAGCATTTTCCCGATACTGACGCGGCTTATGCTGGCGCTGATAGCGCTGAATTACTGCAAACAGTATTGCAGCGGGTTGCCGCAGCTGGTTGGCAACTGGGTAACCTCGATGTCACTGTCGCTGCGCAAGCACCGAAGTTAGCCGACTATATTCCTGCTATGTGTGAGCGTATTGCCACCATCTGCCAGCTACCGCGTCACGCTGTGAACGTCAAAGCCACGACCACCGAGCGTTTAGGGTTCGTTGGCCGCAAAGAGGGTATTGCCTGTTATGCGGTGGTATTACTAAAGGATATTGAGCGTGGATGAGCTCGCTTATTTGCATGGTATACCATGCGTCACTGCGGTGTTTCGACAACAACCAGAGCACTTCGCGGTAACTGAGTTACTCGACCCACACGCTGAGCAGCAAGGCGAACACCAATGGTTATGGGTCGAAAAGCGCGGCGCAAATACCAGCTGGGTGGCCAGCCAGTTAGCCGCTTTTGCCGGGGTTAATGAACGTCAAGTCAGCTATTCCGGGCTCAAAGATCGTCATGCAGTAACGCGGCAGTGGTATTCAATTCAATTGCCTGGGCAGCCATTATTGTCATGGCAACAGCTAGAACATGCTGAGTTTAAAGTCCTCGATGCGCGCTTACAGCCGAAAAAATTAAAATCGGGCGTGCACAAGGGCAATCACTTTTCGCTCGAATTACAACATGTCAGCGATATGCAGGCATTGATTGGCCGTTGGAATAGCTTGGTCGAGCAGGGTGTGCCAAATTATTTTGGTCCGCAACGATTTGGTCGACAAGGCCAGAATATCGCAAAAGCACGCGCATGGTTTAGCGGTGACTTACGGCAAAAGTTGTCGCGCACCCAGGCCGGCTTGTTATTATCCAGTGCTCGGGCTTTTTTATTTAATCAGATAGTCAGTGCGCGACTGCGTAACAAGCGTTTAACCATTGAGCCGGGCGATGCATTGATGCTTGCTGGTAGTCATTCGTTTTTTGTCGCTGAGGGTGCTGATGAAACGCTCAATAAGCGCTTACAACAAGGTGATATTCAGCTTACCGCGGCACTACCGGGATCAGGTCGTAGCCAAGTCAGCGGAGCTATTGCTGAATTTGAGCAAGAAATTATTTGTGCACATACTGAGCTGTTGGAAGGCTTACAGAAACATCGGGTCGATGCCGCGCGGCGGCCATTGCTGGTGCGTTTAGCCGATGCTCAATTGACTGTCTTGGATGAACAACGGGTGCGCCTTAGCTTTAGCTTGCCAACAGGTAGCTTTGCCACCAGTGTATTGCGCGAGCTGATTGCTAGCCCCGCGACCGAATTAACCGCAACAACAGGCCATGAAAGCTATGATGAAGTTATTAGTGAGTAACGACGACGGTGTGCATGCACCGGGTATTGAAGCGCTTTATGAGCAGCTCAAAGATATTGCTCAAGTGCGCGTTATTGCGCCCGATCGCAATTGCAGTGGTGCCAGCAATTCGCTGACCCTGCATAACCCGTTGCGGGTGCAGCGTTTGCCCAACGGATTTTATTCGCTGAACGGAACACCAACCGACTGTGTGCATTTAGGTACTAATTCACCGCTCGCTGATGATGTTGATCTGGTGGTATCGGGTATTAATGATGGGCCAAATATGGGTGATGATGTGCTCTATTCTGGCACGGTTGCTGCGGCGATGGAAGGGCGCTACATGGGCTTGCCGGCAATAGCGGTGTCTATGGGTTCGCGCGGGCATGATTATTATGAGACTGCGGCACGGGTAGTGGCTGATCTTGTTAACCGTATGGCTGAGCAACCGCTGCGCTTAGATACTATTTTAAATATTAATGTACCAGCGCTGCCATACGAGCAATTAAAAGGCCTTAAAGTAACCCGCTTGGGGCGTCGTCATCGGGCCGACACCATGGTGCAATCAAGCGATCCATTCGGTCGTGAAATCTTTTGGTATGGACCCATTGGTGGTCACCAAGATGATGCTGAAGGCACTGACTTTCATGCCGTGCAACATGGCTATGTATCGGTCACCCCAATTAGTTTGGATATGACCGCACAGTCGCATCAACAAACCCTATCAAATTGGTTGACGACGAACGCCTCATGATGATGCAGAACTTTCACGGCATGGCACGTCGACTGGTGGAAAAGCTGGCTGCCAATGGTATCTCTGATGAACGTGTTCTGCAGATGATTGAAACCACGCCGCGGCATTTATTTATGCCTGAGTCATTAGCCCATAAAGCGTATGAAAATACCGCCTTACCGATTGGTAATGGGCAAACGATATCGCAGCCATTAATGGTCGCGAGTATGACCCAGTTATTAAGCCAACACGGCTGTGAGCGGGTGCTTGAAATTGGTACCGGTAGCGGCTATCAAACAGCGGTATTGGCGCAGTTGGTTGAGCATGTGTTCTCGGTCGAGCGCATTGGCGAATTGCAATATCAAGCGAAACGCCGCTTAAAAAAACTCGACCTGCACAATGTCAGTATGCGTCATGGTGATGGCTGGCAGGGCTGGGCCAGCAAAGCACCGTTTGATGGTATTATTGTGACCGCTGCGGCCAGTGATATTCCAACCGCATTGCTGCAACAACTCGCTGATGGCGGAATCATGATTATTCCGGTTGGAACCAGTCAACAACGGCTTTATGTTATTCGTCGTTTTGGCGATGATTTTGAACAAAAACAGTTGGCTGATGTGAAGTTTGTACCGTTAGTGCCAGGAGCGTTGTTGTGAAATTATTTGGCTGGTTATATGACAAGGTATTGAGTTGGTCACAACATTCTCGGGCACCGGCTATTCTGGGTTGGTTAAGCTTTGCTGAAGCGGTTATATTTCCGATTCCGACTGATGTAATGCTGGCGCCCATGGCGATGACCCAGCCGCGAAAAGCTTGGTATTTCGCCACTATTACCACCGTGGCGTCGGTGCTTGGCGGCATTGCCGGCTATATTCTTGGTTACCTGGCGTTTGAACCATTGGTGCTGCCAATCATTGACTGGTTGGGCTGGCAAGAAAAATTAGTCACCATTACCAGTTGGTTTCAAGCTTACGGTTTTTGGATTATTTTTATCGCCGGTTTCTCGCCATTACCGTATAAGTTATTTACCGTCACAGGCGGCATGTTGCAGGTGGCTATAGTGCCGTTTATTTTGGGTTCACTGGTCAGTCGTGGCTTACGCTATTTTATCGTCGCTGGGTTGATGCGCACGGGTGGTCCGAAAATGGCTGATCAGCTGCGTTCCTATGTGGACCGAATTGGTTGGGGCATGGTGATTATTGCTGTGATTGTTTATGTCTGGACGCGTTAGAACAATCCTCCTTGCGAGCTTATTGCTGAGCCAACTCAGTTGTGCACAGCGCGATACTCCGGCACCGGTAGAGCGACTCTATCAAGGCAAATCGTTTCGCGATTTTACTGCCGGCAGTCTGCAGCAACCGAGTTATCAGGTGGTCGCTGGTGATACCCTTTATGCTATTGCATTTCGTGCTAATGTTGACGTCAGAGAACTCGCCGAAGTAAATCAATTAGCTGAGCCTTATGTGATTATTCCCGGGCAAAAACTGCGTTTAAATGTCTCTCGGCGAGCACAGCAAGGCGTTGATCCGGCGCCGAATAAAGCGTATCGTGCAACTAAACCACAACAAAACTATACGACAAAAGTAGAGCACGCAGCTGGTACTGAAGTTTTTGCGAGTACCAACAATATTCGCTGGCAATGGCCAGCAAAGGCGCCGGTAAGCGCGGATTTTTCAGCCGCAGAGGGTGGCCTTAAAGGTATAGACTTGAGCGGCTCGCGCGGTGATCCAGTGTATGCTGCGGCAACCGGTAAAGTGGTTTATGTGGGTAATGCATTAAAAGGTTTTGGTAATTTAATTATTCTGAAACATAACGATGAATATATTACTGCCTATGCTCATAATCAGCAGTTGTTAGTTAAAGAGCAACAGTGGATCAACGGTGGTGAGCAAATTGCCACCATGGGAGATTCAGACGCCGAACGGGTGAAATTGCATTTTCAAGTGCGGTTTCGTGGTAAGTCGGTTAATCCCAGACAGTATCTGCCGCGGGGGACGCCATGAGTGGTGACGATGAACTTGAAGCGCTCGATGAACAACAGCTATTAGCTGCGCTGCAGAAGCGTGGGCCTCATGCTGAGGCTGACATTGACCACGAATTTGAAGATATTCTCGCCAATAGCGCGCAAGCGCAAAAAAACTTTGATGCCACCCAATTATATTTGACCGAAATTGGTTTTTCACCGTTGCTAAGCGCCGAACAAGAAGTCACCTTTGCGCGGTTGGCGCGTAGCGGCGATCAGCAAGCGCGGTGCCGCATGATCGAGAGTAATTTACGCTTGGTGGTAAAAATTGCGCGGCGTTACAGCAATCGCGGAATGGCTCTGTTAGATTTGGTCGAAGAAGGTAATTTGGGGTTGATTCGAGCGGTAGAAAAATTTGATCCGGAGCTGGGCTTTCGTTTTTCTACTTATGCTACCTGGTGGATCCGACAAACCATAGAGCGCGCGATTATGAACCAAACGCGTACTATTCGATTACCTATCCATGTCGTCAAAGAATTAAATAGTTATCTTCGTGCTGCACGTGAGTTGTCGCAAACACTTGATCATGAACCAACGGCCGAGGATATTGCCGAGCGTATGGAGGTGAGTGTCGCGGAAGTCACTAAAATGCTGCGACTCAATGAACGTATTACCTCGGTAGATACGCCACTGGGCGGTGACAGTAATGACAAATCTTTGGTCGATATATTGTCCGATGAGCACCACCAAGGGCCTGAAGGAATTCTACAAGATAACGATTTACGTGAACATATTATAGCCTGGCTGAATAGTCTCAGCAGCAAGCAACGTGAGGTTTTAGCGCGGCGTTTTGGCCTGCTCGGACATGAACCGGCTACACTTGAAGATGTTGGTCGTGAAATTGGGCTTACCCGTGAGCGAGTACGGCAAATTCAGGTTGAAGCGCTGCGCCGATTGCGTGACTTAATGCGCCAACAAGGCTTGAGTCTCGACGCACTGTTTCAGCAAGACTAACGCCTCGCAATTGCCTGATTGTAATTACTTTTTAAGTTGTTGTTGCAGTGCAGCAAGCTGTTGCAGCGCTTGTAGTGGGGTTAACTGATTGACATCAAGCGCAGCTAATTGGCTCACTACGGGATGGCTTGGTGGCTGCTGCGTCGGGGTTACAGCGTTGGCTGGATGAGTCGATTTCGCTTCAGTAACTTCGTACTGGTGCAAAAAATCACGCGCAGCATTGACGGTGGCAACCGGTAAACCGGCTAAACGCGCTACTTGAATGCCAAAACTCCGGTTCGCCGCACCGGCCTCAAGTTGATGCTGAAAAACAATACCATCACCATGCTCGAGTGCACTGACATGCACGTTATCGCAGCCTGCTTGTGCACCAATGCGTTGAGTCAATTCAAAATAGTGGGTTGCAAATAGCGTCAGCGCTTGGTTGTTAGTAAGCAGGTGCTCGGCACAGGCATAGGCTAACGCCATTCCATCATAGGTAGAGGTACCGCGACCGATTTCATCCATAAGCACTAAGCTGTGCGGCCCAGCATGGTGCAAAATATTTGCTGCTTCAGTCATTTCAACCATAAAGGTTGAGCGCCCAGAAGCTAGGTCATCAGATGCACCAATACGCGTAAAAATGCGGTCAATAGTGCCAATACGAGCGCTATGAGCGGGCACAAAGCTACCACAATAAGCCATGATAACGAGTAATGCAGTCTGCCGCATATAAGTCGATTTACCGCCCATATTCGGGCCGGTGATGAGTAACATGCGGCGGTCATGGTTGAGCAACGTATCATTGGCAATAAAAGGCTGTTGTTGCAGCCGTTCCAATACTGGATGACGGCCAGCGCGGATGTCAATCAGCGCATCATTGACTAGCTCAGGGCGAACATATTGATGGGTTAATGCCTGTGCCGCAAAGCTACGTAAAACATCCAGTTCAGCCACGCTGCGAGCAGTAGCCTGGAGCTCGCTGAGCGCGCTGGCAATGGTTTCAAGTAACTGGTCATACAGCCATTTTTCTCGCATCAGCGCGCGACTTTGACTCTGTAACACCTGATCTTCGTGAGTTTTTAACTCAGCGATGATAAAGCGTTCAGCATTTTTTAAGGTTTGTCGACGTTGATAATCAGCCGGAACTTGTGCGGCAGCGCTGCGGCTGGTTTCAATATAAAAGCCGTGCACCTTGTTATAGCCAACTTTGAGACTACTAATACCGGTGCGTTGCCGTTCACGCTGCTCTATTTGCGCTAATATATCGGTAGCGCCAGCTGCGAGAGCACGTTGTTGGTCGAGTTGCTGATCATAACCGGCGGCAATTACGCCGCCATCGCGGACTAATTGGGGTGGTTGTTCGACCAACGCCTGCTGTAGCTCATGCAGTAACTCTGGAAAGGTATGTATAGCTTGTTGCCACGGTTGCAGCGCTGCGGCATGCAGTTGCTGTTGCAACCCAGGAAACTGCTCTAAAGCGCTGCGAATACGAGCTAGATCACGGGGGCGGGCGCTACGCAATGCAACCCGGGTAAGAATACGTTCAAGATCACCAATCTGTCGTAATTGCGTTTTTAACTGGCTCAATTCGAGCTGTTGCAGCGCCGCTACTGCATCATGACGAGTACTGACCAGTTGTTGATCGCGAAGCGGCTGTTGTAGCCAGCGCTGCAACAGGCGACTACCCATTGCTGTAGCAGTATCGTCGAGTTGGTCAAACAATGAGGTTTTAGCACCGCTAAGCGAACGCACTAATTCCAAATTGCGGCGGCTCACTGCATCAATCTGTACCACGTGCTCACGGTGCTCAACCTGTAATTGATTAATATGCGGTAACGCGGCAAGTTGGGTGCTGCGCACATAACTAATAATGGCAGCAGCAGCACCGACCATGGCACTGTTGGGAGCAATACCAAAGCCTTCTAAATGGCGCACGTTAAATTGCCGTAATAGCAGCTGTTCGGCACTACTGTACTCAAATTCCCATTCTGGACGACGTCGTACACAATCACATAATTGTTGGGCTGCCGGCCATTGAAAGGTATCAGGGTGTAGCAGTTCAGCGGGTTGTAAGCGTGATAACTCAATACTTAATTGGGCCTCATCAGCGCATTCAAGCACTTGAAAACGACCACTGGCCATATCTAAGTGCGCAATTGCAAAGTGATCCGATTGGGGGTTGACGGCAACCAGCAAACGCTCTTTCTCGCTTGGTAACAACGCTTCATCGGTGAGCGTGCCTGGGGTCAGAATACGCACCACTTGTCGTTCAACCGGTCCCTTACTGCTGGCAGGGTCACCAATTTGTTCACAAATAGCCACTGACTCACCTAACTGCAACAGCCGAGCGAGATAACCCTCTACGGCATGATAGGGCACCCCAGCCATTGGAATGGGTTGGCCATTACTGGCACCGCGTTTGGTTAAGGAAATATCGAGTAACTCGGCAGCGCGTTGCGCATCACGGTAGAATAATTCGTAAAAATCACCCATGCGATAGAATAATAAGGTGTCGGCATGCTCTGCTTTTATACGCAGATATTGCTGCATCATCGGGGTATGTGAAGCGAGTTCAGCAGTGTGCTTTTGTGTAGTCGACATGCCTGTTATTATCCGTCTAGTAGCCGTGTTATCGCGTCGAGGTATAAACAAATGGTATCACAAAGTTGGCTTGATTCAGCAGCTGATTTAGCCACGTGGTTAGCCAGCAAAAAGTGGCAAATTGTTACCGCCGAATCCTGCACTGGTGGCGGAATAGGTTATGCTATGAGTGCTTTGCCAGGTAGCTCAGAATGGTTTTGCGGTGGCTTTATTACCTATTCAAACACCTTAAAACAGCAACTTTTGGCGGTGCCACCACAAACCATCGAGTGCTTTGGTGCAGTCTCAGCTGAGACTGCTGCAGCAATGGCCAGCGGTGCGTTGCAAGCAAGTGGGGCACAGTTAGCTATAGCCGTAACCGGCGTGGCTGGTCCCGCGGGTGGTAGTGCTAGTAAGCCGGTCGGCTTAGTGTGGTTCGGATTGGCCTGGCCAACGGGAGTAATTACCTGGCACAAGCACTTTAGCGGTGACCGTGCTGCAGTGCGCGAAGCCACTATTAACGAAGCATTGCAGAGTTTTAAAAAAATACTTGATACTGTATAAATAAACAGTATACTGATTTCAATTGAGTCAACCATTATGGAACCCCATATGAGCAACGATAATAAACAGAAAGCCCTTGATGCCGCATTAAGCCAAATTGAACGTCAATTCGGCAAAGGCTCCATTATGCGTTTAGGTGATAACCGTGCGCTTGATATCGACTCGGTTTCAACCGGTTCATTAAGTCTTGATATTGCGCTTGGTATTGGCGGTTTACCTTATGGTCGTGTAGTTGAAATTTATGGGCCTGAATCGAGCGGTAAAACTACGCTGACATTACAAGTCGTCGCCGAAGCGCAAAAACAAGGTAAAACCTGTGCGTTCGTTGATGCTGAGCATGCACTTGATCCAATTTACGCAGCGAAGCTTGGGGTCAACGTTGATCAATTGCTGGTATCACAGCCCGATACTGGTGAACAAGCATTAGAAATTTGCGATATGTTAGTGCGTTCAGGTGCGGTTGACGTGGTGGTCGTTGACTCGGTCGCGGCGTTAACTCCAAAAGCCGAAATTGAAGGTGAAATGGGCGATACCCATGTCGGTTTGCAAGCACGTTTAATGTCTCAGGCGTTGCGTAAATTAACCGCCAATATCAAACGTTCAAATAGTCTCTGTATCTTCATTAACCAGATTCGTATGAAAATTGGCGTCATGTTTGGTAATCCGGAAACCACTACAGGCGGTAACGCACTGAAATTTTATTCGTCGGTACGATTGGATATTCGTCGTACCGGTGCGGTAAAAGAAGGCGATGAAGTGGTCGGCAACGAAACGCGCGTTAAAGTCGTCAAAAACAAAGTAGCGCCGCCGTTTAAGCAAGCTGAGTTCCAAATTATGTACGGTAGCGGTATTTCCAAAGAAGGCGAATTGATTGATTTAGGTGTGAAGCAAAAAATCATCGACAAAGCCGGTGCTTGGTATAGCTACAACGGCGATAAGATCGGTCAGGGTAAAGCCAATGCAATGAAATACCTCAGTGATAATAAAGAGGTCGCTGCTGAAGTAGAGCGTTTATTGCGTGAACAACTATTAGCAAAACCAACCGGTGAGAAGCCAGTGAGCGAATTAAGCGTTAGTAATGACGATGATGTATTACTGGACGATGATCTAATTTAATAGTGAGAAAAAGAAAAAGCCCAGCATTGCTGGGCTTTTTTTTGATTGAACCGCTAGCTTAGCGGTTAAAGGTTTGTTCCATTTCGGTAAAGGTATCGGTTAAGTGCTGCGCTGGTGGTGCGGTCAAGCGACTGACAACCACAATCGCTAAACTACACAGAATGAAACCAGGAATAATTGAATAAATCAGGTCGTTAATGAGCACACCATAAATTGGTACATAGGTACAGATGAGCACCGTGGCGGCACCAACCAGCATACCAGCGAGCGCGCCATGACGATTCATGCGAGGCCAAAATAGACTGAATATCACCACTGGGCCAAATGCGGCGCCGAAACCAGCCCAGGCATTGGCGACTAAACCAAGAATCGTATTATTTGGATCCCACGCCAGTGCTATTGCCGCTAGCGTGACAAGCAGCACAGAAATACGGCCCACGGTGACTAGTTCTCGGTCGCTGGCATCACGGCGCAAAAAGGCTTTGTAGAAATCTTCGGTTAGTGAGCTCGAGGTCACTAACAATTGTGACGAAATGGTACTCATAATCGCCGCTAAGATGGCTGCTAGCAGAAAACCACCAATATAGGGATGAAATAAATACTGCGAGAATACAATAAATATTGTTTCAGGGTCAGTTAAGGTCATTTGGGTATCGGCGACATAAGCGATACCAACAAAACCAGTCAACATAGCGCCAACAATGGTAATGATCATCCAACTAATACCGATACGACGGGCAGTGGGCACTGAACTGACTGAACGAATCGCCATAAAACGCACAATGATATGGGGCTGACCGAAATAACCCAGACCCCAAGCCAGCAGCGAGATTATTGCTAGCCAACTCAGTTGATTGGCGCTGCTATCGCTGATGGCAGCATTTTGGAATAGTTTAAGGTAGTCGGGATTGATCGAACTGACACTCGAACTAACCGCCTGCAAACCACCTAAGTGATCAAGTGCGACTAGCGGCACCACCACCAAGGCGATCAGCATAATGATGCCTTGCACAAAGTCGGTTAGACTCACCGCTAAGAAACCACCGAATAAGGTATAGGCACAGACCACACCGGCAGTAATCCATAAGCCAGTGGTGTAGTCAAAACCGAATGAAGTATCAAATAATTTACCACCGGCTACCAAGCTCGCTGAGGTGTACAAGGTGAAAAAGATAATAATCACCAGTGATGAAAACACTCGCAACACCCGGGTTTTATCGTCAAAACGGTTAGCAAAGAAGTCGGGAATAGTTATGGAATCGTTCGCTACCTGGGTATAGCTGCGTAAACGTGGCGCTACAATTAAATAGTTGAGCCAGGCACCAATGACCAAGCCAACGGCAATCCATAATTGCGATACACCGGAAACGTAAATAGCCCCGGGTAAACCCATCAGCATCCAACCACTCATATCGGATGCCCCGGCAGATAATGCAGTCACGCCCGGACCCAAACGACGCCCACCAAGCATATATTCGGATACGTCACTAGTCGAGGTGCGATAGGCATAGAGGCCGATGCCTAACATGACAATAAAATAAATGCCTAATGAGATAAGCGATTCAGTGTGCAAAACGAAACTCCTTGGTTGTTAACAAGTGATACGCCGCCGGTTGTTATAATTTTTATTCACCACCTAACAACAACCGTGTGAGTTGTTGTTGGGGGTTACTGAGCAGCGCTTCGGTAGTACCAAACTCAACTAGCTTACCATGATGCAGGATCAAGATCTTGTCAGCGACATGCTTGACGATCTCTGCAGAATGCGAGATCAAAATAAACGAAATACCCATTTCTTGTTGTAAATCCAAAATTAAATTGATGATTTGTGCACGAATGGATGGGTCTAATGCCACCAATGCTTCATCAGCAACAATAATTTGTGGCTCCAAAATAATTGCCCGGGCAATACAAACACGCTGTTGTTGGCCACTCGAAAGCATATGCGGGTAAAAATTATAATGTTCCGGCAATAACCCCACTTGGCACAGGGTGGTTAGCACTTTTTGTTGCTGCTCGGCAAGTGTTAACAGGGTATTGAAACGCAGTGGTTCGAGTAATTGCTGACCAATAGTGGTTTGTTGATTGAGTGAACTCAGGCTGTCTTGGAATATCATGCGGATATGACGACAGCGTTGCTGATAGTTGTAGGGTTCTAATACTTCACCACGCAAGAGAAATTGGCCACTGGAGGGCATTTCAACTCCGGCAATAAGCTTGGCTAGGGTGGATTTACCCGAGCCAGTTTCACCCATAATGGCAAGCGTTTCACCAGCATGGAGGTCAAAACTGATGGGCTCTAATGCCAGTGAGCGCCGACCACGAAACCAACCGGTTTTGTGATAGTACGATTTGCTGACTTGCTGAATTTGCAACAATGGCTCAGTCATAGTTGTTGACCTCAATCAGCGGATAATGACAAGCAAATTGATGTTGCTTTTGTTTGCGCAAGCGCGGTGTTTCGATACAGGCGCGGCGTGCATACTGACAACGTGGCCCCAAGCGACAGCCAATCGGCAGGTTAGCCATGGTTGGGATAGAACCAGTTAACGTCGGTAAGCGCGTTTTGGCTGCCGTCTGATGATTGGTTAAGCTCATGCTGCGCATGGCTTCGGTGTAGGGGTGGAGTGGTTGTTCTAACAGTTGCTGTGGAGTACCAACTTCCATTAACTGACCGCAGTAAACCATGCTAATACGCTTGCTCTCGGGCATAATAGCGCTGAGATCTTGGGTGATCATTAATACTGACATACCTTGGCTGGCATTCAACTTGCTCAACAGCCGATAAATTTGTCCGCGTGTTTGCGGCTCCATGGCATTGGTTGGCTCATCAGCGATTAATAATTTCGGGTTGTGCGCAATCGCCATAGCAATACTAACTTTTTGCGCCACACCATCGGATAGCTCAAATGGATAGGCGCGCATGACTGTATCGTGGTCCTTGATACCGACGCGATGGAGTAACCGCTCAGCGCGGGTTTTAAGCTCAGCACGGCGACGGAAATAGAAGCCCTTAAGGTCATCTGTTGGAATACATTCTTGCAGTTGTTCGCCAATGCTCGAATTCGGATCGAGATAACTACTCGGATTTTGAAAAATCATCGCCATATCACGACCGGTAATACTTCTGCGTTGTTCTGCAGTGAGCGCCAGCAGGTCGTAATGACGCCACCATAAACGGTCAGCGGTGACACGCCAACGCGGGTTAATGAAACCTAAAATAGCTTTTGCTAATAAGCTTTTACCAGAGCCTGATTCACCCACTAAAGTATGAATTTCTCCTTCGGCAATTTGCAGACTAAGACCGTCAACTAAGCGAATAGGGCCGTTATCGCTATCTATTTCAATGGTTAAATTGCGGATATCAAGAACATTCATACGGAGCGCACCCGATCTTGAATGGCGGCCCGAATACTGTCGCCTAATACGTTAATTGATAATAACGTCAAAAATAGCGCTAAACCTGGCAAAATCATGGTCCACGGCGACAGATAGACATGCTCCAAACTGCGCGCCAACATAGTTCCCCATTCTGGTGCTGGAGCTTGTACTCCCAAGCCTAAAAATCCTAATGCGGCAATATCAAAAATAGCGGTGGATAAAGCTAGTGTGATTTGCATAACTAACGCGGCGGTAATATTGGGAAATATCACCCGAGTCAGGATATACCAGCGTGAGCAGCCATTGAGACGTGATGCCATAACATAGTCTTGGTAGCGTTGATCATGAATAGCATTATAGACACCGTGAATAAATTGCGGGATCAAGACGATTACAATAGCTAACATGACATGTTGCAGCGCTGGACCAAGAATGGCGATAACCAGCAACACCAGCAGTAGAGAAGGTATCGAGTTGATGACATCGAGGAAATGGTTTAACGCTGACGATTGCACCCCTCGACTCATAGCCGCCCAAGCGCCAATTGGAATACCAATGAGGGCGGCAATAACTACCGCTAATATCGGGTAGCCTAAGCTATACACCGAACCGGCGATGATTCGTGAGAGCAGATCACGGCCTAAATCGTCAGTACCAAACAAGAACTTAATTTGGCCAGTGTGATGCCACGACGGCGCTTGTGAAATGTGCTCGGCGAATTGCTGATCGGGGCTAAATGGAGCGAGTAGCGGCGAGCAAACCATCATCACCAGCAGTAAAGCGAATGCATAGAGTGCCGTTAAAGCAAAGGGGTTGGCACTCATATGCAACCAGATTTGATGTAATGGTGATGGCTCACGTTGTTGATAGTAAATATTAGCGGTCGGCATACAGTTCCTTGCGAACTTGTGGGTAGCGCCAAGCGTGATAAAGCTCAACAGCTACGTCAACCAGTAAAATTAATGCCGCCAAGGTAAACAAGCCGCCCAGCATAACTGGATAATCACGTTCATAAATGCTTTTAATTAATGAACTACCAATTCCGGGCCAGTTAAATATTGTTTCAATAATGATGATATTACTCATCAGTAAGCTGAATTGCATACCTAACTGCCGCACAACAACTTGCATGGCGTTCGGCATGACATGCTTAACCATGATCCGCCGGTCACTTAATCCGCGCGAACGTGCTGCTCGGATATAATTTTGCTGAAGCACATCAAGGGTCGCATTGCGGGTTATACGAATTAATAAGGTTAGTGGAATAATCGTTAGCACCACTACCGGTAACCATAAATGTTGTAGCGCATCGATAAAGGCTGCGCCACGGTTGGGTGAGTCGCTTAATAGAATATCGAGTAGCACCGAGCCGCTATGCGGAGTAATGTTGAATAATGGATTGAGCTGACCGGAAATTGGCGCCCAACCTAGTTTTACCGCAAACAACAGTAAGGCGAGCTGCGCTAACCAAAATGCTGGCACCGAATAAGCACTGAGTGACACCCCCATAATCAGCCGGTCGAGCGGACCACGCTGCTGTACGGCTGCATACATACCCAACGGAACGCCGACTAGCATGGACAGGCTCATGGTTAACACGGTGAGCTCTAGCGTCGCTCCCAACTGTGGCATGATATCGGTGAATACCGCCCGTTGAGTAACCAGTGATTGGCCCCAATCACCGTGTAACAGCGCCTGTAAAAATTGCCCATACTGGCTAAACCACGAATGGCTCATAGCATAACGCTGTTGGGCTAATTGATAGGCGGCGCCATCACTGAACCTGATACCACTCATGTTGGTCAAGGTATCGCCAGGGAATAGCTGGTGCAGTACGAACATCAATACGGTTAGCAGCCATAACGTGGTCAGCAATAGAATGAGTCGGCGCAGACTATACCGGATCATGGTTGTTGCTCCAGCTTGGAGCGGGTGTCTAGTCGTCGTGCATGGCGAAAACTGATAGCGCCATAGGGCGGTAATTCGACCCCGGTGATATCAACCCGATGAGCCTGAAAACGTAATGAATTAGCAATCGGTAGCAACGCTGCTTGTTGCACCGCATACGCCTCAATAGCATGATAGAGCGGACGTCGTTGCGCTACTGTAGTGGCGATTAATGCTTGTGCTAATTGTTGATCAAAGGCCGGGTCACACCAGTTGGTACGATTATTACCACCTTGAGTAGCGGCACAGCTTAAAATAGGGCTAAAAAAGTTATCGGGGTCGGCATTATCAGCAACCCAACCAATCAGCACGCTATCATGTTCACCGTTATCTAAGCGGCGGCGGAACTCATTCCATTCATAACTAACAATTTCCGCGCGAACCCCAATAACAGCTAGGTCAGCTTGAATTAGTTCAGCCATGCGTTGGGCATTTGGGTTATAGGCTCGCTGCACTGGCATGGCCCAAATCTGCATGGCGAAGCCCTGGGCATAACCAGCTTGCTGCAACAATTGTTTCGCCCGCTCAGGATCATAATTGTGGGTGAAATCTAACTCACTGAAGGCCCACGACGTTTCTGGTAGAATCCCGCTCGCTTGGCGCGCATTACCATTATAGATAGCTTGGATAATGGCTTGGCGATTGACTGCGTGAGATAGCGCTTGACGGACATCTACTTGGTTGAATGGCGCCCGGTCAGTATTAAAAGCCCAGTAAGCCAGATTAGGATTCACGGCATTAGCAACTTCAATTTCATCATCAACATCGAGCTGCTTTAATTCATCGATTAGCGGGTAGGGAATGACATCACATTCACCGGTTAGTAATTTCAGCATACGTTTATTGGCGCTGCTGGTAATCACGTAGACCAGTTGTTCAAAAAATGGTGCTTCACGCCAATATTGATGATGACGTTGGTAACGAATCAGCACGTCTTTACGAAACTCGACAAATTCAAATGGCCCGGTACCAATAGGTTGTCGATCGAGTAATTGTGGTTGCTGTTGAGCGATTAGTTGCTGTGCATACTCAGCCGACAAAACCACGTTAAAATCAGTCGCCAAATTGGCCAAAAATGAGCTATCACCGCGGCTCAACTGAAAATCGACGGTATAATCATCGATACGTTCAACCGCACTAATTAAATTGACTAAACCGCTTGAAGTAAAGAATGGATAATTACCGCCATTTACGGCGTGATATGGATGCTGCGGTTGTAACCAACGCTGAAAGCTAAACACGACATCAGTCGCATTGAGAGTGCGGCTCGGGGTAAACCAATCAGTATGATGAAATTGCACACCTTGACGCAGATAAAAACGATAGCGTTGGCCATTATCGAGAGCTTCCCAACGCTCAGCGAGCGCCGGCACGAATTGCTGGTGCTCGGCATCATAGTCGAGCAGTCGGTCATAGAGCTGAGACGCGGTCGCATCAATGGTGGTGCCTGAGGTACCTAATTGTGGATTAAACCCCTCAGGATTGCCTTCAGAGCAATAAACCAAGCCTTGTTGCAACGGTGTAAGTTCATGACTGGCAGGTTGGCACGCGACAAGAGCCAAACTTAACCATGAACAACACCACCAACGCCAGCGGCGAGAGCGATCGTTCAGCACCGCAGCCATTAGGATGAACCTTCTAGCAACTGATACTTTTTCAGATAGCCACGCAGTTGATGATAGGTTAAACCGAGTAATTCAGCAGTTTTCTTTTGATTAAATTGAGCACTCTGCAGCGCATTTTGGAGCACTTGTTGCTCAAATTCCGCAGTAACTTCCTTAAAGTCAATGGTGCCTTGGGTAAAATCAGGCAGTGCTGCTGGTTGCTGCGAGGTAACTGCTGCTTGACTGCTTTGCTCTAACGGCGTTTGGCGATGGGCGGCTGGCTGCGGACGCCACGGGCTTGCAAACGGGTCGATGATGATATCATGCAGCGGCAATTGGCCGCTGCCGAGTCGATAGACCGAACGTTCGACGACGTTTTTTAATTCGCGAACATTGCCAGGCCAATGGTAATCGACAAGCGTTTTTCGTGCTGCTGCGGTAAAGCCACTAAACAGCTCATAATTAAGTTCTCGCGCCATCTGAATAGCAAAGTGTTCAGCCAACACCAGAATGTCTTCGCGACGCTCACGCAGCGGTGGCAGGGTGATGACGTCAAAGGCAAGACGATCAAGCAAGTCAGCACGAAACTTACCTTGTGCAGCGAGCTGCGGCAGATCTTCATTGGTAGCAGCAATTAAACGGACATCGGTTTGCACCGTTTTGCTGCCACCAACGCGTTCAAACTCTCCGTATTCAATCACCCGAAGGATTTTTTCCTGGACCAGTGCTGAGGTGTTGGCCAATTCGTCGAGAAACAGAGTACCGCCATCAGCGCGTTCAAAGCGTCCTTCATGACGTTTCTGTGCGCCAGTGAACGCGCCCGCTTCATGGCCAAACAATTCACTTTCGAGTAAGCTCTCGCTCAATGCCGCACAGTTCAATTTGACGTAGTTTTGCTGCCAGCGCTGCGATAAATAATGCAAGCGCGCGGCAATAAGCTCCTTGCCAGTTCCGCGCTCACCAATAATAAGCACTGGTTTAGCGAGTGGTGCTATTTGCGAAACCTGCTCAAGCACAGTGAGAAAACTGTTGGCTTGACCGATTAAATTATCGCTTTCGTGAAACCGACTCATGGTAACACCGGGTGACTTAACATGATGGACTCGACCGTATTATTGTTATGGGTGGCGAAAATCACTAAATATTAGTGTAATTGCTAAGCGCTAGGGGTCAATGTAAATTTTACTGTAATTAAATAAAATACGTAAAAACAATAACTTAAAAAAACATAAAAAAGTTGGCACGGTAGCTGCAAGTTACCCAATGACCGTCAATGTGACAGCAATTTAAACCGAAATGAGGAACTAACTATGGGTATCTTTTCACGTTTTACCGATATCGTAAATTCCAACATCAACGCTTTACTCGATAAAGCTGAAGATCCGGAAAAAATGGTGCGCCTAATTATTCAGGAAATGGAAGACACTTTAGTGGAGGTGCGTTCTACTTCTGCGCGCTTGATTGCTGAGAAGAAAGATTCTGAGCGTCAACTGAATCGAATTAGCCAAGACGCGGCTGATTGGGACGCTAAGGCCGAGCTTGCGATTAGTAAAGATCGCGAAGACTTAGCCCGCTTAGCGCTGGTAGAGAAAAAGAAAGCGGGCGAACAGGCGAGTTCATTAGAGTCTGATATTCAGCGCTTAGACGAGCATTTGAATCGTTTAAATGAGGAAGTTGGGCAATTACAGACTAAACTGGCTGATGCCAAAGCACGGCAAAAGACCATCATCATGCGTCAGCGCGCAGTGTCTAGCCGACTGGACGTGAAGAAAACCATAGATAGTGGCAAGATTGATGACGCTATGTATCGGTTTGAGCGTTTCGAAGCTAAAATTGATGATCTTGAAGCGCAGGTGGAATCTTATGATATGGGAAAACGCACCTTACGTGACGAATTCGCTGAATTAGAGGGCGCTGATAAAATTAATGATGAGTTAGCGGCGTTGAAAGCCCGTTTAGCGAAAGATAACAAAGCAGCTGAGTAATAAGGGCACCCGCTTAGCGGGTGTTTGCTGCCTAGAGCTTACTAAGAGAGATTAAAATGGAAATACTTCTAGTTCCGGTTATTCTGTTTATGCTAATTGTCGCCCCGATCTGGGTGATCATGCATTATAGTAGCCAGCGTAAGATCAACCAGGGTTTGAGCGAAGATGAGCTGAGTCAGTTGCAGCAGTTGGCGCGCCAAGCTGAACAAATGCGTGAGCGGATTCAAACGCTGGAGGCAATTCTCGATGCCGAATCACCGCAGTGGAGAGGCCGCTCATGAGTACCACCCCGAAAAAGCAATTACTGCGCGATAAACGCAATGGTAAAGTCGCCGGGGTGTGTGCCGGCATCGCCAACTATTTTAATATTGAAGTATGGTTGGTACGAATTATTGCGATTACAGCAATTATCTTCGGCCATGGTTTTATTGCCGTACTATATATTGCCATGTGGGTTATGTTGGATGAGAAACCAGCACACAGTGGCGGACGCAGCCACGATACCATTGAGGTGAAAACCAAAGTATGGCAAGCCGGTGAAGCGCCCAAGGTAGCCTACCGTGAAATTAGCGGTGAGTTTGGTGAGATGGAGCAGCGCCTACAAAAAATGGAACGCTATGTCACCTCGAACGCATTCAAAATTGACCGTGAACTCAATCGCCTGTAACTAAAGTGGCAAGTTTTTGTTACACTTTGTAAGCATGTTGGAGAGCACTCCTTAGTTGCGTTGTTGGCAGCCTAAATGCACTCTGATTATCACTATCAGAGGGATTCACTGCCAATGCGCGACAACGATAACGATAAATCGCAATGGCAGCCAGCGACCGTAACCATTCATGGCGGTAGACGCCGGGACGAATATGGCGCTTTGGTTGCACCGCTGTACCAGACAGCGACCTTTGCGTTTACCAATACCGAACAAGGTTCGCGGCGTTTCGCTGGCGAGGAATTCGGCTATATTTATTCGCGTTTAGGTAACCCCACCATTACCGAGTTGGAACAGCGCGTAGCTGCACTTGAGGGCTATCCAGCCGCGGCAGCGACCGCCACTGGCATGGGTGCTGTTTCAGCAGCGCTGCTGGCGTTTGTGCAACAAGGCGACCATATTCTGGTATCGGACACCATTTACGGCTGTAGTTTCGCTTTATTTTCGCATTTATTTAGTCGCTTCGGAATTGCTGTCGATTTTGTCGACATGAGTGATGCCAAGCACCTCGCTACAATGTTTCGTGCGAATACCAAACTGGTGTTTTTAGAAACTCCTGCCAATCCCCATTTGAAAGTTGTCGATATTGCTATGGTCAGTGAGCTTGCTCAGCAATTTGCTGCCAAGGTCGTGGTCGATAACACCTTTATGACCCCGTTGCTGCAACAGCCACGCAAGCAGGGTGCGGATATCGTGATCCATAGCGCCACCAAGTATTTAAATGGCCATGGCGACGTTGTGGCTGGCATCATTTGTGCGAGTGCCGAAGATATTGAGCTGATCAAACTCACCACGCTGAAAGATATGGGGGCGACTATGAGCCCTCATGATGCCTGGCTGATTCTACGCGGATTAAAAACCCTTGATGTAAGAATGCAGCGCCATTGTATTAACGCTCGCCTAGTCGCTGAGTTTTTGCGTGACCATGACGCAGTAAAAACCATTTACTATCCTGGCTTTACCGATCACCCTGCGCAGACACTGATGGGTAGCCAAATGCATGGCGCCGGTGCGGTCATAGCATTCGAATTGGCGGGTGATATTGACACCGCGCGGCGTATGTTGGACCACTTGCAGCTGATTACCATAGCCGTAAGCCTCGGCGATGCGGAAACCTTGATCCAACATCCTGCATCCATGACCCATTCACCGTTCACCCCTGAAGCACGAGCGAAAGCTGGCATCAGTGATAATTTGATTCGTCTTTCAGTGGGCCTCGAAGCAATCGACGATATTATTAATGATTTAGCTCAGGCCTTGGCCCATTGCGGCTCTGAGGCGGCAGCTAATGTCAACTCAACAAAGGAAGTACTATCTCATGGGTAAGCACAGCAAATACATGTCGCGCCTACCAGAAGCTGATGGCAATATTGCTTGGTCGGAGCAAGACAATGCCATATGGCAAGACCTGGTTGCACGGCAACTGAAACATATTCCAGGCAAGGCCTGTGACGAATATATGCACGGTTTGCAATTGCTTAATTTACCTCACCATCGTATTCCGCAACTACATGAAATTAATAAGGTTCTGGAGGCTACTACCGGCTGGCAAGTGGCGCAAGTACCGTGTCTGATTCCGTTCGATGCGTTCTTTGGCTTACTGGCTAATAAGCAATTTCCGGTAGCAACCTTTATTCGCAGTCGAGATGAATTTGATTATTTGCAAGAACCGGATATTTTCCATGAAATATTTGGTCATTGTCCGCTATTAACGAATCCGGATTATGCTCACTTTACCCATCAATATGGTCGCCTGGGTCTCGCGGCTTCGCCGAAGGAGCGAGTATATTTAGCGCGCTTATATTGGTTTACCATTGAATTTGGGCTGATGCAAAGCGCTGAGGGTTTGCGTATTTATGGTGGTGGTATCTTATCGTCGCCGGGCGAGACCAATTACGCTTTGAGTGATATTCCGGAGCGCAAACCGCTGTTGGCGTTAGACGCGCTGCGAACGCCTTATCGTATTGATATTATGCAGCCGATTTATTACACCATCAGGTCATTTAAGGAACTATTTGAAATTGCTGATGCCGATCTCATGGCAGTGGTTCATCAAGCGATGGAACTTGGTTTGTTTGAGCCTAAATTTCCGCCTAAACCAGCTGCCTAAAAGTACGTAACGAAAATCCTAACAGCATGAATGGAGTTGAAATGTCTGAGTTAAAACAACAAACCTGTGAAGCCTGCAACGCCAATGCACCGAAAGTTAGTGACAGTGAGTTGGCCGAACTGATGCAACAGATACCTGATTGGTCACCGCTGGTTTGTGATGGAGTGATGCAATTGCAGCGTCAGTTTAAATTCAAAAATTTCAAACTGGCGTTAGCTTTTACTAATCAGGTGGCTGAAATTGCTGAGGCCGAGTTTCATCATCCAACCATAACCACTGAGTGGGGCAAAGTCACGGTAACCTGGTGGACTCATGCAATTAACGGCTTACATAAAAATGATTTTATTATGGCGGCTCGCACGGATGCTTTATTAGCTGGCTAAATAACGGTTTGCCGGGTATCGCTGCATAGCGCGATAACAACAGGCGATATGGTGATAAAGCGCCGCCGCAGCATTCGCTCTGGCGGCGCTTTTGTGTATACTTTAGTTTACACTGAAGGCGCTTGTAATGCCCAAGCAGGCTACTTGATAACAGCGGAGATGACGAGCTATGCGGCTGCAAATTAGCTGTGATGATCGACTTGGAATTGCCCAAGATGTGTTGCAGATTTTACGCGATTATGAAATCGATTTACGTGGCATCGAGGTTGACCCGAAGGGCAAAATTTTTCTTAATTTTCCAGAGCTAGAGTTTGCTGATTTTCAGCATTTAATGCCAGAAATCCGTCGCATATCGAATGTCAAAGATGTCAAAACTGTGGCCTACATGCCCAGTGAACGAGAGCATTATGAATTCAGTTTGCTGCTAAGTCGGTTACCCGATCCGGTCCTATCGGTCGATGCGAAAGGTATTGTTACGGCATGTAATGACGCGGCGGAACAGATCTTTGGTGATGGCGAGCGATCAATCAATGCCACCGCAATCAATGATTGGATAACTGGTTATAACCTGGTGCGCTGGCTAGAACGCCAGCCGAAAGAACCGACTGTAGTGCAGGTTAGTATTGGTAATGCGCGGTATTTTCTTGATTTAATTCCACTTTGGGTGAATGACGAAAATCAACGTGCTAGTTTCGCTGGTGCAGTGATAACCGGCAAAGCACAACCGCTTACTGCACACTGGCAAGGGAGTGGCCAAGCAGATGTTTTTGCCAACATACTGGGTGACCATGCGCTGATGAAGCGGCTATTAAAAGATGCAGCGCGCATGGCTGAACTCAGCGTTCCGCTGCTGATTCAAGGTGAAACCGGGGTTGGTAAAGAACTATTAGCACGCGCATGCCATCAAGCAGGACCGCGTTCAGCATCTCCATTTTTGGCTATTAACTGCGCGGCATTGCCAGATAATGTAGCGGAAAGCGAATTATTTGGTCATGGTCAGGGCAGTTTAGGACCAAACACCGCGGCCAAAAAAGGTATTTTTGAGCAGGCCCACGGTGGCACCGTATTGCTCGATTCAGTGAGTGAAATGTCAGCCAGCTTGCAGGCTAAATTATTACGTTTTATTCAAGAAGGTCGTTTTCGTCGTATTGGCGAAGAGGCTGAAGTTAGCGTTGATGTTCGAATTATTTGTTCAGTACAGGACGATTTATTAGCGCGCGTTGAGCTAGGACAGTTTCGCCAAGATTTGTATTACCGCTTAAATGTGTTGAGTCTTACTATTCCACCACTGCGTGAGCGTCGCTCCGATATTGCCATACTGGCTGAACATTTTGCCTTGCAAGCGTGTCAGCATTTACGCCGCAATTTGGTGGTATTAAGTCGCGATTGCCGTGAATTGCTGCAGCGCTACCAATGGCCTGGGAATGTTCGACAATTAGAGAATGTGCTGTTTCGGGCTATCTCGATGTCAGAGAATGATCGGATCGAGGCGCGTGATTTGCAGCTGGCCGGAGGCAAGGGAGTAAGTGAAAGCGTGGCGATCGAGTTTAACGATGAGAATTTAGATAGCGCCATGAAGAAATTTGAAAGTACTATTTTGCGCCGTCTGTATCCGAGTTACCCGAGCACCCGACAGTTAGCGAAGAAGTTGGGTTTGTCGCATACCGCGGTGGCCAATAAGTTGCGTGAGTACGGTATTAGTAAGCCAAGCAAAAGGCCCATTCGTTCATAAATGTTTACAGTGCGGTTGCTGGCGCGGAGCAAAAAGCTATCAGGCTAAAGCAACAGCGATGTATTAAAGCTAAACTGTATCGAATAGTTTACAAACCGGCTCTCTGCAGGCGCTGAATCAATTTTATGGCGATACTGGCAGCTACGCACATTCTAGCGCAGAGTAGAGCGTTGAGAATTCATAATGAACAAGGCAGCAAGGAGTACCAAATGGCTGAGCAGTCATATAATCCGTTACAAACCGATGGTTTTGAATTTGTTGAGTACACCGCACCCGATGCCCAAGGTATTCAGGCGTTGAAAGATTTGTTTGTAAAACTTGGTTTTACCGAGGTCGCCAAGCATAAGCGTAAGCAAGCATGGTTGTATAAGCAAAATGATATTAACTTCATTATCAATGCCGAAGTGGGCGGTCAGGCTGCCGAATTTGCTAAACAGCATGGTCCAAGCGTATGCGGCATGGCCTGGCGTGTTGCCGATTCAGCCCAAGCATTGCAGCATGCCGTTGCCAATGGCGCGAAAGCCTTTAGTCGTGATGTAAGCGCCGGCGAGGCTGATTTTCCCGCGGTTTATGGTATTGGTGCGTCAACTTTAGCTTTTGTTGATAACAATAACGGCGCAACCAGCATTTATAACAGTGACTTTGACTTCTATCCTAATTGGCAAGCCGATATGAAAGCACATGCCGCCGGTCTTTATGAAGTTGATCACCTGACTCATAACGTCTTCCGCGGCAACATGGATACCTGGGCCGGATTCTATCAGCGCATTGGTAATTTCCGTGAGATCCGTTACTTTGATATTGAAGGTAAGCTAACCGGGTTATTAAGTCGCGCTATGACCGCGCCTTGCGGTAAGATTCGTATCCCGATTAATGAATCGCATGATGATAAATCGCAAATTGAAGAGTATTTACGCGAATACAATGGCGAGGGCATTCAGCACATTGCCTTAAGCAGCGACAATATCTATAAAACTGTGCGTGATTTGCGTGCTATCGGCATGGAATTTATGCCAACCCCAGAAAGCTATTACGATAAGGTTGATGCGCGCGTTGAAGGTCATGAAGAGAGCCTCGATGATTTACGCGAACTGCGAATTTTAATTGATGGTGCGCCAATGAAAGATGGCATATTACTGCAAATCTTCACCAAAACAGTGATTGGTCCGGTATTCTTTGAGATTATTCAACGTAAAGGTAATGAAGGTTTTGGTGAAGGTAACTTTAAGGCCCTGTTCGAGTCTATCGAGGAGGATCAAATTCGTCGCGGAGTATTAACCGATGCGTAAATGGATAAGTTTTCCAAAAAAGGTTGGGGTGTTCTCGAAACAAGCGCATGCTGATTTGCCGGAACAAGCAATTTATGAGCGTGAAGTAGGGCGCAGCGGTTTTTTTGGACCGGCTACCCACTTTCATCATCGCCATGCGCCAACCGGTTGGAGTAACTGGGAAGGTGAACTACGGCCACGTAATTTTGACTTTAACAAACTCACCAATGTCGCGGTTGAATCACCGTGGTCGGTACCACTGTTATTGCATAATGCCCACTGTAAATTCCGTATTTGGCATTGTCGCAATACCATGCCGTTTTTAGTGCGTAATGCTGACGGTGATGAATTGCTGTTTATTCATGAGGGTCGCGGCGAGTTATTTTGCGATTATGGCCACATCACCTTAGAAAAAGGTGATTATTTTAGCATTCCGCGTTCGACCAGCTGGCGCATTGAGCCAATTGAAGCGATGCAAATTGTCATGATTGAGGCAACCAACGGCTCCTATCAGCTGCCGGAAAAAGGCTTAGTGGGTAATCATGCGATTTTTGACCCGGGCTGCTTAGATGTGCCAGAAATTGATGATGCGTTTAAGGCCCAATACAGCGAAGAATCCTGGCAAATTCAAGTGAAGCGGCACGGTCAAGTCAGTATCATCAGCTATCCGTACAACCCATTGGATGCGATTGGTTGGCATGGTGACCTAGCACCGGTACGGATTAACTGGCGCGATATCCGTCCATTGATGAGCCATCGCTACCATCTGCCGCCGTCAGCGCATACTACCTTTGTCGCTGATCGGTTTGTGGTGTGCACCTTTGTACCGCGCCCAATTGAATCCGATCCAGGCGCATTAAAAGTGCCGTTCTACCATAACAACGATGATTACGATGAAGTATTGTTCTATCACGAAGGCGACTTTTTTAGCCGCGATAACATTGATAAAGGCATGGTGACGTTCCATCCGGCCGGATTCACCCACGGACCGCATCCAAAAGCCTTTAAAGCGGGTTTGGAGCACAAGAAAAAATTCACTGACGAAGTGGCGGTAATGCTCGACAGCCGCGATGCGCTGCAGATGGGTGAGGTCTGTGCCAGTGTTGAAAATCCTGACTATGTTTATAGTTGGAAGCCAAAAGACCTATAGGAAACAAACTGGCGATGAAGTTTGCAAGTTATCGAAATGGAACCCGTGACGGCCAACTGATGTTGGTTAGTCGTGATTTAACTCAAGCCTTAGCGGTGCCTGAATTGGCGGCAACGCTACAGGAAGTACTAGACGATTGGGACGGCATTGTACCGGCGTTAGAGCCTATTTATGCGGCGTTGAATGCTGGCCAGTTGAGTGCTGCTGTAGCGTTTGATCAACACTTGTGCGAATCACCGCTACCGCGGGCCTATCAATGGGCTGATGGCAGTGCTTATGTCAATCACGTTGAATTGGTTCGCCAAGCACGGAATGCCGAAATGCCGGCGAGCTTTTGGACCGATCCGTTGATGTATCAGGGTGGCTCGGATGATTTTTTAGGTCCAAAAGATGCTATTGAAATGGCCGACACCGGTTGGGGAATCGATTTTGAGGCTGAGCTTGCAGTGATTACCGATGATGTGCCTATGGGCACTCCAGCCAGCCAAGCAGGTGACTATATCCGCTTACTTATGCTGGTAAATGATGTGTCGCTGCGCGGCTTGATCCCAAATGAGTTAGCCAAAGGGTTTGGTTTTTTCCAGTCGAAACCATCGTCAGCGTTTTCACCTGTGGCAGTCACAGTCGACGAACTCGGTCCGGCCTGGCAGCAACATAAGGTACATTTGCCATTGTTAAGTGAATTAAATGGTCAATTATTTGGTAAACCCAATGCTGGTGTTGATATGACCTTTAATTTTGCCCAGTTAATTGCCCATGCTGCAAAAACCCGGCATTTAAGTGCTGGAGCCATTATTGGTTCAGGTACGGTATCGAACAAGCAGGGTACAGGTCATGGTAGCGCCATCAACGAGGGTGGTGTCGGCTATAGCTGTATTGCCGAAGTTCGGATGATCGAAACGATTCGCGATGGCAAACCGAGTACTGGCTTTATGCAGTTTGGCGATAGCATTAAAATTGAGATGCTCGATCAACATGGGGCGAGTATTTTTGGCAGTATTGAGCAACAGGTCGTTGCTTATACCGAACCACACGAAGATTAACTCAATCGATTGTCGGGGGAGCATGTGCCAATGGAGCTTTATGGTTACTGGCGTTCAAGTGCGAGTTATCGAGTTCGCATCGGCTTAAATTTCAAACGACTGAATTATCAGTATCGGCCGGTGCACTTACTGCGTGATGGTGGGCAGCAACATCAGCAAGCCTATCGGCAGCTCAATCCGAATGGTTTAGTACCGACCTTAGTTGATGGTAAAACGGTGATTCACCAATCGTTGGCGATCATGGAGTATCTTGATGAAACCTATCAAGGCCCATTGTTATTGCCTGGAACAGCTGCCGATCGGGCGCAGATTCGAGCGATGTCACTGGATTTAGCCAGCGAATTACAACCATTGATCAATTTGCGTGTGCAACAGTATTTGAGCGCTACCCTAGCGCTCGATGATGAGGCTAAGAAGGCGTGGTTAGTGCATTGGTTTGCTCGGGCGTTTGCCAGTCTTGAACTGCAACTGAGAGATCATGGCAGTACGTATTGCTATGGCAAGCAATTTTCCATGGCCGACGCGTGTTTGGTAGCACAAGTTTATAGTGCCGAACGTTTTGCCATTGATTTGACCCCGTACCCGCGCTTACAGGCAATCTACGCCGGGCTGCTCGAATTGCCCTGGGTTGCTGCTGCGCACCCAAATAAACAAGTCGATGCCGAGAACTAACCGCCACTCGAATTGTGTCGGGCTTTTTGCTTTAATGCGGTAACGCTTACCTAGAGGATAACCAGAATGAAAACGAAACTCGCGTTAGCTATCGCTGCTGCTCTGCTGACGACGGCCTGCGTCAGTACTACGCAATCGTCCAATAACACGAACAATGCACTGCAACGCATTGAGACGGTGCAACTAGCCGCTAATACAAATGCCGTAGCGGGTACTGAATTGACCATGGAAAAAATCATGGCTGATCAGGATTGGCTCGGACGTTCGCCAGAAAATGCTTACTGGATGGTGTCTGGCGAAGGTATTTTGTACCAACAAAAACGTGCCGGAAGTGTTCTGCGTGATTGGTACCATTTGCCACTTAATGGCCAAGCAGCCCATCAGGTGCCATTGCAACAGTTGCATGAGTACGCCTATAACGATGGTATTTATAACCGTGACCGTAGCTTATTGGCCTATACCTTTGAGGGAAATATTTTTGTTCGTGATTTAGCAGCAGGCGCAGTGCAGCAGCTTACTCGCGACGATGCAAGGCAGAGTCAACTGATGTTTTTGACCGATGGTCGATTAGCGTATCGCCAAGGCAATGACTTTTTTGCTGTTGATCCGCGCTCAGGACTGACTGCTCAATTAGCCAGTTTAGTCACCCGCGACGCACCACAGGCCAATACTGAGGCAAAAGACTTTATTGCCCGTGAACAGATAGAGCTGATTGAGTTTATTCAAAAAGAACGTCGTGACCGAACCGAGCGGTTTGAGCAGCAACAGTTATTAGCGAAAAATAATTCCAGTTTGGCACCGCAACCGTTTTATTTAGGTAAAAACAAACAAATTGTTGCGGCTAGTTTATCGCCGGCCGGAGATAAGCTTGTCGTTGCCGTTACCACTCCGCAGAGTTGGCGTGGTGAGGGTGATATCATGCCTGATTATGTCGCCGAAGATGGGCGTGTTAAAGCCCGTGATGTGCGTCGCCGGGTAGCCGATGCCAAGCCAGTCGAGCATACCATTATGGCACTTGAGCTGAATACCGGCACTCAAACTACATACCCGTACAATACCTTACCGGGCTACGACGACGATGTATTAGCTGCGGTGAAAGAAGAAAACTACCAAGCGCAAGGAAAAACCTACAGCAGCGAAAAGAAACCACGCCCTATTACTTTGCTACAAGATTGGGGCTGGTCGAGCGGGGCATTCCGCTGGAGCGATGATGGTAAACACGCTTTGGTTATGCTCGAAGCATGGGATAACAAAGATCGCTGGATCGCCAGCTTTGACTTTGCCGCTAGCCAGTTGCGTAGTCAGCATCGGTTAAGTGACCCAGCCTGGATTAACTACACCCATAACGAGTTTGGCTTTTTACCGCAGAGCACGACGTTATGGTATCAGTCTGAACAAGATGGGTATGCGCATTTATATGTAAAGCCATTAGAGGGTAAAGAGCGTCAGTTAACTCGCGGTAATTACGTAACCGAAGACCCACAGGTGAGTGCTGATGGTGTATTTATTTATTTCAGTGGTAATAAGACCCATCCGGGTACTTACGAAATTTATCGAGTAGCCACTGCGAGCGGTGAGTTGTTCCAGTTGACTGAACTTGGTGGTATCAACAACTATAAATTAAGCCCAGCTGAAGATCAGTTGTTGATTACTCATTCCAGTGCGCTTACTCCGCCGGAATTATACCGTCAAAGTATAACGGCTAATGGCAGCGCAGAACGCTTGACCAATACCGTGAGCAGCGAGTATTTGGCGATTGATTGGGCGGCGCCACAGATCGTGCCGATCCCATCGAGCCAGGTAAACGAGCCGATTTATACCCGGGTTTATTACCCGAAAGATTATCAGCCCAATCGTGCTGAAAAGTATCCGGCCGTAGTATTTATCCATGGTGCTGGCTATTTGCAGAATGCCCATAGTGGTTGGTCCAATTATCAGCGTGAATTTATGTTCCATAGCCTGCTGACCGAGCATGGTTATGTGGTTCTCGACCTCGATTATAGAGGCTCTAAAGGCTATGGTCGTGATTGGCGCACCGCAGTCTATCGACAAATGGGTACGCCAGAAGTTGAGGATTTAGTCGATGTAGTGAAGTGGGCAGGTGCTAATGCAAATGTTGACATCAATCGCATGGGTACCTACGGCGGTTCATACGGTGGCTTCTTGACTTTTATGGCATTATTTAAAGAACCGGGTTTATTCAAAGCGGGTGCAGCATTACGGCCGGTCAGTGATTGGGCTCATTACAACACCGGCTATACCTCAAATATCTTGAATTTACCTGATGATGATCCAATCGCTTATCGGCGTAGTTCACCGATTTATTTCACCGAAGGTTTACGCGATAAGTTATTGATTATTTCGCCGATGGTTGATGACAACGTGTTCTTTCAAGATAGTGTGCGGGTGGTGCAGCGTTTGATTGAGCATGAAAACATCAATTTTGAAACGGCTATTTATCCGGTAGAGCCGCATGGATTTCGTCAGCCGTCGAGTTGGCTGGATGAGTATCGTCGTATATTCATGTTATTTGAAGAGCACTTGAAATAGTTTTTAATGAGCAATAAAAAAACCGGGGCTTGCCCCGGTTTTTATTTTATAAACGCCGAGCGCTT
>JALQTK010000169.1 GCA_023260975.1 Pseudidiomarina sp. | reverse complement strand
CAGTACAGCACCACCGGTACCCCAGCATTAGCGGCGCAAGCCACTGGCTTGACGGTTGCTGATGTACTCGTGAATGCCCAGGCGCTGACGGTTGACCCAACCAATCCAGCCTATGCAGCGGCGAGTACCGCAGCGTTTTATCAAGGTTCGGTAACTCTGCCATACTTCTTGCAGGTGCCAACCACTGAGAATCCGCGGGCGCCATTGACTGGTCGTTGGACCGCGGCGTGTGATAGCCCAGCCTCTATCTTGGGTGCGATTGCTGCCGGTGCGATTGACCCAGCCACTGCAGGCATTGATCCAGCGGCATTGGCCAATCCAGCGTTATTGTTACCGCCAAATGCCTGTTATGACTTCCCAGGCGTTGATAACGAGCGTCATTTGACCAAGTACAATCCGGTGCCAGCGGTGGTTAGTCAGCAAACCATTCCGGTTATCATGAGCGTGCCAAATGAAGCCGCGATCAACCAAGTGCGGGCCTTCCAAGGGCTCGATCCAATCACCCGCCCAGCCAATGGTTGGCCAGTGGTGATTT
>JALQTK010000168.1 GCA_023260975.1 Pseudidiomarina sp. | reverse complement strand
CTGAGACCATCACGGCAAATCTTTTTCCCGCTCGAGCCGGATCGATATTCCAGAGGCTCAGCTCCACGAGTTCGCGATTATGGGAAACCCAGGTGGCCTCAAGACCCTGAGGAATCAATTCGTGGGGCAAGCCTGGAGCCAGCTTCATGCCACCAGGGAACTTACTCAGCAGGCCAAAGGCAAAGTCCAGGGGAGGCGAGAAGTCTTCGGGGCCGAGCATCCGTCTGGCATCGAATCTCCCGGCAAGGTTTCGGCGCGCTGGGTCTAGCCAAACACCAGTGGTTTCGATTTCAGAGTCCTCGGCGGTGGCGTTGCGCACCGTAGCTTTATGCAACTTCAAGTTCCAGGCGGCCAGCTCTGCCGTCTCGGCATCCTGCTCGATGGCAACCACCTGAAGCCCGGCCTCGCAAAAGGCCAATGAGTCAATCCCAAGACCGCAACCCAAATCGGTCACTGAGCCAAGCTCTGCAGCGCGCTGAGCGTGATATCTTGCCACCGGCCACCTGGTTGCCTGCTCAAGACCGTTGCGGGTGAAAAGTAGTT
>JALQTK010000167.1 GCA_023260975.1 Pseudidiomarina sp. | reverse complement strand
CAAAGCGTAAGGATAGCTATCTTTTAGAATCTTAATAATAGAGGCTAAACCAAAACCTTTAGAAAGTTGGGAAAGACTGTTTCTAACAGGATTAGAAAAAGAAGTAGCCATCAATCGCCATACTAAAGCACCACTCACCAAAGCCGTAAAGCCATAAGCAAACGTCTGTGCATAAACAAAATATTCAATCTTGAAAGTCGGCACAACACTACCCCAGAGCAAAACAGCACATATAATAATGACCAATATTCTATCAAAAACAGATAAAATTGCGTCCCACCTGAAGAAATGTAAAGCAGTAATATTCGAGCGGAAGTAAAGGATAAAACCAATAAATACTTGATTCATCGCCAAAGGAAAAAGCAAAGACAATTTCAAGCTACGATAACCCCAGCTATATGCCAGTACAAAAACGACGGCTAAGTACAAAAAGGATAGTAAAGTCTTTATTATCAAAAAATTCGGGACGTAAGTCCTCAATAATTCTGGTTGCTGTGCGATAGTTCGGTTGTTGTAATTCGACAACCCTAAGTCCAGCAGGATA
>JALQTK010000166.1 GCA_023260975.1 Pseudidiomarina sp. | reverse complement strand
ACCGACAGAGACAGCACCTCGACCTGGCCAAGAGGCACCACCGCCAACGTCGGAAGAGCTATTTAGATAATTGGAAAGTCTATTTAGCCGATACACTCGATTAACTTGAGCAAAAATCGGACATAAAAAAGGGAAGCTAAAGAGCTTCCCTTTTTATTTGAGCTATAGATTAGCTCAGTGGGTAGTTAGCTGGCATATCTTTACGAGCAACACCCGAATCGATTGCAGCTTTAGCTACTGCGTATGAGATAGCACCTAGTAGGCGAGAATCCGTTGCTTTTGGCAGGATGTATTCACGACCAAACTCAAGCGAATCAAGACCGTATGCATCCAACACTTCCTGAGTAACAGGCTGCTTAGCAAGCTCAGCAAGTGCAACCACTGCAGCTGCCTTCATCTCTTCATTGATTGCAGACGCACGAACATCTAGCGCACCACGGAAGATGAATGGGAAGCCAAGCACGTTGTTAACCTGGTTAGGGTAGTCAGAACGACCTGTAGCCATGATTACGTCTTCACGTGTCGCACGTGCAAGTTCTGGTTT
>JALQTK010000165.1 GCA_023260975.1 Pseudidiomarina sp. | reverse complement strand
GTTGATTTGATCCACTGTTTGCAGAAAATGGGGGCAAAAATTGACGGGGCTGGGACATCCACCATCACGATTGAGGGGGTCGACCGTCTGGGCGGTGCAACGCACCCTGTTGTCGTTGATCGCATCGAATTAGGCACGTACATGTTGGCGCCTGCCATTGCGGGGGGTGAAGTCGAATTGTTGGGCGGACGCACCGATTTGATTGAAACCTTCGTTGAAAAACTGGACGCAGCGGGCGTAGATGTGTGGGAAACGGCTAACGGGATCGCCACAAAACGTCGTGCCGATCATATCAAAGCAGTTGATGTCACGACCGAAGTGTTCCCCGGTTTCCCAACGGATTTACAGGCGCAGATGATGGCAATGCTGTGCACTGCGGATGGCGTCAGTAATTTGGAAGAAACCATTTTTGAAAATCGCTTTATGCATGCGCCCGAACTGATGCGGATGGGTGCGCAAATTGATGTGCAGGGTGGAACGGCAAAGGTGACAGGTGTTGAACGCATGAAGGGCGCGCCGGTTATGGCGACCGATCTTCGTGCATC
>JALQTK010000164.1 GCA_023260975.1 Pseudidiomarina sp. | reverse complement strand
GTAACAACACGTCTTTTACGTCGCCGCCTAAAACACCACCTTGAATCGCCGCACCCATCGCTACCGCTTCGTCAGGGTTCACGTCTTTACGTGGCTCTTTACCGAAGAAATCAGTAACGGTCTTTTGCACCATTGGCATACGGGTCTGACCACCGACCAAAATCACGTCGTCAATATCAGAAGCTGACAAGCCTGCATCTTTTAATGCTGTCTTACATGGATCAAGCGTGCGCTTAACCAAGTCTTCAACCAATGACTCAAGCTTAGAACGGCTTAATTTGATGTTCATGTGCTTAGGGCCAGAGGCATCAGCAGTCACGTAAGGCAGGTTGATGTCGGTTTGCTGTCCGTTAGATAGCTCGATCTTTGCTTTCTCAGCAGCCTCTTTTAAACGCTGCAGCGCTAATGGATCGTTCTTAAGATCGACGCCTTGGTCTTTCTTAAACTCTGACACCAAGAAATCTATGATGCGCATATCGAAGTCTTCACCACCAAGGAAAGTGTCACCATTGGTTGCCAATACTTCGAACTGATACTCACCATCAACTTCTGCA
>JALQTK010000163.1 GCA_023260975.1 Pseudidiomarina sp. | reverse complement strand
GCAGCTCCGAGTTCAAACGGTTTAAAGGGTATCGCGGTGCGGGCGTCAACCGGCTTTCCATCGGCGTGCAATCGTTCAACCCCTATCAGCTAAGCCGCCTCGGACGCATCCACTCGAGCGAGGAGGCCGAAGCCGCCATTTCGGCCGCCCAGAGAGCGGGCTTTGAACGGATCAATATCGACCTAATGTACGGGTTAGAACATCAAACGCCAGAGGACGCGATAGCGGATCTCTCTTCGGCTCTCAGGTTTGATACCGGTCACATATCTTGGTACCAGCTAACGATTGAGCCCAATACCGTTTTTTACAAAGAACCGCCTGCGCTGCCAGATGATGACCTAATAGCCGACATCGCCGAGGCGGGGGAGCAATTACTCGCCGAGAGCGGTTATGAACGTTATGAAGTATCGGCTTTTAGCAAGCCCTCTCAGGTATGCAGACACAACATCAACTACTGGGAGTTTGGAGATTACTTTGGCTGTGGTGCGGGTGCACACGGCAAACTGAGCGGCGCAGATGCCGTAATTAGGACCGCGAAGCATCGCATGCCGGAACGCT
>JALQTK010000162.1 GCA_023260975.1 Pseudidiomarina sp. | reverse complement strand
CCCTAGTGCCGGCAAATGCCCTGTCATGCATGTACAATCAAGCGTAACCTCTGGCGGTACAACAAACCGCGATTGGTGGCCTAATCAATTAAATTTGCGTGTTTTGCATCAGAACCCCGTGGCGGGAAATCCGCTTGGTGCAGATTTCAATTATGCAGAAGAATTCAAGAAGCTTGATTTGAAAGCCCTGAAACAAGACCTTTATGCATTGATGACAGACAGCCAGGATTGGTGGCCAGCGGATTATGGGCATTATGGACCGTTCTTCATTCGTATGGCGTGGCATGCTGCGGGTACTTATCGTACTGGTGATGGCCGCGGTGGCGCAAGCACAGGTGCACAACGTTTCGCGCCATTAAACAGCTGGCCTGATAATGGCAACTTGGACAAGGCGCGTCGCCTATTGTGGCCAATTAAACAAAAATACGGCAAGCAAATCTCTTGGGCAGATTTGTTGGTTCTTGCGGGCAACGCTGCGCTTGAGTCTATGGGCTTTAAAACATTCGGCTTTGCCGGTGGTCGCGCCGATATCTTTGAACCAGAAGAAGACATCTATTGG
>JALQTK010000161.1 GCA_023260975.1 Pseudidiomarina sp. | reverse complement strand
CCGTGGCCCAAGAAGAGCTGGCGCAGATGATAGACCTTTGCGAAGATCATGCGCCCAACACCCTGCTGACCGTTGCGCGCGAACTGACAGAAAGCGGCGTGCGGGAATCTTTTCGGGTGATACAGCCGCAAAATGCCGGGATCGAACAATTTGCAATTCACGGCAGCCTAGACGAAGACTAAGCGCCTATTCTGCGGCATCCAGCCCCATAAACCCGCCCGATTGCCGCTGCCAATAGCGCGCATACAGGCCCGATTTGGCCAGCAACTGGTCATGCGTGCCCTGCTCTACAATGCGGCCCTGATCCATCACTACAATCCTGTCCATCCGCGCGATGGTAGACAGGCGGTGGGCAATCGCCAGCACGGTTTTACCCTGCATCACCCGCTCTAGCGCTGTTTGAATGGCGGCCTCTACCTCGGAATCCAGCGCCGATGTCGCCTCGTCTAGCACCAAAATGGGGGCATCTTTCAAAATGGCCCGGGCCAGCGCAATACGTTGGCGTTGCCCGCCCGACAGCTTTACGCCCCGCTCGCCCAAATGCGCGTCATAACCCCGGCGCCCCTTATGATCTT
>JALQTK010000160.1 GCA_023260975.1 Pseudidiomarina sp. | reverse complement strand
AACGCGCTCGCTGAAACCGGCAGTTTACAAGGCGCTGCCGATCAATTACACCGCACCCAAGCGGCTGTCAGTATGGCGCTGCGTAAGTTAGAAGAAAGTGCAGGCTTTGAATTATTTAACCGCCATGGCTATCGTTTGGCGCTGACCCCGCGCGGAGAGCAGTTCCTGCGCCAAGCGCGCGAATTGCTAAGACAGCAAGCACGGCTGAAGTCACTCACCGAGCAATTGCGCACTGGCGCTGAACCGCAACTGCGTATCAGCTACGATCATACCTGCTCGCCGCGCTTACTATTTGACGCCATGCAGGCGGTACAACAGCAATTTCCCGCCACCGAGCTATTGGTTAGCGGCGATTCGCAGTTACGCTCATTGCGGGCCATACGTGAAGGTGAGGCCGATTTGGCGTTAGTACCGTGGTTGCCGATTTTTCGCCAGCACGGTGACTTTGAAACCCGACTGGTGCAGCCCTTCGATCTTATGGTTGCCATTGCTTCGGGCTTAGCAAGTCGATACGGCGGTGTACCGCGTAATCGTGAACAATTGCTTGAGTTACCTATGCTGATTCCGCAAGATCAAGATGTCGGCATCA
>JALQTK010000015.1 GCA_023260975.1 Pseudidiomarina sp. | reverse complement strand
GTTAGTGCTTTATCGTAAAGAGCAGGGTATTAGTGGGCCAATTTTTGTCGGTCGTGACACCCATGCACTGTCTGAAGCCGCTTTTATGACCACCCTCGAAGTACTTATTGCCAATGGCTTAGAAGTGCATGTACAAAGCGGTGATGGCTATACACCGACGCCAGTCATTAGTCATGCAATTTTGCGTTACAACCGAGGTCGTAGTAATCATCTAGCCGACGGCATTGTGATTACCCCCTCGCACAATCCGCCGACCGATGGTGGCTTCAAGTATAATCCGCCGCACGGTGGCCCGGCTGACACTGATGCGACCCGAACCATTGAAAAATATGCCAACGCCATACTCAGCTCGGAGTTAATCGGCGTGCAAGCGGTTTCTTATGCCGAGGCGCGTAAGAGTAAGCGCTTAAAACAGCTTGATTGGCGCCAGTCTTACGTGGAAAGTTTACATGAAGTGGTTGATATGCAAGCGATTGCAAACGCTGGTGTGCGTATTGGAGTCGATGCCATGGGCGGCGCTGGTGCGAGTTACTGGGAGCTCATTCGCGACCATTATGGTCTCGATATCACCATTAAGAATGCAGTTGTCGATGCTACCTTCGGTTTTATGAGCTTAGATAAAGATGGCAAAATCCGCATGGATTGCTCGTCGCCATATGCTATGCAGTCCTTGCTGCAATTAAAAGACCAGTTTGATATCGCTGTCGCGAATGATCCCGACTATGACCGTCACGGCATCGTCAGCCCGTCCGAGGGGCTTATGAACCCCAATCATTACCTTGCCGTGGCGATTGATTATCTGTGTCAAACGCGAGCGTGGCCAAGTCAATTGGCTATCGGTAAAACCTTGGTATCGAGCGCAACGATTGATCGTGTGGTCGCGGCTGCGGGTCGTCAACTGCGGGAAATGCCGGTCGGCTTTAAATGGTTTGCGCAAGAATTGCATGATGGCGTGACCGCTTTTGCGGGCGAAGAGAGTGCCGGTGCCAGCTTTTTAGATCGCCATGGGTTGCCATGGTCGACCGATAAAGACGGTATTATTATGGCATTGCTGGCGGCCGAAATTGTGGCCACGCAAAAGTGCGATCCGAGTCAATACTATCAAGCGCTGTGTGCTCAGCATGGTACCGCCTATTATCAGCGTATCGATGTGACATCCAGTGCTGAGGGCAATGCTGCATTCGCCGATATTCGCGCTGATAAATTGACCATCAGCGAGTTGGCTGGTGATGCAGTGACTGCGGTGATGACCAAAGCACCGGCAAATCAAGCCTCAATTGGTGGGGTAAAGGTGACTACCGCCAATGGCTGGTTCGCGGCACGCCCGTCAGGTACTGAGCCAGTGTATAAAATTTATTGTGAGAGCTTGGTCAGCGCCGAGCATTTACAGCAATTAGCCAGTGAAGCGCAAGGTTGGGTTAATCGTTGGTTGGGCGGGGCATAGAGCCGTCGGTTTGATTATCTGGCAGGTCTTCAGCAAGCGCGGTCAGCACCTCATCAGAGGTTGCTGATGGCGGCACCATGGCAAAGGCTGAGTGGCTTTGTAAACGTGCTTTCGGGCGTCGTCCAATACGAAACAGCGAATACAAGCTGATACTCGCAGTCAGTGCCATCACCAATAAAAAGAAGTAATCAACGCCGCCAAATTCCATTAATGCGGCAACCAGTGGTGCACCAATAATTGCGCCCATAGCACCTACTTTAATAATCGCCCCCGTTGCTCCAACCATTTGGTCTTTTTCGAGAAAATCATTGGTGTGTGCCATCCCGAGTGAATACATGGGTAAGGCACAGGCACCTAATAATCCGATACATAGGTAGATAAGTAGAATTGAATCAGCTGTCAATTGCGCTAACACCAGTGCCATTAGTGCAGCACTGCCGGCGCTAGCGGCCATTATTAAACGTCTATCCATACGATCGGATAAATAGCCGATTGGGGCTTGAGCAAGTAAACCGCCCAAAATAAAGGCCGCCATAAATAGCGAGACTTGCTCAACGGTCAAGCCAATATACAGCGCATACATTGGGCCGATACCATAGAACATGGCGAAACAAGCTTGCATGATAAAGGCATTTACCAAACCCAGAGGAACAATTTTAGCTAATTCTCGCAGCGGCACTTGGCGCGGTTCATAGCCACTTGGTTCAGCAGTGACACTAATCAAAATCGGAATAATAGCGAGATTCATTAATAATGCCACCAGCGCAAACGGCATAAAACCACTTGGATCAGCGATGCCTAGCAGTAATTGACCAATCACCAGACCGCTATAAATTAACACTAAGTAAACCGATAATACGGTGCCACGATTGCGGTTATCAGCCATGGTATTGAGCCAACTCTCGACAATGACAAATATTGCGGACATCGCAAAACCGGTTAGAAATCGCATCACAAACCAGACCATCGGATTGATCCAGACCGCTTGAATGAGTACCGAGGCAGCTCCGAGTGCGGCTAGGCCACCAAACGCCCGAATGTAGCCAACCCGGCGGATATCTTTCGCTGCGCGCGTGGTACCGAATAAGAAACCAATGAAATAAGCAGACATGATAAGACCGGTGGTTATAGTACCAAAGCCTTCCATAGTGGCGCGCAACGAGAGCAGGGTACTGGTCATGCCAACGCATATACCAATAAAGGTCACACTGGTAAGTAGTGAGCTAATAGCTCGCAGTTGTTGCTTAAGCATGCGCAGTTGTTCCTTGCCCTAGTGTTGGTTTACGCTAAGCTATAACGGTACTAAATTTTAGCATAGCAGCAGCAAATGTTGCATGAACAATAACTTATCCACAGCTTGTTACTTGCCGGCAGGGCTGATGCTGATTATCATGGCTAGGTTACCCGCCGCTTGAGGTTATTATGCTATTTCCATTGCTTCGTGTGTCGATGCTTGCCAGCTTGCTGTTGTTGATACAGCCGCTGCACGCTGCGGTGGAGCTGACTCAGCTTTATCAAGCGCGCGTCGCGGTTACCTCGCAAAGCAATCAAGAGCGCACTGTTGCGCTGCGACAGGCATTAATCCAGGCTTTATTACGAATTTCCGGCGACGATCAATTACTCCAACACCCAACTGTGCAACAAGCGTTGCGCAGTGTACCTAATTATGTAATGCAATACGGTTACCAACAATCACCGAGCCAGTTGGAATTGTGGGTACAGTTCGACCAAGATCAAGTAAACCAGCTGATTGCGCGCGCAGAGTCAGGTATTTGGAGCAACCTGCGGCCAGAGTTATTACTTTGGATGGTGCGAGAAAACGAGCTTATTCAGCGCCAGCTGCTCGGTAGTGATGATAACTCCGAGTTAATGTTGCAGTTACGTGCGACCGCACAACAACGCGGATTGCCATTGAAGCTGCCATTACTTGATCTCAACGATAATATGGCCATCACTGCCATCGATGTGTGGGGACGGTTCGATGATGCGCTCACCTTTGCCTCAGCACGTTATCCGCACGATGGAGTTATCGTGGCACGAATTTATCAAGCCGATCCAACCCTTGATGCCGGTACTTGGATTGCTGATTGGACGCTTCAGCTCGGTGATATACGCTGGCGTGGTGAGGTGAGTAGCGATCAACAGCAGCAATTGGGAGCATTGTTAGTAGCGCAAGTGAGTCGTGAATTAGCGCAGCGCTATCGCATTAGCAGCGCAACTACTGCGGTGACCCAATGGCAAATGACTGTGCATGATGTGGCCAATTTAGCGCAGGTGATTGGCACTGAGCAGTTACTGGCGAGTTTACCAGCGGTTAATAATGTGCAATTAGTCGGTTACGGCGCCGGTACCGCGCAATTTGCCCTTAGTTTACAAGCTGAGCCCAATAGCATTATTCAGGCCCTTGATCTGAGCAAGCAATTAAGACCATTGCCGGAATTGGGACACTATCGATGGGTTAGCCAATGATGACGGCCAAACAATTACCACTGGCGCTATCATTACCCGCCGCGGAGACTTTCGCCACCTGGGTTAGCGGGCAGAATGCCGAGGCACTGTCGATGTTGCGTGACAGTGCGCATTCGCTGGTTTACTTGTGGGGGCCAGCGGGTGTCGGTAAAAGTCATTTACTGCACGCCTTATGTGCCGATTACCAATCGCTAGTCTACCTGCCACTGACGGAGTTGGTCGGTGTGGTCGATGCGCAATGCTTACGTGGGCTTGAGAGCTACCAATGGGTTTGTTTGGACGACCTTGATGCAGCGCTGCATGAGCCATCCTGGTGCCTTGAATTATTCAGTCTATACAATCGTATTGATGATTTGGCCGTGGGTAAATTAGTGGTCACAGCCCAGCAGTCACCGAGTCAATTGCAGGTGCAACTGGCTGATTTAAAATCGCGCTTACAGTGGGGTTTGACATTACAGCTACAGAGTTTAGATGATAGTCAAAAAGTGCAGGCCATACAGCTCAGGGCAAAGGCCATGGGACTTCATTTAAGCACTGATACGGCGCAGTTTATGGTGCAACGGTTACCGCGCGAAATGAACCATTTGGTCAAGGCGTTGCAACAGCTTGACCAGGCCTCAATAGCGGCTAAACGGCCGTTAACAATTCCGTTTGTGAAAGCCGTATTAGGGCTTTAGTCTTGCTGTTTTAATGGCTTTAGCCCGAGCCCTAAGGCGCGACCTTGGGTGCGGGCATAACCGGTACAACCAACGAAGGCCAAGCTGGTAAGGATTAATTCGGCAATAGCCCAATCACGCTGCAGTGGGGCGACATAAAGCATGGTTAAACTATGCAGAAAGTACCACATCAAAATGAAATTGGCCCAAGCATGGGTATAAGCGTGACCACGCAAAATGCCATAGAGTGGGAATAGCAGCGGTATCACCCAAAATCCCAAACGAAATCCTAAACTCAAGGCGTTTGCGCCGGCATAGTTTATTTGCCAGATCAGCATTAACGCAAAGAGCCCACAATAACTAATAACAGCAAGTAGACGAAACTGGCGAATGGTTAGGGCTGAAGACATTTCTTTAACTCCGCGATTTGAGGCTACTAGCTAATTGACCCACCCGCGCGCCAAGGGCTATAGCGGCGCTGCGCTCATCGGCACTCAGATGTTTGCCGGCGGCATGCTCGACATGACTGGCACCATAGGGTGTTCCGCCGGCATCGGTGGTTTGAATGGCCGGCACGGTATAGGGTATGCCGACCAGCAGCATGCCATGATGTAGCAACGGTACCATCATCGATAACAAGGTGGTTTCTTGACCACCATGCATGGAACTCGACGAGGTAAAGACTGCTGCCGGTTTATCGACCAAAACACCGCGCAGCCAGCTGCTCGATGAGGTTTCCCAAAATTGCTGCAGCGCGCTAGCCATATGACCGAAGCGTGTCGGGCTGCCCATGATTAAACCATCACACTGCTCTAAATCACTCAAGCTCACCGCTAAATCACGTTCACTCGCAGCATCACCGCTGGCACTGACACTGCGCATGATTGCTTCAGCACCAGTACTGCTAACCCCTTCGGCAATCGCATCAGCAAGCTGTTGAGTGGAACCATTGCGGCTAAAATAGAGGATTAAAATACGCGTGCTCATGGCAGGATCTCCACTACCGATTCAGGCGGACGACCCAGTTTAGCGCGTTCACCAACCACCACAATAGGGCGCTCAATAAGCTGTGGATGGGCGGCCATCGCGGCGATTAATTGCTCTTGACTGGTTGTTTGAGTGAGCCCTAAAGCACTAAATAGAGGCTCTTTAGAACGCATCATCTCGACTGCTGAAGCACAACCAAGTTGCTGTATTAATTGTTTTATTTCGGTTTCGGAGAGGGCATCCTGCAGATATAAATGAATTTTCGGCTGCAACCCATGTTGTTCGATCAACAACAGTGTTTGTCGACTTTTAGCACAGCGGGGGTTGTGATAAATCGTAACTTGGGACATTCTTAAACCTCTTAATTTTCTATACGATAGCTTAAGGTATAGTGCATGCAATGTCGATTTTTACCCATTCGCTTGGTGCTTGTGGCCGTTACAGTAGTTATGCTGGCGGGCTGCAGTAAGGCTGCCGATTTTTACACCGATAGCAGCGGCGCGATGCGCTGGCAGCAGCTGCAAGGCCGTTATGTGGTGGTCAATTATTTTGCTGAGTGGTGTGCGCCTTGTTTAAAGGAACTGCCTGAGTTAAACGCTTTTTATCGACAACATGCAGAGCACGTCAGCTTATTTGGTATCAGTTTTGATGCGCTTGATAATCAGCAGTTAGAGCTATTACGCGCGCGCTATCAGATTGAATTTCCGTTGATTCAGCTGCAGCCTGAACCAACGTTACCTTTTGTTCGACCGAAAATGCTTCCCGCTACCTATATTATTGATCCGGCGGGGACTATTACTGGACCATTATATGGTGAACAAAATCTGTTAAGCCTACAAAAGGCGACTGGTTTAACCAAAGAGGTCTTGTAATTGTTTTTTCTGCGTCATTAATTGCTCAATACGCGCTTGCAGACGGCGCCGATCCAATTCACTTTGGTTGCCTTTGTGGGCTAAATGCAGATTGTTGATAGCTTGGTCAAAAGCACCATGTAACGCATACAAATCGGCTCGCGTTTCGTGCATAGCAGCACTGTTACCCTGCTGTCGATAGGCTTCAACGAGTAAATCCAATGCCAGCACGTTACTGTCGTCACGCAGCAAGTAATCACGTAATAATTCTACCGCCAGCGCAGGTTGTTTAGCTTGCAGCGCTGCATTGGCAAAATTCAGCGTAATCACCTGTTCGCGGGGTTCCCGAATATAGGCCTGCTTGAGCATCTGTACGGCTTCATCAGCACGATTCAGCGCCAGTAAAATATCAGTTTGAACATCAAGGTAGAAACCATTCATGGGCTCATGTGCAAGTAATGGCGCGAGCAGTTGTTCTGCTTCTGCAGCTCGCCGTTGGTCCAAAAGCAGTATGGCTAAGGCGTAACGATTGGCGTTATCAACTGGAGTCATTCGATCGCTTAACAGGCGTTTTAAGGTCTCCTCTTGAGCAACTTGCAGGTGTCTGGCTTGTACCCGCGCTTTAGCCAGTAAATAGCGTGATTCATCGCGGTTTGCAGGGCGTGGTAGCGCTTCAGCTCGAACTCGCGTATCGGCAATACGCGCCTCGGACACAGGATGGGTTAAGAGCATTTGTGGTAGTTTGGTCGCGTAGCGATGTTTTTCAGCCAAACGGCTAAAAAATGCCGGTGCACCCATTGGGTCATAACCGGCCCGTACTAACATCGCTAAGCCAACACGATCAGCCTCTTGCTCAAATTGCCGGGTATAGTTTATTTGCATTTGTTGTGCGCCGGCTAGACTGGTGCTGAGTGCCGCCATACCCAAATCTGGACTAATCATTCCCAGCAGCACTGCACCTAACATCGCCACCAGCGTATTTGGTGTGGCATTTTGCATGCGTTCCATGTTGCGAACGATATGCCGCTGGGATACGTGTGCAACTTCGTGCGCCATAACCGATGCCAGTTCAGATTCGGATTGGGTCTCGGCGATTAACCCAGTATAGAAGCCGATATAGCCACCAAAGAAGGCGAAGGCGTTTATATCGTTTTGGTTAATCCAAAAAAAGGTAAAAGGGAAGCGCACATCATCGGCTTCACGGACTAGCCGGGTGCCCATGTCCTTTAGGTATTCATTAAGCACCGGATCACCGACGATTGGTGCCTGGGCGCGCAGCTGGCGCATATAAAGGTCACCATAGCTGCGCTCGCGCTCAACGGACATGACACTGGCGCCAGCAGTGCCGATATCAGGCAGCCGATTCTGTTGCGCAACACTCGCGGTCACGCAAAATAGCATTGCAACAAAACTAACTGCTGGTAAAAGTTTGGATAACTGCATCATTCCAACTCGTTATGGCGCTTTGCTTAGGATACCTGAATAAATTAAAGGTTCCATGTTTCCATTGTAACTGGTGTTGTAAGCCAGTTATTATAACGCTTCAAACTAGCGCGGAGCAGCAAGGTTATGTGGGATTATCTAAAAACCTGGTACCAACGGAAGTTTTCTGATCCTGATGCTATCACCTTATTTTTATTGCTGGTCATCACTTTTGGTCTGATTGTGTTGGTTGGCGAGATCCTCGCGCCAATATTAGTCGCGATAATTTTAGCTTACTTACTCGACTGGCCGATTCAGCGCTTGGAAGCACTAAAACTCGGCCGTGGTGCGGCTGTGTTGACGGTGTTTTTGCTGTTTATAGCACTCAACGCGGCACTGATTATTTTTCTTATGCCGGTAATTTGGCAGCAGTCGCTGGCGCTATTCGCTGAATTACCGCAGATGGTGGTGAAAACTCGGGTACTGCTCGATAAACTGCCGCAACTCTTCCCAGAGTATATTGAACCAAGCCACATCACCCATTTTGTCGATACCAGTACCCAGCGCATTATTGTGTTCGGTGAAACGGTGTTGACCCAGTCATTTAGTCGTATTATCGGTATTATGGCGCTATTAATTTATTTGATCATAGTACCGTTACTGGTCTTTTTTATGCTCAAAGACAAGCACGTATTAATGGAGCATGTATCTCGTATTATGCCGACTAATCGCCGTTTGATTACCCAAGTAAGCAGTGAAATGAACGTGCAAATTATGAATTACATTCGTGGTAAAGCACTTGAAGTGGTGATTGTTGGGGTGGTCAGCTTTGTGGCGTTTATGCTATTCGATCTGCGTTACGCTGCGTTACTGGCAGTATTGGTTGGCTTGTCGGTGTTAATTCCGTATATCGGTGCAGCGGTGGTGACCTTACCGGTATTCTTGGTGGCACTATTCCAATATGGCTGGAGTGCTATGTTTGCCTATGTCATGGTGGCTTATCTGATTATCCAAGCTCTCGATGGAAATGTTTTGGTGCCATTATTATTTTCTGAGGCGGTCAGTTTAAATCCTGTTTACATTATTGCTGCAGTTCTAGTCTTTGGTGGTATTTGGGGTTTTTGGGGCGTGTTCTTCGCTATTCCTCTGGCTAGTTTAGTCAAAGCGGTACTGACGGCATTGTCCAGCAAATCAGACAGTCTGCCGCCAGTGGCTCAAACTTAGCTAACTAGAGCGCCGCCAAAATCACTTGATGATGATTACTGGTTTTGAAACTATCAAATACTTCTGCAATGCGGCCATCTTGATTGATCAGAAAGCTAATACGGTGCAAACCATCATAGGTTTTGCCCATGAATTTTTTACTTCCCCATACACCGAACTGTTCAGCGACCTTGTGGTCTTCATCACTGAGTAGGGTGAAGTTTAACTGGTCGCGTTCAGTGAATTTTGCCAAGCGCGCTGGGGCATCGGTGCTAATACCTACGGTAATAACCTGATGCTGCTGAAACTGCGCTTGATGATCACGAAGTTGCTGAGCTTGCACGGTGCAACCTGGGGTCATTGCTTTGGGGTAGAAATAGACCAATACCCGACCTTGTTTAAGTAACTCAGTGAGCGCAACGGGTTGCCCTGCAGCATTGGCTAGGGTAAACGCTGGGGCATGATCACCGGCTTTTAATGTTTGCATAAAATCTCCTCAGTGCAGGTGTTCAGTGTAGAGCAACATAAGGTATCCAGCAAAGCTGCTTGGCCCTTGTGTTTAGAGGGTACTGAAAGTACCATTGGCTGCTTACGTGACTAATGCTTGTCGAGATCAAAAAAACCACCCGTTGTCGATTACGCGACGATGATAGCGTTAGAATTATCACCACAAGATTATAGTGAACAAACGTTAACACAAGCCGGTTTAATTTAGGCGCGGAGTATTCATGAAAGTTTCTGCTTTAACCTTTTCCAGTCTTGCCATTCTCGTTGTGTCGGGATGCTCATTTACGCCGAAAGAACAAGCCAGCGGATCATTTGATTATGTTGAGGTAAAAACTCGCCAAGCATTAACACCCGCTGCGGACTTAAGTTTGCCACCGCCGCGCAATCGCTACGATGTTCCTGAGGTGAACGGAAGCCGAGATATTGGTACCGGTGTCAATATTCTTGCGCCAGTCTTAGTCTGGCCAACTGCCGCAGGAAGTCGTGTTGAAGAGAGCGACAACCAAGTGCGGGTGCATTTTGATGAACTGGAGGGTATGAGCAATTTACCTGCGTTGATTTGGAGCGCGATGACCCAACGCTTGCAAGCTGATGGTATTGCAATGCGCTCATCAGTACCGGAACAGCAGCTTGAGACGGACTGGATTAGCACCACCACGCTGGTCGGTGAGGATGAGCTAGAGCTTATTACTGAACGCCGTTACGCGATTGAATTTGAGAGCCCGGCGCATCGCCGCACGGTTGCTGTTGCGGTGACTATGGTCGAAAAAAATGAGCGTGGCGCCGGCGCCGGTATGCGTCCGAATTTAGTCGACGACCGCAATCAAGCGGCGTTACTGCTAAATCGTTTAATTAATGAAGTGGCGGTGCAGTTCGTTTCTACAAGACAGTCAATCAGTCCTGAGTTTTATACTGTCAGTGCTGGCTTTGATGATAATGGTTTTGCTGCTCTGCGCGTCGATACCAGTTTTATTAACACCTGGACTATGGTTGGCTTAGTGCTGCCTGAGTTAGGTTTTACTATTGACGACTTGAACCAAACTACTGGGCGTTACTACGTAAGCTACAGCAGCGAATCATCGGTACTGAGTCAATTAGCATTTTGGCGCGATAAGCCGAGTTTGGCCTTGCCTGATGGCGATTACGAAGTGCTGGTAACCGGCAATCAAAGTAACACCAGCATTACCTTCTATCGCGATGATAAAGCCTTATCTGCGCAACAGGTAAATGCGTTGTATGCGCCAATTGCTGCTGAATTTCGTCGCCAACTTGAGTTATAATGGCGCATCTTAACTAACCGGCTGGAGACGGAGCTGAGTATGGAAAAACGCACTGAATTGTATCGGGGTAAAGCGAAAACTGTATTTACCACTGACGACCCTGAGCGCTTAATTTTGCAATTCCGTAACGATACCTCAGCTTTTGACGGCGAGCGCATTGAGCAGCTCGAGCGCAAAGGTATGGTGAATAATAAGTTCAGTAATTTCATCATGCAAAAGCTTGAAGCCGCGGGTATTCCAACCCAGCTTGACCGCGTGCTCAGTGACACTGAAACTTTGGTAAAACGCTTAACCATGATTCCAGTTGAATGTGTTATGCGTAACTTCGCCGCTGGTTCACTGGTTCGGCGTTTAGGAGTAATTGAGGGGCTGGCGCTCAATCCACCAACCTTTGAACAATTTCTAAAAAACGATGCGTTGCACGATCCTATGGTTAATGAATCGCTGGCGATAAGTTTTGGTTGGGCGACAGCGGAACAATTAGCGACTATGAAAGCGCTAACTTTACAGGTTAATCAGGTACTATCATCACTATTTGATCAAGCTGACCTGATGCTGGTTGATTTTAAACTCGAGTTTGGAGTGGATGCCCAAGGTAATATCGTATTGGGTGACGAATTCAGTCCAGATGGCTGCCGGTTGTGGGATAAAGCGACTAAGAAAAAACTCGATAAAGATCGCTTCCGCCAGGGGTTAGGTGGTGTGGTAGAAGCCTATGAAGAGGTTGCTGCGCGTTTAGGGCTGGTCGTCTGATTCACCTTTTTGTTTTTCTATGTGGTCTAAATGCCGTTGCTTGAGTGACGGCATTTTTATATGTGCGGTATGTTTAATCAGCATGATATTGCCAATAACAATGCCAAAAACAATCAATAACGCGAGCCAAATCATACTACCTCTCCAGCGTCTCCCGGCGCACACGCCGAGTCTATATAACGTTGCTTTAATTCAGTTAATTGCGCTAAAACGTAGTCCTTAGCGGCCAATTCACTCGCTGTTATGAGCTGTTCCAACAACTCCGTAGTAAGTTGCGCTGCGCACGGCTCAGCTAATTTTGTGAAGCTCAGATGCCAAGGTTCAGCAGCTACGCCGCCTTGATAGTGGGCATAGGGAAAATGAAAACCGAAATCGCCGGCATGTTGTTGTAACCATAGTGCGGCATCATAACAGGGGCCGCCTGATTGATATTCTGCAGCGACTAACTGGAGTGGTTGCTGATGCTTACTAAACCAGCGTGGATCATACACGTCGCAGTCAGTACCCCAATGATGGCGACTGGCGCCGGGCAGGGCAGACCAGGTCATTATCGCGGCCACCCGTTCAGCGCTGCTCAACTGTTCGGTCAGCAGCAATTGTCCATGTTCGTCGTAAAGTGGCGCGTGGCCGTAATATTTGCGATTCCAGATCGCCAATTGCCGGTCGAAGTCGCGAAAAGCTGAAGCTAACGCAAGTTCAACAGCATCGGCTCGCGCTGCAGTTTGCATCGCAATAAAGGCTGACCACACCGGCGCTCGCAAACGCAGCGCTGGCGCAAACTGCGGATGACTTGATACATGGGTGGCTTGTTGACCGGTCAGTTCAGCGACGCTTAAGACGGCATTTAGCATAGTGAGCGGTCAAGCAGAGCTTGCCATTGTTGAACATCGAAACCAACACAAAGCTGCTGATTGAGTTGTAATAATGGCCGTTTCATCAAGGTTGGTAGCTGCTGTAATAACACAATAGCCTCAGCATCGCTGCTTAGCTGTTGTTGTTGCGCTGATAATTGTCGCCAACTGGTGGAGCGTTTGTTAACCAGCTGATCGCGTCCCAGTTGCTTGAGCCATTGCTGTAATGTCTCTGCAGCAAGCGGTTGAGTGCGCACATCATGAAACGCAATGGTGAGTTGCGGGTGATGTTGCACGGCCTGCTCAAGCCAAGTGCGGGCTTTACGCACCGTGTCACAATTTGGAATTCCGTAAATGGTTGCTTGCATGGTGTTGTATTCAGTCACATCATAAGTTACAGGTCATAGTCTGTCATTGTGGCAAACCTCAGTAAAATTCGCCACAAGTTATCTGATTGAGTTAATCAGCAAGGTGAATCAATGCGTTTTTTAAAAATTTTTGCGCAAGGTCAGCATTATGCAGCGTTGTGGCCCCGTCATGCAATTATCGCTGCGCTTCCTGAAGCAACAGTGGTTCCCGCAGTGGCATTTGCCTCGCGCTGGATGCCGGCGCTGGCGGTACTGAATTTTTTAGTGCAATTCCACTGGCAGGGCGCAGCCATGGTGCCACAAGCTATTATCACCTCGTTATTTTTGTTATCGATGCCGTTGCAAGGCTGGTATTGGTTAGGCAAACGGGCGCACAGCCAGCTACCACCGCGGTTGCAGCAGTGGTACCTGGAGTTGATAGCGAAGTTAGGTCTACAGCCGCAGCAACAGGCTACCTATTTGGCGTTAGTGGTGGCGTTAAACAAGGCCCTGCGTGAATTGCCGCCAGAGCAACATTAACTGTGCTGCAAAGGCGCTAAACGCTAGAGATCGAATTCAGACCAAACCGGGGCGTGATCTGACGGCTTATCGATACCTCGTAGCTGATAATCAATGCCACTATCACGACAGCGTTGTACTAAGTCTTTGGTTGCCATGATTAAATCAATGCGCAGGCCGCGGTTATCATCAAAGCCGCGGGAGCGATAATCAAACCAACTATATTGTTCGGTTAAAGCCGGATGACAGGCCCGGAAAGTATCGTGCAAGCCCCATTGTAATAACTGATTTAACCACACCCGCTCTTCTGGTAAAAAACTACATTTGCCGGTACTAAGCCAGCGTTTGGCGTTATCAGCACCAATGCCAATGTCGCAATCTTGATGGGAAATATTCACATCGCCCATCACAATGACTGATTGTTGCGGATCATGATAGGTTGCTAAATAGCGCATTAGATCAGCATAAAATTTCTCTTTTGCTGGGAACTTTAGCGGGTGGTCGCGGCTTTCGCCTTGCGGGAAGTAGCCGTTGAGAATCCTCACGCTACGACCATCTGGGGCAATCCAGTCACCCATAATCATGCGCCGCTGCGCGTCATCGGCATCGCTTGGGAAACCTCGTTGCGGATTGAGTAGCGGTTGTTTACTCAGCAGGGCGACCCCGTAATGGCCTTTTTGCCCGTGAAAAATAACCTGATAGCCAAGCGCTTCAATATCTGCTTGCGGAAACTGTTCATCATGAACTTTGGTTTCTTGTAGGCCGATAATATCAGGCTGATGCTTGGCGATGAGCGCTTCAAGTTGGTGTAATCGAGCACGTAGCCCGTTAATATTAAATGAGATAACTTTCATACTGTTAGTTACTTATAGCCGTTGCTAATCGGGATCTGGTAAAGCATACCAGAAGGCTTACCTGCATGCGACCTTAGCATCGGCGTGATGGATGACTTCAGCGCCGGCGGTTATTTAGGTATACTCGCTACACGTGATTTATTTTTTGCAGCATAGTTGACAAGGACATGGTATGAGCACTGATTTACTGCAAATTCGCGCGGGTCGCGAGGCGTGGTTGCAGATTCAGGAGCGTGGTTTTCGCGCGGATGATATCAGCCTGTTGATGGGCGCCTCGGGTGGGCCGAAATGGTTTATTTTACAAGGTTTAGACCGCTTTTTATTTGGTGATTTTTTTGCCAATCGCGAGCGCCCATTAGATCTGTTGGGAAGTTCTGCTGGTGGTTGGCGTTTCGCCGCCCTCGGGCAACCCGATCCGGTCGCTGCCAGCGAGTTGTTTTGCCAGTTGTATAGTAGTCAAACCTACAGCGACAAGCCTGATATTGCCGAAATCACCGATGAAGCGCGCAAGCTATTGCATCAGTATGTGCCTGATGATGTGGTACCCGCGATATTAGCCCAAGATAAATTTCACCACCACATGGTGGTGGTGCGCTGCCAGGGCTTGACCGCCTTAGAGGGTAAAGGTCAGCTGGCTGGTATGTTATTGGCGGCCACAGCGAGTAGTGTAAAGCGTCGCTGGCTCGGTAAATTCTACCAACGGGTGGTGTTTCACCATCCGCATTCGCGCTGCAGTTTCAGCCGCAATTGGCAGGATCTACCAACCACTCATGTTGCTTTGACTGAGGCAAACTTTAAGTCAGCCCTGTTAGCAACTGGTTCTATTCCAATGGTGCTTGATGGCGTTCGCAACATTGCTGATGCGCCGCCGGGTGTGTATCGTGATGGTGGCATCACCGATTATCATTTTGATATTGATTTATCTGCAGTAGACGGGCTGGTGTTGTATCCGCACTTTTACAGCCAAGTGATTCCCGGCTGGTTTGATAAAGCTTTAAGCTGGCGTCGCACCACGGGTAAACAATGGCCAAAAGTGATCCTTATGGCGCCCACGCCCGAATTTGTCGCAAGCTTGCCGTATGGAAAAATTCCAGACCGTAACGATTTTGCCAAGCTTGATGCAAAAACTCGCTTTGCTTATTGGCGCGAGGCGGTAGCACAGGGACATCGGCTTGCTGAGCAGTTACAAGAGTGGATCGCCAGCGGTAAAATTCTTAGTAAAGTAAAACTTTGGACCCCATAGGATTATCAATGAAATATCAAGGCAGCCCCAACTTCAGCCACAGCCAAACCGATAAAATTGGTGTTTTAGTGACTAATCTCGGCACTCCAGATGCACCGCAAACCAAGCAGTTACGCGTTTATTTACGGCAGTTTTTATCCGATCCGCGGGTCGTAGAAGTTCCGCGCTTGCTATGGAAAGTCTTACTTGAGGGTATTATTCTGCGCACTCGGCCGAAGCGCTCTGCGGAAGCCTATCGCACGGTATGGACCGAGCGAGGCTCTCCACTATTGTATATCACCAGCGATCAAACCGCGGCAATTCGCCACAGTTTACAACAGTGCTATGGCGATGATGTGGTGGTTGAATTTGCCATGCGTTATGGCAACCCAAGTATATCGGCGGGCTTACAATCGTTGTTTGATCAAGGTGTGCGTAAGTTACTGGTGTTGCCGCTCTATCCACAGTATTCAGCAGCCACTACCGGTTCGACTTTTGATGCCATTGCCAGTGATTTTATGCAACGTCGCTGGCTGCCAGATTTCCGTTTTATTAACCACTATCATGATTTTCCGCCCTATATAGCTGCGCTAGCAAATAGCATTAAGGCTTACTGGCAGCAGCATGGTCAGCCTCAAAAGTTGGTACTATCATACCATGGGGTACCATTGAATTATCTTAAAAAAGGTGACCCATATCATTGTGAATGCCACAAAACGTCGCGTTTAATTGCCGAGCATTTAGGCTTGACCAAGGATCAGTATCTGACCACCTTCCAATCGCGTTTTGGCCGCGAGGAATGGCTCAAGCCCTACACCGATGAAACGTTGAAACAATTGCCGAGTATGGGGATCAAATCAATCCATGTAGTCTGCCCCGGATTTTCTGCGGATTGCCTTGAAACGATTGAAGAAATCGGCGAAGAAAATCGCGAGTATTTTATTGAGGCGGGTGGTGAAGAGTACGCCTATATTCCTGCCTTAAATGCTGATGCTGAACATATTAGCGTGTTGACTGCACTGGTGCAGCAGCATTTGCAGGGTTGGCAACTGCTGCACGATGAGCAGCAACGTGGTCAGCTGGCGCAACAGATGGAGCAAGATTATGGCAAAATCAACGGATCGTGATCGTGATCGGGTTTTTCAAGTGTCGACCAATCGCGGTAGCGCACAGCACAAGTTGCGTTATGTTGAGGCCTCGGTAGCGGCTGATGAGTTGGCTGATTGCCGGATGTGCCGTAGCGCGTTAGTAGCGCCGCCACCGGTGGTGGCGCAAAGTAAGGTCAAGGCAGTTGATGCCACCGAGGATGAACAGCCAAAGACATGAACAATTCGCCGCTACTGGGTTGGTCTGAGGCAGTTCAGCAGCAAGTCAAGGCGCACCCCGGCTTAACCGGAATACTACCGCTACCCGATGCGCAAGAAGCTTTTGCAGCGCGGGTGTTGCTGATGCAGCAAGCGCAGCACCAAATCGATTTGCAATATTACATTTGGCGCAAAGATCGCACTGGTACCTTATTGTTTGAGGCATTATTAGCGGCGGCAGAGCGCGGTGTTAAAGTTCGTTTACTGCTTGATGATCACAATACTGCAGGGCTTGATGCCACCTTAATTGGCTTACAGCAGCATCCATTAATTGAGGTTCGATTATTTAATCCATTGCGCTTACGACGGCCACGATTTATTAATTATCTGGTTGATTTTCGTCGCGTTAATCGCCGTATGCATAATAAATCCTTCATTATTGACCAGCAGGTGGTGATCAGTGGTGGCCGTAATATTGGCGATGAATATTTCGGCGCGAAAGATGATTTTCTATTTGCTGACTTAGATGCGTTAATGATTGGTAGCGTGGTAGCCGACGTGGTTGATGAATTTGATACCTATTGGCATAGCAAGCACGCCCAGCCTCTCGGTAAGTTATTCAGACTGCAAATTAAACCCCAACAGTTACATGATTTGCGGCGACAGGCGCAGGTAATTACCAGTGATCCAAGCGCGCAAAAATATGTGGCCGCGCTGCGCGAACTACCATTTATGCAGCGTTTGCAGCAACGACAACTGGAATTTGTTTGGGCACAAACCACCTTAGTTGCTGATCATCCCGACAAGATTGTAGGTATCGCCAAACGTCATCAATTGATTATCCATCAGCTACACCATGCGATTGGTCAACCGCAGCGCTGTTTATCGATTGTTTCGCCATATTTTGTGCCGACTCGGGCTGGGGTCGAGGCACTCGAGCAGTTCGCCGCGGCCGGTGTCAGCATTCGCATTTTAACCAATGCGCTTGAATCGACCGATGTCGCGCTGGTGCATGCCGGCTATGCGCGCTGGCGTAAACGTTTATTAAGCGCTGGAATTGAATTATTTGAATTACAAAAAATTTCATCAATGGCCCGTCGTCAAGAACGAAAGGCGCGTCGGCAACGGCTGAAAGGTAAGGATCGTCTGGGTCGTTCTGCCTCTAGCTTGCATGCTAAAACCTTTGCGATTGATCAGCAGCGGGTGTTTGTTGGCTCATTTAATTTTGATCCGCGTTCAGCGCAACTCAACACAGAACTCGGCTTTGTTATTCACAGCGAACAATTAAGTGGCGAAATCAATGCCGCATTTGATCAGTATTTGCCTGACTATGCCTATCAAGTGGTACTCGAAAATGGCCGTCTGCAATGGCATGAACGACTTGGCAAACGGCGTATTGTTTATTCACATGAGCCCGGGGTATCACTATGGCGACGGCTCGCCACGCGGATTTTAGCGCTGTTGCCGATAGACTGGATGCTGTAAAGTAAAATTAGCTGATGTATTGAACGCTGTTATACCCAGAGGGATTTGCTATGCGGTTAACTTTTCTAGGTGGTACCGAAACCGTTACTGGTTCCAAATATCTGCTCGAAACAGAATCCACGCGAGTGCTGGTCGATTGTGGCCTTTATCAGGGCTATAAATGGTTACGGCGGCGCAACTGGCAACCCTTGCCACTAGCCATTGACACGGTTGATGCAGTCATTCTTACCCATGCTCATCTTGATCATTCTGGTTTTCTGCCCGTGCTCTACAAACATGGCTTTCGCGGTAAAGTAATAACTCATGCCGCCACCGCGAGTTTATGCGGTTTGTTGTGGCCTGATAGCGGCAGAATCCAAGAAGAGGATGCTAAGTTTTATCATAAACATAAACTTAGTCGTCATGCTAATCCGGAAGCCTTGTACGACGAGGCGACCGCTCGCGCCGCATTGAACTTATTGCAACCGGTAGAATTCCATCAACTCGTTCAGGTCGGTGATCTACAATTTACCTTGCAGCCGGCTGGTCATGTGCTCGGAGCGGCTAGTGTCATTGCGCAACATAATGACTATCGCATCGGTTTTAGTGGTGATGTGGGTCGCCCAGATGACATCTTGATGCATGCTCCTGAACTATTGCCTGCCGTTGATTTACTGCTGCTTGAAGCGACTTATGGTGATCGTCGCCATGCGCCTGAAGACGCTTGGCAGCAACTCGCTGCAGTGGTCAATGAAACCGCTCATGATGGCGGGGTATTACTGATCCCAAGTTTTGCTGTTGGTAGGGCACAGTTGCTGCAACATATGCTGGTCACCTTAATGGCTGAAGGTAAGATTCCGCGCTTACCGATTTATCTTGATTCACCAATGGCGATTAGTGCATCAGCCATTTATCAACGTTTCCACCGTTATCATCGCCTCACCCATCAGCAATGTGATGCCGCCTTCGAACAGGTGATTTATACCCGCAGTATTGATGAATCCAAGGCTTTGGCCAGTGAGCGTGCGCCGCATATCATCATTGCCGGCAGTGGTATGGCTACTGGGGGCCGAATTCTACATCATTTCAAACACTGGTTGAGTGATCATCGCTGCACGGTATTATTCTCCGGTCACCAGGCTGGCGGTACCCGCGGAGCGAAAATGCTGCAGGGGGTTGAGAGCATTAAAGTGCACGGTGAATGGTTAGCGGTGAAGGCTAAAATACGACAATTAGACGGACTTTCAGGGCATGCTGATTATTTAGAATTGGCGACTTGGTTGGCCGCCTCAACGTTGAGCCCACGCACGCGCATTTATTTGGTTCATGGTGAACCCGATGCGCTTGAATCAATGTCTGACTATCTCAAACAAACAACCGATTTTGATGTCAACATTGGTGATTATCGCGGTATTTTGCAACTACCATAGCGTTGTTTAACGGTAACTATCGACTAACTCGGAAAATGCCGCCTAATGCGGTGTTTTTTTTTGACGATTATGTGACAATGGCGGCATTCGTGTGAGGGAGCCGCCATGACTGAGTTTTTGCAACAATTACTTGCTAATTTTACCGTTCCAGACGCTATTTGGCGGCCGCTGTTGAGTTCTGTGATTCTGATCGGAGTGGTTCTTAGCTCACGCGCGGTGTTGTCCAAATTCATTCGCCGTTCGGTACAGTCGAATGAATTGCGGGTACGCTGGTTAGCACAAATGCGCAATATCTTGTTGTTGCTGATGTTACTTGGTTTAACTCTAATTTGGGCGCAAGAGCTGCGTACCCTCGCGCTATCGATTGTTGCTATTGCGGTGGCATTAGTGGTCGCTACCAAAGAGCTTATTCTGTGTGTCACCGGTTCGATTATCAAATCGGGAGCGCGCTCGTTTGCGATTGGTGATCGTATACAAATCAAAGATTTTCGTGGCGATGTGATTGATCAAAATCTATTAACCACCACGTTATTAGAAGTTGGACCCGGTAAATTAACCCATCAACGTACCGGTCGTATGATTGTCGTTCCTAATGCGATGTTTGTATCGGAACCGTTAATTAATGAAAGCTACACGCACGACTACGTATTACATGTGTTTATTGTGCCGTTTAAGCGCGAAGATAACTGGCGTTTGGCTAAACAGGCCTTTCTACAAACAGCGCAGAGCTACTGCGCAGATTATCTAGAAGATGCCCGTAGTTACATTCAGCGCATGAGCAGTGTGCGCAGCATCGATGTACCATCGGTTGACCCGCGGGTGACATTGCAGGTACCAACTGCTGGCGACATTCACCTGATTATTCGTTTTCCTGCACCCGCAGAAAAGCGTAATTTCATGGAACAATCGATCTTGGCTGAGGTGTTTATGCGCTATGACTTTAGTCAAAAGCCGTGCCTGCAAACCGAGGCCGACGGCATCGATGTCGAGCAGCCGACCGAGATCGAAGCGGTTTCAGCCAATTAGTTATTGAATGTCACCGCGAAGATAGAGCCAGCGCCCATTTACTTTACGAAATTCTGAGTGTTCTTCTAGGCACTCTAGCTTCCTTCCGTCGCGGTAAAAGGCACGAAAATGCACGCGCCCTTGCTCACTATCTTGCTCACTGCTGATCACCTGCAGTTGCACCCAGTCCGGATTGTCGGATAAATCCAGGTCGTCTGGACTGGTCAGTGGGTGCCAGCTATCCATAAGATAATCATCGTCAGCCAATACAAAAGCACTATAGCGAGCGCGCATAAGGGCTTCGACCGACTCAGGTTGCTGCTCGCCATTATGCAAGGGCTGACAACAATCACTGTAATTGCGTTCCGATCCACACGGACACGGCTTGTTGCTCATGATCAAATCCTTGTTCTCTCAGACTCGAGCTGATGATGTACTTTATAGTTATCAGGTCACTTTAGTTGCTGCAACAATTAAAGAGCCATTGATAAAAATAAGTTTAAATTGTCGACAATTAATACCTTTATAATTGATTTTATCTAATATTTAGCCTAAAGTGTCGACACTTACTAAGGGGATACGCTCATGTCAGAGGTGTCGTACAACAGCCGCCTTGCTATTACTGCCGCCGATCGGGTTTTGCATGAAATCCAACGCGCCATCGTCGCCGGAGAAATCACTCCTGGTAGTAAAATATCTGAACCGGAGTTAGCGCGGCGTTTTGATCTTAGCCGAGCGCCATTGCGTGAGGCACTGGCGCGTTTAGAGCGTTGTCATTTGATTGAGCGTTTACCCAATATTGGCGCCCGCGTAGTCACCCTATCAATTGCCGGGCTTTCCTGGCTTTATCAAATTCGTGAAGAGCTGGAAGGATTGGCCTGCCGACTTGCCGCGCAACATATGACTGATCAGCAAATTAACGAACTTTGTCAGCTACTTGATCTGCATCTCGCTACCCAGCGTGTGCGTGAAGGTGAAAGTTACTATCAAGAGGCCGGTGACGTTGATTTTCATTATCGAATCATTCAAGGCAGTAACAACCCATATCTCATCAATATTCTCTGTGACGAACTATACTATTTAGTGCGCATGTATCGCGTACAACTTGGCATGAACGGGCCGCGAGTGTCTCGTGCATTTGATGAGCACAAGGCTATTTTGACGGCGATCGCTAATCGTGATGGCGAATTGGCGGATTTACTGATGCGGCGGCATATTGCTGCCTCGCGTCTTAACATTGAAAAGCATTTGCACCAGTTAGGGAAGTAATCACATGCACACTATAAATTCCGGAACCAGCGCAGGCGCGCAGTTGCGTCACGCTATTGCCAGCCAACAACCGTTACAAATTGTCGGCACTATTAATGCCTATACGGCCATGATGGCAGAGCGGATTGGCCACAAAGCTTTGTATTTATCGGGAGCAGGTGTCGCCAATGCATCATTTGGTTTGCCTGACTTGGGTATGACTTCGCTGAATGATGTCTGTGAAGATATTCGCCGTATTACTGGCGCCAGTTCGCTACCGTTATTGGTTGACGCCGATACCGGTTGGGGTGGGGCATTCAATATTGCTCGTACGGTTAAAGAAATGACCCGGGCTGGTGCTGCTGGTTTCCATATTGAAGATCAGGTCGCACAGAAACGTTGTGGTCATCGCCCCAATAAAGAAATCGTCTCACAAGCGGAAATGGTTGACCGGGTTAAAGCCGCAGTCGATGCGCGTCCGGATCCGCAATTTGTTATTATGGCGCGCACTGATGCGTTGCAGCAAGATGGCTTAGACGCAGCAATTGAAAGAGCACTCGCCTGTGAACACGCTGGTGCAGATGCAATTTTCGCTGAAGCTGTTCATAGCTTGGAGCAATATCAAGCCTTTACTAGCGTACTAAGCATTCCGGTATTAGCAAATATTACCGAGTTTGGTGCTACGCCGTTGTTTAATCGGACAGAACTCGCACATGTCGGAGTGAAAATGGTGCTGTATCCATTGAGCGCTTTTCGAGCTATGAACAAAGCTGCGGAAAACGTCTATCAGCATCTATTGAGCGACGGTGACCAGAAAGCGGTCATTGATAGCATGCAAACGCGCATGGAATTGTACGATTACCTGAATTATCACAGTTTTGAAGCCAAGCTAGACGCACTATTTAAGAAATAATTGAAGTTAATGGAGAGATAAGATGGCAGATGCAAAAGTATTAACAGGCGCCGGACTTCGCGGCCAAGTCGCTGGGCAGACAGCGCTATGTACGGTCGGCAAGAGTGGTACTGGATTGACTTATTGTGGTTACGATATTTCTGAATTAGCCGACAAAGTACAATTTGAAGAAGTGGCTTATTTACTGGCCCATGGTGAATTGCCAAACAGTGAACAGTTGGCTGGATACAAAGCACGTTTACTTGGTATGCGTGGTTTACCCCAAGCCTTGAAAGATGTTCTTGAGCGCATTCCAGCCGATGCTCACCCAATGGATGTATTGCGCACCGGTTGTTCCATGCTTGGCAACTTAGAACCGGAGCACAGCTTTGCCGATGCTGACCATGCAATTGAACGCATGATAGCGGTGTTTCCGAGCATATTGCTTTATTGGTACCGGTTTAGCCATGATGGTGTGCGGATCAATACCGAAACCGCTGATGATTCAATTGGCGCACATTTCTTGCACATGTTACATGATAAAGCGCCATCAAAACTCCATTCAGAGGTCATGAATACCTCGCTGATTTTATATGCCGAACATGAATTTAATGCCTCAACCTTTACTGCTCGAGTTTGTGCCTCAACCTTGTCAGATATTCATTCCTGTGTGACGGGCGCCATTGGTTCACTGCGGGGACCACTGCACGGCGGTGCTAATGAAGCGGCGATGGAATTGATTGAAGCCATGCGATCTGCCGATGATGCTGAGCAAACGCTAATGGGCATGCTGGCGCGTAAAGATAAAATCATGGGTTTTGGTCACGCTATTTATAAGGAATTTGATCCGCGTAATGACGTGATTAAAAAATGGTCGAAAAAATTAGCTGAGGAATTCGGTGATAGCCGTTTATATGACGTTTCCGTGCGCTGTGAAGACGTGATGTGGCGGGAGAAAAAGCTGTTTCCAAATGCCGATTTCTTTCATGCCTCGGCGTATCATTTTATGGGTATTCCGACCAAACTATTCACGCCAATTTTTGTTATGTCGCGGGTAACCGGCTGGACTGCTCACGTAAAAGAGCAACGGGCGAACAACCGTATTATTCGCCCCAGCGCCGATTATACTGGCCCAGAGCCACGTCCGGTGCCAGCACTAAGCGAGCGTTAAGATGAATCAAAACTATCGCAAGCCATTACCCGGCACTACGCTGATGTATTATGATGCCCGTGAAGCAGTCGATAGCATCGCTGCCGGTGCCTACCAACAATTGCCATATACCTCAAAGGTGTTGGCTGAGAATTTGGTGCGCCGCTGCGAGCCAAGTATGCTAGAGGCTTCGCTGCGTCAGTTGATTGAACGCAAGCGCGATCTCGATTTCCCGTGGTTTCCAGCACGTGTGGTGTGTCACGATATTCTGGGGCAAACGGCACTGGTCGATTTGGCCGGCTTGCGTGACGCAATTGCCGAGAAGGGCGGTGATCCAGCCAAGGTCAACCCCGTGGTGCCCACCCAGTTAATCGTTGATCACTCGCTGGCGGTGGAACACGCAGGCTTTGATAAAGACGCTTTCGAGAAGAATCGAGCGATTGAAGATCGGCGTAACGATGACCGCTTTCATTTTATCAATTGGACCAAGAAAGCCTTTAAAAACGTCGATGTTATTCCTCCGGGTAATGGCATCATGCACCAAATCAACTTAGAGAAAATGTCGCCGGTTATTCAGGTGCGTGACAATGTGGCGTTTCCGGATACCTGTGTGGGCACCGATAGCCATACCCCTATGGTCGATGCACTGGGCGTTATTTCGGTGGGTGTCGGTGGTCTCGAGGCGGAGAGCGTAATGCTTGGCCGCGCCTCTTATATGCGCTTGCCCGATATCATTGGCGTTGAGCTAACTGGCGCGTTACAGCCAGGTATTATGGGTACTGACTTGGTGCTGGCACTGACCGAATTTCTGCGCAAACAGAAAGTGGTCGGTGCCTACTTGGAATTCTTTGGCAGCGGTGCCGATAAATTGAGTTTGGGTGACCGCTCGACGATTTCCAACATGACTCCAGAGTATGGTGCTACTGCGGCGATGTTCTATATCGATCAGCAAACCATCGATTACTTGAAACTGACTGGTCGTGATGATGCCCAAGTTACACTGATTGAGCATTATGCCAAGCATACAGGCTTATGGGCAGATGGTATGCTTGAGGCCAAGTACGAACGACTGCTACAGTTCGATTTATCCAGCGTGCAACGTAACCTAGCTGGGCCATCTAACCCGCATGCGTTGTTGCCAGCGAGCGAACTAAAAGCGCGCGGTATTGCTGGTATCGTTGAACAACGTGATGATGGTTTAATGCCTGATGGCGCTTGTATCATTGCTGCCATTACCAGTTGTACCAATACCTCTAACCCACGCAATATGATTGCTGCAGGTTTAGTCGCTCGTAATGCCAATAGGCTCGGTTTAACGCGCAAGCCGTGGGTGAAAACCTCATTAGCTCCGGGTTCTAAAACGGTTAAAATGTACCTTGAAGAAGCTAACCTACTGGGTGAGCTCGAGCAGCTTGGCTTTGGTGTGGTCGGTTTTGCCTGTACCACCTGCAACGGCATGAGTGGTGCACTCGATCCGGCCATTTCGCAAGAGATTATCGATCGTGACCTCTATGCGACGGCGGTGCTTTCGGGTAACCGTAATTTTGATGGTCGTATTCACCCTTATGCGAAACAAGCATTTTTAGCTTCGCCACCGCTGGTCGTCGCGTATGCAATCGCAGGAACCATTCGTTTCGATATTGAAAAGGATGCGCTCGGTTTTAGCGCGAGTGGTGAGCCGATCACCCTGAAAGACTTATGGCCAAGCGATGAAGAAATCGATGCCATTGTGAAGTCGAGTGTCAAACCGGAACAGTTCCGAAAAGTCTATGACCCGATGTTTTCGCTCAGTGTCGATTATGGTGACAGCATCAGTCCACTTTATGACTGGCGACCCAACAGCACCTATATTCGTCGACCACCCTATTGGCAGGGAGCGCTTGCTGGCGAGCCGAGCTTGAAGGGTATGCGACCACTGGCGGTATTAGGCGATAACATCACCACCGACCATTTGTCGCCGTCAAACGCGATTATGCGGGACAGCGCCGCAGGTGAGTACTTGGCGCAAATGGGAGTGCCTGAGGAAGACTTTAACTCTTATGCGACGCACCGTGGTGACCATCTCACTGCGCAGCGTGCTACTTTTGCCAACCCCAAGTTATTGAATGAAATGGTGCAAGAAAATGGCCAGGTAAAACAGGGCTCACTGGCCCGTGTCGAACCTGAAGGTCAGGTGATGCGCATGTGGGAGGCGATCGAAACCTACATGACTCGCAAACAACCATTGATTATTATCGCCGGTGCTGATTACGGCCAAGGTTCGTCGCGTGACTGGGCTGCCAAAGGCGTTCGTTTAGCCGGGGTAGAAGCTATAGTCGCCGAGGGTTTTGAGCGAATTCATCGTACCAATTTGATTGGTATGGGCGTATTACCGCTGGAGTTTAAAGCAGGGACCACCCGTACCACGCTGGCTATTAATGGTACCGAGTTATTCGATGTGGTTGGTAAACCAGCTCCAGGTAGCGATCTTACACTGGTGATTAACGGAAGCAACGGTGAGCAAACCAAGGTAGCGGTTACATGCCGAATAGATACTGCCGAGGAGTTGTCGATTTATACCGCCGGTGGTGTATTACAGCGTTTTGCTCAGGACTTTCTAGAAGGAGCTGTGTAGTGAACTTTGCTGCGCAAATTAAGATAGCCGCCAGCTATATGCGAGGTGGCACCTCAAAAGGCGTATTCTTTCGCTTACAAGATTTGCCGGCTCCAGCACAACAGCCAGGTGCAGCGCGCGATGCGTTGTTGTTGCGGGTGATCGGCAGTCCGGATCCGTATGGAAAGCATACCGATGGTATGGGGGGAGCAACGTCGAGTACCAGCAAGACGGTGATTGTTTCTGCCAGTAGCCGTGCAGACCATGATGTCGATTACTTATTTGGTCAGGTAGCGATTGATAAAGCATTTATTGATTGGAGTGGTAATTGTGGCAATTTAACTGCCGCAGTGGGGGCGTTTGCAATAAGTAATGGCCTTGTCGCAGCGGCAAAGATTCCACAAAACGGCATCTGCACAGTGCGTATTTGGCAAGCAAATATTGGCAAAACGATTATTGCCCACGTACCAATTAGTCACGGTGAAGTACAAGAAACCGGTGACTTTGAGCTTGACGGGGTAACTTTTCCAGCGGCTGAAGTACAACTTGAGTTTCTCGATCCGGCAGCCGAAGATGGCGAAGGCGGTGGCGCGATGTTTCCAACCGGTCGATTGGTCGATCAGCTCGACCTTACCGAGCTTGGCCTTGGGCTGATACCGGCGACACTGATTAACGCCGGTATCCCGACCATTTTTGTTAATGCTGCTGATATTGGCTATCAAGGTACCGAATTGCAAGGGGCGATTAATGACAACCCGCAGACGTTGACATTGCTTGAGACCATCCGTGCTATTGGTGCAATGAAAATGGGGCTGATTAGCGAACGTGACCAAGCGGCGACTCGGCAACATACACCGAAGCTAGCTTTTGTTGCCCCAGCACAGAGTTATCAAGCATCAAGTGGTAAAACGGTTGATGCAACGCGTATCGATTTGAATGTCCGAGCTATGTCGATGGGTAAGTTGCATCATGCCATGATGGGTACCGCTGCTGTTGCTATTGGCACCGCTGCAGCAATTCCGGGCACACTGGTTAATGCGGCAGCTGGCGGTGGTGAACGCGTCGCAGTGACCTTTGGCCACCCATCCGGGACGCTGCGAGTCGGTGCCGAGGCAGCGCTTATTGATGGCCAATGGGCAGTCACCAAAGCGATGATGAGTCGCAGCGCGCGGGTGCTGATGGAAGGTTTTGTGCGAGTTCCTGCAAACTACGATTAATTCAACGGTAATAAGCTTAATTGTTGTTCCAACCAGAGCTTTAATTGATCTGGTTGGACAATCGTTAGTTTGCCATAACCGGCTTCAATCAAACCTAAGGCAACCAACTTTTTAATTGCATGGTGAGCAGACAGCAACGATACACCCAATAAACTGGCGCAGTCTTGCTGGTTTAATGCGACCGCAGCAGATTCTCGCTCAGTACTCAGCTGGTAGAGTAATTTAGCCAATCGTACGGGAGTTGAATGACGCACCAAATCATCCATAATTTCCAAGGCATTTTGCAGCTTTACCGCCAAACAAGTCAGTAAATGGTGATAAAAGCTAGGTATTTCTTTAAGTAGTAGCTCCACTTGCTTGTGGTTCAGTTGTAGTAATTTAGACACTCCGACTGATTCGGCGCAGTGTGTTCTCGGTAAGCCTGCAAATAACGTCGATTCGCCAATTAGATCACCGCGACTCAATAGTGTGGTTTGATAGTAGCGCCCATCAACACCGTAATTTCCAGCGCGCACATTGCCATCTAAGACGATAGTCAGCCCGGGTTTATATTCGCCGCGCGCATGAATTTGTTCGTTGTCGCGATAGAGTACTATCTGCCCATAGGGAAGGGCTTGGGCAATAGCCGCTTCAGCCAGCTGGCGACGGTGCATATAATTATTTACTCCAATAATATAAATATATATTTTTAATAGCATAACAGCAGCATACAGTGCAAAACTAATCATTTTTCTGCTGGTCAGCAGTCAGCGCAACCTTGGAAGCAGTCATGGATCAATTCGATTACGTTATTGTTGGTGCCGGTTCTGCTGGCTGTGTCTTGGCTGGTCGGTTATCTGAAGACCCATCGGTATCAGTGTGTTTGCTCGAGGCCGGCGGTACTGATAACAGTACGCTAATTCAGATGCCTGCTGGTGTGGTGGCAATGGTTCCTAGCGCCTTTCATAACTGGCGCTTTAAAACCGAACCACAACCTGGTTTGGGCGGACGTCGTGGCTATCAACCGCGCGGCAAGGTGCTCGGCGGCTCGAGTTCGATTAATGCGATGCTCTATGTGCGCGGCCACAAAAATGACTATGATGGCTGGGCACAACTGGGTAATCCGGGGTGGAGCTATAACGACGTTTTGCCTTATTTTAAAAGGGCTGAGAACAATCAACATTTCGCTCATTGTGATTATCATGGCAATGATGGGCCGTTATCGGTGAGTAATTTACAGTCACCGAGCCCGGTCAATGAGGCTTTTTTGCGGGCCTGTGAGGCGCAGGGTATTGAGCCCACGCCAGATTATAATGGGGCAAATCAAAATGGCAGTTTTTACTATCAAGTAACCCAGTGCAATGGTGAGCGCTGCAGTGCTGCTAAAGCCTATCTCACCGACCATTTAAAACGTCCTAACTTAACCGTTATCACCAAAGCGATGGCAAGCCGTATTGAGACGGTGGGTAATCGAGCTGTTGGCGTATTCTATCAACGCAATGGCAAACCTTGTTATGTTGGTGCTCAGCGAGAAGTGATTGTATCTGCCGGTGCGTTTGGATCACCGCAGCTATTAATGTTATCGGGAATTGGGCCGCGAGCTGAATTAACGCGCCATGGGATTGGTTTGGTCCATCACCTGGCAGGTGTCGGTAGAAATTTACAAGATCACATTGACTATGTGCAGTCATTTCTAGATACCAAGCATGACGAAACCTTCGGCGCATCATGGCAGGGTATTAAACGTGTCGTGTCGGGCTTTGCTGAGTGGCGTAAGCGAAGAACTGGGCCGTTGACGACAACCTTTGCTGAATCGGGCGCTTTCTTTAACTCTGAATTGAATGCTGAACAGGCTGATTTACAACTGGTATTTGTCATCGCGTTGGTTGATGATCATGCCCGTAAACTGCATTTGCGGCATGGTCTCAGTTGTCACCTGACGTTGCTGCGACCGGCTAGTCGTGGACGGGTTACTTTGTATAGCGCTGATCCGAACCGAGCGCCATGTATTGACCCTAATTTTTTTGGCGACCCGAGCGATATGCGTATTCTGCGCAAGGGTGCGCAAACCATGCATCGTATTCTCACCGATCCAGCCCTTGATGGGCATCGTTCTAAACGCATGCTGTATCCGCTTGATTGCAATAACATGAGAGCGCTCGAAGCCGATATTAGAGCCCGTGCCGATACTCAATATCACCCAGTTGGAACCTGTAAAATGGGTCCAAGTGATGATTCTATGGCGGTTGTTGATGCTCAATTAAGGGTACATGGTATGAGCGGCTTAAGAGTGATTGATGCGTCTATCATGCCGACTATTGTCAGCGGTAATACCAACGCTGCCACCATCATGATCGGTGAAAAAGGCGCGGAGTTGATCCGCAGTGATTATCACCAACAATAAAAATAAGGCACAGATTATGCAGACTAAATTCACGCTACTATGCTCAGCACTGTTGCTCACTATGCTGGCGCCAGCAACTGCCGAGGTGATACTTGGTAAACCTGCGTCTTCAGCAACACAACAAGCACATCAACAAGCTCTAAAGCAATTACCAACCAATTTCAGTCAAGGTAATGAAGATGCTACACGTGGTTTTCTGGGGGCTTTTCCAACCGCCCAAATCAAACAACCTGATGGCACTCTTATTTGGGATAGCGAGCAGTTTTCGTTTATTCATGGAACGGCTCCAGATACCGTCAATCCAAGTTTGTGGGAACAGGAAAAACTCAATAATTTGCACGGCTTGTTCAAGGTGACGGAGGGAATTTACCAGATTCGTGGCTATGACCTCGCCAATATGACCTTGGTTGAGGGCAAAACTGGTTGGATCGTCATTGATACCATGGTTACTGAAGAGCTAGCAGCACAAACCTTAGCCTTTGCAAAATCCTTATTAAACAGCGATAAGCCAATTTCTGCGGTCATTTATACCCACAGTCATGTCGATCATTTTGGTGGTGTGCGCGGTGTATTACCCAATTACAATCCACAACATAGCGCGGTAGACATCATTGCACCGAGCGGCTTTATGGAACATGCCATTGCTGAAAATGTGTTAGCAGGTAATGTGATGACACGCCGGGCAACCTA
>JALQTK010000159.1 GCA_023260975.1 Pseudidiomarina sp. | reverse complement strand
TAATCGAAAAAATCGACCCAGCGGCGGATTTTAGCTTCAACTTTGAAGATTTGCGGTTACGGAAACTGTAAATGAGCCACCATGTGCGTCATTATCGCCCTACTCGCGCGGAAATTAGCCTCTCCGCAGTGCGTCATAATGCCAAGCTGGCGCGTGAATTAGCCGCTGGGCAGTCATTATTAGCAGTCATCAAAGCCAACGCCTATGGTCATGGTAGTAGCGCGGTTGCAGCCGCTCTTGAGTCGCACGTTGATGCCTTTGCGGTAGCTTATATAGATGAAGCGTTGCAGCTGCGAGAAAGCGGCTGCCAGTTACCTATTGTATTGTTAGAGGGCTGTTTTAGCGCGGCGGAACTCACTCTGTGCGAGGCCTACAATTTACAGCCGGTCATTCATCATCATCGCCAGCTAGAGCAATTACTCGCCAGCGCCATACCAACGCCGTTGCGGGTCTGGTTGAAAGTTGACTCAGGGATGCATCGGTTGGGGTTTGCCATTGACGAAATCGCTGCAGTAAGCGCGCGTTTGGGGGCGGCAAGTCAGGTGGCTGACGTGGTCTTGATGAGTCATTTTGCCAATGCCGAACAAGCAGAGCA
>JALQTK010000158.1 GCA_023260975.1 Pseudidiomarina sp. | reverse complement strand
AGACGTCGCATCGATGTCGTATTTCGACGCGATGTCAGAAATCAACAAACCTTTCTTGCGATCATGCAGCAACCGCATGGCATCGTGCGTGCCTTCCGGCAAATGACCATGCTAAACATTCTGCCGCGATACTTGCCTGTGTTTCGGCGAGTTGTCGGTCAAATGCAACACGATTTGTTCCACGTTTACACTGTGGATCAGCATACGTTGCAAGTCATTCGCAACCTCAGGCGCTTTACAATGCCCGAGCATGCACAGGAATATCCGCTAGCATCCCGCTTGATGGCCAGCCTAGAGCAGCATTGGCTGCTTTATATCGCCGCGTTATTCCACGACATCGCCAAAGGTCGTGGCGGTGATCACTCCGTGCTTGGGGCGGTTGATGTCAGGCGCTTTGCCAAAGACCACCAGCTTGGTAAAGAAGACACGGAACTGCTCGCCTTCTTGGTTCGCAATCATTTGCTGATGTCGCAAGTGGCTCAAAAGCAAGATTTATCAGACCCAGATGTGATCCGCGAATTCGCCAATGCAGTTGGTACCAACAGGCGACTGACAGCACTATACCTACTCACGGTAGCAGACATCCGCGGAACGAGC
>JALQTK010000157.1 GCA_023260975.1 Pseudidiomarina sp. | reverse complement strand
CAAGGCGTGGGGGTTCAAGTCCCTCTATCCGCACCAAGTTTAAGGGTTCTGTTCCCCTTGTAAAATAACTGAGCAGATGGTGCAAAGGACGGTGCCCTTTGAGGACACTGCTATCTGGGCAGTCTTGAGCAGGACTTTAACTTGCTTAACTCATTCACATTGTTGGGAAGTAGCTCAATTGGTAGAGCACCGGTTTTTGGTACCGTAGGTTGAAGGTTCGAGTCCTTCTTTCCCAGCCAAGTATGTCCGGGTATGGCGCAGTCTGGTAGCGCACTTGTTTTGGGTACAAGGGGTCGTTGGTTCGAATCCAGCTACCCGGACCAAAAAAATTAAGGTAAGACGGTGTTCTCCTTAGCCAGTTTACGAGTTGGCGGAAGATGGCACTGTCACGGCACGGGCGAGATCGGCGGGGGCTGCGTGTTAGCAAAAGACTGTTTTTGATGATACACTGTAGATAAGTTGTAGGTGGCACACCGATGCCTACGAACAGGGTGCAGTGCAGTGTATCTTCTAAAATAGTTTTTCTACCGACGGGTAGGAAATCGTGGTGCAAGGAAACGCTGCCCTAACAGAGGCAGTAACTTGACTCACACGCTGTGG
>JALQTK010000156.1 GCA_023260975.1 Pseudidiomarina sp. | reverse complement strand
CCCATGCGCAATTCAAGTGCTTCACCGAGCTCCGATACTGCTTGGTCAAAGCCAACTAAGTTGTCATCGGCACCGCGTTCAGCAAATCGGTCGCAAAATTCCAAGGCTATTTCGGTGGTATCAGTAATCAGTGGAAACAGATCATCGGCGAGCTGACGGGTGGTTTCAGGCGCTGATTGGCTATGACCAATAATCTGATGGTAAATCTCGAAGTGGCCGGCCGAGACATAATCGACCAGCAAGTTACAAAATTCAGCAATAGCGGGTATTGGCGGTAACGCATGATCTGCCCGCTCATAAGGTGGCAGCCCGGCAATTTTTATATAGCCAACCACTAATTGCTGGCGCTCTGCTAGCCACGCATCGATAGCGTGGTGCTTACCACCAAATTGTTGCGCCGCTTGTTGCTGTTTTGTCAGCATAGTCATCTCCTCGAACTGTTAGTGAGTGACTGTCAATCACGCGAGAACCAATAGTGCCAATCTTCCGTTGATGGTAAACTCAGGTCAACCTATTTCGTCGTCTATTGAGACTTTGCTATGACCAAACCGTATCAACGCCCAGCTGCCGATGAACCGGCGTGGTGGTTTATTATTTCCGCT
>JALQTK010000155.1 GCA_023260975.1 Pseudidiomarina sp. | reverse complement strand
CTTAACGCCCGAACGCTTAAGTGCCTGCCCCTTAGCCTTAAGTGCCTGCCCCTTACGGTTGTGCATCGGGGCGCTCCAGTGTCAGGGTGTAGCCGTCGCGGCTGGCGACGGTCCAGTCGCTGCCGACGCTAAGGCGAAATACCGGCAGGCCACCGCTGCCGAGGATGAACAGCAGCTCGCCACGGCGGCGCTCGCCGCTCTCGCGTTCACGTTCGGAAGGGTCTTCAAACAGGCCCTCACGCTGGCGGTCTTGCGCCAGCAGATCGAGGCTTTCCACCTCTAGCTCAAGGCTCAGCTCTGCTGGCATGGTCACTGCCGCGAAGGCGCGCGAGGCGCCGGCTGCCGCCGACATGTCCACCCAGCTACCGTCGTTCCACTGCACGAAACGATAGCCGTCGGGCCATATTTCTAGAGCTAAAATAGCGTGGCGAGTCAGCGCATATTCACGCGCGAATTCAATTTTGCTATGCAATTCAGCGGCCGAACGAGCGCTCACCCGGTCGCGATTATCGGGCACCACAAAGCTTATGGTGCCGGCGATTAAGGCGATAATTGCCATCACCAGCAACATTTCAATCAAGGAAAAACCAGCCGCACGAGAGCC
>JALQTK010000154.1 GCA_023260975.1 Pseudidiomarina sp. | reverse complement strand
CGTGCCTTGCGACGTGTGCCGGGGCTTGCGCTACAACCGCGAAACGCTGGAAGTCCAATACAAAGGCCACAACATCGCGCAGATCCTCGACATGACGGTTGAGCACGCGCTGGACTTTTTTGAAGCCGTGCCCACGATTGCGCGCAAGCTGCAAACCCTCATGGACGTGGGCCTCTCCTACATCAAACTGGGTCAAAGCGCGACCACGCTATCGGGCGGTGAGGCGCAGCGCGTCAAGCTCGCGCTGGAACTGTCTAAGCGCGACACCGGGCGCACGCTTTACGTGCTCGACGAACCCACCACCGGCTTGCACTTTGCCGACATCGACATGCTCTTGAGCGTCTTGCACCGGCTGCGCGACGCGGGCAATACCGTCATCGTCATTGAGCACAACCTCGATGTCATCAAAACCGCCGACTGGATCGTCGACATGGGCCCCGAAGGCGGCGCCGGCGGCGGCACCGTCGTGGCCATGGGCACCCCGGAAGACGTTGCTGCTTGCGCCCACAGCCACACCGGGCGCTACTTGGCGCGGGTGCTTGCCGCAGCGCGGGCTCGCGCATGAGGCAGAATCTCGCTGATCAAATTCAGACGCAATCCCGTCA
>JALQTK010000153.1 GCA_023260975.1 Pseudidiomarina sp. | reverse complement strand
TGGCTTGGTGAGGGGCACCACCTCCGATTCCTCATTGTCGATCAAGGCCTCGGCTGGTGCCTGTTGGAGTCGAATGGTGAACGTAGAGCCTTTGCCCAGCTGCGACCACACCCGAACCTCACCACGGTGGTTATTGACCACGTGCTTCACTATGGCAAGACCGAGGCCAGTTCCACCGGTTTCTCTCGATCGCGCGGGATCTGAGCGATAAAACCTCTCGAAAATACGCTCAAGATCCGCCTCTGCAATGCCCTGCCCTTGATCGGTAATGGAAATCTCGACCACCTTGTTTTTTACACTCACACCTACCCCCACCCGACTTGGGCCAGTCGAGTACGTCACCGCATTACGGACGAGATTATGGACTGCGGTGACCAGCGACGAGAAATCACCCATGACATAGGCATTGGATTTGGCCGAAGCCACGAGAGAAATACCTGATTTCTCGGCAATAATCGCATTCGTTGCGAGTGCCTGCTCCACAACGCGATCAATTGCAACGGGGTCGGGATCCTCGATAGTCCCTAGGGATTGAAGTCTGGTGAGCTCGATGATGTCGTTCGTCATCTCGGCGAGTCGATGACCCTCCTGCTCGAGCGTTGCCGCAAA
>JALQTK010000152.1 GCA_023260975.1 Pseudidiomarina sp. | reverse complement strand
AGGCCACGCGCTGAGCGGCCTCCAAAGAGCGGCACGCCGACATGACCTCACGCCAGATGTGCCCAATGCTGTGTGGCAGCAAGCGCCCCGTGTTGATGGTTTGCAGCTTGTTGATGACGGCCGCTTCGCGCTCAGGGCGAAACACCGCGGAGCCTTCAACTTTTTTGAGCTCACCGACTTCGTGCGCCAAGTTGGCGCGCTGGTTAAGCAGTTCCAACAACTGGCGGTCGACGCCGTCGATGGCATCGCGCAACTCCAACAAACTTCTCATGAGGCGGGGTGCTCCGAAGCGAACTGAGACATGAAGCCGATCAAGGCCTGCACGCCCGCCATGGGCATGGCGTTATAAATGCTGGCGCGCATGCCACCGACCGACTTATGGCCCTTGAGTGAGAGCAAGCGCTGCGCTTCGGCTTGGGCCAAAAAGCTGCTGTTCAGGTCAGCATTGCGCAAGATGAAGGGCACGTTCATGCGGCTGCGCCAAGCCGTGTCGACAGGGTTGTCGTAGGCATCCGAGGCGTCGATGGCGGCGTACAGTGCCTGCGCCTTGTCGATGTTGCGCGCCTCGATGGCCGCCAAGCCGCCTTGGGCCTTGATCCATCGAAACACCAAG
>JALQTK010000151.1 GCA_023260975.1 Pseudidiomarina sp. | reverse complement strand
GGCACTGATAACTTTATGTTGCATTACAATTTTCCAGCATATAGTGTTGGCGAGATAGGAATGCCAATGGGGCCAAAAAGAAGAGAAATTGGTCATGGTAATTTAGCTAAAAGAGCTATCAAAGCAGTTTTACCTGATGTAAATGATTTTGGCTATACCATGAGAGTAGTATCAGAAATAACTGAATCTAATGGATCAAGTTCAATGGCATCAGTATGTGGTACTTCCTTATCATTAATGGATGCTGGAGTTCCCATCTCAAGCCCAGTTGCGGGTATAGCAATGGGACTAATTAAAGAAGGTGATGACTTTGCTGTTCTGACTGACATTCTTGGTGATGAAGATCACTTAGGTGACATGGACTTTAAAGTAGCTGGAACAGAAACAGGAATTACCGCTCTTCAAATGGATATTAAAATCCAAGGTATAAATGAAGCCATTATGGAAGTTGCATTAACAAAAGCAAAAGCTGCAAGGACTCATATTCTTGGAATAATGAATGAAGCTATTTCAGCCCCTAAAGATTTATCTGAAAATGCTCCTGCAATGAAAACTTTTATGGTTGATAAAGATAAGATTAAAGAGATTATCGGTAAAGGCGGAGCAGTTATTAAATCAAT
>JALQTK010000150.1 GCA_023260975.1 Pseudidiomarina sp. | reverse complement strand
AATCAGTCAGAGGTTATGATGATTATAAAAACATCTCAGGAAAATTACGAGAAGGTTGGGAATTAGTTCGAGCCGACGAGTATCCTGACTGGGAACTTCCAACTATCGAAGATGGTAAACACGCTGGTGTGATAGGGGTAGGTGGGTTGCTGTTAGCTCGAATGCCAGTAGAGTATATTGAAGAACGCAACGCTTATTACAAGGGATTATCCGAAAGCCAACGAGAGGCTATGGACAGTGACCTATTGAAAATCGAGGATCCAAGGATGCCGATCAGTAAACCCCAAAGGCGAACCAATGTAACATTTGGTAAAGGAAACAAGTCGTAATCGGCACGGTTTGTTGAACGACCAACTAACAACGTATTACAAAGGAGTAATATTATGGCAAACGTAGACGCACCATTCGGGTTCAGACCCGTACAAAAGGTGGGTAGCGGAGTATCAAATCAAGGGCAGACCGAATACGGTATTGCTAGCAACTATGGTACAGCTATCTTCCAAGGTGATCCAGTAGAGCTAGTTTCTGGTGGAACACTAGAGGTTGCTAATGCGGCAGGTAATACTATTGTTGGTGTTTTTAATGGTTGTTTCTATACAGACCCAACAACACAAAAACCAACTTTTAGTA
>JALQTK010000014.1:28670-31960 GCA_023260975.1 Pseudidiomarina sp. | reverse complement strand
AAAAGATCATAAGATAACCTTCCCATCAGGTGCTTGTGTTATTTTTAGTTATTTAGACGATAGTTCTGTAGTTGAATTGTATCAAGGCGTAGCCATAAAGATTTGTGGCAATTGATAGTAATGTCAATTGAAAACTTTGTTAATTGCTGGAAAGCTAAGTTACTATTTAGTGATATGCCAATCAGCAGCGAGACTTTTATAAGTAGCGTTCAGAGACTAGGGTTTATCCCGTAGGGTGATAAGTTAAAATTAGTTTAAAATATTACTAATAAAATGATCACTCGAAAAGCAAAGCATCCTAACATAGCTGATTGCTTGGCTTGCGACAATAAAAAACCGGCCCATGCAACGCACAGACCGGTTTATTTATCGTAACAATTCGCTACGGCTTATTTTTTCTTCACTGCCTTTTTATTCGGCAGGTCGGTAATAGAGCCTTCGTAGACTTCTGCCGCCAAGCCGATTGACTCATGCAAGGTGGGGTGCGCATGCACGGTTAAGGCGATATCTTCGGCATCACAGCCCATTTCAATCGCTAAACATACTTCGCCAAGCAATTCACCGGCACTTGGACCAACCATCGCGCCACCGATAATACGATGGTTCTTGTCGAATAATAACTTGGTCATGCCGTCAGTGGCACCTTGTGCAATAGCACGACCAGAAGCCGACCATGGGAATACCGCCACTTCATACTCAATGCCTTGTGCCTTGGCTTCTTTCTCGGTGAGGCCAGCCCAAGCTAATTCAGGGTCGGTATAGGCAATGGATGGAATGACTTTCGGGTCGAAATAGTGTTTCTTGCCAGCAATGACTTCGGCCGCTACGTGGCCTTCATGCACTGCTTTGTGCGCCAGCATTGGCTGGCCAATCAGATCACCAATGGCAAAAATGTTGCTGACATTCGTACGTAATTGCTTGTCGACTTCAATGAAGCCACGATCGGTAACCTTCACACCGGCCTTCTCGGCAGCCAGTTTATTACCATTTGGCGAGCGCCCAACGGCAACCAGTACGGCATCATATTTGACCGGTTCTTTCGGTGCTTGCTCACCTTCGAAGGTGACATAAATGCCATCTTTCTTGGCTTCAACTTTGGCGGCTTTGGTGCTCAACATGATGTTGTCAAACTTCGCTTTGATCATCTTCATGTAAGCTTTCATGATGTCTTTATCAGCCGGTGGGATCAGCTGGTCGGTCATTTCGACCACGTCAACCTTGGCACCCAATGCGCTGTACACGGTACCCATTTCCAGACCAATAATGCCACCACCTAAAATCAGCATGCGCTTTGGAATAAAACGCAACTCAAGCGCTGCGGTTGAGTCCCAAATGCGCTCGTCTTCGTGCGGTACAAATGGCAGTTTAATCGACTGTGAACCGGCTGCAATAATGGCATGCTCGAAATTCACTAGGGTCTCTTTGCCGTCTTTATCGGTCACTTTCAGTTGCTTGTCGCTAACGAACTGGCCATTACCGGTGACTACCTGCACTTTACGCATTTTCGCCATTTGCGCTAAGCCGCCGGTCAGGGTAGCAATGACTTTTTCATCTTTATGCTGACGAATTTTGTCGAGGTTGATTTTCGGTGCCGCAAACTCCACCCCTTCAGCGCCCATGTGCTTGGCATCTTCAATATGCTTGGCCAGGTGCAACAAGGCTTTTGATGGAATGCAGCCAACGTTTAAGCAGACCCCGCCGAGCACGTTGTAGCGCTCAACAATAACCGCTTCTAAGCCTAAATCAGCAGCACGGAAAGCAGCTGAATAGCCGCCTGGGCCACCGCCTATAATCACCACTTGGGTATTCACTTGATTGCTCATGACGACCTTTTTCCTTATCAATGCATTAGGTTAAGTAGGTTGCTACCAGTTATTGGCTGCCAAACATGGGGCGCATTATAGCAGCCCCAGCGTGGATTGTTTACCCTCGCAACCGTCAACTTTAGTCTGAATTTCGCTTACAACACTAATTTACGAATATCACTCAGTACCGCGCTCAAATACACGCTGAAACGCGCTGCTAAGGCGCCATCAATGACCCGGTGGTCGTATGACAAACTCAGCGGCAACATCAACCGTGGCACAAACTCCTTGCCGTTCCAATGCGGTTTCATATCGCTCTTGGAAACACCCAGAATAGCCACTTCGGGGGCATTAACGATTGGCGTAAATGCAGTGCCGCCAATACCACCTAAGCTGGAGATCGAGAAGCAGCCGCCTTGCATATCGGTGGCTTTGAGTTTGCCATCACGCGCCTTGGCGCTGATCTCGGCTAATTCTTCTGAGAGTTGGTAAATGCCTTTTTTATCGACATCACGGATCACCGGTACCACCAAGCCATTGGGGGTATCCACGGCAATACCAATATGCACATAGTGCTTCATGATCAAGCTCTCGCCATCGTCAGCTAGTGACGAATTGAACACCGGATAGGCGCGCAATGCTTTCGCTGCGGCTTTCATGATGAACACCAGCGGGGTGATCTTAATGCCATTTTTTTGCTTCGCTTGCAGCTCGTTTTCCTGCTTACGGAAGGCTTCCAGCTCAGTAATATCGGCTTCGTCAAATTGCGTGACATGCGGAATAGTCACCCAGTTACGATGCAGATTAGGCCCGGAAATCTTCTGAATACGCGTCAGTGGCACCTGCTCAATGTCACCAAACTTACTGAAGTCGACTTTCGGCTGAGCGATCACCTGTAAGCCACCACCGCCTTGACTGGTGGTGCTGCCGGCGGTTGCTTTGGGCCGCGATAGCTCGTATTTAACGAACTCTTGCACGTCTTCTTTCATAATCCGTTGCTTACGCCCACTGCCGCTCACTTGCTGCAGATCAACGCCAAACTCGCGCGCTAAACGGCGCACTGCTGGTGAGGCGTAGGCCATGCCCTCGGCACTTCTGGCCTTGCGATCGAGTGGGTGATCGGGCACCGGCGGTTGCTTACGGTTTTCGCTGGCGACTGGCTGGCTGCTGGCTGTTTCGGCCGCAGTCGCTGTCACCGTCTCGCTCGCACTCTCTGCCGCAGTCTGGCTAACAGGTTGTGCCGTAGCGGCTGGTGCAGTGGCTTCGGCAGCAATTTTCAGGGTGATCACTAAGCTACCCTGCTTGACCTTATCACCGCTCTTCACTGCCACCGATTCCACTGTACCGGCATGCGAACTCGGCACATCCATGGTGGCTTTATCGGTTTCCACGGTAATCAGTCCAGATTCGGCAGCAATGCTATCACCCACGCTGACTAACACATCAATCACATCCACTTCACCGTCGGTACCGATATCCGGCACT
>JALQTK010000014.1:0-28573 GCA_023260975.1 Pseudidiomarina sp. | reverse complement strand
ATTCGGCAGCAATGCTATCACCCACGCTGACTAACACATCAATCACATCCACTTCACCGTCGGTACCGATATCCGGCACTGTCACTTCAATGGTTTTGCTGGCAGTTGCTGGTACCGCAGGTTGGGCCTCTGCTACTGGCTCTGGCTCTGGCTGTGGCGCTGGCTGCGGCGCCGGCGCTGCGACTGGCGCAGGCGCTGGCTCAGCTGCTGCGGCTGGCACGGCAGCGGCTTCGGCGGCCTCGAACAGAGCGATTAAGTCACCCTCGTTGATGGTATCGCCGACTTTAACTTTCAATTCGGCCACCACCCCAGCAAAAGGTGCTGGAATGTCCATCGAGGCTTTATCGCTCTCCACGGTGAATAGTGCATCTTCAGCCTTTAGCGTATCGCCCGGGCTAACCAATACTTCAATGATTTCAACAGTTCCACCCACATCAGGGGCGAATACTTCTTTACGATTTGCCATGCTGGCCTCCGCTCCGGGTGATTAGGCGTACAATGGGTTCGGTTTGTTGCTATCAATGCCGAAATCGCTGATGGCTTTCGCCACCACCTTGGCATCGATGCTACCTGCTTTGGCCAACTCGCTAAGCGCAGCGACCACAATGTACTGCGGATTCACTTCAAAGTGCCGACGCAGATTTTCGCGGCTGTCTGAGCGACCGAAACCATCGGTACCGAGCACCTTATAAGGGGTTGGTACCCAAGCCCGAATTTGGTCGGCATACAGTTTCATATAATCGGTCGCAGCAATGGTTGGACCCTTGGCATCGGCCAATAGCTCAGTCACATAAGCGCTCTTGTGCTTCTTGCCGGGGTGCAGCATGTTATGCCGGTCGACATCTAAGCCATTGCGCGCCAGCTCATTAAACGAGGTGGCACTGTAGACCTTGGCGGTGATACCAAACTGCTCAGCTAAAATAGCTGCGGCGACGCGTACTTGCTGCAAAATGGTGCCTGAGCCTAACAATTGCACTTCGTGCTTAGCGGCTTTGGCTTTATGGGTTTCAAGCAAGTACATGCCATTGATAATACCCTGCTCAACGCCTTCGGGCATTTCTGGCTGCACATAGTTCTCGTTCATTACGGTGAGGTAATAAAACACGTTTTCTTGTTCAGCGTACATGCGCCGCAAGCCGTCTTGCACAATCACCGCCACTTCGTAGCCGAAGGTCGGGTCGTAGGTAATACAGTTTGGTACGGTATTGAACAAGATATGGCTGCTGCCGTCTTGGTGCTGCAAGCCTTCACCGTTGAGTGTGGTGCGACCCGCGGTACCGCCGACCAAGAAGCCACGGGCTTGGCTATCACCAGCGGCCCAGACCAAATCGCCAACGCGTTGGAAGCCAAACATTGAATAGTAGATATAAAACGGGATCATCGGCTCATTGTTGGTGCTGTAGCTGGTTGCTGCAGCCACCCACGAGGCCATGGCACCTAATTCATTAATACCTTCTTGCAGCACTTGGCCCTTGGTATCTTCACGATAATAGGCGACTTGATCAGAATCTTGCGGCTGGTATTTCTGCCCTTGGCTGGAGTAAATACCAACTTGACGGAACAACCCTTCCATACCAAAGGTGCGTGCTTCGTCAGGAATAATTGGCACGATACGCTCGCCAATTTTCTTGTCTTTGAGCAACGCGGTCAGCACCCGCACAAACGCCATGGTGGTGGAAATTTCACGATCGCCTGAGCCTTTGGTGACCGCATCAAAGGCTTTCAGTGATGGAATTTCGAGCTCCACGTCGGTGTTGCGGCGGCGCACCGGCATGAAACCGCCGAGTGCTTGACGGCGCTCGACCATATATTTGTACTCGGCGCTATCTTCTGGGAAGCGGTACAACGGAATGCTTTCTAACTCACTGTCTTTAATCGGAATATTAAAGCGATCACGGAAATGCTTAATGGCTTCCATATCCATTTTCTTGACTTGGTGCGCAATGTTCTTGCCTTCACCTGCAGCACCCATGCCGTAACCTTTCACGGTTTTGGCCAAAATCACCTGTGGCCGACCTTTGGTGTTCACGGCGCGATGATAGGCTGCATAAACTTTCACTGGGTCGTGACCGCCGCGGTTTAAACGCCAAATGTCTTCATCCGACAAATTAGCCACCATGGCCTGAGTTTCTGGGGTTTTACCAAAGAAGAATTCACGGGTATAAGCGCCGCCTTTGGCTTTGTAGTTTTGATACTCACCATCCACACTGTCTTGCATGATTTGCGCCAGCTTGCCTTCGGTGTCGCGATACAACAATGGGTCCCAGTAGCGTCCCCAAATGACTTTGATCACTTCCCAGCCCGCACCGCGGAAGGTGCCTTCCAACTCTTGGATGATTTTGCCATTGCCACGCACGGGGCCGTCGAGGCGCTGCAAGTTACAGTTGATCACGAAGGTTAAGTTATCTAAGCCCTCACGGGTGGCCAAACCAATGGCCCCCAAGCTTTCTGGCTCATCCACTTCACCGTCGCCCATAAAGCAGTAAACGCGCTGATTCGAGCAATCTTTGATACCGCGGTCAGTCAGGTACTTCAGATAGCGCGCCTGGTAAATCGCTTGAATTGGGCCCAAGCCCATAGATACCGTTGGGAACTGCCAGAAATCCGGCATTAAATGGGGGTGCGGATAGGATGATACGCCACTGCCATCAACTTCCTGACGGAAATTATTCAACTGCTCTTCGCTGATGCGGCCTTCTAAAAAGGCACGTGCATAAATACCTGGCGACACGTGACCTTGCACAAATAAAAAGTCGCCGCCATCGCGCTCAGTTGGGGCGCGGAAGAAATGGTTGAAACCGACATCATAAAGCATCGCTGATGAGGCAAAACTAGAAATGTGGCCACCGAGTTCGAGATCTTTCTTCGAACCACGCAATACCATGGCCAGGGCGTTCCAACGAATCGCTGCACGAATGCGCGCTTCAATGGTATGGTCGCCCGGCACGGTTGGCTCTTGGCTGGTCGGAATGGTATTCAGATAGGCGGTGGTGGCGGTGTAAGGTAAAAACGCACCACTACGGCGGGCCTTCTCAATCAGTGTTTCCAATAAGAAATGGCCGCGTTCGGCGCCATCTTCTTCTAACACCACCTCAAGGGCGTCGAGCCATTCGCGAGTTTCTTGTGGATCGATGTCGTGTTGTAAGTGATCAGTCATACTTAGTCCTTACCCTATCTGAGTTCGGCGCAGCGACCGTTGAATACGCGACTGTTCGCGATTCGAGGTGAGCAACGCATGTTCAATAAACGCCAGTAACTGGTGGCAAGCTTCGCGTGCTTGCTCCGGCTCACCGGCGGCAATGGCAGCCACAATCTGGCCCCGATGCTGATGTAATTGCTGAATGATGCCCGGCTTGTGGGCCAGATCGCTCAGGTTTTGTTGGATGTTTTGCAATAAAATGGGCTGCATGCTGCGCACCAGATGCAGCAAAATAACATTGTGTGAGGCTTCGCAAATACGCAGATTAAACGCGGCTAAAGCCTGCGCGTGCAACGCTCGGTCGACTTGATCCTCAGCGGCAATATCGGCAAAAGCCGCCTCAATCGCCGCCAAATCGGCCGGCGTGCCGCGCAAGGCCGCGTAATACGATGAGATACCTTCGAGCGCATGGCGAAATTCGAGTAAATCAAACTGTGATTCTGGGTGCTGGGTTAGCAGCTGCAATAATGGCTCGGCTACCCGTTGTTGCAAGTTATCGCATACATAGGTGCCACCGCCTTGACGGCGGTCAAGTAAACCACGCGCTTCGAGTTTCTGAATCGCTTCACGCAAACTCGGTCGTGACACCGAGAACTGCTGGGCCAACTCGCGCTCAGCCGGCAGCCGTTGCCCGGCCGCTAGGGTGCCATCAACAATCATGGCCTCGATACGGGCCATGATGACATCGGACAGTTTAGTATGCTGAATACGTTCAAAGGTCATTTAAAATCGCTTACCCTAAAGTTTGGTCAGACCAATTACCCAAAATTGAGTGTAAGTCTAATCGAACTTTGCTAAAAACCCAAGTATCCAGCCTCGGATTTTTTCAATCAGCTCTTATGGTAACCAGTGCACAATTGTCAAAATTGAAACTAACACAAGGAAAAACAACATATTACGCTTTAATAGCGCGACTGTGTTGAGGGCGGTTTGCTGCGCGTCATGCGGCTCATCGGCACGCGCATACGGCTCAGCAGCAGCGGCTAAACGGCTCGCCACGGTAAAATTGTCTTGGGGCTGATTACCAATGGAGCTGAGCCAGATCGGGAAGCCTTGGCTAAAATTACCGACTAACAAAAAGCCAAAGCCCATCAGCCGCGTCGGTAACCAATCAATAATTTGGTGCACACTGCGCCAGCTTGCGGTGCGCGGTTGGCGCATATCGCGCAAGGTGGCATACACCAAGGCACCGGTAATACCAAACAGTAGAAAGTATAAAAATACCGCAAAGTAATAACGCAAATGAATGTACACCAGCACTTCAGCAACCGTAGCCGACTCATCACGACCAATTTGATGGCGCAAGGTACGGGCATGCATGGCCATAGTCGCCTCATCACGTTCGCCGCGATCATCAACAATTCCGGCGGCTAAATAACCGCGATAGGCACTGCGTACCTTCGGCAAGGTAATTGCCAACAGCAGCCCGGCGACGCTCACAATAAAGCTGATGAGGCTATTACCGAGTAGCCCCAGCAGTAAGCCAATCAGTAACGCCGGAATAATCGCCCAGACCATCTGACCGAGCCCATGAGCCCGAAATTCAGCGATTTTTGGCTGGGCAAATTGCCAATGCTGCCAGCGCAGAATTACCCGACGCCACTGCCAATTGCGGCCAATCTGCACGGTCCGCTCTAACGCATAGGTCAATAATAGTGCTAACAAATACATGGCCGAACTCCTAACTACGGTGAAAACATTGGTAAAAATAAGCCCAATCAAAGGCCGGACCGGGATCAGTTTTGCGCACTGGCGCAATATGCTGATGGCCTACTATACGTTGCGCGGTCAGTTTTGGATAATACCTTACCAGTTGCTGAGCGACCGCAGCGACTGCTTGATACTGGCTTTCAGTGTAGGAGCTGTGGTCGGTTCCCTCAAGTTCTATGCCAATAGAATAATCATTACAGCGCTTACGCCCAGCATAATGCGACACGCCTGCATGCCACGCGCGCAAGTGAAACGGCACATATTGCAGCAGTTCACCATCGCGCCGAATCAGGCAGTGGGCCGATACCCGCAGCCCATGCAAGTACTGAAAACGCGGGTCGGTGACCGTGTCCAGACAGCCCATAAACAGCTGATCAATCGCCGGCCCACCAAATTCACCGGCCGGCAAGCTGATGCCATGCACCACCAGCAGGCTAATATCCGCTGGATCGGGGCGCTCGTCGCAGTGCGGTGAGGCGCGCTGTATGGCGTTACTGAGGTAGCCGTCGGTGATCATGAGCCCGCTCTCCTGTGTTATTTAGCCGCTCATCCTAGCCTGTTTGCTGCCTTGCGGTAAAGTCACTGCGAGGTTTACAATGGCGGCCTCTGTTCCAGCGCAAGGATTGTTTTGCTATGACCAACCCCGCTAACACCACTCGGGTTGCTGCTGAATTATTGCAGCAGGACCGCATTGCCATGGTACAACGCGCGCTGGCAGAAGATCTCAATGGCCTTAATAGTGCTCATGACCTCACCGCGCAATTAATTCCGCCGCAGCAACAGGTCAGTGCCACGCTGATCACCCGCGAAGCCATGGTGGTGTGCGGTACTGCCTGGGTGGATGAGGTGTTTGTGCAACTCGGCTCGGCAGTGCAACGGCAGTGGCTGGTCAGCGATGGTCAGCAGGTCAGCGCGAACAGCACATTATTACGCCTGCATGGCTGTGCGCGGGATATTTTAACCGCTGAACGCAGCGCGTTAAACTTTTTGCAGACCTTATCGGCGGTGGCAACCACCACGGCGCACTATGTAACGCAGCTGCACGGTAGCAGCAGTAAATTATTAGACACCCGAAAAACCATTCCAGGGCTACGCACTGCGCTTAAGTATGCGGTCACCTGCGGCGGTGGCTACAACCATCGGGTTGGGTTATATGACGCCTATTTGATCAAAGAAAATCATATTATTGCCTGTGGTGGAATCGCCGCTGCTGTAAGCCAAGCGCGCCAGTTGAACGGCGCTGTTACGGTCGAAGTTGAAGTAGAAACCATGGACGAATATCAACTCGCCCTCGATGCTGGGGCCGATATTATTATGCTCGATAATTTTTCTATTGCTGCCATAAAGCAAGCAGTGGCGCTGCGTCGCGGCCATGCCAAGCTGGAAGTATCGGGCAATATTACCGCACAACGGTTAGCTGAATTAGCCGCCACCGGGGTTGATTATATTTCCTCTGGCGCGCTCACCAAAAACATCCAAGCCATCGATCTGTCGCTGCGCATTGACCCCCGCTGAGGTTTGACCGCTGCCAGCAATTTGCTATGGTGAATAAGCGCTCAGACTGAGCGCACGGCTTTACGCTGTTACTACATGGAAGGTGGTCGCTGAGTGCTGTAGCCGCAGCAGTTCAGCTTTTCAGGAGATTTGACATGCGCGCGAGCTTACCCCGCGGCTTTACCCTAATTGAATTGATGATGGTGATCGCCATCATTGGCATTTTGGCCGTTACCGCGGTACCTCTCTATAGCGATTACAGCCAACGCGCGCAAGCGACGGCCGGGCTCGCTGCGCTGGCGTCATTTAAACTGTCGGTGGCACTGTGCCAACAGCGGCGCGGTAGCTTAAGCGGCTGCTCGGCCGGCAGCAACGGTATCCCGGCTGCTATTACTGCGAGCCAAGCGCTGCGCGGGCTGAGCGCAGCCAGTGCCAACAATGGGGTGATTAGTGCCACGCTGGATGCCTTCGCTGCCGATGACAGCGCCAGCGCTATCACGGTGACGCTAACTCCAACCGTGAACGGCGCCAATTTAACCTGGCTGATCCGCTGTTCCGACTATCAAGCCGATGGCTCGTCACGGGTTGATGGCTGCAGCGCCGGCTTAGCTGACTGATGGTGCTGGCGATGCACGGGCTCGAAGCCGATAGCAAACAGCATGGACCGATTGTCAGCTATTTGAATAAGCTGATGGGTGATGCCATTCAACGCGGCGCCTCAGATCTGCACTTCGAGCCCTATGAACAACAGTACCGGGTGCGCTGTCGCATTGATGGTGTGTTGCAGGAACTGAGCCGCCCAGCAGCGAGCTGGTCAAGCGCTATTGCGGCGCGCTTAAAAGTTATGGCGCAACTTGATATTGCCGAAAAACGGCTGCCGCAAGATGGCCGTATGCGGTTGCGAGTGAGCCCCCACAAAACCATCGATGTCCGGCTATCGACCTTGCCTACCCTGCACGGCGAAAAATTGGTGCTGCGCATTCTCGATAGCAGCGCTGCATTACTGGCGATGGATGCACTCGGCTATACCGCGCTGCAACAGCAGCAATACCAGCAGGCACTGTACAAAAGCCAAGGCATGATTTTAGTCACCGGGCCAACCGGTTCGGGAAAAACACTGTCACTTTATAGCGGTTTGAATCTGCTCAACACCGCTGAGCGGAATATCTCAAGTGCTGAAGATCCGGTCGAAATCAACCTGGTCGGTATTAACCAAGTGCAAATCAATCAAAAAGTTGGCTTTAGCTTTGCTGAGGCGTTGCGGGCCTTTTTACGGCAAGACCCCGATGTGCTGATGGTGGGTGAAATTCGCGATGGCGAGACCGCAGAAATTGCCATAAAAGCCGCACAAACTGGCCATTTGGTGTTATCGACGCTGCATACCAACTGCGCCGCTGAGAGTTTAACGCGACTGCTAAACATGGGCATACCGGCCTATAACATTGCCACCTCAGTGACCTTGATTATCGCCCAGCGCTTGGTTCGGCGCTTGTGTCAGCAGTGCAAACAAGCACAGCAGCTACCGCTCACACAATTGCAGCAACAAGGCTTTAGTGCTGACCACATAAGTAACATCTCGCTGTTTAGCGCAGGTGGCTGCGAACACTGCAACCAAGGCTATAAAGGCCGTACCGGTATTTACGAGGTGATGCCAATCAGCGCTAGCTTGCAAGCATTGATCATGGCCGGTGCCAGTTCATTGCAAATTGCCAAGCAGGCACAGCAACAAGGTATGCAGACTTTACGCCAAGCGGCGCTCGGGCTCGCGGCAGCGGGGGTGACCAGTTTGCTGGAAGCCAACCGCGTCAGTAACCTTTAGGTTTTTTGCTATGCTGCGCCGCAAGCCACCAGGGGTCAGCACCAAGCGCCTGCGCTCAGGTCGCATCAACGCCAGCGATAGTGCGCTATTCACCCGGCAACTTGCGACCATGCTCAGTGCTGGGTTGCCGCTGCTACAAAGCTTAGAACTGTTGGCGCAAGGCAGCGATCATAAGCGTCTACGCAGTTTAATACTGGCCTTGGCGGCGCAGGTTAATGGCGGCACATCACTGGCCAGCAGCTTACGCAAACACCCACAGGTATTCGATGGCTTGTATTGTGATTTAGTCGATGCCGGTGAACAATCGGGATCACTCGACGCGAGTTACCAGCGCATTGCCGACTACCGCGAAAAAGCCCAGGCACTGCAAGCAAAAATCAACAAAGCATTGGTCTACCCGGCCGCAGTGATTGCTGTCGCAGTGGCTGTTAGCGCCCTGTTGCTGATCTATGTGGTGCCGCAATTTGCTACCCTATTTGCTGATTTTGAGGCCGAGTTACCGGCGCTAACGCAGTTTGTGATTGATCTGGCCGCACGCCTCGAAGCCAATTTTGTGCAGCTGCTTGGCGCATTGATTGGCGCGCTGTGGCTGTTTAAACGGGCCTATGCTAAGCACCCAGCGGTGCGCGATCGAATCGATAGCCTGGCATTGCAGCTGCCGATTATTGGCACTATTTTGCGCCAGGCTGCGGTGGCGCGTTTTGCCCGCACGCTGGCCACCACCAGTGCGGCTGGCGTAGCACTGATGAAAGCATTGGAATGCGCAGCAGCGGCGACCGCTAACGCACGCTATCGCAACGCGGTACTGAGTATGCGCGATAGCGTCAATAGCGGTATGCCGATTCATGTGTCCATGCAAAACAGCGGGTTATTTCCAACCATGGCGATACAACTGGTATTTATTGGCGAACAAGCCGGTAGCCTGGAGGCGATGTTGACGAAAGTGGCCGCTGCCTATGAACAGCAGGTAGACAATTTAGTCGATCACTTGACGGCGCTGCTCGAGCCGATGATCATGGTGGTTATCGGGGTGCTGGTTGGCGGTTTAATTGTCGCCATGTATCTGCCTATTTTCAGTCTCGGCAAGGTGGTGGGTTAATGGAATGGATGGTGCTGTATTCAACACAGAATGCCTGGCTGGCTGGCTTCATGCTGTTGCTGGGGCTAGCGGTCGGCAGCTTCCTTAATGTGGTGATTGGGCGCTTGCCGATCATGTTGCAACGGCAATGGCAGGCGCAATGTGCCGCCCTCACTGACCAACCCGTGGCGCCTAGCGAGCGCTTTAACTTGGCCTTGCCGAATTCTCATTGTCCCAGCTGTGAGCATGCGATTGCCTGGTATGACAACATCCCGCTACTGAGCTGGCTGCTACTACAAGCGCGCTGTCGCCACTGTAATACGGCTATTTCAGCACGCTACCCACTGGTAGAAACCGTCACCGCCGCAGTGTTTGGCCTGCTGTATTGGAATTATGGCCTGAGCCTGGATTTGCTGATGTGGTGCCTGTTTGCAGCGCTACTGATTTGCTTGTTGTTTATTGATGTTGACCACCTGCTGTTGCCCGATCAACTCACCTACCTGCTGCTCTGGCTCGGGCTATTGTATGCCGTGCTCGGCGGCCCAGTGCCACTCGAGCACGCGGTAGTTGGCGCGATCGCTGGCTATGGCGCGCTATGGAGCGTGTACTGGCTATTCAAATTGCTCAGTGGAAAAGAAGGCATGGGCTATGGCGATTTCAAACTGCTGGCAGCGCTTGGCGCCTGGTTAGGTTATAGCATGCTGCCATTGGTGGTCATGGTTGCCGCGCTGAGTGGCGCGGTACTCGGTGTTGTCTGGCAGCGCTGGCAACGCCAAAAACATAGCCAACCGATTCCGTTCGGACCATTTTTAATTGCCGCGGCAGTGGTTGCCCTGCTATGGGGTGACATGCTGTTAGCGCAGTATTGGCAGTGGGTGTTCAGCTGATGTTTATTGTCGGGGTGACCGGTGGTATTGGTAGCGGCAAAACCACAGTAACGCGGCTATTTGAGCAGCGTGGGGTGGTGGTGGTCGATGCCGATGTAATTGCTCGGCATACGCTTGAGCGCGGTAGCCAGGCGCTGCAGGCGGTTCGTGAACGCTATGGCGAGGTGGCCTTGCAGGCTGATGGTAGTCTCAATAGAGCGTGGCTGCGTGCGCATATCTTTGCGAACCCGACTGAAAAACAATGGCTGAATCAGCTCACTCACCCGCTTATTCGCGCCGAAATTATCAAACAGCTACACGCCGCAACCTCGGCCTATGTGATGCTGTCCGCACCGTTGCTGATTGAAAATGGTTTGCAGCAACTCTGTCAGCGGGTGTTAGTGGTCGATGTCGATGAGGCGACCCAACTGCAACGCACTGCCGAACGTGACCAGGTAAATCCCCAGCAAGTGCAGGCGATTATGCAGGCGCAGGCCAGTCGCCAACAGCGTTTGGCGCATGCCACCGAGGTGCTTGATAACAGCGGAAGTAGCGCTGATTTACCGCCCCAAGTCGAGAAATTACACCAGCTCTATAGCGCACTTGCCTTGCAGTGATTGCAACCTGCGGTTTTGGCGCTATGATAGAGCCTATGACCGATTATCAAACGACCACAATTGTGTATGAATATCCGCTGCTTGAGCGGGTACGTACCTACCTGCGTCTGGAACACCTGCTGGCGGTATTGCAGCCCCATGCAGCGGTATCGGCAATTAACTATACGCGCTACTTTAATGCCTTGTTTGCGATTCTCGATTTATGTGAGCGCAGTGATGTGCGCACCGATGTGCAAAAAGATTTAGATCGGCGTAAAGCCCAGCTCAAACAATGGGCCCAGCACCCCGCCGTTAATCAACAACAACTGGCAGTCACAGCAGAACGAGTGCAACGAGCATGGTCTGCTATTCAGCCAATTAGCCGGGTCGGCAGCAGTTTAAAACAAGATCGGCTACTGAGTGTAATGCGCCAACGCTTCATGATGCCAGGTGGCACCTGTAATTTTGATTTACCGCAATTGCACTATTGGCTGCATTTGCCACAGCAACAACGCGATGCTGACTGTCAGCGCTGGTGGCACGAGTTTGAGATTTTATTCGATGGCATCGTATTAGAGCTGGAATTATTACGTGGCCAAGCGCCACTAAAAACCGTTACTGCTCCTGCCGGATTTTTGCAAGACAGCACGGAACCATTGAGTTTACTGCGCTTGGAAGTGAGTAAGGACTTACCTGCTTATCCGGTCATCAGTGGCCACAAACAACGCTTTAATATTCGCTTTTTACGCTACGAGCCAGATAACGGGCGCGCCTCGTACGATGGCGATGTCAGCTTTAAGCTGGCGCTGTGCCCATAAGTAGCTCAACAATGGCGTTATTGGCCTGCGGGAACTGATACGCAGCTAATTCATGCCGCGCCACCCAACACCATTGCTGCCCTTCGGCCTGGCCAATGTCACCACTGTAGGCGGTTACCCGCCAGACATCCAACACCACTTGCTTATCGGCATAGTTATGCTGCACTACTGTGAATGGCACGGCACTGTGGACATGAATTTGACACTCTTCGAGTAGTTCGCGACACAGCGCAGTATAGACGCTTTCACCCGGCTCAACTTTGCCACCGGGGAATTCCCATTTACCACCTTGATGCAGATGATCAAGGCGGCGACTGATGTATAGCGCGCCGTCAGCATTTTCGATCACGCCGACGGCAACATGAACGCGCTTAGATTCTGCCATGACATTGTTTGAATTTTTTCCCCGAACCACATGGGCACGGGTCATTACGCCCTACTTTGACTGCTTCAGCTGGCACTGCACCAACACTGCTAGCACCGCTGGTAGCAGCTGCCTGATGCTCCAATTGCTGGCGTATCGCGTCGGCTTGCTCACGGCGCTGTTGTTCAACTGCCTCGACATCCTGCTCGGTACGAACGCGTACTTTACACAAGATACTGACCACATCGAGCTTCAACTCTTCGAGCATATCGGTAAACAGTTCAAAGGCTTCGCGTTTGTATTCTTGCTTCGGCTGCTTCTGCGCATAGCTACGTAAATGAATGCCTTGACGCAAATGGTCCATCGCCGCTAAGTGCTCTTTCCAATGCGAATCAAGACTTTGCAGCATAATCGCCTTTTCGAACTGGCGCAGCGTCGCTTCACCGACTTGCAACTCTTTATCTTTATAGGCTAACTCGAGTTGCTCGATAATACGCTCACGCAGGGTTTCTTCATGCAACTTATCATCTTCATCGAGCCATTGTTGCAACGGCAGTGCTAGCGCGAAATCAGCCCGCAAGCGCTGTTCCAGACCGGCCACATCCCACATTTCTTCCAGCGACTGCGGCGGAATATGCTCGCTAATCACCCGCTCAATCACATCATTGCGAATATTACTAATGGCTTCAGAAATATCCCCTTCGTCGAGCAGTTCGTTGCGCTGCTCATAAATGACCCGGCGCTGATCGTTGGCGACATCATCATATTCAAGCAGTTGCTTGCGAATGTCGAAGTTACGCCCCTCAACTTTGCGCTGCGCATTTTCAATCGCACGGGTAACCCATGGGTGTTCAATAGCTTCGCCGCGTTGCATACCCAAGCGTTTCATCATGCCGGCCATACGATCCGAGGCAAAGATACGCATTAAGCTGTCTTCCAGCGATAGATAAAAGCGTGATGAACCGGGGTCACCTTGGCGCCCAGAACGACCGCGCAACTGGTTATCAATACGCCGTGATTCATGCCGTTCGGTACCAATAATATGTAAGCCACCGGCCGCCACAACGGCATCATGACGCGCTTGCCAGGCCGACTTAATCGCCTCGCGTTGGGCTGCAGTGGTATCGTCACCGAGTTTGTCCAGCTCGACTTGCAAATTACCACCGAGCACAATATCGGTACCGCGACCAGCCATGTTGGTGGCAATGGTTACCGCACCCGGCATACCGGCGTTGGCAACAATGTCAGCCTCTTGGGCATGAAATTTAGCGTTGAGCACATTGTGCTGGATCTTGCGCTTCTTTAACTGGGCTGACAGTAGTTCGGAGCTTTCAATAGAAATAGTACCCACCAGCACCGGACGCTGGAGCTTTCGGCATTGCTCAATATCGGCAACAATGGCTTCGTATTTTTCTTCGGCGGTGATAAAGATTAAATCAGGACGGTCGTCGCGGATCATCGGCCGATTGGTTGGAATTACCACCGTTTCGAGGCCATAAATAGAGCGAAACTCGAATGCTTCCGTATCTGCAGTACCAGTCATGCCAGCCAGTTTGTTATACAAACGGAAATAATTCTGGAAGGTAATTGATGCCAGCGTTTGGTTTTCATTCTGAATTGGCACGCCTTCTTTGGCTTCCATCGCCTGGTGCAAGCCTTCCGACCAACGCCGGCCTTCCATGGTGCGGCCAGTATGCTCATCAACAATAATAATTTGGTTGTCTTTAACGATATAGTCGACGTCGCGGTGGAACAAGTGATGCGCGCGCAACGCCGCATTAACGTGATGCAATAAGGTGATATTGGCTGACGAATAGAGTGAATCATGCTCAGCGAGCATGCCACGCTCCTGCAAAATCGCTTCAATATGCTCTTGGCCGTTTTCAGTCAAATGCAACGAGCGTGATTTCTCATCAATGGTAAAGTCACCGTCACCGCGTTGCTCTTCGGTATCTTCTTTATCTTGCTTGACTAGCAGCGGGACGATCTCATTCATGCGTTGATACATGGCTGAGCTGTCCTCGGCAGCGCCGGAAATAATCAGCGGGGTACGCGCTTCGTCAATCAAAATCGAGTCGACTTCGTCAACAATGGCGTAGTTGAGGCTACGCTGCACCCGATCAGCTGGGCTGAAGGCCATGTTATCGCGCAAGTAATCAAAGCCAAATTCGTTGTTGGTACCGTAGGTGATATCGGCTTGGTAGGCGGCGCGTTTATCGGCTGGTGATAAGCCCGGAATATTAAAAGCGACGGTTAAGCCTAAAAACTCAAACAGTGCCCGATTGGTTTCAGCATCACGGCGCGCTAAGTAATCGTTGACGGTGACAATATGCACACCTTTACCACTGAGCGCGTTGAGGTAAGCGGCCAAGGTAGCGGTTAAGGTTTTACCTTCACCGGTACGCATTTCAGCAATGCGGTTATCGTTTAAGATCATGCCACCAATTAACTGCACATCGAAATGACGCATGTTAAACACGCGTACGCTGGCTTCGCGCACGGTAGCAAACGCCTCAACTAATAAACTATCGACACTAGCACCGGCTTCAACGCGTTGCTTGAACTCTGCCGTTTTAGCCTTTAGTTGTTCATCGCTGAGTGCTTGAAATTCTGCCTCGAGTGCATTAATGGCGATAACGTGGCGTTGTAGACCTTTTAAAATACGATCGTTACGGCTGCCGAATAACTTACGGAATAGACTACCAACCATGTGAAATTTACGTCCTATTGTTCGAAGCGTGAGCGCTGCTTAATTCGCTTCACGGTAGACATATTTATACGGATCGATCTGCTTATTATTACGCAGTACTTCGTAATGGACGTGCGGGCCAGTGGAACGACCGCTACTTCCCAATACTGCGATTTGCTGACCACGGGTGACCACATCACCCTCTTTTACCAGCAGCTCCTGGCAATGAGCATAGCGGGTTTTAAGACCACCACCGTGGTCTACTTCCACTAGCTTTCCGTAACCAAAACGCTCGCCAGACCAGGTAACGACCCCTGCTCCAGTAGCATAAACACCAGCATTTTCTTCTAAGCTGGCAAAATCGAGACCTTTGTGCATGGCTGGATTACCATTAAATGGGTCCTTGCGCACACCATATTGCGATGACATCCAACCTGATTTAATCGGTCGCCCAGCAATATAACTCTCGGCTGAGATGGTGTGACTCATCATCACCGCTTCAAGAATCGCTAATTGCTTTTGTTTGTCGGATAGTTGCGCCAGCATGGCATCAATAGAGCTCATTAACGCGGCGACATCGGCAGCTGGTGCATCAGTAATTGCCACCTCTGGTCCGCCCATCGCATTGGCGCTGGGCTGACTGAAATCAAATTCGCCGTTATCGAGTTCAGCCACCGCCGCTAAACGTTGGCCCAGCGCGTCAAGGCGGCGCATTTGCGCCTGCATTTCGCCCATGTAGAGGGTCATCGCGGTGAGCTTTTTCTCGGTGTCGTCGCGCAGCTCGCGCACCACCTGCTGCTGTGCAGCTAAGGCCAGTTGTTCGGCGCTAATGTGCTGACGCGCCTGGGCAACGTCGAGCACGGCTGGCTGCCACGGTTTGCTCGCAGCCACCACACCCAGCGCTGTTAACCCCACCAGCGAGACCAAACGCCGGCGGGTAAAGCGCAGGCCGAATTTAACTTTGGTGCCGCGATAGAAGACTGATAAACTCATGTACTCTCTCGTAGTGAAACGCGTTAATAACTTGATGACTCGGCAACATGGCACGTAATCGGCTAAAAAACCCACAACAGCTCATGACTGCTCAGCAATTGCGTCATTTTGCTGACTTTAGCGAGCAGCATGCGCACTGGCAACAGTGCATCGGTGCGGCCTTGACTGAGCTGCAGTTGGCGCCGTTACGCAGCCATGTGCAGGTGCTCAATGTGCGCGCTAATACGCTCATAATTCAGGTTGCTTCAGCTGCTGTTGCACAGCGCTTGAAGACCGTTCAAGGGCGCATTATAACGCATTTTGCTGATGGTGCTAGAACAGAGATTAAGGCGATCGATTGGCGGATTCAGCCAAAGCCGCTAAATTCGCCCGATAAAATTGAAAAAGCGGAATTAAAACAAAGCGATACAGTCAACACCTTACGACAACAAGCACTCCTCTGTGAGGAGCCATTGCGCTCACAACTGCTCGCTTTAGCCGATAAATATCAGCGCAGCGAGGGCTTATAGCGCCCGCGCTGGAATGCTGTTACCGAAGGCAATCGGTGATTTCGCTTTAGCTTCCTCAAAGGTGACGAACTCCCACGCATGTTGGTTCTCGAGCACCGCACGGATCAACAAATTATTGACCGCATGCCCTGACTTATAGGCGCGCAGCTCACCCAACAAGGCGTGGCCACACATATATAAATCACCAATGGCATCGAGGATCTTGTGCTTGACGAATTCATCTTCGTAGCGCAACCCTTCACTATTGAGAATGCGGAACTCATCGAGCACCACAGCATTGTCAAAGCTGCCACCGAGCGCCAAGTTGTGGGCGCGCAGTTGCTCAATATCCTTCATAAAACCGAAGGTACGGGCGCGACTAATCAACTTCACAAAGCTATTGGTATTGAAATCAAGGCGCATCGCTTGATTGGTATCGGCAATCGCCGGATGGTCAAAGTCGATGGCAAAATCAATCTGGAAACCACCATCATGGGGCAGTAACTCGGCCCATTTATCACCGTCTTCAACGCGTACCGGTTGTTTAATGCGGATAAATTTCTTGGCCGCCTTTTGCTCTTCAATCCCTGCGCTCTGAAGCAGGTAAATAAATGGGTGCGAGCTGCCATCCATGATCGGGATTTCATGGCTGTCGACTTCAATAATGAGATTATCGATACCCATGGCGGCCAACGCGGCGAGCAAATGCTCAACGGTTGATACGCGCACGTTATCGTCGTTGATAAGACAGGTACAGAGCCGCACATCTTTGACTAGCTCGGGGCTAGCCGGGATGTCAACGGCTGGGCTCAGATCAACACGACGAAACACCAGGCCAGTATTAACCGGCGCCGGACGCAGCGTGAGCTGAACCTTGTTGCCTTTATGCAAACCCACACCAGTGGTTGCAATAGGCTGTTTAATTGTACGTTGTTTAATCATCGTCGCTTCTCTTCTTACAAGTCTTCTGACCAGCAAAAGGCGCAATAGTTTAGCCAAAAATCGGCAAAACCACAATAACAGGTCTTACCACTAGTCCGCTTGACGGCGCAAGAACGCTGGAATGTCCAGGTAATCAAGGCCACTTGCTGGTGCGGATTCTTTCGGTGCAGCAACCAGTTCAGGCTCGTCTTGCTCATCGTCAAGTAATGGCTGTTCGACCATTTTACGTGCCGTGGCAGCGCCATCATAACCGCGGTTATAGCCACCACTGCGCAAGCCCGCGCTGCTGGCAGAGCTAGCACTGACCACACTGATTTCTGGCTTACGTTCAGCACCGATGCCGGTGGCAACCACAGTAACCCGCAGTTCTTCCGACATTTCGGTATCAATGACGGTACCAACAATCACTGTGGCATTCTCTGAAGCGAAGGCCTTAACGATGTTACCGACGGTCTCAAACTCTTCGATGCTCATATCCATGCCGGCGGTAATATTAACTAATACGCCACGCGCACCGGATAGATCGATATCTTCCAATAATGGGCTGTTAATCGCCATTTCAGCGGCTTCTTGAGCGCGATCTTCACCACGCGCAATACCGGTACCCATCATCGCTGTGCCCATTTCACGCATCACCGTACGCACGTCGGCGAAGTCAACGTTAATCAGGCCAGTTTTGGTGATCAGCTCGGCAATACCTTGTACCGCGCCCAATAACACATCGTTGGCGGCGCCAAAGGCATCTAACAGCGAGGTACCCTTGCCCAGTACCTTCAGGAGCTTCTCGTTCGGCACCGTGATCAGTGAGTCAACGTAACGGCTCAATTGCTTAATGCCCTCATCGGCATAAGCCATCCGCTTTTTACCTTCGAATGGGAATGGCTTGGTTACTACCGCCACCGTCAAAATACCCAGTTCACGGGCAATTTCAGCGACCACTGGTGCCGCACCGGTACCGGTACCACCACCCATGCCTGCAGCGATAAAGATCATGTCAGCGCCTTCAATCTTACGCTTGATTTCTTCGCGCACTTCTTCAGCGGCTTGACGACCAATTTCTGGATTCGCACCAGCACCTAAGCCTTTGGTCACATCAGCGCCCAATTGAATGGTGGTGTGAGCGTCGAAGGCACGCAATGACTGCGCATCGGTGTTGGCTGCCACGAACTCAACGCCTTCGATATTCTGCCGAATCATATGTTTGATAGCGTTACCGCCGCCACCACCTACACCAATCACTTTAATGACTGCATCGGTGTCAAAATCGTCTAAAATCTGAAAGACGTTTGGGATGTTCTGATCGTCAGACATAATATTCTCCTAGTTACCTGCTTAGTGTACTACTTTTGTTATGACCGTTGAAGTTAAAATTCACCTTTAAACCATCCACTTATGCGCTTCCAAGCACCCATTGCATTGGCTTGTTCGGCATCTTTTTGACGGCTTTGTACATCTTCTTGACCATAGCGCAATAAACCCACCGCGGTCGCGTAGGTCGGCTCTTGCACATAATCACTTAAACCCTGCATGCCGAGCGGCGCGCCGAGGCGCACTGGCATTTGAAAAATTGCTTCGGCAAACTCAATGGCACCTTCCATTAATGGGCAGCCACCGGTTAACACAATGCCGGCAGCAATTTGCTCATCAAAGCCACTGTTGACAATCTCATCGCGCACCATTTCAAACAGCTCTTGGTAACGCGGTTCCACCACCTCGGCGAGAATATGTCGCTGCATAATGCGCGATGGTCGGCCGCCAACCGATGGCACTTCAATGTTGTCATCTTTGCTAACCAGCTCACGCAAGGCACAAGCATATTTGGTTTTAATTTCTTCGGCATGATTCAGCGGGGTGCGGAAGATCTTGGCGATATCATTAGTCACCTGATTGCCCGCCGCCGGAATCACTGCGGTATGGCGCAACACGCCATGGGTATAAATACAGATATCAATGGTGCCAGCACCCATATCGACTAACGCCACCCCTAAATCTTTCTCATCGGGGGTGAGCACCGCATAACTCGACGCAAGCGCCGAGAAAATCAAGCGGTCAACGCTGAGACCGCAACGCTCAACCGCCTTGGTAATATTTTTGGCCATGTCATTGGCACAGGTAATAATGTGCACTTTGGCTTCCATGCGCACTCCGGACATACCAATCGGGCTCTTAATACTTTCTTGTGAATCAATCACATATTCTTGTGCCAACACATGCAAAATGCGCCGTTCTTGGGCAATCGGTACCGCTCTAGCAGCATGAATCACACTATCGACGTCGTCTTGGGTGACTTCAGCTTCATTGATCGGCACCATGCCACTTTCGTTCTGGCAGGCGATATGCCGCCCAGAAATGTTCAGATACACCGAGGCAACCCGGCAGTCGCCCATGAGTTCAGCCTCTTCCACCGCACGCTGGATTGATTGCACCACTAAATTCAGGTCGTTGACGCCACCCTTGTCCATGCCACGCGCGGTTGCCGCGCCAACACCAATGACGCTAATTTCACCGCCGGCAATCACCTCACCAATCAGCGCAACCACTTTACTGGTGCCAATATCAAGGCCGACCACCATATTCCGTTCTGCTGCTTTAGACATGCATTCACTCTCTACTTAGGTTTAGTTGGTGTGCGCCAGCTCACCGCAACACCGGTGTCATAGCGCAAATCCACATACTCAATCGGCTGCTGCTGATGACTGCTCAACTGCGGATACAAATCAATAAAGCGCTGAACCCGCTCCAGCAATGCCTCGCGGCCTAACCGCAATTGCAAGCCTGACTGCAACACCACGTCCACGGCGAAGCGCTCACTCAGGCGCAATTCAATCACTTCATGGCCATTGAGCTGCAACAACTGTTGCACACTACGAAACTGCTCGACGGTTTCCACCACCGCAGTTTCCGGCCCCTGCAAGCGCGGCAGTGACTCACTGAGCACACTGATATCGGCTTCAAACACTTGCGCTTCGGTATTCACCAGCGCCTGCTCACGATACGACTGATTCCAATGCGCGAGCGGTTGCTGTTCGACCACAAAAACGCGCAATAAATCGGGCCATTCTTTGCGTATTGAGGCGCGGTTTACCCACGCCAACCGCTCAACCTGAGCACGAATGCTATCAACATCGGCCGAGAAAAAACTTCCCAACGGCTGCTGCACGAGCGCCTCACGTACCTCGGCGCTGGTGGTGTAACGCAACTCACCTTGCACCAGTAACCGCCGCAGTGGCACTTGGTTGGCATCCATCGCCACCTGATACAGCTGGTGCATAGCCAGCGCGGTTCCTACCAGCACGCTGACAAAAAAGCCAAAACCGAGCCAAAATTGCCACCGCACTGCTTGCATATCAACCGTCGCTCAAGGCCAAAATTGCCTGCACCAGTTGGGCAAAATCCATACCACCAGCGCGCGCCGCCATCGGCACCAAACTCTTGGCGGTCATGCCAGGCACTAAGTTGGCTTCGAGCAAGCGAAACTCGCCGGCACTGTCACACATCAGGTCAATCCGCCCCCAGCCTTTGGCGCCAAGCGCACGAAACGCCTGATAGGCTAGTGCTTGAATGGCTTGTTCAGCTTGCGGCGACAACCCTGCAGGGCAATGATACTGGGTATCAGTTGCCTGATACTTAGCCGCATAATCATAAAATTCGTGGCTGGTTTGCAGTCGAATCGACGGCAGCACCCGCTCACCAACAATCGCCACCGTGTACTCCGGGCCAACCAGCCAGGCTTCTACCAAGGCTTCCTCATCATACTGATGGGCCAGCGCTATCGCTGCGCTCAGTTGTTCTGCGGTCGACGCTGAGGCCATACCTATGCTGGAGCCCTCTTGCGCTGGCTTGACCATGACTTTGCCGGTTAAGCTGCGTAATAGTTCGGCGGCATCGAAATCATCACCGCGGCGCACCACCCGACTAGCGGCAATCGGCAAACCACAGGCTTGCCAAATTTGCTTGGTCTTGACTTTATCCATCGCCAACGCGCAAGCCAATACGCCACTACCGGTATAGGGAATAGCCAAATAATCGAGTGCTCCCTGAATGCTGCCGTCCTCACCACCACGACCATGCAAAACAATAAACGCGCGGTCGAAGCCCTCATCGCGCAACGCATAGAGTTCGCGCTCAGCCGGATCAAAGCCATGGGCATCAATACCTTCGGCTTGTAGCGCTTGCAACACCGCGGTACCCGAGCGCAACGACACCTCACGCTCAGCCGAACTGCCACCGAATAACACCGCTACTTTACCCAACGCTGACATCAGTGACCTCCGCGCTGTGGCGCCCGTGGCGCGCGTAACACACTGGCTTGTAACTGAGTCTGGGCAAGTTCTTTGGCCAGCGCGCCAATGGTACCAGCGCCCTGCGCAAACAGCATATCGCCGGCTTGCAGCAGATCAGCGAGGACCACAAATAACTCGTCATGACTGCCGACATAAATCGGCTCCATTTGCCCACGCAAACGCAACGAGCGTGCCAGTGAGCGGCTATCGGCGCCGCTAATTGGCGCTTCACCAGCGCTGTAAACATCCAGTAGCAACAACACATCAACTTGGCTCAGTACCTGCACAAAATCATCGTACAAATCACGCGTGCGTGAGTAACGATGGGGCTGAAAGGCCATCACTAAACGGCGTTCTGGCCAGCCTGCGCGAGCCGCAGCAATTGTTGCTGCAACCTCTGAAGGGTGATGGCCGTAGTCATCAATCAGCATGACCTGCTGCTCTGGCGCAGCCTGATCGGAGCTTAAGGCAAACTGGCCAAGCACCGAGAAGCGCCGACCAATACCACCGAATTTACTCAGCGCCTGAATTATCGCGTCATCGCCGATACCTTCGTCGGTCGCCACGGCAATTGCTGCCAAGGCATTCAACACATTATGCCGGCCCGGCAAGTTCAACTGCAGACGCAGTGGCTCGCGCTGTTTGCGGTGCAGCACAAACTCGCTGTGGCCGCCACGTTGCTGATAATCACTGGCGCGCACATCGGCATCGGCACTAAAACCATAACTAATTAATTGCCGGCCTACCCGTGGCAGGATGCTGGCGATCACTGGGTCATCGATACACATCACCGCCAAACCGTAGAATGGTAAGTTGTGTAAGAAATCAATATAGGTATCGAGTAACTTATTAAAGTCACCGCCGTAGGTATCCATATGGTCGGCTTCAATGTTGGTGACCACCGATACCATCGGTTGTAAGTGCAAAAACGAGGCATCCGATTCATCCGCCTCGGCAATCAAATATTTACTGGTACCGAGCCGAGCATTAGTGCCCGCGCTATTCAATAAGCCGCCAATCACAAAGGTTGGGTCCAACTCGGCTTCGGCGAAAATACTGGCAATCAGTGAGGTGGTGGTGGTTTTGCCATGGGTACCGGCGATTGCCACACCATGGCGAAAACGCATCAGTTCGGCGAGCATTTCGGCGCGCCGCACTAACGGAATAAATTGCTCGGCGGCCGCTACTAATTCAGGGTTATCGGCTTTGATCGCTGACGACACCACAATCACATCGGCTGTACTCACATTACTGGCTTGGTGGCCGATGAAAATGTCCGCACCAAAGGCCCGTAGACGCTCGGTATTGGTATTTTCGGCCAGATCTGAGCCACTAATTTGATAACCTTGGTTGAGCAGCACTTCGGCAATACCACCCATGCCCGCACCGCCGATACCGACAAAGTGGATACGCCGTACCCGCCGCATCTCCGGTATGCTTACCACAGTGAATGGGGTGGTTTTTTCAGTCATAAACGTGCGCCTGTTTTAGTTGCTGCTGGGCTCACCCAGTGTTGACATTGCTTCACTACCGCGGCGGTCGCATCAGCTCGCGCCACCCCAGCAGCATTGGCGCGCATCAGGGCGCGCTGGTCGGCATCACCAAGCAGCTGTTGCAGTAACTGCACTAACGGCTGGATCTGCAGCAGTTCGGCTTGTGGTAACAGATACGCTGCGCCAGCGGCCACTAAGGTGTTGGCATTGGCGGTTTGATGATCATCGACGGCATGCGGTAACGGCACCAAAATTGCTGGCCGACCAAGCACTGCCAACTCGGCTATAGTCAACGCACCAGCGCGGCAAATTACCACATCGGCGGCAGCGTAAGCGCTATGCATGGCATCAATAAATTCGACTACTTCAACCTGCTCAACAGCTGCCTTGGCATAAGCACTGCGCAGCTGCTGTACTTGGTCTTTACCGCATTGATGCAGCACAGTGAGGGGCAACTTGGCCGCGGCAGCGGCACCGCTTAACTGGGCTAACGCTTGCGGCAGGGCCTGATTCAGCGCCCTGGCACCTAAGCTGCCACCAACCACCAACAGGTGTGGCACTGCGTTAGCGGCTGCTGGCGCGGGCGCAGACCATTCGGCGCGTAACGGATTACCAGTTACTTCGGCCTGTGGTAATTGTTTTTGCGCTGCGGCAAAACCGAGCATGACGTGATTGGCCAAGCGCGCTAATAATTTATTGGTCAAGCCAACCACGGCGTTTTGCTCATGCACCAGCAACGGTAGCGCACACCATTTTGCAGCTAGACCGGCCGGTGCACAGACGTATCCACCAAAAGTGAGCACCAGTTGGATACGCTGTTGACGCAGGATCCTGCGGCACTGCCAAAACGCTTTGATTAACCGCAGCGGTAACAGTAATTTTCGCACCAGGCCATGGCCACGCACGCCCTGCATGGTAATGCTATGTAATTCAAAACCAGCCGCTGGGACCACCCGCGATTCCAACCGCCCTTCATCGCTGCCAAGCCAGACGACCTGCCAGCCATCACTGCGTAGTTGCTCAGCTACCGCCAAGGCGGGGAACACGTGACCACCGGTGCCGGCGGCAGCAATCAAGATACGCTTCATGACCGCCCTCCCTGACTGAGTGGGGCAACCCGCATGGTGGCAAGGCGCAGTTCATAATCGACCCGCAGCAGCAAGCCCACGGTAATGCAGCTAATCAACAAGCTGGTGCCACCATAACTAATCAGCGGCAGGGTTAAGCCTTTGGTCGGCAATAAACCTGCGGCAGCGCCAATATTTACCATCGCCTGAAAGGCGAACCAAATAGCCACGCCATAGGCGATAAAGCCGTTGAATTGCTGGCCCTGATGTAAGCTTTTACGACCTAACTGCATAGCCCGAAAGATTATCGCAAAGACCACAATTAACACCATTAAAATACCGCTAAAGCCGAGCTCTTCACCGACCACAGCCATAATAAAATCGGTATGCGCTTCGGGTAGATATTGTAGTTTTTGAATACTGTTGCCTAAGCCTTCACCAAACCAATGGCCACGACCAAATGCCATCAGACTTTGGGTAAGTTGGTAGCCACTACCAAACGGGTCTTGCCATGGGTCTAAGAATGACACCACGCGGCGCATGCGATACGGCTCTTTGATAATCAACAAGGTCAATAACAGGGCAAAGCCCATCAGCAAGGCAAAAAACTGCCATAACCGCGCACCGGCCAAAAACAGCATACCGGTGACAATACAAACCATCACCACCATCGAACCAAAGTCTGGTTGCAGCAACAATAAAGCGGCGAATACCAGGAACACAAATAACGGCTTCAAAAAGCCCTGCAGATTCTCTTGCACCTGATCAAAGCGACGCGTTAGGTAGCTGGCCATATAGACCACGAAACAAAGTTTGGCGATTTCAGCGGCCTGCAGTGTTAACGGGCCAAATTTGAGCCAGCGTTTGGCGCCATTCACTTCGTGGCCAATAAGCAATACCACCAGCAGCCCGCCAATAGCACCGAGCAACAAGTAGCCACTGGCGCGGTACCACCATTGCATCGGCACTTGCACGGTAATCGCCAATAAACCAAGGCCCAGCAGCAAATACAAACTATGGCGGATCATAAAATAAAAGGGATTATCGGTAAGCCGCTCGCCGACCGGAAAACTCGCCGAGGTGACCATGATCAAACTGAAACCCAGTAACGCTAAACTCAACCACAGCATAACCCGGTCATACAATAAGGTCGGCGCCGGCCACCAATAGTCGCGTAAGCGCAGCCATGGCGATTGTGCCGCCGTGGGTGTTTGAATACCGAGTTCGAGCTGCTGTTCATGCGCCATAACAGGCCTCCACAGCAGCGACAAACTGCTCACCGCGTTGCTCGTAATTGCGGAATTGGTCTAAACTGGCGCAGGCCGGCGAGAGCAACACCATACTACCCGCGCTGGCTAATTGGTGGGCCTGAGTAACCGCTTGCTGCAAATTATCAACCGCCATGACATGGTGATGGAATGGCGCAATTCGCGCAGCATCTTGGCCAAAGACAATCAGCGTATCGACCTGCTTTAAGGCACTGCTGAACTGACTGAAATCTTGCCCTTTACCATCGCCACCAGCGAGCACAATCAGCTGCCCGGGCACCAGCGCTCGCACGCCGTGAATAGCCGCTTCGGCAGCACCAATATTGGTCGCTTTGGAGTCGTTCACCCAGCGTACCCCCTGCCACTCACCGACTAGCTGGCAACGATGCGGCAACGCCTGAAAGCTGCGCGCCGCAGTCAAGCAGCGCTGAATATCAACCCCAAGTGCATGCACTAAGGCCAGCGCCGCCTGTACATTGAGTAAATTATGCAGGCCAGTGAGCGCCAATTCATCGGCGCCTAATAGCGGCTTAGCGGCAAAACTAATCGACCAGTGTGGTTGCTGACGGTCAATACCAAATAGTGCTGGTGCAGCTGCACTGCTGTCATCACTACCGAAGCTTAATTGCTGCGCGGTGGCAAGTTGCTGTGGTTGGCTGCTGCTATCGTCACGATTGTATATGGCCATCTCAGCATGGCGATAAATACGTTGCTTTGAGGCGCTGTAAGCCGCCATGCTGCCGTAGCGATCAAGATGATCAGCGCTAAGATTTAAAATAGTGGCGGCACGTAAGGGAATTTTTTGGCATAGATCGAGTTGAAAACTGGATAACTCGAGCACGTACACATCGGCCTCTTGGGCTAATAAATCGAGCGCTGGCACACCAATATTTCCGCCCACGGCGACCTTCAAGCCGGCAGCGGCAAGTAACTCGCCGGTCAGTCGGGTGACGGTGGATTTACCATTGGACCCGGTGATACCAATAATCGGCTGCGATACTTCAGCGGCAAATAAATCAATGTCACCGAATATCGCCGCACCGGCAGCTTTGCTGCACTGAATGGCCTCGATAGCAGGATCAATACCAGGGCTGACAATTAATGCCTCGATGCCAACAAAGGTGGTTGCGGTAAACTCACCGCAGCGCAATTCAATGCTGCTATCGAGTTGCTGTAGTGCAGCGCGCCCAGGTGGCTCGGCGCGGCTATCAAAGACCAGCGGGCGAATACCACGGCTCAGCAAATAACGCACACAGGACAGCCCGGTCTGGCCAAGGCCAACCACCGCAATGCTGTTATAGTGTGTGATATTTACCAAATCAGACATTAATACCGTCGCTCTCTGTTAACGAAGTTTCAAGGTTGCCAAACCGATTAAGACAAACACCAACGACAAAATCCAAAACCTTACAATCACCCGTGGCTCGGGCCAGCCTTTCAATTCGTAATGATGATGAATCGGAGCCATGCGAAAAATGCGTTTACCACGCAATTTATAACTACCGACTTGCAACATCACCGATAGAGTTTCCATCACAAACACCCCGCCCATGATGAACAACACCAACTCTTGCCGCACCATCACCGCAACCACGCCGAGCGCCGCACCTAAGGCTAAAGCGCCGACATCGCCCATAAAGACTTGGGCCGGATAGGTGTTAAACCACAAAAACCCCAAGCCGGCGCCGCAAATAGCGGTGCAGAACACCAGTAGCTCGCCCGACAACGGCAAATAGGGAATGTTTAAGTAGGCGGAGAAATTGACGTTACCTGAGGCATAGGCAAAGATACCGAGCGCGCCAGCCACCATAATGGTTGGTACAATGGCTAAGCCATCTAGGCCATCAGTCAGGTTCACGGCATTGCTGGTGCCGATGATGACGAAGTAAGCGAGTACCACATAAAACAGCCCAAGTTGCGGCATCACATCTTTGAAAAATGGCACCAATAATTGCGTCTCGGCACCGACGTTAGCAAAACCATACAAGGTCACTGCAGCACCAGCGGCTACCAACGAGGACCAAAAATATTTCCATTTAGCCGGCAAGCCACGCGAATTTTTCTGCACCACCTTGCGGTAGTCATCGACAAAGCCAACCAAGCCAAAACCCACGAGTACGGCCAAGGCAACCAGCACATAGCGGTTACTTAAATCGGCCCACAGCAGCGATGAAATGCTAATGGCGGCAATAATCAACACGCCACCCATGGTCGGCGTGCCTGATTTACTTAAATGCGATTGCGGGCCGTCATCACGCACGGCTTGACCAATTTGTAAGCGTTGTAGGTAGCGAATCAAGGCCGGGCCGAGCAATAATGAGATCAGCAACGCCGTCAGTACGCTCAAAATAGCGCGCATAGTGAGATACGAAAATACGTTGAAAAACGTGGCGTATTGGGTGAGGTACTCAGCCAGCCAAACTAACATGAATGATGCCCCTCATGGTGAGCCGCTGCTGGCTGTTGCGCTTGCCAGTGTTGTAACGCGGCAACGAGCCGTTCCATGCGCGCACTGCGTGATCCTTTAACCACCACAGTAACTGGCTGGGTGGCTTGCTGCAGCGTGGCGATAAGCTGCGCCACTAAGTCATCAAAGTTGTCAAAATGCTGGCCAGCCGGGGCCGCCAGCACCGCACTGGCACTGTGGCTCAGCGACCCGAGGGTATAAAGATGATCAATACCCTGCTGGCGCGCATGCTCACCAACCTGGCGATGATAGTGCTCGGCGTCAGTGCCGAGCTCGGCCATATCACCAAGTGCCATAATGCGTAAACCTTTAGCTTGTGCTAGCACCTCAATGGCAGCTTTCACTGAGCCGACGTTGGCATTATAGCTATCGTCGATGACCTGTAATTGCGGGCTGAGAGTGATGACATTCATGCGCCCAGGCACCGGTTGTAATTGCGCTAAAGCCGGCACCACACGGTTACTATCACAACCGATAGCAAGGGCAGCACCGAGCGCTACCAGAGCATTGTCAACGTTGTGGAACCCCGGCACGTTCAGTTGCACCGGCAACTGCTGTGCTTGGCCCGCTGCTAATCGCGCTGGCACATGCGCAATAAAGCTGGCACAACCGCGGCTATCTAAACGAATGGCGCTGGCATGCAGGGTATTTGGGTCGGTACTGTCGCGGCCAAAAGTCACATGCTTACGATCAGCCAGTTGTTGCTGCCAGGCTGGGGCGAACTCAGACGCAGCTGGGGTGAAACACCAACCGTCGGCACTGAGGCCCTGAAAAATTTCAGTTTTGGCAATAAACACCCCATGCACACTACCAAAGCCCTCAACATGAGCGGGGGCAACATTATTAATAATGGCGACATCTGGTTTGGTTAGGCTGGTGGTGTAGGCAATTTCGCCCTGATGGTTGGCACCCAATTCAATCACCGCATAACGATGCTCT
>JALQTK010000149.1 GCA_023260975.1 Pseudidiomarina sp. | reverse complement strand
ACAGAAATTCATAATGTAGAATTTCAACCGGGTTCAGGTGGCCAATTAGCACGTTCTGCGGGTACAGTTATTCAATTAATTGCTAAAGAAGGTCGTTTTGTTACACTACGTTTACCATCAGGTGAAGTAAGACTAATTCCAAACAAATGTTGGGGTACGGTTGGTCAAGTAGGTAATATTGATGCTAAAAACTTAGTAATTGGTAAAGCTGGTAGAAAACGTTGGTTAGGTCGTAGACCAGAAGTTCGCGGGTCCGTAATGAACCCAGTAGATCACCCACATGGTGGTGGTGAAGGCCGAGCACCTATTGGACGAAGTCAGCCATATACACCTTGGGGTAAACCAGCATTAGGAACTTTAACTCGTTCACGTAGAAAATATAGTCAATCATTGATTATTCGTAAACGTAAATAATACTTGATTATTCATAAAAAGACCTGAATTGTTGAATAGTTTTTTATCAATACATTGCAACCAGCGGGCTGATTGCAATCAACCGCAGGGCGATTGCATTGCCAAAAACCAGCGGGCTGAATCAACTTTCTGGGTGGCATGTTTTTTACAAACAAAAAGAATTTTTTGAAACAGAAAAAAAAGATCTTTCAAAACTAGAACGGAAAGAAGGGGATTT
>JALQTK010000148.1 GCA_023260975.1 Pseudidiomarina sp. | reverse complement strand
AGATTAATTAATACATTATGTGTATAAGTTGTTTTATCTAAATGATCTGGCATATAATCACCAGGTTCATACTTATTTACTACAACTTCTGCAAGCTTTGCTCCTTCAAATGTTGGAGCCATATCTGTTAGCTTTTGTAATGCTTCTTTTCCAAGTGAAGCATTTAATGATACACTATAACTACAATCTAACTCTTCACTTGTTGCCCTGTAATAATCCATTTTATTTCGTTTAACGAATCTTGCAGGATGTAAATCTTTTATTATCTCTAACGCTTCTTTACACTTCTGGTTTGGAAAGAACGTCTGGTGAAAGCTCACGTGGTCCGATAAGTTCATGTATACCACCTTCTAGCCTATTTTCATATGTTGTAAGTTCATCTTGAAGAGAAACAAAATTATATACTGGATCAGCTTTTAATGATTCTTTATATAAATTATTATTTGCTCTTACTTCAGCAATGTAATCTCTCATTTCTAAAAATTCTTCATGCTCTACATCAAGAGCAGCTGCAATCTTTTCAAGAAGTTTTTCTTGAACTTCCATTCTTTTATAGACACCATAAGATTTATCGATTTTAAATTGAGCAGCATTATCAAGAGCAGCTTCATATATTGTAACTGGCTGGTCTTG
>JALQTK010000147.1 GCA_023260975.1 Pseudidiomarina sp. | reverse complement strand
TCTAAAAAAGAAATTAAAGTAGGTAATTGTATGCCACTACAAGACATTCCAGTTGGTATCAATATACATAATGTTGAGATACAACCAGGTGGTGGTGGAAAAATTGCTAGAGCAGCAGGTTCATCAGTTACTATTAGTGGTCTAGATGGAAACTATAGTTTAATAAAATTAGCTTCAGGTGAAGTTCGAAAAATCGACTCAAGAGCTTTAGCTACAATTGGAATTTTAAGTAATCCAGATCAAAAAAATATTAAAATTGGAAAAGCAGGTAGATCAAGATGGTTAGGCAGAAGACCTCATACTAGAGGTGTTGTTAAAAACCCAGTTGATCACCCACATGGAGGTGGTGAAGGTAAATCTGCTGGAGGAAGACATCCTGTTTCACCTACAGGACAATCTGCTAAAGGTTTAAAAACTCGAGATAATAAGAGAACAGATAAATTTATAGTTAAGAGAAGAAATAAGAGGAAGGATACTAAGTAATGGCTAGAGCAGTTTGGAAAGGACCGTTTGTTGAAGAAAGCTTGATGAAGAAAGTTGACAAGTATAAAGACGATCCAAAGAAAATTCCTATTAAAACTTGGTCAAGAAAATCTACAATTTTACCTGATTTTGTAGGGGTAAGTTTTCAAATTTATAATGGAAAAAAATTTATACCAATAACT
>JALQTK010000146.1 GCA_023260975.1 Pseudidiomarina sp. | reverse complement strand
AGTTCTTTGAAAATATTGGTATCCAAGATTACTGGCAAGCAACTTTTTTAATATTAGGTGTTCTAATTATTTTAATGAATATTGCCCTAATGTTTGTTCATGAGCCAGTAGAAACTGACAGACAATCAAAGCAAAAGGAAACTGATAATCTAATTAAAGGTAAACTAGGATCTAACAATATTATCACAACTTTTGTTGCCTATATAACTGGAACAATTGGTGGGCCTATTATTAGCTTCTTTAAAAAAAATGGTTTTGCCATAGCTGCAGGAATTTTAGGGTTTGTCTTTTTGTTTAAAATTGGAGAAGCATTCATGGGTAGAATGTCGATTGTATTTTATAAAGAAATAGGCTTTTCAAAAGGACAAATAGCAATCTATTCAAAAGGATTGGGTTGGATCACAACTGTCGTATTTACTTTAATTGGTGGCGTAATGGCCATGAGGGCTGGAACTATAAAAACTATGTTCTTTGCAGGAGGTTTAATGGCGATTACTAATCTATTATTTGCTGTCTTAGCATGGACTGGTAAATCTGAATTATTATTTGCAATAGCAGTTATTGCTGACGATATTACTGCAGCTTTTGCAACTGTTGCATTTGTAGCATTTATATCTTTACTGGTTGATCGAACATATACAGCAACACAATACGCATTACTTGCTTC
>JALQTK010000145.1 GCA_023260975.1 Pseudidiomarina sp. | reverse complement strand
AGTTGTCTTACCCACACCATTGACGCCAACCATCAGAATGACTGTAGGTGACTTATCAGCTGGAATCTCAAGTGGCTGGTCAACAGCCTCTAACAACTCAGCAAGCTCAGCTTTGAGGGCTGCCTGAAGTGCCGCGCCATCGTTCAGCTGTTTGCGCTCAACTCGATCTGTTAGACGCTTAATAATTTCAGAGGTCGCTTCAACACCGATATCCGCCATCAGCAGCAGTGTTTCGATCTCTTCAAGAAGATCATCATCGATCTCAGGGTTACCTAAGAAGAGCGATGAGATCTGCTCAGTTAGGCCCGACTTCGTACGGCCCAACCCTTCACGCATACGCTCGAAAAAGCTTTTAGCAGGAGCCTGCGGTGCTGGCTCTGGCTCTGGCTCTGGCTCTGGCTCTGGCTCTGGCTCTGGCTCTGGCTCTGGCTCTGGCTCTACAGGGGCATTTTCAACAACTGGCGCAACTTCAACAGGTTCTACAACCTCTGGCGCTTCCGATACTGCTGTTTCTACCGGCTCAGCCACTTCAACTGTATAGGCAACCTCAACGGCAGGGGCAACTGGCTGCTCTTTGACTAGCTGTTCTTCAACTGAATCACTATCAGATGCTTCTTTAGGCTCTTCAATCTTACTTTCAGCAACCTGAGGCTGAGCTTTATCCCCTT
>JALQTK010000144.1 GCA_023260975.1 Pseudidiomarina sp. | reverse complement strand
GGGCTAGACTCGCACCTCAATGAACACGGTTACATCATGCCCGGCTTAGGTGATGCTGGCGATAAAATATTTGGGACAAAATAATCCATGCAGCAGTTTCCCTCAAAAGTTGACACCTGGTTACGCTTGCTATTGAGCAGCGCGGCCGCGCTATGTTTTGCTTCAGCACTGTGGTCTCTGCGCCTACCTGAAGCACAGCAAGTTGGCTGGGTAATCGCTTTGCTACTTCTCACTGGTGGGCTGTGTCTCTGGCTCATGACCAGCACCTATTATCGCCTATACGATGACTTGCTGCTGATTCGCAGTGGTCCGTTTCGCTGGCGCATTAGCCTTGCTAGCATTACCAGCATAACGCCTAGTAATAATCCATTATCTAGCCCGGCATTATCGCTAAAGCGTTTAGAAATTGCCTATGCTAAGCATCGCACTATACTCATCTCACCCGCTGACCAGCAGCTATTTATTCAAACACTGCAAGCTTGTGAAGCATTTCGTGGCGAAATTGACACGAGTCTGCTTGCAAGCAGTGCGTCGATACCGCGATAAACGGGTAGACACCGATGGCACGTGCACATGCGCTTCATATCCTCGTTAAAACCCGCGAACAAGCGGACGCCCTAAAGCAACAGTTAGCGCAAGGTAGCAAGTTCGGTGATCTTGCACGTAAGCA
>JALQTK010000143.1 GCA_023260975.1 Pseudidiomarina sp. | reverse complement strand
GCAGCATCATCTGGAGTCAATGTGCCCAAATCTTCAATAAAATCACCTAAGTGAGAATCTTCATCATCACCAATTGGAGTTTCCATTGAAATTGGCTCTTTAGAAATTTTTAAAATTTTTCTAATTTTATCTTCAGGCATTTCCATTTTCTCAGCCAAGACTGCTGGCTCCGGTTCTTGGCCTGTTGCTTGTAAAATTTGTCTTGAAATTCGATTCATCTTATTGATGGTCTCAATCATATGAACTGGGATACGAATGGTTCTTGCTTGATCAGCAATAGAACGAGTGATAGCCTGTCGAATCCACCATGTCGCATAAGTTGAAAACTTGTAACCTCTTCGATACTCAAATTTATCAACTGCTTTCATTAAACCAATATTACCTTCTTGAATGAGATCCAAAAATTGCAAGCCACGGTTGGTATATTTTTTAGCTATTGATATCACCAAACGCAAGTTAGCTTCAATCATTTCTCTTTTCGCACGTCTTGCTCGAGATTCACCTCTGGTCATTTGGCGATTAATCTCTTTAAAATTTTTGATTGGGATCCCAGAAAAATCTTCTAATTCTTTTAATTGAGCCTGTTGATCTAATATCGAATGTTTTAATTTTTCTAAATTATCAATGTATGGTTTATCACCTTTCATTTCATCTTTTAACCATTTATTGCTGGTTTCAT
>JALQTK010000142.1 GCA_023260975.1 Pseudidiomarina sp. | reverse complement strand
ATATAAACTTCTGGTCGATTCGGGTAAGTCGTGACATACGGCTGATAGTTCACAAAACTAACTCAAGTCTCCTACTTTGCTATGTTGATCATCATGACAAAGCATATCAGTGGGCGGAAAAACGCAAATTAGAAACACACCCGAAAACTGGCGCGGCTCAACTAGTAGAAATTCGTGAGACTTTTAAAGAGGTTGTAGTACCTACCTATATAACGGCTGAGCCTTCACAACCTGTCAAACCCGCTTTGTTCGAGCATGTTACTGACGAAGAGCTCCTGAGCTACGGCGTCCCTCCTGAGTGGTTGGATGACGTGCGCAATGCGGATGAAGATAGTTTACTGCAATTGGCTGATCATTTACCTAGTGAGGCAGCAGAAGCATTGCTCGAGCTGGCAACGGGCGGCCAACCGCAAATCCCTGTTGTAGTAACCCCTAATACTGATCCGTTTGAACATCCTGATGCACAACGCCGTTTCCGTGTTATGGCTGATGTTGATGAATTGGAGCGCGCTCTCGACTTCCCATGGGAGAAGTGGGCTGTATTCCTGCACCCAGCCCAACGGCAAATCGTCGAAAAGGATTTTAATGGCCCTGCTCGCGTGGCAGGCTCTGCTGGTACAGGTAAAACAATTGTTGCCTTACATCGTGCAGTGCATCTTGCCCGGGTTCATCCCGAATCACGCGTG
>JALQTK010000141.1 GCA_023260975.1 Pseudidiomarina sp. | reverse complement strand
TGCATATTGATAACTGGCGTTGGTCGGGGGTGCCGTTTTATTTGCGCACCGGCAAACGTATGCCCGAGAAGCGCACCGAGGTGGTGATTAGCTTCAAGCCACAGCCGCATAATATTTTTCATGAGACCTTAAGCGAGCTGCCCGCGAATAAATTGATTATTCGGCTGCAGCCCGATGAGGGCGTAGAAATTCAGATGCTCAATAAAGTGCCTGGCTTGGGCCAGCAGATGCAGCTGAAAACTACCACGTTGGATCTGAGTTTTACCGACACCTTTGAGCACAATCGTATTGCCGATGCCTACGAGCGCTTATTGCTGGAGGCGATTTGTGGCAACCAGTATTTATTCGTGCACCGCGATGAAGTTGAGCATGCCTGGCGCTTTATTGACGGGGTGTTGGCTGCTTGGCAAAGTTCGGCCGAGGCGCCGAAGAATTATCAGGCCGGTAGCTGGGGCCCAGTGGCAGCGGTGAATTTATTGGCGCGCGATGGACGCCAATGGGATGAATCGTGATGGCTGAAGTACGGCATTTTGCCAGCGATGATGCGCTATTAGCGGAGTTTGTACCGCTGTTGGTGGGGCAGTTGCAAGCGGCGATTGCGGCACGTGGCCATGCCTATTTGGTGGTGTCTGGCGGGCGCACGCCGTTGCCTTTATTTCAGCAGTTGGCGCAGGCGCCGCTGGATTGG
>JALQTK010000140.1 GCA_023260975.1 Pseudidiomarina sp. | reverse complement strand
CTTGCTGTAGCTCGGGGTGATCGGGTTGAGCCATCAGACTCTGCTCCAGCAATAGCTGAATTGCCTGAATAGGATTACCCAGTTCATGACTAAATTGTGCTGCCGCTGTGCCGATTGCTACCAGTTGCTCATCACGCGCTTGGCGTTGATGCAATGCATATAAGGCGAGTTCCTGACGCTGTATACGCCAGCGTAAATAATGCAAGGTTACACCCAACAACGCTGCTGCGAACAATTGGCCATTCACCATGGCATGATAATGACTAACCATATGCTCATGCGCTACTACCGGTGCTGTTAATTGCAGAAGTTGTCCAACGATGGTCAACAATACTACCAACCAAGCAAGCACAAACGGCAATAGCAACATAGCTGCCGCAACCGGTACCAGGAGAAGCACCGCATAAGGATTTGCTGCCGCGCCATGAAACCAAATCAGCACATGCGCAGCGCTAGTCATTAGGATCAAGAGTAAGGTAATGACCCAATCACGCTGATTCACGTATTTCGTTTCCTTCTAAATTACTCTGAGTATGCCATTGTTTCTAGTAAAGGCCAATAAATCAGTGATCCTGCGACAGTTTGTCACATGGGCAATCACCGCAACTTACAGATAATAGCGCCATCGATTAAGGAAAGTTATAGCTATGTTTAGCAGCTTATTATTGGTTATGGCCAGTGTTGCGTCTGAGCCA
>JALQTK010000013.1 GCA_023260975.1 Pseudidiomarina sp. | reverse complement strand
ATAACCAAAGCCATAGAGCCGCCCAACAAAAACATAATGAACGAAAACCACAGATACATTGAACCAATGTCTTTGTGGTTGGTAGTAAATAGCCACCGGGAAATACCCGACGGCGCATGATGGTGATGATCGTGATCGTGATGATCAATCGTTCCAGCAGCTGTGCTCATAGTCGGTACTCCCCTTAATTCTTCATCCGAGCATTGACATCAGCGGCTTGAATCAGCTCGCCGGTGTTATTGCCCCACGCATTACGTTCATAGGTCACCACCGCTGCAATTTCGCGCAGGGTGAGCATATTACCAAAGGCCTGCATTGAGGTGCCTTGTTTTCCGTAAAGAACAATATCGATGTGACCATTGATATCGTTAGTCACCATTTCGGTGCCGACTAAACTTGGGAATACGCCGGGAATACCTTGTCCATTAGGTTGATGGCAGGCAGCGCAGTTACCTAGGTACACGCGCTCGCCGAGCTGCATAAGCTCTGCTTCAGTCATCGACAGTGCCAATAACCGTTGCTCTTCTTCTTTAGCTTCACGCTGAGTGGTTTCTTGCGCAGTAATCCATGCTTCATACTCAGCCGGTTCTTTGGCAATGACTACAATGGGCATGTAGCCATGGTCTTTACCACAGAGCTCAGCACATTGGCCGCGATAGATACCAGGCTCATCGACCTTGGTCCAGGCTTCATTAATAAAACCAGGGTTGGCATCTTTCTTGACCGCAAAAGCCGGTACCCACCACGAGTGAATTACATCATCTGAGGTGATCAAGAAACGCACTTTTTTACCCGTTGGAATGACTAATGGGCGGTCAACTTCAAGTAGGTAATTATCGCCTTTGGGTAACTTATTCTTGATTTGGTCTGGGCGCGTAGCAAGCAGCGAGAAATACTCGACATCATGCTCAAAGTAGCGGTAATGCCATTTCCACTGCGACCCGGTGACCAATACCGTAACATCAGATTCGCTGGTGTCTTCCATAGCAATAAGGGTTGATGTGGCGGGAATTGCCATACCAATTAAGATCACAAACGGGATCACCGTCCACAGAATTTCTACCTTAATATTCTCGTGGAAAGTCGCGGGCTTGTGACCGCGTGATTTACGGTGTGCGATCATGGACCAAAACATGGCGCCAAAAACCACAATGCCAATCACAATACATATATAGAGTATGGTCATGTGAAGGTCATAAACGCGGTTGCTGATCTCAGTAACACCTTGAGTCAGATTCAACTGCGATTGTGCACTAGCTGTGAACGGCAGTGCCGCTGATAGTGCTGCGATAAGTCTCGTTCTCACGGACATCTCCTCTCATTCTTCCGACGCGGTTTAACGCGAATACACCGAAGTGCGAGCCTGAAGAACAAAGAGGTAAGCAGAAAAAGGAACAGCATTCCCAGAATCGAAAAAATCGCTTTCCCTACTAACTCTTTGTTGTTTTTTATCAATAATTATTATTGTTAGTTGTGTTAGCAGTATTAATTGCTGCTACAAAATACCATGTAACGATTAAATTACCACCGCCCAAGTTAAGATTTTTAAAAAAAAGGGCTGCAGATGCAGCCCTTTGTTAAACTCGATGACAGTACTAATTAGTGCAGTGGGGTACGTGACGGCTTTTCGTTAAATACGAAGCTGTGGGTTTGACTGACCTTGCTCGCCATCTTGATACGCTGCTGCATACGGGGTGAAATTTGCTCGAGGAAACTCACCACCAGACTGCTGGTGCCGGCCAATAAAGCCTGTTCGGTGGCCCATTCACGATGATCATGGTCACGACCACCAATCCAGCGAATACGATTGCGGCTGATGCCAGCAGCTACCAATTGTGCAATGGCCTCGCGACAACCGCCAATCACGGTTACCCATTGCGATGTGCGCAATGCTAATGATTGCACTCGATTTAGCACATCATCAAAACGTGCATCACCTAAACTCGTTTCAGCATAGTCGGCCATCTGGCCGCTGTTGCTGGCGGATTGATAATCGTATCTCATAACCATGCTCCATTTCGAATAACACCAACGGCCAGCCCTTCAATAGTGAAGTATTGCTGTGCCAAGTCGACCTTAATGGTCGAAAACTCTTCATTTTCGGGGTGTAACAGCACCGTGCTGCCCTTGCGCTCAAAACGCTTAACCGTGACATCTTCATCAACGCGGGCAACAATGATTTGGCCGTTACGGGCTTCTTGGGTTTTGTGAACGGCGAGTAAGTCACCGTCTAAAATGCCAATATTTCTCATACTCATACCATTCACGCGCAGTAAAAAGTCAGCGTGAGGGCGAAATAGGTTTTCATCAACACGGTAATGACTCTCGATGTGTTGCTGCGCTAAAATAGGTTCACCTGCTGCTACTTGACCAATCAACGGCAAGCCATCGGCAATATCGTCTTCCATGCCGGCGACTAAACGCAGACCACGGGACATGCCTGGTAATAATTCAATAACGCCTTTTTTTGCCAGTGCTTTGAGATGCTCTTCAGCGGCATTAGCAGAACGAAAGCCCAGTTGCAATGCTATTTCGGCGCGTGTTGGTGGCATACCGGTAGCGTCAATAGCATCTTTGATGAGGGTCAAAATTTCTTGCTGACGAGGCGTTAATGGTCGCATGTGAATACCTGTTTATCTATACAGTGATACTGTGAGTATATACAGGTGTTTTAGTTTGGCAACTTTTTTTGTGAATTTTTTTTCAAGCGGCATTACCGCTATGACAATGGTATGCTTGCGGCATTGCATCATTAAGAGGACTTTACATGAGTCTACGCGGCTTAGGGCGCTCATTATTGTATTGGCCGGTGCGTTGGTTAACGCGCTTTGAAGTTATTCTCGATCAAGCGGCACAGTCGTGCATTGGCAGCGATCAGGTGGTGTATGTTATGCGCTCCACCTCGTTGACTGATTTGCTTGTTGCCGAACGGGCGTTGCAGCAGCTCGGCCTGCCGACGGCTCAGCAGCCATTGTTGGTGAATGGCAGAGAATTTCCGCGGGTGATGTATCTTGCCAAAGGTAAAGATGATAGCGCTGCCGCTGCTATTGATGAGTTGTTAGCGCTGCTAGAAGCGCATCAGCATGATCGGGCTATTAACGTGCAAGTGTTACCGTTAGGCTTGTTTTGGGGGCGTAAGCCGGGTCAAGAGCGGCGCGAAGGCAAAGCCATGGTGGCTGATTTGGATAACCCAGGCAAGTGGCGAAAGTTTTGGCTGGTGTTATTTTCCGGTCGACATATCTTAGTGCGCGGCAGTGCCCCAGTGCAATTGCGCCAAATGACCGATGACAATGGTGTTGATAGGCGTATAGCGCATAAATTAGCGCGGGTTGCACGGGTTCATTTTGTTCGCCTTCGGCATGCTGTGGCGGGGCCTAAAATCACCGAGCGTGGCGAGGTCATTCGCAGTTTATTAGCGACCCCAGCACTGCAGCAGGCAATTGCTGATGAGGCCAAAAGCAAACGCACTAGTCATGCCGAAGCCACCCGCACGGCAGCCAAGTACCTTGACGAAATCGCCGCCAATTACAGCGATACCTTGGTGCGCGTGCTAGACCGTTTTATGGGCTGGATGTGGAGCAAAATTTATCATGGCGTGCACGTTGAGGGCGGGTACCGCATTCGCGCCTTAGCGCAGGCTGGCCATGAGATTATTTATGTGCCTTGTCACCGCAGCCACATGGACTATTTATTACTCAGTTATACCATTTATAAAGAAGGCCTGGTGCCTCCTCATATCGCCGCTGGGGTGAACTTGGACTTTTTTCCAGCGGGGCCATTATTTCGGCGCGGTGGAGCGTTTTTCTTGCGCCGCAGTTTCAAGGGCAATAAGCTCTATTCCGAAGTATTTCGCGAATACCTCAATCGGCTTTTCCAAAAAGGCTATCCGGTCGAATACTTTACCGAGGGCGGACGCAGCCGCACCGGGCGTTTGTTACCGCCAAAAACCGGTATGCTGGCGATGACCATTCAAGGCATGTTGCGCGGACAAACGCGGCCAATGTCGATAGTGCCGGTGTACTTGGGCTACGAACATGTCATGGAAGTAGCCACCTATTTGCAAGAGTTGCAGGGTTCAAGTAAGAAAAAAGAATCGATTTTTCAGGTTCTTGCTAGCCTGCGCCACTTGAAAAACTTCGGTGACGGTTATGTTACCTTTGGTGAACCGATTAATGTTGGCGAGGCACTCGATAATTTACAACCGAATTGGCGTGAATCGATTACCGTTGGCGCTGAAGAGCCGGCACGACCAAAATGGTTGACCCCCACTGTCAATTTGTTGGCGGAGCAAATTATGCAGCGCATTAATAACGCTGCCGCCCTCAATAGTATCAATTTATCGGCGTTAGCATTGCTTAGTGCCGAACAGCATAGTTTGACCCGCGAAGAATTGATCAGCCAACTCGATCTGTACACCACGGTGTTGCGTGAGGTGCCCTACAGTCTCGATAGCTATGTGCCAAGTGCCAGTGGCGCTGAGTTATGGCAGCTTGCCAGTAAACAAGATAAGTTCACTATCATCAATGACAGCATGGGCGAGTTGATTCGGCTTGAAGGCAATAAGGCCATTGCCATGACCTATTACCGCAATAATATTATGCATATGGTGATTGTGCCGGCGATTGTAGCGGCTATCGCGGTTGCCCGCGGGAACTTTACTGAAGCGGATGCAGTGGGCTTAGTGCAGCAGCTGCACCCGTTACTGCAAGATGAACTGTTTATCAGTCATGATCGCGACAGCATGGCGATTTGGGTTGTTGCTTTACTGCAGCAATATACTGAGATGCAGTTGTTACACCATCAAGCGGATGGCAGTTATGGTGCGCCAGCGCGTGACTCTCGACAATTCTTTCAGTTGCAGTTATTGGCGCGCGGTGCCAGTGAGACGTTGCAGCGCTATTCAATTGTCTTGGAGCTGTTACAGCAGGCGCAACCGATAGGTCGAGCTGATTTAGAGCAACAAGCCGTGGCCTTAGCAGAACGTCTGAGTGCGCTGCATGGTATCAAGGCGCCTGAATTTTTCGATAAAAAAGTATTAACCGGTTTAATTGCGACGTTAAAGTCGCAGGCTTATATTGACGTTGATCAGCAGGGCCAATTAATCGCTGACCAGCGTGTGGGTGAGTTTAGTGATCGTATTGATAGCTTAATTGAACCGACGGTATTACAGACTATTCGGCAGTCGGTGCAGCACTGGCTAGCAAGCAGGAAAATCAGTTAGACAGCGATTTTAGCGCATAAACCAGAACTCAATCGCGATGGCCAGGGTAATCACCCAGCCAACGTGATTGTTGTGCAAAAACGCGGCAAAGCAGTGCTGTGGCTGGCGTTGCCACAGCAACCGATGTTGCCACACAAATAAGCCACTCGTGATAACAAGGCTCAGGTAGTAGAGCCAGCTGGCGCTGATTAGCCAGCCTAAACCAAGCAGTAAAAGCAGTGTGAGTAGTTGCAACAGAGCAATAGCGAAACGGTCATAACGACCGAACAAAATAGCGGTCGATTTTACCCCAATCTGGCGATCGTCATCGCGATCAGCCATGGCATATTCGGTATCATAAGCGACGGTCCAGCTTAAATTAGCCAAAAACAGTAACCAGGCCGCCAACGGCAGCCCCTGATCGAGTGCCGTAAACGCCATCAAAATACCACTACTAAAGGCAATGCCAAGGACTACCTGCGGTAGTTGCGTAACGCGTTTCGAAAACGGATACAAGGTGGCTACTGCCGCTGCAGCAAAGCTTAAATAAATGGTATTTTTGTTGAGTTGCAAGACCAGTAGCAAAGCCACTGCCAGCAGCCCCACAAACAACACCAGCGCTTCCCAGCTATGCAGCTCACCACGCGCTAATGGACGCATCTTAGTGCGGCTCACATGGCCATCAATATGGCGGTCGGCGTAATCATTTATGACGCAACCGGCTGAGCGCATCAGCCAAACACCGAGCATAAATATCACCAAAATTTTTACTGGTGGCTCACCGTTACCGGCAATCAGCAAGGCGCTTAAGGTGGGCCACAACAGCAGTAAGGTGCCAATTGGGCGGTCAGCACGCATCAACCGCCAATAGGCCGAAGCGCGCGCTTTGATTGCTGGCATCAGCATCTGTCAGCCCTCGTGGTTAAGTTGGTAGAGTGGTGCCGCGCCAATAAATACTTCGGCAACGAGAATGCGCTGCCCCGCTGCACTAAAGCAGCTACGTCGCCCCCACAAGGTCTGTGCTGGATAGCCAAGCTGTTGGTGCAGTTGGCCGACCCGACTGCTTGCTGAGAACGCTGAAACTTCAATGCTGGAGCGCTGCAAGTCGGGTTGACTAAATAAATGTTCGCCGAGCGGACGATTGCCGAGCTCGGCTAACTTAAGTTGCGCTGCTTGCAATGCTTGCTGAGGAAAAACGCTGCGGGCAAACACCCACGGCTGGTGATCACAGCGTAAAATCACTTCGCGCACCGACACTGTTTCGGCATTGCTAAGCCAGGCGATTTCATCATCGCTTATGGCCGCTTGGCGCTGACCGAGCAGTTCAACCGCGAAGTGTTTACTTAGGCTTTTCAATTTGGCCGTCAGCGAACTATCATCGAATAACCATTGTTGTTGTTGCGCAGAGAGCTGTTGGCTGCACATCTCGGCAGCTTGCCAGCTCGCTTCGCCACCTTGATTGATAATTGGAAACGCCAGCATTAGCGGCTGAGCCCGCGCATTACACCACCGACTAACAAGCCACTGATGAGCCCGGCGGTATGGGCGGTATTAGCAACATTTACCCAGAGCAGATCGGTATAACCAAGCACTAGCCAGAACAGTAAAAAGCCAATCAACCCAGGGGGCAAATAGAGCGGGTGGCTGGGGCGCTGCCAAGCCATCACCACAGCGATGCCAAATAAGCCATAAACCACCCCGGAGAGACCACCGAAGTAGGGGCCGCTGACAATAAATTGGGCGATATTGGAGATACTTGCGCAGACCACTAGCGCGACAATGAGCCAGCCGCTGCCATAGAGTTTTTCAAAGCGGCCACCGAGGTACCACCACCAAAACAAATTAAAAATAATATGCAGCAAACTAAAATGCAGCAGCGCAGGAGTAATCACACGCCACGGCTGCCACCAGCTAATGGTGTCAAAGTTATCGCTGATACGCAGTAGTTCAAAGATAGCGTCGTGGAGTGCGGTTAATTGCCCTAAAAATACCGCGATAACCAGCACCGCGAAGGTTATGGTGACTCGCCCAGCTTGGCTTAATAGGTTGGCTAATAAGCTTGATGTGGCGGCATTCGGAGCGCTATCAGCGCTCATCGAAGTATCGACAGGGTCGGCAACTTTGGGATTGCTTTTAAATTCCGCCAGTAATTCTTTCGCCAGCGCGGTATAGCTGGTTTGAATCAACCACAGCTCAAGCTGCTCGCCATGTTCACTGACTGTCACCGGGATGCCGCGTTGTTGCATGAAGCTGTGCAGCTTTTCCATGTTGGCGTGATCGCGGGTGGTGTACAGTTTTTGCATTTAGCTTCGCTCCACGGCCTCAGGAAACTGTTGCCCCCAGGCGGTGAAACCACCGTCAAGGCTACTGACTGGCTCGATGCCTTGCTGTGCTAAGTATTGTGCGGCACCCTGACTACTGTTGCCATGGTAACAGACCACCACCACTTCGGTGTGGTCTTCCAGACTATCGAGGAATTGCGCTAAATTGCTATTGGTTAAGTGCACAGCACCGGGAATATGGCCGAACGCAAACGATCGCTCATCGCGGATATCAGCAAAAGCAGCATTTCCCTGTTGCCAAAGGGCATACGCAGTTGCGGCATTAATGCGTTTAAATTCAGCCATGCTACTTACTCCCAGTTCAGTACTACTTTGCCTGATTGACCCGATGCCATCAACTCAAAAGCTTGTTGATAATCATCAATGGCAAATTGATGGGTCAGAATTGGCGTTAGGTCGAGTCCTGATTGCAATAACGATGCCATTTTGTACCAGGTTTCGAACATTTCACGGCCATAAATCCCTTTGATAATCAGCCCTTTGAAAATAACTAGATTCCAGTCAATGGCAATTGGTTTGGCTGGAATGCCAAGCATAGCAATTTTACCACCGTGATTCATGGTATCGAGCATTTGGTTCAACGCGGATGGCATTCCCGACATTTCAAGACCAACATCGAAGCCTTCCTTCATGCCAAGTTCAGCCATTACCTCGCGCAGATTTTCGCAGCTGACATCGACCGCGCGGGTAGCGCCCATTTTTTTAGCAAGATCTAAGCGATAGTGGTTCACATCAGTGATCACGACATGGCGAGCGCCAACATGTCGACAGATTGCCGCTGCCATAATGCCAATCGGGCCAGCGCCGGTAATTAACACGTCTTCACCGACCAAATCAAACGATAACGCGGTATGCACTGCATTACCGAACGGATCAAAAATAGCCGCCATGTCGTCACTGATATCATCGGGTAACTTGAATGCATTGTCAGCGGGAATAACCAAATATTCGGCAAAGCTACCCGGACGGTTTACCCCAACTCCGAGCGTGTTGCGACATAAATGCCGACGACCGGCACGACAGTTGCGGCAGTAGCCGCAGGTAATGTGGCCTTCACCAGAAACCCGATCACCTACCTGAAAGCCTTTGACGCCATCGCCCATAGCGGCAACCACACCGGCATATTCATGACCAACCACCATCGGTACCGGTACGGTTTTTTGCGACCACTCATCCCATTTAAAGATATGAATATCGGTGCCACAAATGGCCGATTTTTTGATCCGAATTAATAGGTCATTGTAGCCATACTCAGGCTTTTCCGCGTCGGTCATCCAAATGCCCGGTTCGGCATGTAATTTCGCCAGTGCTTTCATTTAAATTCTCCACTAAACCTTAAATAATGCCGAGTTCTTTACCAATACCAATAAATGCATCAATCGCTCTATCAAGCTGTTCTTTACTGTGCGCTGCCGACATTTGCGTGCGAATACGGGCTTTGCCACGCGGTACCACGGGGAACGAAAAACCGACCACATAAATACCTTCACGTAACAACCGCTCAGCCATTTCAGCGGCTACGCGCGCATCGCCAATCATCACCGGAATAATAGCGTGATCGGCACCACTTAAGGTAAACCCTGCGGCGCTCATTTTGCTGCGGAAATGATTGGCGTTATCCCATAATTGGTTGCGCAAGGCGTGACCATGTTCTAGCAAATCGAGCACACGAATAGATGCTTGCACAATGGCTGGCGCGACCGAGTTGGAGAATAAATACGGGCGTGAACGCTGACGTAACCAGTCGATAGCGGCTTTTTTACCAGAGATATAACCACCGGACGCTCCGCCTAAGGCTTTTCCTAAAGTACCCGTAAGGAAGTCGATACGGCCCAACACCCCACAATATTCGTGGGTCCCTTTACCGTTGGCGCCTAAAAAACCGGTCGCGTGACAATCGTCCATCATCACCAAGGCGCCGTATTGGTCGGCTAAATCACATACTCCAGCCATGTTGGCAATCACGCCATCCATCGAAAACACCCCGTCGGTGGCAATTAAAATATGCCGCGCGCCATCGGCTTGCGCTTGCTTTAATTGCGCTTCAAGATCACTCATATCGTTATTTTTATAGCGATAGCGCTTGGCCTTACTCAGCCGAATGCCGTCAATAATACTGGCATGGTTGAGCTCATCGCTAATAATCGCATCTTCGGCACCCATTAGCGTTTCAAATAACCCGCCATTGGCGTCAAAACAGGATGAATACAAAATGGTATCTTCAGTGCCTAAAAAATTACTTAGTTTGGCCTCGAGAGTTTTGTGAATATCTTGGGTGCCACAAATAAAGCGCACCGATGCAGTACCAAATCCATGCTCATCAAGGCCGTGTTTGGCGGCATTGATTAACTCGGGGTTGTTGGCTAAACCAAGATAGTTATTGGCGCAAAAATTCAGTACTTGCTGGCCGCCCTGTACAGTAATTTCAGCATCTTGATCGCTGGTGATGATGCGTTCTTGCTTGTACAGACCCTCATGCTTGAGGTCTTCAAGTTGCTGTTGCAGCTGTTGATAAAAATCGTGCTTCATGTAATTCTCCATTCGCAACGCACAGGCGAGTCGTTAACAGCGCTAAGTGGCTATGTAGTTGCATAGTTTAACCGATTCGCGGGGCGCTGCGCATCCTCATTTATGTGGCAGGAGATAATCATGCACAAGCGGGCAATTTATCCAGGCACCTTCGACCCGATCACCAACGGCCATGCCGATTTGATTGAACGGGCTGCTAACCTGTTTAGCGAAATTGTTGTCGGAGTGGCCAAAAGCCCCAGTAAAAATCCGCTATTCAGTCTCAATGAACGCGTTGAATTGGTGCGTCAAGTGACCCGCGATTTAGCCAATGTCACGGTGGTTGGCTTCAGCGGTCTGTTGGTCGATTTTGCTCAGGAGCAGGGCGCTACCGTGTTAATTCGAGGGTTGCGAGCGGTATCTGATTTCGAGTACGAATTTCAGTTAGCCAACATGAATCGGCGGTTATATCCAGAGCTAGAGAGTGTATTTCTGACGCCGGCTGAGGAAAACTCGTTTATTTCCTCAACCTTGGTGAAAGAGGTTGCGTTACATCATGGCGATGTCCGACAGTTTACTGATCCGGCTGTGGCGGCAGCTTTACAAGCTAAAGTCAAACAGCGCCACAGCGGTTAATTGAGCTTAAAAGGCCACGTCAACAAAAACCCAACTGAGCAGCAGCGGGCAGACCAAACGTAAATGCCAAAACAGCAAACGATAGCGCAGCTGCTGTGCGGCTAATTGCCGCAGCCGATTACTACGTTTCCACAACCAGCCCAGCACCAGAAAATAAAACAACCCACTGAGTGGTAATTGGAATTGCGTAACATAACCCACCACCCAGCCAAATAGCGGGTCAAACCACACCACCAGTAAGCTAGCCATGACCATCACCAGCAGCGCCAGTAACCAGGCGGCGCGCCGGCGCGGCAGCTGATGGCGTTCGATACTGTAGGATAACGGAATTTCAGCAACCGCAATGGTTGATGTTAAGGCGGCAATAGCCAGCAAGCTAAAAAAAGCAAAACCAACCCAGGGGCCGGCGCTACCAAGTCGCGCGAATAACTCGGGTAGGACTTGGAAAATCAACTGGCCTTCACCAATTAACTCGCCATTGGCGGTAACCGTCATGCCTTGCGCCATGGCAACATAGAGCGCCGGGATAATCAGTAACCCTGCCAGCAGCGCCACCAGCGTATCGAGCGCAGCAACACTGATAGTAAGCCGACCGAGGCGAGTACCTGGGGCTAAATAACTACCATAAATGAGCATGCCACCCAGGCCAATCGACAATGAAAAGAAAGCTTGCCCCATAGCGGCAACCAGCATCTGCGGATCATTGAAAGCGCTAAAATCGGGTACCAGATAAGCGCGAAAGCCGGCGGCTGATCCCGGTTGCAAGGCAATAAATACGATCAGTGCCAGCAACAACACCAGCAGCAGCGGCATCAGTCGCTTTGACCAGGTTTCGATACCTTTGGCAATACCGCCAGCAACGACCGCGAAGGTTAGACTAATAAACAAGCCGACCAGCAACAAATCGCGACTGATACTACCACTGGCCAGCCAGCCGGCGATGTTTGGCAGTGCTAAAGCGGTTGCCAGTGCCGCTAAGCCCTGTGCCAGCATCCAGGCCGCTACTAAATGATAAAAACTCAGCATTAACAGCGCGCCGATGACATTCAAATAGCCCATGCTGCGGCCAGCGATGGGACCAAGTCGATTGTTTGTTTGGCTCAATTGCTCCAGCGCTGTCACCGGATTGGCTTGCGCCTGCTGACCCAGGCTGAGCTCGGTATATAAGGCTGGAATAGCAAGCACCACCACCACCAACAGATACACCAGAATAAACGCCGCGCCGCCATGATTAGCAACTTGCGTGGGAAAGCCCCAGATATTGCCTAAGCCAACGGCTGAGCCGGCTGCAGCAAGGATAAAACCTAGCCTGGTATGAAAACTATCGCGCATAGAGCCCCCGTAAAAACCGCCATTCTAGCGGCTATAACGGGTGTTAGACTATTATTTTTATGCATTTCGGAGTAGAATCCCGCTCCAAACAAGCGTTGCTAACAACGATTATCTTATTATTTAAATGGTCAGACCCGCAGGAGTCCGCTAATGACTGATCTGGATTTAAGCCAGTACGGCATCACCGAGGTTACTGAAGTTATTTATAACCCGTCGTATGAGCTGCTGTTTGCGGAAGAAACTCGCGGCGATTTGGTCGGTTATGAGCAAGGTAAAGTCACTACGCTTGGCGCAGTTGCGGTTGATACGGGCATCTTTACCGGTCGTTCGCCGAAAGATAAATACATTGTTCGTGACGACACCACCAAAGATACCTTCTGGTGGTCTGATCAAGGTAAAAACGATAATAAAGCCATTACCCCCGAGGTCTGGGCTGATCTCAAATCGACCGTGACAGAGCAGCTGTCAGGTAAGCGCCTGTTTGTGGTTGATACCTATTGTGGTGCCAATGCGGATACGCGCTTGTCGGTGCGCTTCATTATGGAAGTGGCGTGGCAGGCGCATTTCGTCAAAAATATGTTTATTCGCCCCAGCGACGATGAACTGAAAACCTTTAAGCCCGATTTTGTCGTGATGAATGGTGCCAAATGCAGCAATGCCAAATGGCAACAACATGGCTTAAATTCTGAGAACTTCATTGCCTTTAACCTGACTGAGCGTATCCAACTCATTGGTGGCAGCTGGTATGGCGGCGAAATGAAGAAAGGTATGTTCTCAATCATGAACTATTACCTGCCATTGCAGGGCATTGCCTCGATGCATTGTTCAGCGAACGTCGGTGACGACGGTGATGTGGCGGTATTCTTTGGTTTATCGGGTACCGGTAAAACCACCTTGTCGACCGACCCCAAGCGTCGCTTAATTGGCGACGATGAGCATGGCTGGGATGACGACGGCGTGTTTAACTTCGAAGGGGGTTGTTACGCTAAGACCATCAACTTATCAGAGCAAGCTGAACCGGATATTTATCGTGCTATTCGTCGTGATGCGTTATTAGAAAACGTCACTGTGCTGGCTGACGGTACTGTCGATTTTGATGATGGTTCGAAAACCGAAAATACCCGCGTATCGTACCCAATTTACCATATTGATAACATTGTCAAACCGGTATCTAAAGCCGGTCACGCCAAGAAAGTGATTTTCTTGACTGCCGATGCGTTTGGGGTATTGCCACCGGTATCCAAATTAACCAAAGCACAAACTGAGTACTATTTCTTATCGGGCTTTACCGCCAAATTGGCCGGTACCGAGCGCGGTATTACTGAACCAACGCCAACTTTTTCGAGCTGTTTTGGCGCGGCGTTTTTAAGTCTCCATCCAACCCAATATGCCGAAGTGCTGCGCAAGCGCATGGACGCCTCAGGTGCGCAAGCCTATTTGGTCAATACCGGTTGGAATGGCACCGGCAAGCGTATTTCGTTGAAAGCCACGCGTGCCATTATTGATGCCATTCTCGATGGCAGCATTGAGCACGCAGAATGTGTTCAATTGCCGCATTTCAACGTGGCCGTTCCAACGCAGTTACCAGGCGTTGATAGCACTATTCTTGATCCGCGCAATACCTATGCGGCAGCAGCCGAGTGGGATATTAAGGCGCATGACTTAGCCAAACGCTTTGTCGATAACTTTGTTAAATTTACCGACACGCCAAACGGTGCTGCGTTAGTTGCTGCTGGCCCGCAGTTGTAATCACAACTGCGCAGCCGTTGCTGTTTAGTTTAGCTGTTCTGCATGCGGTAATTGATGAGGCGGAGCGCTGCTACCGCCGTCAACCAAGAAATGCTGCATCCAGCGCATTAGCCGCATCGCGTAATCAAGTTGTGCGGCAGCGCGGCGGTTGCCATGCCCTTCACCTGGATATAACACCAACCGTACTGGCACCTTGCCATGGGTTTTTAAGTAACGATAGAGCTCCATCGACTGGCTCGGGTGCACCCGCGTATCGTCCTTGCCATGCATGATGAGAATCGGCGTGCGTGCTTGCTCAGCATAGTAAATTGGGCTGCGCTCTAGGTACCACTGCCATTTTTCCCAGGGGTAACTACGGGCATGCACGGCATGCATTTCTTTCGCGATGTCGGTGGTACCAAATTTTGAGATATTATCGCTGATACCAACAAACATCACGCTGGCGGCATAATGCTCGGTATGTGCGGTGGCACCCCAGGCTGAGGCGAAGCCACCGTATGAGCCGCCGGTAATACCAACTTTTTTAGCATCAACAATACCGAGCTCAATCAAGTGATTTTTGCCGTCCACTAAGTCATCAAACTCCTTACCGGCATAATCGTTTTGGCCGAGTTTGGAGAACTCAACGCCGCGCCCGGTACTGCCACGATAATTCGGAAAAAACAGCGCAAAACCGTTATTCGCAGCATATTTAACCGGGCTGCCATAGCGGTCCAGCCAACCATTACTGTAATGCGCTTCAGGGCCACCGTGGACTACCATAATCAGCGGGTAGGTTTGCCCTTGTTGATAATCACTCGGGTACACCAGAATACCCTCTAGCTCTAGGCCATCACGTGCCTTGTAACGAATGGTCTGTTGCTTGGGCATGGTGATGTCGGCAAGCACCGGATTCGAGTTGGTGAGCCGAATCAGCTGCTGATTTTCGATGCGGAACAATTCGGTTGGGTGCTCGGCAGTATGCGCAAGGGCAATCACTTCGCTGCTGCCTGGTGCGGTGGCAATGTTGACCACGATGGCGCGGCCAGGCTCAAGTAAGCTGCGGCTTTCAAGCCACTGCATAGTCAGCGCTTGTACTTCAGTCTCAGTACCCCGATGGCCCAACCAAATCAGCTCATCGTTGCGGCGCCAAGCGATATCTTGCACATGACCCAGATAGTTCGGCAGCACCTCGCGCACTTGATTGTTTTGCTCGGTGTCGTAAACGTAGAGTCGCCCGTCTGCCGGGTCATGGTAGTCAGCTGCGCCGATTACGGCTAAATACCGGCCATCTGGAGAAAATTCGGCTTGCCCTAACTTGCCCACTGAAGCAAAGCTGCTAACCACCTCACCAGTAAAATTGAACAGGTCATATTGACTGCTCATATAGTCATCGTCGACCAGTGGCGTTGGCGCAGTGCGCATCAGCAGTTGTTGCTGGCCCGGACGAAAGGCGATCGATAGTACCTGCCGATCACTGCTTACAGCTTGTGCACTTAGCTCAGCTTGTTGCAAATCGACCAACCACGCGCGAGTAAATTCAAACTGTTCTTCATAAATTTCAGCTTTAAAGCCTTTCTTTGCTAGCTGCGTTTGCTTCACATCGGCTTTATCGCGGGCCCGGAATGCCAAATAACGACCATCGCTGCTGAGGCTATAGCTGATAATGTTATTACTGTGAGTAAACACCCGTTCTGCTTCGCCCCCAGTGGTGGCGATTTTATATAAGCTGGTGAACTTATCGTCACCACGTTTACTTAGAAAATAAATACTTTCGCCATGGAATTGCATCGCACTGATCGGGGTTTTATTACTGATATACGCTTGTGGCGGGGCTTCACCACGCACAGTAAATAACTCCACAAAAGCACTGCCATCATCGTCAATATAGGGCGTGCGTGGGCTGACGCGAGTGAAGGCGGTGACTTTACCATCAGCCGAAACAGCGGCACTACTAATGGTTTTTAAAGTGATGGTCTCGGTTAATGTCAGTTCACGAGCCAGTATCGGCATGCTGATAACCAGTAACAATACACTGATGCCAAACTTCGATAAGGTCGATGGTCGCATGGCTTTCTCCTTGTAGCTAATTCACATAGCGAGCAATAGTAACAGCAAATTTATTGACATCCTAAAAAATCCAGCCACTCTGAACCATAGCAATAAACGTGTTACATGGACTAATACATGCTCGATCAAATTCTTATTGGCGCGGTAATCGTCGGTGCCTTGGCATTATTTATCTGGGATAAATGGCGCTATGACCTAGTTGCCATGATGGCCTTGTTGGTGGCGGCAGTGCTTGGGCTAGTGCCGAGCAATCAGGTATTTGCCGGCTTTGGCAACGCGGCGGTGATCACCGTTGCTGCGGTATTGGTCATTAGTCATGCACTTTGGCGTTCTGGTGCGGTCGATGCCCTGGCTGGGATGATGAAACGGGTTGAAAAGCGGCCACTGTTGCAGTTAATTGCCTTGACCTTGCTGACTACCCTGCTGTCAGCGTTTATGAATAACACTGGGGCTATGGCGATCATGATCCCGGTAGCGCTGCAGCTGGCGCGCAGCGGTAATGGTAATGCCTCACAAGTACTGATGCCGATGGCCTTTGGCTCACTGATTGGCGGTACCCTCACGTTGATTGGCACGCCACCGAATATTATTCTCGCTGATGTACGCGAGCACGAAACCGGCAGTGCTTTTGGGATGTTTGATTTTACCCCGGTCGGTCTAGCACTGGCGGCCGCTGGGTTACTGTTTATGTGGATTTTTAGCCGCTGGTTGGTACCGACCAATAGCACCCGCAGTTCAGCAAATACCCCTTATGATGTCAGTGCTTATCTGACTGAACTGTATCTCCCTGCGGGCAACCCATTGGTTGGCGAAACGCTGTATGAATTGGAGAGTAAGAGTAAAGAGAACTTTGTTATTGTCGCGCTCAAACGCGGCGATAAACAGATTACCGCACCGCCGCGACACCAGCGTTTGTGTGCCGAAGATGTACTGATCGTCGAGGCCGATGCCGATACCTTGCAACAAGTTCTCGATGCCACCAGTCTCGAGCTCAATGCTGAAGAAGAGTTTGAAGAACGTTTTCTTACCAGCGATGAAATTAAAGTAATCGAGGGTATTGTTGGTCATGATTCGCGCCTGATTGGGCGCTCCGCGGCGGATCTGCGTTTACGCCACCGCTTCGGTGTCAATGTGCTGGCGGTGGCGCGTGAGCGCCAAACATTAACACCGAATCTATCGAATCTACGCTTTAAGCCGGGCGATGTATTATTGCTGCAAGGTAATGCCGATGTTCTGGATGATATTTTTCGCCGTTTTGGCTGCTTTCCGTTAGCGCAGCGCAGCATTCGTATTGGTTCTCGTAAAAATATTTGGCGACCACTGCTGATTTTTGCTGCGGCGATCACCTTAACCGCGATGGGTTTGCTCAGTGCGCCAGTGGCCTTTACCATTGCGGCGGGATTAATGGTACTAACCAATGTGATTGCGCTGCGCGAATTATATGAAAATATCGATTGGCCGATTGTGGTACTGCTCGGTGCGACCATTCCGCTTGGCGCCGCCTTGGATAGCACGGGTGCCGCCGATACCCTAGCGGGTTTGGCCTTGGCGGTAAGTGCAGATGCCCCCGTTGCGGTGGCTATCACGGTACTTATGGTGGTGACCATGCTGCTGTCAAACGTCATCAATAACGCTGCCGCAGCAGTGCTTATGGCACCAATCGCGGTGAGTATGGCAGGCAGCTTGGCGCTCTCGATTGATCCATTCTTACTAGCCGTCGCCATGGGCGCTTCGTTACCCTTTTTAACCCCGATTGGCCATCAATCGAATATTCTGGTCATGGGCCCAGGCGGCTATGCGTTTGGTGATTATTGGAAACTGGGGTTACCGTTATCGGTACTCATGGTAGCGGTTGCGGTACCGATTATTTTGTGGTTTTTCCCAATTGCCGGGTAGCGTCCGCTCCGCGCGCCACCATGCGTACCTGAGCAATAGTGTGCTCGGTAAGGCGCTGGCGTTCATCTTCAGCAGCATCGATAGCGTCGGCACCGGCGCCAAAAACAATCCGCACAATGGCATTTGCTTGCAGTTCGGCAAGCTCGTGTGAATAGTGTTGCTCGGCCACTAGGTAGTCGACCAGCTCAGCGGTAAAGTGATCTACCTCGCGTTGCACGGCTAAACGGAATGCTCTTGAATTACCTGATTTTTCTTGCAGCAGGAGGCGGAAAATAGGGGTTTGGTTGGCGACAAAGGACATAAACGTAGTCACTGATGAGCGAATAATCGAACCACCCCGGGCAATCTGTAAGCGTGACTGGCGCAGCAGTTGTCGTAGCGCCAAGCCGCCCTCATCCACCAACGATAGGCCCAGCTCTTCCATGTTCTGAAAGTGCCGATAAAAGCTAGTCGGCGCAATACCGGCCTCACGGGCTACTTCGCGCAAGCTTAAACTAGCGTAGCCGTGTTCTGCAGAAAGCTGATTCATCGCCGCCTCAATTAATAAACGGCGAGTTTTTTGTTTTTGTTTAGCGCGAATTCCGCTCATCAAATGTCCTCGGTTGAGCCGCTAGTATCGCTGTCCATTAACACAAGTGCAATCAGTAACGGCGAGAGCTTATTTGTGGCAATTTGGCGGCAAAGAACGTTGCGGTAAACACGCATTCGCAGTATATTGAGCGTACACGTGTTCGCTAAAATAGTTGAGTTGTATGAAACACCCTGAGAAGCCCCCCGTCATTTGGCTAAATAGCCTATTATTCGTGATTACCTTCGCTGTCGCCATAATTGGCGTGCCGTGGTACGCCTATAGTCATGGGCTAACCAGCGGGCTGTGGTTGGCGATGCTTGGCACGATTATTTTTGCCGGTATTTCAATCACTGCTGGTTATCACCGTTTATGGGCACACAAAACCTACGACGCGCATTGGTCATTACGGATTTTATTTGCCCTCGGCGGTGCCTTGGCGGTGCAGAATAGCGCATTACATTGGTCGTCTGATCACCGTGAGCACCATAAGCATGTCGACCACCACGAGCATGACCCGTATTCAGCCAGTCGCGGCTTTTGGTATTCACATATTGGTTGGATGTTGCGTGAGTATCAGGCCAATCGTTATCACGATTACAACAATGTCAAAGACCTACAGAACGACCCGATTGTTATGTGGCAACATCGGCATTATTTAACCCTAACGCTGCTAACCGCAATTGGCTGGCCGCTGCTGATTGGTTGGCTGCTGGGTGACATTATTGGTGGCCTATTATTAGTTGGTTTTGCCCGCTTAGTGATCAATCATCACACCACCTTCTTTATTAATTCGCTAGCGCACATTTGGGGTAAGCAAACCTATACTGACCGAAATTCGGCTCGCGATAATGGCGTATTGGCGTTACTCACATTTGGTGAGGGTTATCATAACTACCATCATATTTTCTCAGCCGATTATCGTAATGGTATTCGCTGGTGGCAGTTTGACCCGACTAAGTGGCTGATTAAGGCGTGTTCATGGCTGGGTTTAACGCGCAATTTGAAGCGCACTAATCCTTATCAAATTGAACGAGCGCGACTGGCCATGGCCTTGCAGCGCGCTCAGCAAACCATTGGTGGTCGCTGCAGCGATAGCATGGCACGTATTCAAGCTGAATATGATGCCTTAATAGAGCGTTTGCGCGAGTACTACCAACTCCGCAAAAAGTTATTTGAGGCGCGTACGCAAGCAATGAAAGACCAACTACATTGGCCAACTGTTGCTGAGTTACAGCAACAGGTAGCCTATTTACGCCGCGCCGTGAGCGCGCAAAAGCGCTATTTCATGACTATTTCTTTAGCTTAGCAAAGGCATCGGCGAAGGCTGAACCCATTGCTGAGCCGACTGCTGCGGGCGCTGCTTTACTGGCCGCGCGCGGCGCTGGAGGATTCGCGCTTTTGCTGCCCAGTGGTTTAGCCGCCGGTGCAGCAGTCACCTCGTCGTTTAAGCGCATGGTCAGACTAATACGTTTACGCGCTGCGTCGACCTCAAGTATTTTCACTTTGACGATATCGCCGGTTTTGACGATCTCGCGTGGGTCGCTAACGAACTTATCCGCCAGCACTGAGACATGGACTAAGCCATCTTGATGCACGCCAATATCGACGAAGGCGCCAAATGCGGCGACATTGGTCACCACCCCCTCTAGGGTCATACCAACCTTGAGGTCGTTGATATGGTCAACGCCATCTTTAAAGTTAGCGGTTTTAAATTCAGGACGCGGATCACGCCCCGGCTTGTCCAGCTCGCGTAAAATATCTTCAATGGTTGGCAAGCCAAAGGTGTCATCAACGAAAGCTTTCGCATCAACTGTTTTTAATGCCGCGCTATCACCAATTAAGCTGGCTACCGGTTTGCCTAAATGCGCTGCAATACGCTGCACCACCGGGTAGGCTTCGGGATGCACGGCGGAGCTATCCAATGGCTCACTACCGTTCATGATGCGCAAAAATCCGGCCGCTTGTTCAAACGCTTTAGGCCCTAATCGCGGCACTTTTAACAGTTGCTCACGGCGCTCAAAGCGACCCTGCAGGTCACGCTGGGCGACGATATTTTGTGCCATGGTTTTGCTCATACCGGCGACCCGCGCGAGTAGGGCAACGGAGGCGGTATTCAAGTCAACACCCACGGCATTTACACAATCTTCGACCACCGCATCAAGGCTGCTGGCTAGTTGTGCTTGGCCCACATCATGCTGGTATTGGCCGACACCAATAGATTTCGGCTCAATTTTCACCAGCTCGGCCAGCGGGTCTTGCAAGCGTCGTGCAATCGATACCGCACCGCGCAGCGAGACATCTAAGTCTGGGAATTCCTGGGCTGCTAATTCAGAGGCTGAATAGACCGATGCGCCGGCTTCATTGACAATAATTTTGCTGGCGCGAATATCGCTGTTGGCCTTCAGCATATCAGCGACTAATTTATCAGTTTCGCGTGAGTGGGTGCCGTTACCAATACTAATCAGCTCCACTTTGTATTGCTTACACAAGGTGGCCAGTGTGCGCATCGACTTGTCCACTTGATTTTGTGGCTGAAATGGAAACACCGTGTTGGTTGCTAGCACTTTACCGGTGTTATCGACTACCGCCACTTTGACCCCGGTGCGAACTCCAGGGTCTAAACCCATAGTGACTTTATTGCCAGCCGGCGCGGCCATTAACAAATCGTTGAGATTATTGGCGAACACCTGAATCGCATCGGTTTCGGCGCGTTCGCGCACAGTACCGAACAGCTCAGTTTCCATATGCAGTAGAATTTTAACTTTCCAGGTCCATTGCACGGTTTGTTGCAACCAGCTATCTGCCGCTCGACCGCGATCCTCAATGCCCACATGGCTGGCAATCAACTGCTCACCATAACTACGCGCAGTGCTATCTTGTTGCTGTGGGTCTGCATTGAGTTTGAGCTGCAAGATACCCTCATTACGTCCGCGGAATAACGCTAGCGCACGGTGTGATGGGATCTTTTTAAGTGCCTCGTTGAAGCAAAAATAATCACGGAACTTAGCCCCTTCAGTTTCTTTACCGGGGCTAACAACACTGGTTATTTCGGCATTATTCCACAAATAATCTCGGACTTTTTTCAACAGTGCGGCATCTTCAGCGAAACGTTCCATTAAAATAAAACGGGCGCCTTCGAGCACGCTGCGACTGTCGGCAAAACCAGCTTCGCTGTTGAGATAACTGGCGGCTAATTGCTCTGGCTGCTGTTGAGGATTTTCCAGCAGGCTTAATGCCAGTGGTTCCAACCCTGCTTCAATAGCAATTTGTCCTTTGGTACGGCGCTTGGGTTTGAACGGTAGATATAAATCTTCTAATTCAGTCTTTGATGCGCTGGTTTGAATCGCTTGTTCCAGCGCTTGGGTGAGTTTGCCCTGTTCGCGAATACTAGCCAAGATCACCTGACGGCGGTCATGGAGCTCACGTAAATAGGTCAACCTGCTGGCAAGATTACGTAGCTGGGTATCATCTAGCCCACCGGTTGCTTCTTTTCGATAGCGCGCAATAAAGGGTACGGTGGCACCATCATCAAGCAGGGTAATTGCAGCTTGCACTTGCTGTGGGTTGACGGCTAATTCATGGGCAATTTGTTGCGGTATGGGTAATTGGGCGATCTGCATAGCGGGTTTGTTTTAGTCCTTGCTGGTGGCCGCGCCGAATGTTGCTCCTGCGCTGACCATGGGTAAGAGAAATTGCTTAATAATGAATGGCGCTAATGTACCACGTTTTACTGCCGCTCGGCGTAGTAACAATTACCGCATCATCGACTTGTTTGCCGAGTGCGGCGCGGGCTAGCGGAGCATCAATAGAGATAACCTGCGCTTGGCCATAAATTTCATCGGGGCCAACAATTTGCACCGCCAGCGTTTCGCCAGCATCGTTTTCGAACTGTACATGTGCACCAAAATACACTTTACCGGCTTGACTGGGCGCTGGGTCGACGATTTTTAGTACGTCTAATCGCTTTTGTAAAAATCGAATACGCTTGTCGATCTGGCGCAGTTTCTGTTTATTGTACTTATAATCAGCATTTTCCGAGCGGTCGCCGAGACTGGCGGCCCAGGCCACTTTTTCAGTCGTTTCACGACGTTCAACCCGCCATAAATACTGCAGCTCCTGCTGCAGCCGTTCATAACCGCTGCGAGTAATCAAAAAGGTCGGCATAGTTGCGATCAGCTCGTATCATTCAGAGCCGCTATTGTGCGAAATTGTTGGCAACAGCTCAATGCTTTATTGGTGCTGCGGATTCATTTACGCTTGGCAATCGATATAATTTCTGCCGATACAGCCAATTTCCTAACAACGCATAAGGCAGCGCGTTGGCAAGCCCCACCGCCGTTTGCTCCGAGTCATTGCTGAGAGTCAGTCGACCGGCGTCAAAATCGTAGCGCCCACTGAGTGCTGGCTGCTCGGCTTGTAAGACCGTGACTTGGTCGCCTTCGAGTAGCGCAAATGTTTGATTAAACTGCAATAACGCCCGATTCGCTGGAATCGCTCCAGGTGCACTCAGATCTTGACCAATGGTTGGTAGCGCTGCCGACACTCCAGCCAACGACAGCAGCGTTGGAGCCAAATCAATTTGACTAGCGACCGCCGGCATTAACTGCGGTTGGATATCGGCACCAATAATTACCGCGGGGATATGGAATTTGTCGATGGGAACGATTTGATCGCCATAAACACGATTGTCGTGGTCGGCCACAATGAGAAATAAGGTGTTATGCCAATAGTCGCTTTGGCGTGCTTGTTGTAGAAATTTACCGAGGGCAAAATCTGCGTACCGTACCGCATTATCGACCGATTGCAGCGGTAATGTCAGGTTATCTAGTTTACCTTCGGGTAGTTCAAATGGCTCATGATTCGACGAGGTAAAAATTAAACTGAACAACGGCTGTTGGCGTTGCTGTAAATCGGTCAGGCGTTGATGGGCCATGGCAAATAAGTCTTCGTCACTGACGCCCCAGCTACTAACAAATTGCGGTTCATCAAAGCTATTTTGGTCAATAATTGATTGCACCCCGTTACCGGTAAAAAAACTCCGCATATTGTCAAAATGCGCTTCACCACCATAAACAAATTCGGTGAAATAGCCGTTTTGCTTGAGTGTTTGAGCAATACTGTAGAAGCCTTGTTGGGATCCGGATAATTTCACCACACTGCGTGCCGGAGATGGCGGAAAGCCAGAAAAGACTGCCTCAAGACCACGCACTGAACGGGTTCCGGTGGCATACATTTGTTCGAACCACCAGCCCTGGTCACGCAAGGCGAGCAGGTTAGGCGCTAAGCCACGTTCAACGAAGCCGTAGCCCAAACTTTCCTGCACGATGATGACAATATTGAGCGGTTGGTCACGCTGGCGACTGGCGGGCTGCCAGTGCAAGGTGGGTAGCGCGGGGTCAATGAATTGGGTGCTAGCGAAATACGGCAATTGCTGCACAAATTCAGTCAGTTGTTGGTCAGATAAGTTGCCGTAAATACTACTTGCCTTGGCCTCATGCCGCAGATTGTAGAGGGCAAATTGCACTGAATAGGTGGAACTAAGCAGCAACGAGTTGACCAGCGGATCGGCAGTAATAGCAAATAATGCTGGGTTAGCAGGACGGTGATCGAAGGTCGAGCGAATACTGACCAGTGTCAGCAACACTAGCAATGGCCATAACCACAACGCGCCGCGCCGCGAAGCAAAGTTAGCGTTGGTGCTGCGGGCTAATTTAAGCAATGCAGTGAGTGTACCTGCAATGCCGATAACACTGATCAGCAGCCAGCCCCGAAAGCCATTCCAGAGCGTGCTTATCACCTCTTTTGGGTAAGCCAGATACTCAATAAATAAGCGATTCGGGCGAACATCATATTGAGCGATAAAGGCCGGCGTCATTAATTCCATGGCGATGACTATGGTCAATACTAAAATCAGCCAAACACGGGCTACGCGCTGCCACGCCCGTACTGCGTTGAAGAGTAAAAAAATTGGCAATACCAATAGCGCTATCAGATTCCAATAGCCGAGCATAATCAGGTCAGCGCGTAGGCCTTGCAGTAGCAAAAATGGCCACCACCCGGCGGCAGTAACGCGATCGCTGTAGAGCCAAAACAGTCCAGCTCGGCTAAGGCTAAGGATTACTAGGCCAACCAGGAGTATGGTCAGCAGCGGACGATAGGGGGCAAATGCTTTGCTAATGGCGGTCATGAAACAATCCGTTTAGTTAATACAGCTACCATCATGCCGAGTAAAACTTAAGGCAAACTTAATTGCCGTTATAGTAGCCGGTTTTTGCGATCGTTAAAATAGCCGATAAACCATGTGGTTGGCGCAAGCTAAACTGTAGCTGGCCGCCATGAAGAGCCGCAACCCGCGCGGCGATTGACAGCCCTAAGCCGGCACCATCACCATACTGGCGGTGCTGTTCAGCACGGTAAAAACGCTCGCCCAAATGGCGTAATTGCTCAGCATCGACGCCTGGACCCTGATCGGTGACTATAATCGCTATGCTGCTCTGATAATCGTCAACTGAGATACTTACCTCGGGCTTATCACCGCTATATTTAATGGCATTTTCAATCAAATTACGCAGTGCCGCGCCGAGTAAGGTGGGGTAGCCTTGAATGCGCATATGTTCGGGGATAGTGACCTGCCATTGGGTTTTTTCTAGCGCATCAACCGGCAACTCGGCAATACTCTGCTCAATCAGCTCATTGACATTGACCGACTGCGGCGCACCGAGTGCCAATCGGGGATTATCTGCTTTGGCGAGAATAAATAATTGGTCGACTAAATGATTCATCCGTTGCGATGCTTTTTGCACTGCTTTGCTGCTAGCATGCTGACGATCGGGTAGTTGGCTGGCATGCAATTGCAGGGCGGCTAATGGTGTGCGTAGCTCGTGGGCAGCATCATTAATAAAGCGCCGTTCCCGTTCAATTTGTTCAGAAATACGATGGAATAAGGCATTGACGGCAAGTCGAATAGGTTCGATTTCTTGTGGTAATTGGCTGTTGATTTGCTGCAGTTGGTCGGCATTTCGGTCACCGAGTGATGCCGCATAGCTGCGCACCGGCAGTAACACGCGATTAACCAGCCATAGAATTGCTATGGAAATAGGTACCCAGGTCATCAGCAATGCGATTAACTGCTCAAGTGCTAAGTATCCGCTTAGTTCAGAGCGAACATCATCGCGTTGTGCGGTGAAAATCCATAGCCCAGTGCTCTGATCAAAGTGACTAAAGCTAATCCAGGTTTGTTGCTCGCGTTGGTGCTGATGATAGCCTGGTGCGAATTGCGATAGCGCTTGGCCGAGGGCATTTTCCGACGCCAGTATCAGGGTCTTGTCACGCCACACCTGAAAACCCAGTTTGGTCTCATATTTATGACCGTCGAGCGAGCGATAGCCGTCTTTATCGGTGGCGAAATTTTCATCATTAATAAACGCTGGGATTTCAATCACAGTGAGTTCTTCGTCGTTACTTAAAAAGCCATGATCATGGGTGAGACTTTTCAGTAACCGCGCCGTTTGTGCCAGCTCCGCATCAAATAGTTCATTCAGCTCATGTAGTGTATTTCGATAGCTGGCCCATGCGGTCAGCGCCAAAATGGTAATAACGATGCTATTGACGCCAATTAATAACGCCGAGCGTATGGATTTAATTTGCATCATCGACCTCGCTCTCGGCAGCGAGCATATAGCCCATACCACGAACGTTGCGAATCAAATCTTTAGTGGTCTTTTTGCGCAGATGATGAATGTGTACCTCGATGGTATTACTCTCGATATCGCCATCCCAGCCATAACAGACTGATTCGAGACGTTCGCGACTCAAAATCCGTTTCGGGTTGAGCAAGAACTCTTTGAGTAGCAGCCATTCGCGCCGTGTCAGCACCAACGCTTGCCCCTGGTAGCTGACACTCTGTTGGGCTAAGTCCATACTGACGCCGGCATAATTCAGAACATCATCAGTGCGCGCTTGTTGGCGCCTCACTAACACCCGAATACGTGCTTCTAATTCACGTAAATCAAACGGTTTAACCATGTAGTCATCAGCACCAGCATCGAGTGCAGCGACTTTGCGGTCAATTTGGTCCCACGCAGTGAGCACTAATATGGGTGCTGACAAGCCCTGTTGCTTAAGTCGTTGAATAACTGGAATTGCCAAACCATCGGGTAAACCAAGATCGAAAATAAGCAGTTGAAACTGATCACTGCGTAGCGCTGCCTCAGCCTGTTTACCCGTCACACAATGGTCGACATGGTAGCCATGCTGCGTTAGCCCGCTGATAATTCCGGCGGCAATTAATTCATCATCTTCAACCAGTAGTATGCGCATCAAACTGTCCACAGCCATGAGTGAGGTCTAAGCTAGCGCGGTAAAGCGGGCTTGTCACCTCTAATAAACCTAACACACTATGAAAAATATTATCATGACTTACCGCTGTAGTGGCTGCAGAAGTCAGACAACTGCGGTTAATCTGCTGATTTTCTTGGTAGCTGTTTGACAACCATAACAGCATCGGCACTTCGCGCTGGGCTGCCGGTGCCAGCCAGTAGGGCATGCCGTGCAGAAAGGTACCGTATTCACCGAGCGATTCACCATGATCAGACACGTACAGCAAAGTTGTTTCTAGATTGCTTTGCGATAGTAATGCGATACTTTCGGCAATCACCGCATCAGTGCTTCGTAAGGAATTATCGTAGCTATTCACAATCTGTTCGGTACTGCATTGGTCAAAGCTATTACTGCTGCATTCAGACTGAAATAGCTTATCCGTTAGCAGCGAACGCTGGTAGTAGGCTGGACCATGGCTACCAATCATATGCAGCACTATGAGGGTGTCTTGATTGATGCTTTGTAGTTGCTGCTGGAGGGCACGCGTTAGGATCCGATCATTGCAATAATCGCGTTCGGCACAGAGCGGATCAGTATCAGCATGGCTAAGATCAATTGTTGTAACGCGATTGCACATATCTTTGCAGCCAGAATTATTGTCGATCCACACCACGTGATAACCAGCGGCTTGGGCTACATCCAGAAGACTCGATGAATTCCTCGCCGTGGTGGCATCGAATTGGTCACGGTTTTGATAGCTGAGTAAACACGGCAGTGAGATCGCTGTGGCAGTACCGCAGGCAGCCACTGCACCAAAGTTAATGACGGAGCCGTCAGCAACCAACTGCTGTAGTCGCGGTGTGGTATTACGGTCATAGCCATTGATGGAAAAGTGGTCGGCACGTGCTGTTTCGCCTATGATTAAAACCATCACGCGATGATGGTCACCTGGCTGCACATCGGTTTTTCTGGCATCTGCGGTAAGGTCGGCATACGCAGCTGGTAAATGGGCTTTTGACTTTACCAGGCTGACGCTGGCGCTTATCCAGTTTAGCGGAATAACCTGGTGTTTCAGCTCGCGATGATTCCGAACCAGCGATGATAATGGTTGATACCAGATAGCTGCTGTCGTCGCTAAGCCGATCAGTAAGCCGCACACCAGCAATAACTGCTGCAAAACCAAATGGCGATGACGTTGAGGCCATTCAATTTGAATAAAATACAACAATACACTCGGCAAAATAGCAAACACAGCCAGGCTGATAAGCAGTGCCGGGGTAACGAGAGCTGAGCTCTCTGACCAGTCAGTTTCCAGCACGTTAATTAGCATATCGCTATCAATATAGACACCATATTGCTGGGTAAAGTAAAAACTCAGTGCTGATAGGGCGATGATTATGATCGCGCTCAATCGCCAAATTCTTGGCCATATCAATGCAGCGGCGAGCAAGCCGTTGAGCAAAAACAGCACAACGGTTATGGCGATGACAGCATTGATGTGAGTCAGTTGATAACGCTGTGGCAGGCTATAGAGCAGCGCTCCATTATAAACAAAGGTTAGCCAGGCGGATAAAACCAATACCATTTGCCAGGGCTTAAAGGTTATTTTTGTTATGTGCATAATCAGGTTCTCGAAAAATCAGCCAGGAAACGATGGCGCAGATTACTGCGGTAGTTAGATCATCAATGAAAAAGTGGGCACCACGAAGTTGCTGAACAAAACCAAGCAAAGCTCCAAGGGTTAGTGCGCTAGTTAACGCGATTTTCGCGGCCACCGGGCGCAGCGGCTGCCAATAAAAGTACAGGGCAATATAGGCAAAGCCGATGCTCGCATGGCCGGCTGGGAAACACCGACCACCGCTAATATGATTGGGTTTTATTGCCCACAGCGGATAATAAGGCTTATTACCCCCATAGAGTTGCATATCCCAAGGGCAGTCCATCTGCAGAACGTATTTCAGATAGCTGATCACGGCAAAACTGGCCAGCAAGGCCGCCACAAGTCGCAGTCGACGTTGATTCAGTTCGGTCAATCCATCAATCGCGAGTCGCCAGCTAATAGCCAGTAACAGAAGTGCTACAACGACACTATTGATGTTACGCACACCACGATGGAGCAGGTCTTCGGTTAGCCAATAATCGCGCAATAGCCATTGCTGGCCCTGCAGATCAAATAACTGTTGTGCCACCCACAGATGAATATCCGTGGCCAAGGTTACTAACAGAATAAGCAAATAAATAATTATCGCGCGCAGCATATAGTCGACTTTTTTGGTCAATTTAGTGGCGTGATAATACGCTGCAATTCTTAGCTGAAACTTAACTTGCTATGCTAGCTAAAAGTGTTTTTTAGAGTGATTTCAGTTGCTGCACAGCTTGCTCAGCTTCAGGATAACTGAAGCGCGCGATACGCTGGGTGCGATGATATCCATCAAGTCCCGATACAGCCACGGTATCGAGCAGTTCCAGTGCCACATAGCCATCCTCGGCGATCACCGCCGATGGCAACCGAACCCAGGCGATTTCACCAATGATTAGCTCGGTACCGTTGTGTTTGATCAGCACCTTTTCAATCAGTCGCAAGCCAATGCTCAGGTTGCTTTGCTGGACATAAGGTGCAGCAAAATTATCGACATAGCCCTCGTTTAGTCCGGTTGCAGCAAATTCAGATACCTCACGCGGATATTTCGCCCCACACTGATGGGCCGCCGGCAGCATCAGACTATTCACTTGGTTAAAGGTGTACACGCCGGTAGCGACAATATTTTCAACGCTATGTCGTGTTACCGTTTGTGGTCGGGTGATATAGCCCATCAAGGCGGGGTCGGCGCCAAGGTGCACCAGCGAACTAATCATGGCTAAATTAGTCCGTCCTTTTGCATCGACTGTAGCCAGCAGATTAGCGCTTTTAAAGCCTGACAAACTGTTAATAAAATGGGCGCGATAACGCGACGGTAGCTGGGCAATATCAGTCTGGGTAAACAATTGGGTCGACATTAGTGAATATCCTCGGCTGCACCAAGAGCCTGTTATATGGGGCTGACATTTGCATGGATTGTGCTAGTTTAGAGCGTATTACAGCATAATTTTTCGCTTATCGCGCTGTTGTTAGCGCTTGGAGTTTGTCATGTTACGAATCTTAGTTGCTGGGTGGGCTGCATTGACGCTCGTTACCAGCGCCATCAGTCATGCTAATCCGGTCAAAATTGACTATCAACAGCCGCCACAGGAAATCATCGATATTGTCGATGCGGCACCATCACCAGGTGGTAGTTTAAGTCCGCATGGTAAATTATTATTGGTGACCTCGTACCCGGCACTACCCGAGATTGCTGATTTGGCTGTAGCCGAATACAAACTTGCGGGTCGCCGCATCAATCCTGCTAATTTCACTGTTAGCCAAGCGCGCTATATCAATAAATTTGCGCTGCTTGATGTCGACAGTGGCGCCAGTATAAACATCAGCGGTTTGCCACAGCAGCTAAAAGCGATTGGCTTGGCCTGGGCACCGAACGGTAAAGGCTTTGCTTTCTTGCAAATGAACCCAACCGCGGTGCAGCTGTGGTACGTCGATACCCAATCGGGCAAGGCCCGCCAACTCAGTACGAACCCGGTAAACGCCAGCTGGGGTGGGCAACTTGAATGGCGCAGTGACAGCAGTGGTGTGTTGGTGTTGCAGGTGCCTACGGACTATCCTGCTGAGCCGCAAGCCAACCCGGTTCCGCAAGGGCCGGTGATTACTGAGAGCCGGGGCCGTAATGCGCCGGCTCGCACCTATCAAGATTTGTTGCAAAGTAAGCACGATGAAGCGTTATTTGAACATTATTTTACCGCTCAGCTGACCTATGTAAGCCTTGAGGCTGACCAGCGCGTGCTTGGTGAACCGGCGATCATTAATAGCTTTAGCCTGTCACCCAACGATAACTATGTGTTAGTGACCCGCTTGCAGGCACCTTATTCTTATGCGGTACCAAGCTCGCGCTTTGCTCGTATCACTGAGGTTTGGCGTGATAACGGTGAGCCAGTCTATCAGGTGGTTGATCAACCGCTGGCGGATAACTTACCGATTGCCTTTGATGCCGTGGTGAACACTCGCCGCAGTATTAGTTGGCGTAATGATGCAGATGCTACCTTAGTGTGGGCGCAAGCCACCGATGGCGGCGACCCAGCGCGAGAGACGGCGGTCCGCGATCAGTTATTCCAATTAGCCGCACCGTTTACTGCGCAGCCACAGAAATTGCTTGATATGAGCAAACGTTATGCCCGCGCCTTGGCTGCCGATGCGAAGCACCTGTTGGTGTGGGAGCGTTGGTGGGCTGACCGTAATGAGACCTTATGGTTAGTCGACAGCACCGCTGAAACGCCGCCACGCAAAGTCTGGGAACGTTCATGGGAAGACCGTTATAACGATCCGGGCCAGGCGTTTACCGTGATGCGCAATGGTCGCCGCCTGTTGCATCTTGATGGTCAGCAGATTCTGCTCAGTGGCAGCGGCGCCTCTGCCGAAGGTGATCGGCCGTTTATTGACCGTTACAATCTGGCCGATGGCAGCAGTGAACGGCTATGGCGTTCAGCGGCGCCTTACTATGAGGATGCTGTTGCGCTGATTGATGCGACCGAACTGCGCTTCTTGACGCAGCGTGAAGCGAGCGACCAGCCGGCTGATTTTTACCTTCGCGACATCACCGATGGCAGCCTGCGTGCGTTGACTGAAACCGCTCACCCGATGCCGCATACGTTGGGTATCAGCCGTGAGTTGATCACCTATCAGCGTGCCGACGGTTTAGCGATGTCAGCAACGTTATATTTGCCGGCTGGCTATGAGGCTGAGCGAGACGGCCCACTACCGGGCATTGTTTGGGCGTATCCACGCGAATATCGCAGTGCAGCAGCGGCTGCACAGGTCAGTGGTTCGCCCTACAAATTTAACCGTATCAGTTATTGGGCGCCGCAATTTCTCGCCACTCAGGGTTATGCGGTATTTGATAGTGCCACCATGCCAATTGTTGGTGAGGGTGATGCGTTGCCCAATGATACCTTCATTGAGCAGCTGATCTTAAATGGTCAAGCAGTGATCAAAACCGGTGTTGAGCGCGGCGTTCTAGACGCCGACCGAGTTGCTATTGGTGGCCATTCCTATGGTGCCTTTATGACCGCCAATATTTTAGCGCACAGCGATTTATTTAAAGCCGGCATTGCCCGCAGCGGCGCTTATAACCGCAGTTTGACGCCATTTGGTTTTCAGCGAGAAGAGCGCACAGTATGGGATGATGCCGATTTATACGTACGTATGTCGCCATTTTTCCACGCTGACAAAATCAATGAACCGTTGTTAATGATTCATGGCATGAACGATAACAACTCGGGTACCTTCCCGCTACAGAGTGAACGCTTGTACCAAGCTATTAAGGGCCTCGGTGGTACCACTCGATTAGTGATGCTACCGCTTGAGTCGCATGGCTATCGTGCCCGCGAATCGGTGCTGCATATGCTCTGGGAAACCGTCAATTGGCTGGATGAGTTCGTTAAGAACTAATCACCTTGCGACGTTGACTAGCACAGCGTTGGGAGCAGTATTTGACCTGCTCCCAATCGCGCTGCCATTTTTTCCGCCAGCTGAATGGGCGCTCACAGATCAGGCAAACTTTCTGCGGTAAATGCTGCTTCTTCATTACTCGGCTAACTCGTGCTGCTGCTATTGATCGGCTCTATGCCGATACTGTCGTCATGACCATTTAGATCGCGACCGACAACATTTAGATACAAATTATCGCGGACTGTTACCAGCCGTTGTTTGCAAATAGTACTGCTTCTTTTATAGTGGCAACAGTAGGTTCAATCGAGTTGATGTACGGAGCGCCGGCAATGTCCCAGGAAACCTTTAAAGTATTAGTGATTGATGATGATGCGCGGCTGCGCAGCTTGCTCGAACGCTATCTTACAGAACAAGGCTTCTATGTTCGTGCGGCGGCCCAGAGTGAACAGATGGATCGTTTGCTAGAGCGCGAAAACTTTCACCTCATGGTGCTCGATTTGATGTTACCAGGCGAAGATGGCCTGTCGATTTGTCGGCGCTTACGGCAACAGAATAACGCTATCCCCATTGTCATGCTGACCGCCAAAGGCGATGAAGTTGACCGTATTATTGGGCTCGAACTTGGCGCCGATGATTACTTAGCTAAACCATTCAATCCGCGCGAGTTGCTGGCGCGTATTCGGGCGGTATTGCGCCGCCGTGGTAAAGAACTACCCGGGGCGCCGGCCGGTAGCGATGAGTCGGTTAGTTTTGGCGCGTTTAGGCTTAATCTCGGTACGCGGGAAATGTTTAAGGGCGACCAGCCGATGCCGCTAACCAGTGGTGAATTTGCCGTACTCAAAGCCTTAGTGACCCATCCACGCCAGCCGATGTCGCGCGATAAATTAATGAATCAAGCGCGTGGTCGTGACTATAGTGCGCTGGAGCGTAGCATTGACGTTCAGGTTTCACGATTACGGCGTATGCTCGAGGTTGATCCAGCCAATCCGCGTTACATTCAAACCGTTTGGGGTTTAGGCTACGTATTTGTTCCTGACGGTGAGAGCAAGCCATAAATGCCCATATTGCCGCGCTCGGCCTTCGCTCGCACCGTAGCCCTCATTGCCTTTTTGTTACTGATTAACCAAGTCATTTCGTACTTAATGGTTGGGCTGTATGTGGTTAAACCAAGCATGCAGCAAATCAGTTCGGTGGTGGCGCGCCAAGTACAGGGGGTGCTGTTGCTTGATGAGTGGCTCACCAGTAGCCGCTTAAACGCCGCAGAAAAACGTGATTTAGCGTTCAAGTACAGTACTGCTGCCGGTATTAAAGTATTTACCCAAAGCGAAGCGCTGCGGCAGGGCTTGGGCCAGACCGTTGGCTATAATTTTCTCTCGGCACAAATGAGTCAACTATTGAATGCCGATAGCGAAGTTCGCATCTCCCAAGGCGCTTATTATCAAGTCTGGATTCGTACCGATAATCTGCCCGATTATTGGTTGCGGATGGATCTCGATAGCTTTGATGAAGCGCGCTTCTCACCATTACTATTCTATCTAATTTTAATTGGCGTGCTGTCGGTACTCGGCGGCATGCTGTTCACCAATTGGCAAAATCGTCCGCTCAAAGCGCTGCAAGCGGCAGCACTGCAAATTGCCAAAGGCAATTATCCAGAGCAATTGCCGGAGCGCGGTTCAACCGAGGTGATTTCGGTTACCCGAGCCTTTAACCAAATGGCAAAAGGGGTGCAGCAGCTTGAGCAAGATAGAGCTTTGCTGATGGCTGGGGTATCACATGATCTACGTACACCATTGACGCGCATTCGCTTAGCCACTGAAATGATGCCAGCCACTGAGGATTATCTCGCTGAAGGCATCATCAGTGATATTGACGATATGAACGCGATCATTGATCAGTTTATTGATTATGTGCGGCTTGATACCGCCGCTGATAACGACGCTGAAAACCTCAATTACTTAATTGAAGATGTAGTTGGGCACTTACCTGATTCTTGGCACAGTATTATTAGCGTGGATTATGGTGATATTCCACCGGCCTCGGTGCGGGCCATTTCGATTAAGCGGGTGTTGGTTAATTTACTCGAAAATGCTGAACGCTATGGCGGCGGTAAAATCCATCTTGTTAGCGGCTATAATCGGGCCGATCAACGGGTTTGGTTTAGCGTCGCTGACAATGGCCCGGGTATCGCTGCGAGCGAGATAGAACGCTTACTGCAGCCCTTTAGCCAAGGCGATAGCGCCCGTGCTAGCCGTGGTTCAGGCTTAGGCCTAGCGATCGTCAAACGGATTATTGAGCGCCACCATGGACGGGTCAGTTTTACCCGAAGCGAGCAGCTGGGTGGGTTAGTGGTGCGGGTGGAATTGCCCATTGCGCCAGCTGCAAACCCGACAACATCATTGACGTAATGCCTTGGCTTGACTTTGGTTGGGTTGTGCTGCGGGTTTAACAGTGTACGGTCGCACACTTTGTCGTTATAGTAATCAACATCATTCACTAATAACAGCCGTTGAGCCTGCATTACGGAATCATTATGGCGCGTAAACAAATCCCCCAAATAGTGACTCGCAAGGTGGTCGCGAGCAGTCGGCTGATGCGCATTGAAGCCATTGATTTACGTTTTAGTAATGGCGTCGAGCGGCAGTTCGAGCGGATGCAGGGCAGCGGTCGTGGCGCAGTGATGGTGGTGCCATTTTTAGACCCCGACACGTTATTGCTGGTACGTGAATATGCCGCCGGTCTGCACAACTATCAACTAGGCTTTCCGAAGGGCTTAATTGATCCGGGTGAAACCCCTGAACAGGCGGCTAACCGCGAACTCAAAGAAGAAATTGGTTATGGCGCTGGCGAGCTGATCGCGCTTAAAAGTGTCACTATGGCGCCGCAGTTTTTCTCCGCTACCATGCATATTTATATCGCCCGCAATCTCTATCCGGAACAGCTGCCTGGTGACGAGCCGGAGCCCTTAGAACTGGTGCCATGGCAGCTACAAAATATTGATTCGCTGCTTGAGCAAGATGATTTTACCGAAGCGCGCAGTATTGCTGCATTGTTACTGATGTTGCGCCAACAGCAAGGTCTGCGCTAATGGCAGCGGCAAGTTCCACAGCACAGCGGCAACAATGGTTGCAAGGCGCTATGCAGATCGCCCGCGATGCCGGTGAGTTAGTGCTCGAACTGTACCGCGAGCAACGTTTTGAAACCTTCTCGAAGACCGACGAGTCACCGGTTACCAGTGCTGATTTCGCTGCCAATCGGTTGATTGTCGAGGCGCTGCAGCAGCTCACTCCAACTATCCCGGTATTATCTGAAGAAGGTGGTCATTTAAGCTTTGCCGAGCGTCAGCAATGGCCGCGCTATTGGTTAATTGATCCGATTGATGGTACTCAGGAATTTATTGCCGGTAGCGACGATTTCGCCGTAGTCATTGCCTTAGTGGAGGCGCATCAGCCGATTATTGGGGTCATTTACGCGCCCGTGCAACAGCGTTTATGGGCTGCGCAACGCGATGTTGGCAGCTGGCGCTTTGACCAGCACGGGCAAAGCGCACTGCAAGTACGACAATTCCAACAACCGCAGCAACAAGCCGTGGTGATCGCCATGAGTCGGCGCCAAGACCAGCGCAAGGTGCTTGCTCAGCTCAACCCGAACCGTCGCTATCAGCAAGTTGCTCGCGGCAGCTGTTCGCTAAAAGCCTGTATGGTTGCGGAAGGAAGTGCCGACTGTTTTATGCGTATTGGCCCCACCGGTGAGTGGGACACCGCGGCTGCTGAAGTGATTGTCGGTGAAGCCGGTGGGCGCATTGTCAGTGATCAATTTAAGCCACTGACTTACAACCAAGAAGCCAATCTAGCGAATCCCAACTTTATTGTGCTCGGTGATCAACAGGTGCCATGGCAGCAGGTTTTCAACGGCCCTGGCGTGGCACAATAGTCAAGGTTTCGTGCAATTCTGAGTACACCAGCACTACCTCGTTGCGGGTTAACTGAGCGTGCACATCGGCGACTTTTTGCGCCAGACTTTTTTCCACTTCACCGTAGTCAGTGCCCTCACGTAGCACAAAGCTTTCTAATATATTAGTGAGGGTATCTGCATCCAGTTGTTGCCACGGAATTTCCATTAATCAGCCTCTGCCTGTTGCAGCGCTTCGGCCGCTTCCAGCCATGCTGATTCAGCCTGCTGTAGTTGCTGTTGAAGCTGCGCTTGTTGGCTCAATAATTGGCTCAGTTCGGGTTTGCGCTCGCTGCTATAAATAGCATTGTCACCTAACCGGTCGGTCACCAAGGCCAGTGCTTGTTGGTGCTTGGTCATAGCCTGTTCGGCCTGTTGCAGTGCGTCTTTGAGCGGCTTTAACGCTTGTCGTCGTTGCGCTGCTTCGCGTTTTTCATCTTTGCGCGATGGCGTGTTGCTGGTTGCTGCGGCCGCATTTACTAGCGGTTGCGTTACATGCTGTTTCAACCAATCATGGTAATCATCCAAATCGCCGGCAAACGGCTGAACTTGCTGATTGGCGACCAAGTAGAACTCATCCACGGTGGTGCGCAGTAAATGACGGTCGTGTGAGACAATGACCATAGCGCCTTGGTAATCCTGTAGCGCGAATACCAGCGCTTCACGCATGGTGCTGTCTAGGTGGTTAGTCGGTTCATCTAACAGCAACAGATTTGGCCGTTGATAAACGGTCAGTGCTAACACCAGGCGGGCTTTTTCGCCACCCGACATGGGCCCAACCAAACTCAGAGCTTGCTCACCGGAAAATCCGAAACCGCCAATAAAGTCACGCAGTTGTTGCTCAGTTGCGCGGCTGTCGAGGCGTTGCAAATGCAGTAGTGGGCTGGCATTAACATCGAGTAATTCCAATTGGTGCTGGGCGAAATAGCCTAAGCGTACTCCGCTACTTAGCTCTATCAGCCCTGCTTGTGCGGTGAGCTCACCAGCCAGTAACTTCACCAGGGTTGATTTACCCGCGCCGTTGCGACCCAGCAAGCCAATGCGGCTACCTGGTACCAAG
>JALQTK010000139.1 GCA_023260975.1 Pseudidiomarina sp. | reverse complement strand
CAAAATACGGACTGCCGATTGAACAGGTCATCGAACCCAGCAACGGCGATGCGTGCGATTTATCAACAGCGGCTTACACCCAAAAGGGGATACTGGTTAATTCCGGCGACTACAATGGTTTAAGCTCGGCTGACGCATTCGAGACCATTGCGGCTACACTTGAAGCCGCAGGCAAAGGGCACAAAACGGTGCAATACCGCCTGCGCGATTGGGGCGTATCGCGTCAGCGGTATTGGGGCGCTCCCATCCCTATCATTAATTGCGACAAGTGCGGTGCGGTGAGCGTGCCCGAGCAAGACCTGCCGGTCGTCTTACCTACCGATGTCGAATTTGACGGTGTGGGCTCTCCGATCAAGAAAATGCCTGAATTTTACGAGACCACCTGCCCTTGCTGTGGGGGTCCTGCCGAGCGCGAGACGGATACCTTTGATACCTTTATGGAATCTTCTTGGTACTACGCTCGCTACGCTAGCGCAACTAACGGCAAGGCAATGCTAGATGACGACGCCAATTACTGGTTGCCTGTCGATCAATACGTGGGTGGCATCGAGCACGCGATTTTGCACCTGTTGTACGCCCGCTTTTTCCACAAGCTGTTACGCGACGAAGGCTTGGTCAATTCTGACGAGCCGTTCAAACGCCTCTTGACGCAGGGCATGGTGCTAAAAGACGGCGCCAAGATGAGCAAATCCAAAG
>JALQTK010000138.1 GCA_023260975.1 Pseudidiomarina sp. | reverse complement strand
AGTGTGATATCTTTTTAAAAGATCTCGATGGGCATTCATTGAATGCTCTAGGATACTTCCGCGAAAAGATTAAAGCTATTATGCCTTTAACTGGTGATACAGCTACGGATGCAGCAAGCTTTAAGCAATTAGTTGACGATGGAAATGCCGAAGCAAAGTATTTACGGCAAGAGTCTAAAGGTCCAACCTTTGGTCTAGCATATGGTGCATTTCCGCCAAAGATTGCAAAAACATTGAAGATTCCCTTAGAGGAAGCTCAAAACATCTTTGACAACTACCATAACGTATTGTATCCAGGCATTACGGATTACCGTGAAAATTACGTATTGCCAACCTCTCGTGAAAATGGTGAAATTCATTTAGGTTTAGGTTTTATGCTTAAAACAGATGATGCAGATGGGGATATCAGAACTTTAGCAAATGCTACGTGTCAGTTCTGGTCTATCCTTACTGCGCTCACTATCAATAAAATGCATCAACTTATTGACTCTATGGGTTATGAAGATGATGTTAAAGTTATTTCTACTATTTACGACAGTATCTATTTGGAAGTAACCAAAGATCCCGCTATTGTTAAGTGGGTAAATGATAACCTTATTTCTGCTATGCTTGTAGATTTTATGGAAGGACAACTAATCCATAATGAAGCAGAAAGCGAAATAGGTAATAATTGGGCAGAAATGTCTGCGCTTCCTA
>JALQTK010000137.1 GCA_023260975.1 Pseudidiomarina sp. | reverse complement strand
GAAGGCTGAGTTTCTGGAAGAGCTTGGCCTTTCCGAAGCGGGACTCGACCGAGTGATCCGCGCAGGCTATGCCCTTCTTGGCCTGCAAACGTACTTCACGGCCGGCGTTAAAGAAGTTCGAGCATGGACCATTCCTGTCGGTTCGACAGCCCCTCAGGCGGCTGGAAAAATCCATACTGACTTTGAAAAAGGCTTTATCCGAGCCGAAGTCATCGCATTTGATGATTTTGTCAGTCTCGGTGGTGAGCAAGCGGCAAAAGACGCAGGTAAGTGGCGCTTAGAAGGAAAGGAATACATTGTCAAAGATGGTGATGTGATTCATTTCCGATTCAACGTCTAAACTTTGACAGAGGTGCGAAACTTCAGTATCTTTCGCGCCTCTTCTGAATGGCTATGTAGCTCAGCTGGTTAGAGCACAGCACTCATAATGCTGGGGTCGCAGGTTCAAGTCCCGCCATAGCCACCATTTTTTAATTTCATATCCTTCCATCAAGTCCCAGAACCCTTGGCACCATTGACGTCGAGCCGGTTTAGTTGTTTTCTGTTGTCTCATGAAAAACCATAGGAACCCATTGCATTTGCGGGTACCAGTGCGGGTATTTACCCCCCCCTGTGCTGTGAAATGCGGGTACGAGATATGCTGACAAATTCAGAGATCAAATCACTTCGTCACACCGGTAAGAAGGGAGCTGACAAACACCTC
>JALQTK010000136.1 GCA_023260975.1 Pseudidiomarina sp. | reverse complement strand
GACGTCAGGATTTAATCAAAAGAGCGGTAAATAATCTCTAAAGTTAATGAAACATTGCCATTCCGCAGAATTGAGGCGGCGAGGCGCCTCGCACCGCGTGCGACAAGCGCCGATCAGTTGTTGCCCCCATCGAAACAATTGCTCCTCTGATCGCCGCGCAAAACACGCACGCGCTCACCAGCCCCACTGTTGACCCGAGAAGATCAAATCGTAGCCAAATCCGATTTTGTCCACGACTCGCCCGAATTCCTCCGGCGAATCGTTCGCACAAGCCGCAAAAAGGCCGCAATCCGTCCGGTTGGGAAATGCTCGTTTTCAGGGATAAGCTGGTACCCGCAGCCGGAATCGAACCGGCAAGCCCGAGGGCGGCGGATTTTGAATCCGCTGCGTCTACCAATTCCGCCATGCGGGCCAGCCCTGCCGATCTATCGCCCTTGGCGCGGCTCGGCAAGGGGGTTTCAACGGGATTTGCTAAAGCGCGGACACCGAGAAGGTATCGCAGGCGGCCACCTCTCCCAGATCAAGCCCGCGGGCAAACCAGTTTTGGCGCTGCGCCGAGGTGCCATGCGTAAAGCTGTCGGGCATCGGGCGGCGCCCGGCGTTGCGCTGGAGCGTATCGTCACCGATCCGCTCGGCCGCATTCATCGCCTCGGCGATATCGCCTTCTTCCAGCGTGTCGAAAATCTCGGCGGCATTGCGCGCCCAG
>JALQTK010000135.1 GCA_023260975.1 Pseudidiomarina sp. | reverse complement strand
CGCGGCAGCAGCTGTCGACCCTACTAAAAAGCGCCTTGCCCGCGCGCCTCGTGGAGGTGCTGGTCATGGCGGACCTTGCCGATGCGCAGCTGGCTAACGTTTCCGATGAGACGCTGGAGCGGCTCGCCGAGCGTCTTCGCGCCTGGCGCGCCTACCCCAACGGCACCGAGGGCTATCGCACGGCGGAGGTCACCCTTGGGGGCGTTGCCACGGAGGAGGTCTCCTCCAAAACCTTCGAGACCAAGAAGTTTCCCGGCCTTTACCTCGTCGGCGAAGCCCTCGACGTGACCGGCTGGCTCGGGGGCTACAACTTCCAATGGGCCTGGGCGTCGGGCTGGTGCTGCGGCCAGCATCTTCGCTTCGGCACCCCCTAGGCGGGACCCCCTAGGCGGGGGCTCGAGCGAGATCTTCCCGGACGTGCTTCGCCGCAATCAGGTAGTGCACCGTGCTCCATACGGAGACCGCGGGAATCACATACACCATGGCGTAGCGAATGGACTCGAGGCCGAAGTGGGGCTCGAGGAGGTCACTCACCCAGCCGATGAACAGGGGGCCGCCGCCGAGGCCCACCAGGTTCAGCACGAAGAACAGGATCGCGGAAGACAGGGCGCGCATGCGCAGCCCCACGAGGGAGTGGGTGACGGCGATGTTGGGCGCGAGGTAGGCGGCAAAGAAGATCGCCGGGACGAAGTTCAGCGCCAGGGCCAGATAAGTTT
>JALQTK010000134.1 GCA_023260975.1 Pseudidiomarina sp. | reverse complement strand
CACTCCGAGCCGACCAAGGAACAAGCCTTTGCGCGCTACCAAGAGGAGCGGCGCTTGGAAGTCATGCGCTTGCAATCGGCGGCGCGCAACAGCTTGGAGTGGTTTGAAAACGTCGAGCGCTACCTAGACTTGGACAGCATCCAGCTCAACTACTCGCTGCTGACGCGCAGCCAGCGCATCAGCCACGAGAACCTGCGCCTGCGTGATCCGGCGTTCATGGAAAAAGCAGAGCGTTGGTTCAACGCCCAAGCCGGGGTCGACTCCGCGCGCCGGCCGATGTTCGCGCCGTTTCAACTGCGCGAAATGCAACTGGCCAACCGCATTGTGGTGTCGCCAATGGCGCAATACAAAGCAGTCGACGGCTTGGCCGGAGACTGGCATTTGGTGCATTTGGGCGAGCGCGCCAAAGGCGGGGCGGGATTGGTCTTCACCGAGATGACCTCGCCGTCCAGCGACGGGCGCATCACCCCCGGTTGCACCGGCATTTGGAACGCCGAACAAGAAGCCGCTTGGGCGCGCATCGTCAACTTTGTTCACCAAGAGAGCCGAGCCAAGATCGCCATGCAGCTGGGCCACGCCGGGCGCAAAGGCTCAACACGGCTGGGTTGGGAGGGTGACAACCAGCCGCTGCCCGAGGGCAACTGGCCGCTGATGTCGGCCTCGGCCATTCCTTGGTCAGCCGACAACCAAGTGCCACGCGAAATGACGCGCGCCGACA
>JALQTK010000133.1 GCA_023260975.1 Pseudidiomarina sp. | reverse complement strand
TCCATTCCCAAACCCGCGCACTGAATTTGCCCAGCAAAGACGGGCAAATTTGGACAACACAATACGAAGCTGCTCACGATATCGGTACCGCCAGAAATCGAAGCGAGGCAGAGGTCAGATTTGATATCTCGGTAAACGTACTCGAAGCTTTCGTGCGCCAGGGGCGAGCCGGTCGATAGAATGACTCTGAGCGCATCGAGATTAAGCTCATTCGGCTTATAGGACTCTTGCTGTAATGCCGCTATATAGCGAGCACTCGCACCAAAGGCGGCCACCTTCTCGCGGTTAACCAGCTCAAACAAAGACGAGGCCTTGGGATAAGTCGGCGCGCCATCGTATAGCACCAGAGTGACACCGCTGGCCAGACCCGATACAAGCCAGTTCCACATCATCCAGCCGCAGGTGGTAAAGAAAAAGAGCCGATCGCCCCTGCGCAAATCGGCATGCAGCTGATGTTCTTTCAGGTGCTGTAGCAAGGTGCCGCCAACGCTGTGGACAATGCACTTGGGCTTGCCCGTGGTGCCAGAGGAATAAAGAATATAGAGCGGATGGCTGAAGGGAACCGGCGTGAATCGAAGCTCGTGTTTCGCTCGCTCCGCGATGATCTCAGCAAACTCAAAACAAGGCCGCTGACTGATTTTGCCCTCATTGTGGATGCGGCTCACTACAACCGCTTTAACCGAATCCAGCCGCGCAACAATACCGTCAACGCGCTCCG
>JALQTK010000132.1 GCA_023260975.1 Pseudidiomarina sp. | reverse complement strand
GGCGTGTTGCTTGTAAAATGTCCGTGCATAGTGCTAATGTATAAGTATCAAAAGAAAAGGATAAACAAATGCTAGTAACAGTAACCAACAATGACAAGACTTACACCGTCTACGCTTTTGAGGAAGAGCACGCATCTGAGGTAATCGGTGAATACACCAAGATGTTCTGGAACAAGACTATCGCAGGTTTCTTTGCTCAAGTAGGTAGCGAAACTATCCAGGTAGGTGAAATCTAATGGTAGAGGTAATCATCTTCGCTGTATTCGGTACCCTGATGTTCATAATTGGCTTGAAGGGTGTTTGACAAATACCCCGAAAGGGGTGCGCCCCGTTGTAGAAAACCTACAAAAAACTATTTCAAACTTTGTAGCGTGTCACACTTGACTTTTTGGGATATAGGTATAGAATAATAGTATAAATAAAGATAAAAAAACATAGAAAGGATAAAAAATGTTTTCAACTTCAATTTCCACTCCAGTAGGATTCGACTTCGCATTCTGCGAGATTTGCGACAACTACACTCCAAACTCCTTCATCGAGGAGGCTGGCGAGTCTGGTTGCCAGTATTGCTGGGATGCTTATGGAGAAATCCACTAAGCAATCCTACTTGACAAAATGTCAGATCGGTGCGCCCCGACCGAACACTTGTTCGAATATAACAAAACGATAACAAAATTCCGACACGCCGTAAAAAGACACCTAAAATGTCCTACCCCTGTGTT
>JALQTK010000131.1:332-727 GCA_023260975.1 Pseudidiomarina sp. | reverse complement strand
AACCTATATATCCTAACGTTGTGGCCCACACCACGTCCAATCTAGTTTACGCCCTAAAGCATAGTGGGTTCTAGCATATATGTTTATTAAAAATTTGGTGCGGATAGAAAGACTCGAACTTTCACGGCTTGCGCCACTGGTACCTAAAACCAGCGTGTCTACCAATTCCACCATACCCGCAGAATGTTTTGTTTTCGCAGTTTGCTCTGCGACTATTCACTATGTAGGGAATAGTACCTAAAGTGGTGCCGGCACCAAGAGTCGAACTCGGGACCTACTGATTACCTTACCTACTACAGTTTTCACTGCCATCTTACAATGTTTGGGGTCTGGACTTTCTCTTCACCATATCTTACGATTTAGGTGTCCCCCGTCAAGTCTCTACACGTTCCCTT
>JALQTK010000131.1:0-322 GCA_023260975.1 Pseudidiomarina sp. | reverse complement strand
CGCTCGGGATTACCATTTTACAGGCTTCCCCGAATTTGAGGGATTCTACTCCAAGGATTTCTCCAAGGGCACTCGTTTTATCTTCAAGTCAGTTGCTCTACCAACTGAGCTATACCGGCATTATTCTTTTCAACGCTTTTATTTATCATGTATTAACGTAGTAGTTAATAAATGCGTTTTAAATCGTTGTTTTCAATCTATGTATCCATTATATATGGACTGTATTTGCTGTCAACACTTTTTTCAATTATTTTTAAAATAATTTGGAGCGGATATGGGGAATCGAACCCCAACTACACGGCTTGGAAGGCCGGCGGCTAAC
>JALQTK010000130.1 GCA_023260975.1 Pseudidiomarina sp. | reverse complement strand
ACTGGTGCCGCCAGCGGCCCTCTGGCCCAGTAGGGCTCCCGCAAGATGCGTTTCAAGACCTTGCCCAAGGCGTTGCGGGGAAAGTCTGTGCGCAGCTCCACCGCACTCAGGCGCTGGTGCTTGGCGAGGCGCTCGTTGCACCAAGTCTTCACGGCGTCCACATCCAAGTTCACCCCCGGCTGCGCAATGACCAAGGCCAAGGGAGTCTCGCCCCAGCGCGCGTGCGGCACCCCGATCACGGTGACATCCAACACATCGGGGTGCTGGCCGACCACCTCCTCCAAGTCGGAGGGAAACACATTGAAGCCGCCGGAAATGATCATGTCTTTCTTGCGATCCACCAAGACCAAGTAACCGTCGGCATCCAAATAGCCCACATCGCCGGAGCGAATGAAACTGCGCCCCCGTTCATCGCGCCAGATCAGCGCTTGGGTGGCGGCATCGTTGCGGTGGTAGCCGGCCATCATGCCGGGGCCATACCCCGCAATTTCGCCGGGCTCACCACGGGGCAGCACGCGCCCCTCATCGTCCAGAATGCGCAGCTCAAAACCCAGCACCGGCGTGCCCACGGTGTGGAACTTGTCCTCAGGTGCGCCGGGCTTGAGCATGGTGGCAAATCCCTCGCTGTAGCCATACAGCTCGATCAATTTGTCGCCAAACGCCGCCACCACCTCGCGCTTGGTCTCGCGGCGCAGCGGTGAGCCCGCACACAACATGACGCGCAAATCGTCGGCACG
>JALQTK010000012.1 GCA_023260975.1 Pseudidiomarina sp. | reverse complement strand
ATAGAAGTACGTGGCCGTAATTTAGCTGAGGGCGTACCACGCTCATTTACCGTCAACAGCAACGAAATTTTAGAAGCCTTGCAAGAGCCACTGATGGGTATCGTCAGTGCGGTGTTGCTGGCATTGGAGCAATCACCCCCGGAGCTCGCTTCAGATATTTCTGAGCGTGGTATGGTATTAACCGGTGGTGGTGCCTTGTTGCGTGATCTCGACCGCTTGCTCATGGAAGAAACCGGTATCCCGGTGATTGTCGCTGATGATCCCTTGACCTGTGTTGCCCGTGGTGGTGGTAAGGCCCTTGAGATGATTGACATGCACGGCGGTGACCTGTTCAGTTATGAGTAGGCGACGGCATGAAGTCGCTGTTTGAACGCGGGCCGTCGCTACGCACACGCTTTTTCATTGCGCTGGGTTGCGCCAGCTTACTGCTTTTTTTAGACCACCGGCTGAATACCATGCAGCCGGTGCGTTCGTTTTTATCCACTGTAGTTTCCCCTATTCAATATTTGGCGGTGTTACCCCAGCAAATCTCTGCTCGCATTGATTATAGTTTGACCACTCGTAGTGAAGTACGTAAAGACAATGAGCGCTTAGGAAATCCGTTGCTGGAGCTAGAAATGGCGGCGCAACGGCTGAATTTTATTGAAAGTGAAAATGACCGCTTACGCCAGTTACTTGGTTCCGATGTGCGCGGTGCTTCCCGCCGCATGGTGACCGAAGTGGTGGCGGTGGCCTCCGATCCATTTTCACACCAAGTGGTGATCAACAAAGGTTCGAGTAATGGTGCCTATGTTGGTCAGCCGGTATTAGATAATCGCGGTATTGTCGGACAACTGGTCAGTGTCGGCTTGAATACCGCACGGGTATTACTGATTTCTGATCAAAGTCATGCCATTTCATTGCGGGTACAGCGCAACGATATTCGCGTACTAGCGCAGGGCACCGGTGATTTACAGAAATTAGCGCTGCTTTACATTTCCCATAGTAGCGATATTGAAGTAGGCGATGTGCTGTTGTCGTCTGGTCTTGACGAAGTATTCCCAGAAGGCTACCCGGTTGCCGAAGTGATTGAAATTGACCGCAACGAGCAATTTCAATATGCCCAAGTCGCCGTGCGGCCCTATGCCCAGCTCGATCGGGTGCGTAGTTTATTGTTGCTGTGGCCAGGTCATGTTGATGAGCAACCGGTTTTTGGCCGTGCCAATGATGATGCAGCGCAACGGCCGGAGGTCAACTATGTGGATTAAATCTGGCTTAGTACCGTTGTTGTTAAGTTATTTGGCGGCTTTAGTATTAATGGTGCTGCCGCTGCCATCAGTGCTCGAAGTCTGGCGGCCCGATTGGATCAGTTTGCTGTTAATTTATTGGTTGATGGCTATACCGCACCGAGTAGGCTTTGTTACCGTGCTTATGCTGGGGTTATTAACCGATATATTGATGGGCTCAGGTTTTGGTATTTATACCATTGCCTTAGTGGCAGTGGCCTACCCGGTATTGCGCCATTTTCAGCGTTTGCGCAATCAATCAATGCTGCAGCTAACGGTTTTTGTTGGTTTGTTAGTGCTAGCCAAACGAATGATTGTCTATCAGCTCGAGCATGTGTTGAATGATGCGGTATTTAATCTGCCGTATTTATATCCGGTGATTACCTCCATGTTGGCTTGGCCATGGGTGTATTTGTTATTGCGCAAATACCGCCAAACTTACGCAATTCGCTAGGTTATCGCCATGGCATCAACCTTTCAGCTGCTGTTAGCCTCAGCTTCACCGCGGCGTCAGCAATTACTGCAATTACTCGAGCGGCCGTTTACGCTGATATTACCGTACGTACCTGAACAACGTCAGGCCAATGAAACGGCCAGCACTTATGTGCAGCGGCTGGCGCAGGCCAAAGCTCACGCTGGCCTGGCCTTAGCCAGTGCTGCCGCAGCGCCACAGACGGAGTATTATGTAGTGGGCGCCGATACCATTGTAGTCGCCGCTGATCAGGTGTTAGAGAAACCCCAACATTTTGCTGATTTTTGTCGCATGATGGCGTTACTATCGGGGCAGATGCATGAGGTGCTTACCGCCGTTGCGGTGGTTGATAAGCGCGGTGTGAGCCAGTGCTTGGTGCGCACCGAGGTGCATTTTAAAACCCTCAGTGAGGCTGAGTTAGAAGCCTATTGGGCCAGCGGTGAAGCAGCCGATAAAGCTGGTGGCTATGGCATTCAGGGGCGGGCTGGTAAATTTGTCACGCAGCTCAGCGGTAGCTATTCTGCAGTGGTGGGTTTGCCACTGTATGAAACCGAACAGTTATTATTGCAACGCGAACACTGCTTCAGCGAGGAACGCGCACAATGAGTGCCGAAATTCTGATGAATGTAACACCCACGGAAACGCGGGTTGCGCTGATTGAAAATGGCATCTTGCAAGAGATCCATATTGAACGCCAAGCCAAGCGAGGCTTGGTGGGTAATATCTTTCTGGGCAAAGTATCGCGCGTGTTACCCGGTATGCAGGCGGCTTTTATCGATATTGGTTTGGATAAGGCCGCGTTTTTGCACGCCTCCGATATCATCACCCATATTGACCAAGAAGAGCTCGCCAGTCGGCCCGAACAGCCGAAAGATATTGCTCAACTGGTGCGCCCTGGTCAGTTGCTGGTGGTGCAGGTGGTGAAAGACCCGTTAGGCACCAAAGGTGCGCGTTTAACCACCGATATCACTATTCCATCACGCTACATGGTGTTGATGCCGCGCTCGCCGCACGTCGGTATTTCCCAACGTATTGAGGACGAAGCCGAGCGCGAACGGCTGAAACGGGCGGCCTTGCCGTATTGTGATGACGATGGTGGTTTTATTGTCCGCACTGCCGCCGAAGGCGCTGCCGATCAGGCACTGAGTCAAGATGCGGCCTTTTTGCGCCGACTGTGGGATACCATCCAAAAGCGTAAAAAGACCCTGCGTAAAGTTGGCCTGCTTTACGAGGATCTTAATTTAGCCTGTCGTATTCTGCGCGATTTTGTCGGCGAGCCGATTGAGCGTATTCGTGTTGATTCAAAGGTCACCTACGAGCAACTGCGCCAATTTGTCGACGAATTTATTCCAGAATTAAACGATGTGCTGGAGTACTACCCGGGCGACCGACCTATTTTTGACTTATTCGATGTTGAAAATGAAGTTCAACGGGCCTTAGAGCGTAAAGTGGAATTAAAATCTGGTGGCTCAATTGTGATTGACCAAACTGAGGCCATGACCACCATTGATATTAATACTGGCGCTTTTGTCGGCCATCGTAATTTAGAAGAGACTATCTTTAATACCAATATTGAGGCGACTCAAGCCATCGCCCGGCAGCTTCGCTTGCGTAATTTGGGCGGTATCATCATTATCGACTTTATTGACATGCAAAGTAGCGATCATCGCCGGCGCGTCCTGCATAGCTTGGAACAAGCGCTCAGCAAAGACCGTGCAAAAAACTCGATTAATGGCTTCACCACCCTTGGTTTAGTTGAAATGACGCGTAAACGTACGCGTGAGAGTCTTGAGCATGTGCTGTGCTCCGAGTGCCCGGTATGTAATGGCCGTGGTTCGATGAAAACGGTGGAAACCGTGTGCTTCGAAATTATGCGCGAAATTGTTCGGGTTAATCGCGCTTATGCCGCCGCTCGTTTTGTTGTTTACGCCTCGGCGGCGGTGGCTGAGGCGCTACTGAATGAGGAGTCACATGCCTTGGCCGAGCTTGAAGTGTTTATTGCCAAACAGGTTAAGGTAATGACCGAACCGCTCTATCATCAAGAGCAGTTTGATGTGGTCATGATGTAAGCTTATGTTGCGGCGCTCAGCGAAATTTACCTACCAAACAATACTCTACAGTGTGGTAACACTGTTGGTGTTGTTGGCGCTGCTGTTAACGGTGTTACGTTATTTATTGCCGCAGCTACCCGATGTTACCCGCCAGCTTGAGTATCTGTTAGCCGAGCGTTATCAGGTCACCGCCAGCGTGGCAGAACTCAGTGCCGATTGGAATCGTAGTGGCCCGCAGTTGGTGTTGCGGCAATTACAGCTACCCGGGCTCGCGGGCGAGCCACCCTTGCTGGTCGCCGATGAAGCACGCATTCATTTCAATTTTTGGCAATCGCTACGCCGCTGGTCATGGCAAATTGAGCGCGTGACGCTCGATAATGCGCAGTTTAGTTATGATTTACGCCATCTCAATCAAGCCAATAATCGGTTGGCCATCAAACCACTACAACGGTTCTTGTTGCAGCAGTTAGTGCATATTGATGTGCGCGATAGCGCGATCACATTAACTAATTTAGTCGGCCAACAGCGGCGTATTATCATGGATGAGTTACGCTGGTTTAATCAAAATGACCAGCATCAAGGGGTCGGCCGTTTCCGTATTGCTGATCTTGATGCGAATGAACTTGATATTCAAATTAATCTCAGCAGTGCCGATGACCAAGGCCTCAGTGGGCAAATCTACATGCATGCTGAGCAAGTCGATATTGCTACCTGGTTGCAGCAACAAATGGTTGCTATTGATGTGGCCAAAGCGCAATTTAATTTTACCCTCTGGCTTAATGTCCGCCAGGGTATTTTTGCCGATGGCTTGCTGACCTTAGGTGATACCAGTCTGCACTGGCAGTCTGCAGAGCAAGCGCATACCCTTTACATCGCCAACGGTGCAGCGCGATTACGTAGCCACGGTGACGGTTGGTTAGTGAATAGTAACCCAATTACCGTTCAGCATAACGACCAGAGCTGGCAGTTACCGCCACTAAGTATCGAGCAACAGCCGCAGCAATGGCAGTTGAGCATGCAACAACTGGCGCTGGCGCCATTGCTACGATTGCTGCAGCCGCAGCTTGATGATGCAGCACTAGCCGGTGCCCTGTCAGTGAAGATGCGCCAAGCGTTGGGTGAGCCGCTGCAATGGCAATTGCAAGGAGATCAGTTGAGCTGGCCAAAGCTAGGTTGGCTGCCGGGCTTGCAAGCAGTTAATGTCAGCGTCGTTGGTCAGGGTGACAGTGCGCAATGGCGGATCAGCGGCGAAGCGGTGACGTTACAGAGCGATGCCGCCTCATTAACTAGCAGCTGGCAACTGCCGCAGCTGGCGGTGATGGGTGATTGGCAATGGCGCCAAGGGGCCTGGCAGTTGCTTATCGAACAACGTAGTCACGTTGATTTACAAGGTATGAAGCTAGGAGTAAGTGCTCGCTTACAAAAGCTCGATAATGATCTCTTCGTGGCGGCCCGGGCGCATACTATTAACCAGGCACCGGTGACGGTTGACGCTTTACGCGCTTACTTACCGACGGTGATGGGTGACCAGCTGCATAGCTATTTAAATACTGCCTTGCTCGCTGGTGAAGCCGAGCAAATAGCGATGGTATGGCGCGGAACACTCAGTGAATTTCCTTATGCTCAGCAGCAAGGAAGTTTTGCTGCGCAAGCAAATTTAAATCAGGTGATGCTTAAATTTCAGCCTAACTGGTTGCCCGTTTACGATGCCGATATCGCCCTCAATTTTAGCAACCAACGCATGCATATTGTGGCAACCAATGCCGCGCTTGGGCAAATGCAGCTGCCACGCATCGATACGGTGATTAGCAACATTAAAGCCGCTGATGCCGCACTGCAAGTGAGCGCGCAAGTGACTGGTCTGGCGCAGCAGCTACAGCCGATATTCGCGCAATCGCCATTGGCCGCGAGTGTGGCCGAGAGTTTACAACAAGTGCAACCGCGTGGCCCGATAACGGGCGCCTTGGCGCTGTCTATTCCGCTGGCAGCAAAGTCGAAAGTGCAGGCGCAGGGGCACATCGACTTTAGCGATAATGCGCTTTATCTTCGCGCTGTCGATCAAACGCTAAGCGGTTTTAGTGGGCGCTTGAGCTTTATCAATGAGCAATTGCAAGCGCGTGAACTGACCATGCAGTGGCAGGGCTTGCCGTTGACTGCTAATGTCAGCAGTGCCAACCAAGCCGATGCCTATCAGCTCAGTGCCGATTTCACTGCAGCTTGGCCAATCGGGCAAGTACCGGCGCACACGCAAGGTCTTGATCAGTTGCTCAGCGGTCAATTGAACTGGCAAAGCCAGCTCGAGCTGCGACTGCCCAAGGGCGGTGACTATGCGCTACATTGGCGGCAACAAGTCGATCTCAGTGAACTTGCTTTAAATTTGCCGGAGCCGCTGTCGAAACCCCTAAATAGTGCGTGGCCATTACAACTGCAGGTATCTGCTGGGCCTGAACATATTTTGCTGAACGCTGAGCTGGCTGAACGCGGCTTACTTGAATTACAGCTAAGTGGCGATGGTACTGAGCTAGTACAAGGTTATGCGCGCCTCGGCGAGCAAGCTAGCCAAACGCCGCAGGCCAATATGGTCAGGCTAAAGCCAACTTTTGCCGTGGATATTCACACCGATGCGATTCATCTCGAACAGTGGTTACGCAGCGGTAATGCCCTGGCGCAATGGTGGCAAGCGCTCGATAACAGCAGCACAGTGGCAGCCTCGGAGGAATCGACCAAGGCCCCGCAACGGCCATCGTTAAGCCCTGATTTAATCCAAATTAGCAGTAATCAGTTCGATTTATATGGTTATGCTTTGGGCCCAAGTTCCGCGGTGTTATGGCCCGATAACGAAACGGGTTGGCGGCTTGATGTCGAGGCCGAAAATGCTGCTGTGACGGGTCATATTTTTCGCAATGAACAGCGGCTACAGCTCGATCTCGATGCTGAATTTATTACTTTGCCAGCGCCCACTAGTGATCGCGTTGAGGAGCCAGCTGTTGGCGACTTTAGTCAGTTTCCGCAACTTAATCTGAACTGTAAGCGCTGTCGTTACGGCAGTTACGATTTGGGTAATGTACAACTGCAGCTGAGCCCCGCTGGCAAAGACCTGTGGCTGCAGCAATTAACTGCCCAGCAGGGCCGTCATCAACTGCAGGCCAGTGGCTACTGGCGGGTTGAAAAGCCGCAAACAGCCGCACAAACGCAATTGCAGGGGCGCTTTCGTTCAGCTGATTTAGGCGCGTTTCTGCGCGAGCACGATATTACCACCATGGTGCAAGATAGCCCTGCTGATTTCACCTTCGACCTCAATTGGCAAGGTAGCCCGTTTGCTTATAATAGCGCCAGTCTCAACGGTAGTATGAACTGGCGCCTCGGCCAAGGTTATTTGAACGAAGTCAGTGACGGTGCAGCACGGATTTTCTCGTTGTTAAGTTTAGAGGGGTTGATTCGAAAACTGCGCTTTGATTTCCGCGATGTGTTCGCTAATGGCTTGTTCTATACCGAGTTCGGCGGCGAATTTAGTATTGATGATGGTCTGGTGAGTACCGCAAATACGCGTTTAAATGGGTCGGCTGGTGATATGGAAATTAACGGTACCGTCAACTTGGTTAGTTCCGAACTCAACTATCAGATATTTTATATCCCCAAAGTCACCTCAAGCTTACCGGTGATTGTGGCCTGGATGGTTAATCCGCCATCGGGATTAGCCGCGCTGTTGATCGATCGGGTACTGCATGATGCCCAAGTGATCAGTCGGCTGGAATATCGTATTACCGGAACCATTGAGCAGCCTCTGGTTGAAGAGGTTGCCCGTGATAGTCGTGATGTTGAGATTCCGCTACAACAGTTAAAGCCGCCGCAGGAGCAACTCAATGAGCAACAGCGACAACCGCCCGCCGCTGCAACTGACAGCGGTGCAATGAAGTAGTAGCCCTGACCCCGCAACAAATTTAGCCACTTTGCGTGAATTGTTTAGCCAGTTACCAGCGCAGCGCCCGCAGCTGGTGGTCTTACCGGAGGCCTGTTTGTGTTTTGCTGCTGGCGATGCCGCTCAGCGCCGCCTAGCGGAACTGCCAGGGCAAGGGCCAATGCAAGAAGGCCTAGCGGCATTAGCTGCTGATTTTGGGGTGTGGCTAGTAGCTGGTACCATTCCACTTATTGATCATCCGCAACAATCGCGTTTTAGTGCCGCGAGTCTGCTCTACAACCCCGCGGGCGACTGTATTGCGCGGTATAACAAAATTAATTTATTTGATGTTGAAGTAGCCGATGCTACCGGCAATTATTGTGAATCGGCAGCCACCATGGCCGGCACTGAAGTGGTCACTGTGGCCACTGAAATTGGCACTATTGGTATGGCGGTATGTTATGATGTGCGTTTTCCGGAGCTCTTCCGCGCCTTGCGTTTAGCCGCTGCTGATATTGTCGTGTTACCGTCGGCATTCACCCAAGTGACCGGTTCAGCGCATTGGCACGTATTAACTAGAGCGCGCGCTATTGAGCAGCAAGTTGCAGTGGTTGCAGCGGCGCAAGTTGGACGCCATGCCAATGGCCGAGAAACCTATGGGCATGCGCTGGTGGTCGACGCTTGGGGTAACCTGCAAGCTGACGCTAAACAAGCCAGCCCAAGCTTTGCCACTGCCGTGTTTGCGGCTGAGCAACAGCAGCATATTCGCCGCACTATGCCGGTAATTACACAATTTAAAACACAGCAGGTAGTTTAATCATGCAGTCAGCCTTTGAGCACGTCAGCCATAATCTTTTGAGCCAACACCAGTTAGGCGTTGATGCGTTACAGCAAGCAATGCAACAGTTGTACAGCGGCTCAATTGACTTTGCCGATATCTATTTGCAAAGCAGTGTCAATGAGTCGTGGGTACTGGAAGATGGTATTGTCAAAGACGGTAGCTTTCATATTGAGAGCGGCCTAGGCGTGCGTGCTATTCATGGCGACAAGACCGGTTTCGCCTATGCTGATGATATTAGTCCGCAAGCCTTGCAACACGCCGCTGCTGCCGCTCGTGGTATCGCCGCAGTTGGGGCGCATGGGCGTCTAAACGCTTGGCATCGGCCGACTGCGACAGCACGCTATGAGGCGCTCAATCCGCTGCAGAGTCTCGATGAAGCGGCGAAAATTGATTTGCTCCGTGAAGTGGATGCCTACGCCCGTAGTCTTGATAAGCGAGTCGTCGAAGTGATTGCCAGTATCAGTGGTAGTTACGATGAAATTCTGGTGGTCGCGACCGATGGCGTGCTGGCCGCAGATATTCGGCCATTGGTGCGATTGAATTGCACGGTGCTGGTTGAGCACAATGGAAAACGCGAGCGCGGCAATGCTGGCGGCGGTGCGCGCGTTGGTTATGGCTATTTTTTAACTGATTTACGCTGGCAGCAGTACGCCAAAGAAGCGGTTCGCCAAGCACTGGTTAACCTGGAAGCGCGTCCAGCACCGGCTGGTACCATGCCGGTAGTACTTGGTGCTGGTTGGCCGGGAGTATTGCTGCATGAGGCGGTGGGCCATGGTTTAGAAGGCGATTTTAACCGTAAGGGCGCGAGTGCTTATGCCGGTAAAATTGGCCAACTGGTCGCTTCAGAACACTGCACTATTGTCGATGATGGCACCATCACCGATCGCCGCGGCTCGCTCACAGTTGATGACGAGGGCACCCCCGCAGGTTATAACGTGTTGATCGAAAAGGGGCGTTTGGTCGGTTACATGCAAGATAAACTGAATGCACGTTTGATGGGTGTTGCAGCGACCGGTAATGGTCGGCGCGAGTCATACGCGCAATTACCTATGCCGCGCATGACCAATACCTATATGCTCGCCGGTGAGCATGATCCAGCGGATATTATTGGCAGCGTAAAAAAAGGTATCTATGCGCCGCAGTTTGCCGGTGGCCAAGTGGATATTACCTCGGGTAAGTTCGTGTTCTCAGCCTCCGAAGCGTATCTCATTGAAGATGGTAAAATTACCGCACCCATTAAAGGCGCCACACTGATTGGCAATGGCCCCGAAGCCATGTGCCAAGTCTCTATGGTAGGTAATGATTTAGCCTTGGATGCAGGTGTAGGCGTGTGTGGTAAAGATGGTCAGAGCGTCCCGGTAGGGGTGGGTCAACCGACCCTGAAGCTCGATGCCCTGACTGTGGGTGGCACCGCTTAAGCGCTTGCCACCTGGCGTAAATACTTGAATAGCTCGCGCGCTGCAGCGGGTGGTTTACCGAGTTGCTGTTGTTTACTGGCGTTGCGTTGTAACTGCCGCAGTTGTTGCCGATCAGCCAACGGATAGCGGTCAATGAATGCCTGAATAGCGCTATCGCCCTCAGCAATAATGGCATCACGATGTTTTTCTAGCTGATGAAACAAAGCGTTCATAGCATCGTGTTGGTGTTCAAGCTCATGCAGTGCTTGTTCAATCGGTGCACTATCACGTTGCCGCATGAGTTTGCCGACTAATTGCACTTGGCGTCGATAGCCCTCGCGTTTGCCGCGAATACGCTGTGCTAGCAAAATTGCATCGCGCAAGATGTCGTCCATGGGGATCTTGGCCAACTGTGATGGCACTAGCGCAATCAGCTTTTCACCAATGTCTTGCTGCGCTTCAGCGTCACGCTTTTGCTGTGATTTGGTGATGTAGTAAATTTCATCGTCGTCGTACTGATTGCTCATGCGCTGGCGGTTCCGTGGTTACGCTTTACTGGCACAGTTTACCATTAGAAGCGTTAAATCGACATGACTAATCATGATAAACTCAACGGCATAACGCCATTGTTAAACCTATATAGCGGACTACGGAGTATGCAGTGACCCCAGATATGCAGCAGTTACGCCAAGAAATGCAGGATGTTGAACAGGCCGTTGCCGACGCGTTAGCGTACGCCAAAAAGCTCGGTAGCAGTGCCGTTGAGTGCGCTATCAGCCGCAGTCGCGGTATTAACGTGGGCACCCGCTTAGGAGAGGTCGAAACGGTTGAATTTAATCAAGACGGCGCACTCGGTATTACCTTGTATCGTGGTCAGCAGAAGGGCTCATCGTCGACCACTGACTTAACTGCTGCGGCGATTCGCGCGGCGGTAGAAAAGGCTAATGATATTGCCCGCTATACCTCGCCCGATGAATATGCTGGCTTGGCTCCTGCAGCGGCGATGGCACAGACCATTGCTGATCTTGATTTATGTCATCCAGCCGACCAAAGTGCTGAGTTTGCGCTAGCCCAAGCACTGGCTTGTGAGCGCCATGCATTAGCGCTCGATCCACGCATTGTCAATTCGGATGGCGCTGGTTATAGCAGCCATGTGGGCTATCGCGTGTATGGTAATAGTCATGGTTTTTTGGCCGGCTATCTACAGTCTCGGCATAGCTTAAGTTGCTCGTTGATTGCTAAAAGTGGTGATGCCATGCAGCGCGATTACAGCTACACCGTGGCGCGCAAGCGTGAACTCCTGCTGAGCCCAGAACAGGTGGCAGAAGAGGCTGCTGACGCCACGCTGGCGCGGCTTGATTCACGCAAAATTGCCACCGCACAGGTACCGGTTATTTTCCGTGCCGATGTGGCTAATTCGCTGTTTGGTCATTTAGTGGGAGCAATTAGTGGCGGCAATTTGTATCGCAAATCGAGCTTTTTAATCGATCAGTTGGGCCAGCAGGTGTTGCCCGCCTGGTTGACTATTCGTGAGTTGCCGCATTTGCGTGGGGCGCTGGCCAGCAGTCCATTTGACCACGAGGGAGTCGCTACGGTTGAGCGTGACATCATTGCCGATGGGGTATTACAGACCTATTTGATGACCAGTTATTCGGCCCGGAAATTAGGTCTGGCACCTACCGGACATGCTGGCGGTATTCATACCTGGCAGGTTGGCCATAATGCCGATTCGTTAGCGAGCATGTGTCGTGATATGGGTACCGGATTATTAGTGACCGAACTCATGGGGCAGGGGGTTAATTTATTGACTGGTGATTACTCGCGCGGTGCTGCCGGGTTTTGGGTAGAGCATGGGGAGATTCAATATCCGGTCGAAGAAATCACCATTGCGGGTAATCTCAAAGACATGTTCGCCAACCTGGTGGCTATCGGCAACGATGTCGATATGCGTCATGGTGTGCGCACCGGGTCGGTGTGGATTGATTCAATGCGCTTGGCTGGGGTGTAACACCCCCAGTTGAATTAACCGAGTAATAGCGTTGCGGTACCGAGGAAGGCAAAAATACCAACCACATCAGTCACCGTGGTGAGGATTACTCCACCGGCCAAGGCTGGGTCGATGTCGAATTTTTTCAGTATTAGTGGAATGGTCACCCCGGCTAACCCAGCCGCGACTAAGTTAGCGAACATCGCCACCGCAATAATGATGCCAATGGTGACGTCCTGTTTCCATAGCGCCACCACGCCGGCAATCAGCAGTGCCCACACCACACCGTTTACTAGGCCGATGGATAACTCTTTCCAAATCAGCCAGCGTTGGTTACTGGCACTCACGTGACCCAGTGCCATACCGCGAATAACCAGCGTCAGTGTTTGTGAACCAGCAATACCACCCATACTCGGTACAATGGTGTTGAGAATAGCGAGAATCGCCATCTGCGCCAAGATATCCTCAAATAACGAGCTGACCATCGCCGCCATCAACGCGGTAATCAGGTTAATACCCAGCCACAATGAACGGCGCCCAGCTGATTTAGCCACTGGCGCAAAAGTATCTTCATCGTCATCAAGACCGGCCATGCTCAACATCGAGTGCTGGGCGTCTTCGCGAATGATATCAACCACGTCATCAATGGTAATACGACCGAGTAAACGCTTGTCGACATCCACGACCGGTGCTGAGATCCAGTCTTGGCGCTCGAATAACTTAGCTACTTCGGTTTCATCCATGTCAACCGGTATGCTTTGCACGTCATCATCCATCACGTCATTGACCAAGCGTGCTGGGTCAACGGTTAATAGCGAGGTCAGGGCGATAGTACCAATGAATTTATCGTCGCGATTAACTACGTAGAGTTTGTCGGTACCGTCGGGTAGTTGACCTTTCAAGCGTAAATAGCGCAATACCACATCAATACTGACATCAGGTCGAACGGTGATGGTGTCGGTGCTCATCATGGCACCGGCGGTTTCCTCATCGTACGACAGCGCTAACTCGGCGCGCTGGCGGTCCTGCTCGTCCATCGATTTAAGTACTTCTTGATAGACTGGCTCAGGCAGGCTACGTAGTACGTAGGCCAAGTCATCGGTATCCATGCCTTCGGTGGCGGCGGCCAGTTTATCTGGCGCCATTTGCCGAATAATGGATTTCTGAACTTCTTCGGAGAGTTCCTCGAGGATATCACCATGCTCTTCGGCGTCGACCAGTTGCCAAATAATTAACCGTGACTTCGGTGGTGACGATTCCAGCAGCAGGGCAATGTCCCACGCCGGCAGATTATGCAGTAAGCGCCGTGCTTGCACGTACATGCCACGGGCTAAGGCAGCGGTTACTTCTTGTAAGCGCTGTTCAGCAAATTCTAAGTCGGCAACTTCGGCAAGCATAAAAAAACTCCTCGTGATTTGAGGAGTTTAGCTGATTTTCAGAGTTTCGTCAGCAGTCTGTTGCAAGGCTCTGCGGAGCGCTCATCGGGTCGCTTAGCAGTCTTCATCAAAACGCGCTTCGACCAGGGCAGTAATAGCACTAAGTGCCTGCTCAGCATCGACACCATCAGCCACAATCTCAAACTGTTTACCTTGGCTACCAGCCAGTAGCAGCAAGCACATAACACTTGAGGCGTCATAGGCTTTGCCATCGCTGAGTACCTTCACCTCTGCTTCGAACTGATGCACCAATTTCGCCAGCTTGGTTGCTGCCCGCGCATGCAAACCAAGCTTGTTGCGGATAGTGACGGTTTGTTGCAGTGGACTCATGAGCGTGGCCGCAGCATGTCACGATGCCGCGCTTGTACCTTGATATCTTGGTTTTTAAAGCGCGCTGCCAGTTGCTCGGCAATATAGACCGAGCGATGTTTACCGCCGGTACAGCCGATGCCGATGGTTAAATAGCTGCGATTACTGTGTTGGAAATGCGGTAACCAGGTATCGAAAAATAGCTCGACTTGATTAACAAACTTCGTCATCAGCGGCTGCTGGGCAAAGAACTCTTGTACCGCTTCATCTTTACCGGTCAGTGGTTTTAGTTCCGGCACCCAATGTGGGTTGGGCAGAATACGCGCATCGAAAGCATAATCGAGATCACCCGGCAAGCCGTATTTAAAGCCAAACGATTGAAATACTACCAGCAAGCGTGATGCCGCTTTGCCAAGCACGCGCTCACTGACTTGTTCACTTAACTGGTGGACACTCAATTCGGTACTATCAATACGCCATACCGCCCGCTCAGCAAGCGGCTCTAACAAACGATGTTCTTCAGCTAAGGCGTCAGCGAGCGGTAATTCATTTTTGGACAGCGGATGCAAACGGCGGGTTTCACCAAAGCGCCGCAATAACACCTGATCATGCGCATCGATGTAGAGGATCTCAGGCTTTATTTTGTTTGGTAAAAAATCCAGCGCATCGGTCAGTTCGTCGGAGTCTTTCGATAAGTTGCGCACATCAACACTGACCGCGACTTTGTCGTATTGCTCTACCACCGCATGCACTAGTGTTGGTAACAAGGTAATGGGTAAGTTATCGACACAGTAGAAGCCGAGGTCTTCAAGTACCCGCAGTGCGATGGTTTTCCCGGAGCCTGAGCGGCCACTGACAATAATTAGTTGCATGCGATTAACGCTTGATAAAGTTCCATATCACTGCTGGCAGCACGGATAGCGCGTGTACACTGCTTATCGTGCAGACGTTGCGCTACCGCGGCGAGCGTATGTAAATGCTGTTCATGCTGTTGTTCTGGCACCAGCAGCGCGAAAATAATATCGACCGGTTGATTATCGATCGCATCAAATTCAATGGCATTGGCTAAGCTGATCAGAATCGCCACGGGTTTACTAGCGTCAGCCACCTTACCGTGCGGAATGGCAATACCCAAACCAATACCGGTACTACCGAGCCGTTCACGATGCAGCAAGCTTTCAAATACGTCAAAAGCCGAAGTATGCGAGAGTCGCGGTGCCGCCAGTTGGCCAATTAACTCCAGTGCTTTTTTCTTGCTTGTCACCGCGACTGCACAACGCGTGCAGTCGGGGTGTAATAAGGTGGCTAATTCCATGAGTTAGTGACGTTTCAATTTTTCTTTGTGTTTAATTACTTGCCGATCGAGTTTATCGATCAAACCGTCGATGGCAGCGTACATATCATCATGCGTGGAATCTGCAAATATCTCACCACCATGCACATGCAATGTAGCTTCAGCTTTTTGCGTTAGCTTTTCAACATTTAAAATCACATGGACGTTGGTAATATGGTCGAAGTGGCGCTCTAATTTGGCAAACTTCTCATTCACATAGGTGCGCAGTGCATCAGTGAGTTCTACGTGGTGACCAGTCAGATTAATTTGCATAACATCTTCCTTCTGTTGTCCAAGATTTAGATCAGACGTTTGCGTTGGCTCGACGGGGCAATATTCAGTGCCTCTCGATATTTCGCAATAGTCCGTCTGGCCACCTGAATACCCTGTGCTGCCATTAATTCAGTCAATTGACTATCGCTTAACGGCTTTTTCGGATTCTCCGCGGCGACCAACTTCTTCAGTAACGCGCGTATGGCTGTTGACGAACATTCTCCGCCATTGTCAGTTGCCAATTGGCTCGAGAAGAAGTACTTCAATTCAAACACACCGCGCGGCGTGTGCATATACTTTTGTGTGGTTATTCGTGAAATTGTTGATTCATGCATATCAACGGTCGCGGCGATATCGGCAAGAATCATTGGCTTCATCGCTTCAGCCCCAAATTCAAAGAAGCCCTGTTGCCGCTGCACAATACTCTGCGCGACTTTGAGCAAGGTATCATTGCGACTATCGATGCTGCGGATAAACCATTTAGCGTCTTGGGTTTGTTGCCGCACGTAGTGCATGTCCTCGCGTTCACTGCTGCTCTCGGCTAACGCCAAATAGGTTGGGTTCACCTTTAATTTGGGTACGCTTTGCGGATTTAGTTCCGCCATCCAGCGCGCGTTTTTTTTGCGTACTAAAATATCCGGGATCACATAATCGTCATTGCTGACACTAAAATTATCACCTGGCCGCGGTGATAGTGATTGAATCACTTCCAACACCTGAGCTAATTGCGCCTCGCTGATACGCAGTCGACGGGTAAGAGTGCGATAATCACGCACTGCCAATAGCTCTAAATACTGGTCGACCGTTTGCAAAGCTAAGTGTTTAAGTTCTGGCTCGATTGAATCAGCTAGGTGCAATTGCAGTTGTAAGCATTCACTTATGTTACGGGCCCCGACACCAGCGGGTTCAAAATGCTGAATGCGCTTTAGTACCACGGCTACTTCGGCATCGTCTAGGTCAGCTAATTCAGCGTCGAGGGTGTCAACCAGTTCAGTCATGTCGGCTTGTAGGTAACCATGGTCATCAATGCTGTCGATGATCATGGTGGCGATGATTTCATCACGTTCGCTGAAATGCGACAGCCGCATTTGCCACACCAAGTGATCGCGCAATGAGGTATGGGTTTCACCCTGATAGCTGGCGCCATCGTCGTCAAAACTTTGCCCGCTCGAGCTCAATGCAGCTGAGTAGGGGTCATTCCAATCCGGCTGCTGGTCATCAGCGCTGCTGGTCTCGCCATCCACATCGCTATCTTCGAGCTCCAGTAGGGGGTTGTCTTGCAATGCTTGTTGGATTTCTTGCTGCAGTTCCAAGGTCGACAATTGCAGCAGTTTGATGGCCTGCTGCAGTTGCGGTGTCATTGACAGCTGTTGGCTGAACTTGAACTGCAAACCTTGTTTCATAGCGTAAATTGTTCACCGAGATAAACGTCTTTTACCTGCTGGTTGGCCAAAATACTTTGTGCATCGCCCATGGCGATTAACTCGCCATGGCTAACAATATAGGCGTGCTCACAGACCGATAAGGTTTCACGCACATTATGGTCGGTGATTAACACGCCGATACCACGATTGCTCAAGTGTTCAATAATTTTCTTAATATCCAGTACCGAAATAGGGTCGACCCCAGCAAAGGGTTCGTCGAGCAAAATAAACGCCGGCTCTGCCGCCAAAGCCCGGGCAATTTCAACGCGACGGCGCTCGCCACCCGACAAACTCATACCCAAGCTGTTGGCAATATGGCCAATATGAAACTCTTCCAGCAGACTATCCAGCTTTTCTTCACGGGCGGTTTCGTCGAGCTCTTTGCGGGTTTCTAAAATCGCCATAATGTTATCGCGCACACTGAGCTTGCGAAATATCGACGACTCTTGCGGCAAGTAACCAATACCGCGGCGGGCTCGCTCATGCATCGGCAATAGGGTGATATCGGTATCGTCTAATACAATGCGCCCCTTATCGCTATTGATTAGCCCCACAATCATGTAGAACGTGGTGGTTTTACCGGCGCCATTAGGGCCGAGTAAGCCAATGACTTGGCCTGACTCAACGCTCAGGCTGACATCTTTGACAACCTGGCGCTGTTTGTATGATTTGGCGAGATGTTCAGCGATTAATCGGCTCATCGTTGTTCTTTTTTGGCATGAAAATAGTGGTAACCCGATCAGAATCTTCGCCACGATTGGCGCTTAGCTGTTGGGTGGCGAAGTTATAAATAATTTCGTTACCTTGAATGACGCTATTGTTCTGCGCCACCGAGGCTTGGCCGCGTAAGGTGATGATCTGCTTGACTTGATCGTAACTAATTTGTTCGGCTTGCGCCTCAATCAAGGAACCATCTTCGAGCTGTTGTTTATAGGTGGCGGGGCTGCCACTGGCAATAAATTCATCGGTACCTGCGCTAGCGTCACGTTTAACCCGCAGATTATCGGCGGTGATTTCCAGACTGCCTTGGCGGATCACCACGTTGACGTCAAATACCGCTAAATTGTTGGCCAAATCGAAGAATTCACGTTCTGAATTAATCTCAATGACTTGGCTAAAATCTGCCTGTCCCTGCGCTAATACCGACGCATTGAGCAATAGTGCAAGACTAATTGCGAGGTTGCGCGGTGCTGGTGTAAATAGTTTGAACATGGTTGTCGAGTTCCAACGTTTGGGCACGTAAATTGGCCTGTAAACCGATACCGCGGACAATAAAGTCGCGACCATATAAGGTAACCGCTTGGTCGGTTGTCATGGTTTCCAGAGTGGTATCAATGGTTAAATAACTGGTTTCGGCGCGCTCCATAAAATCGCTACTATCAAGCTTGGTAATGCGCACGTCGCGCTCTAACACGAGCGTTTTATCATCATAAAATGAGCCTGCTTCAGCCATCACTTCCCAGCTACTGGTGCGGTCAGAACTGGTGACTACATAGACCGGTTGCTCTAATTCAGTCAGTTTAATTGGGCTGAAATGGGTCATTTCCTTGGCCGAAATTTTATGCGTAAGTTGGCCATCGTCAGCATACACCCGCAGCACCAAACCGGCAGCGGTAAAGTCAGGTTGAATAGCCCGATAGCCAGTTTCATTGGCATCGTTATTAGCCGGCGCAAATGGCCGCCAGATTAGCAGTGCGCCCGTAACAAACAAAATGCCAATGAGCAAAATAACATTGCGGTTCACAGGCTCACTCCACCCTGCAATTGCAGCTTACCTTGGCTTAATAAAATTAAATCACTGACTTCGCGTACAGCGCCAAAGCCACCGCGCAAGCTGGTCACATAATTAGCCTGCTGCTGCACATAGGGGTGGGCGTCATTGACAGCAATACCAACCCCGGCGTGCTGCATCATGGCGACGTCAGGAATATCGTCACCGATACAGGCAATTTGCTTATGCTCGAGCGCCAACTGCTGAGCTAACTGCTGATAAACACTCAGCTTATCTTCACAACCTTGAAAAATATGCTGCACCCCGAGCGCCTGCATACGCTCACTGACAAGCTGAGAACGCCGCCCGGTGATGACCGCTACCGCGACATTATTGTTCAGTAACGCCTTAATGCCAAAACCATCGCGGGTGTGAAAGGCTTTTAGTTCCTCGCCATGATTACCAAGGTAAATGCGACCGTCGGAAAATACCCCATCAACGTCACAAATCAATAACTCAATCGCGCTGAGTTGCTGTACCAAGGTGGCGCTGATATCGCCATACCAGCTGCTTACATAGCCGTTATCGCTGCTGATTACGTGGTTCATTACAGTACCCCCGCTTTGAGCAGGTCATGCATATTGAGCGCACCAATGGCATGGCCATGCTGATCGACCACAAATAAGCCATTAATTTTATGGTCTTCCATCAGCTTTAAACCTTGCGCAGCCAACACATCGGCGGCAATAGTAATTGGCTTGTGAGTCATCACCTGCGCAATCGCGGTGCTATGCACATCGATTCGCTGATCAAGGATGCGACGTAAGTCACCATCAGTGAAAATGCCGAGTAATTGCCCGCTGCTGTCGGTGACCCCAGTCATACCCAGCCCTTTGCGTGACATTTCCAGTAACGCTTCGCTAATAGTGGCGCTGCTGCTGACCTGCGGTAAGCGCTCGCCGCTGTGCATAATATCGCGAATGTGCAGTAACAACCGGCGGCCGAGACTGCCACCCGGGTGAGATAAGGCAAAATCATCAGCTGTGAAACCGCGTGCATGCAACAACGCCACCGCCAGCGCATCGCCCATAACCAGCGTTGCAGTGGTTGATGAGGTGGGCGCTAAACCGAGTGGACAGGCTTCTTTGTCAACCGCGATACAAACATGCACATCAGACAATTGTGCCAAGGTTGAGTGGCGATTACCGGTCATGCTAATTAAGCCAACCCCACGGCGTTTTATCAATGGCGCAATGGCCAGTACTTCATTGGTTTCACCAGAATTCGATAGCGCCAACACCAGGTCATCAGCAGTAATCATACCCAAGTCGCCATGACTGGCTTCGCCGGGGTGCACAAAAAATGCTGGCGTGCCGGTTGAGGCCAGGGTGGCAGCAATTTTACCGCCAATATGCCCAGATTTACCCATGCCGATGACGATCACTCGGCCGCGACACTGCAGTAGCATCGCACAGGCCTCGGCAAACTGCTCGTCAAGATAACGGCTCAAGCCAGTTATCGCGGCGGCCTCAATATCTACGACCTGCTGGGCAAGGGCTATAAACTCTGACTTTTTCGCTGCGCTCATAGGTTTATCATCGCGGTTAATCATCGGCCAATCGAGTTGAAACATAAGAGTAATGCAACAATCATACCCGATCGTTTTTCTATTTGCAGACGTAAATAACCCATCACTCACGTTTTGTCACAAATTTTACTTACGGGAGTACCTGACCTTGGCGCAAATCTGCTAAACTATGTGGCTGATAAAAGGAGACAAGCCATCTATGTCGGATGCTGCAGTAGACTATTTAGTTGAGTTGCATGGCGTTGATTTCGCTCATGCGCATGGTGCCCACCCGGTCTACCGTGATCTCAACCTGGCTATTCCGCGCGGTAAGATTACTGCAGTGCTGGGCCCAAGTGGCATCGGCAAGACCACCTTGTTGCGTTTAATTGGCGGTCAATTAAAACCGCAGCAGGGGCGCATCACCTTTGCCGGACACAATATTCCGACCTTATCGCGCTCAGCGCTTTACCAGTTGCGCACCCGCATGAGCATGCTGTTTCAAAGTGGTGCGTTGTTCAGCGATATGAGCGTGTTTGACAATATTGCCTTTCCCTTGCGGGAGCATAGCCGTTTAAGCGAAGACATTATTGAAACGGTGGTGTTAATGAAACTTGAAGCGGTTGGTTTGCGTGGTGCCAGAGACTTGATGCCGAGTGAATTATCGGGGGGTATGGCCCGTCGCGCGGCGTTGGCACGTTCGATTGCGCTCGACCCAGAATTGATCATGTACGATGAACCATTCGCTGGGCAAGATCCTATTTCAATGGGTGTTATCGTCAAACTGATTAAGCGCTTGAATGAATCGATGGGGCTGACCAGTATTATTGTCACCCACGACGTACAAGAAGTGATGACCATTGCCGATTATGTTTACATTATGGCCAACAAGACCGTGGTCGGTGCCGGTACGCCGGAGCAACTGATGGCCTCGAGCGATGCGCTGGTCCACCAATTTTTACATGGCGAAGCCGATGGCCCGGTGCGCTTTCATTATCCGGCTGCGGATCTCAGTGCCGAGTTACTCGGCGGGCGGGGAGCTTAATCATGTTTGATCGTATTGCCGCCTTAGGTAAAGCGGCGTTAGACACCATCGCTGGTGCTGGCGCGGCGCTGATAATGCTAGTAAGAGCGCTGATTGGGCGACCGAATTTACGCAAATCGTGGCCGCTGCTGATGCAACAAATGTACTCACTTGGGGTACTTTCGTTGCTCATCATTATTATCAGCGGTTTGTTTATTGGCATGGTATTGGGCTTGCAAGGCTTCACCATCTTAGTTGATTTTGGCGCTGAACAAAGTCTTGGCCAAATGGTCGCATTGTCGCTGTTACGCGAATTAGGGCCGGTGGTCACTGCGCTGTTATTCGCCGGTCGCGCAGGTTCAGCGTTAACTGCCGAAATTGGCTTGATGAAAGCCACTGAGCAGTTATCCAGTTTGGAGATGATGGCTGTTGACCCATTACGGCGGGTGGTATCACCGCGCTTTTGGGCTGGTTTTTACAGCATGCCAATTCTCGCCACTATTTTTTCCGCGGTAGGAATATACGGCGGCTATTTAGTCGGTGTGCAATGGCTCGGCGTTGACGATGGCGCGTTTTGGTCGGTCATGCAATCGAGCGTGGAATGGCGAGAAGACATTATCAACGGCCTCATCAAAAGTATCGTGTTTGCCTTTGTGGTGACCTGGATAGCGCTCTACAAAGGCTATAATTGTACCCCAACCTCAGTTGGCATAAGCCGCGCGACCACCTCAACAGTGGTAACTGCCTCGTTAGCAGTATTGGGTTTGGATTTCGTTTTAACTGCACTGATGTTTGGATAATCTCATGGAATCACGTAATACACATTTAGCGGTTGGCATGTTTGTTATTTTAGGTGTTTTAGCGATGTTATTTCTCGGTCTGCGCGCCGCCAATACCAGCACCGTGACCAACGGAGATACCTATAAACTGTTCGCCAAATTCGACAATATTGGCGGCTTGAAAGAACGCTCACCGGTCAAAGTGGGTGGTGTGGTAGTCGGCCGAGTCAGTGCCATAACGCTCGATGGTACCTATTACGAGCCGTTGGTCGAAATGACCATCAGTAAGCGTTACAGCGAGTTTTCCGATACCTCATCGGTATCGATCTTAACCTCGGGCTTATTAGGTGAGCAGTATATTGGTTTGAATCCGGGCTTTATTGATGACACCGTCGAAATACTGGGTGATGGCGATTTCGTGTATGACACCAAATCAGCCTTGGTATTAGAAGACTTGATCGGGCAGTTCCTGTTTGGCCAGGGTAAAGATTAAGGAGATTATATGATGGTAAACAAATCCGCAGCATGGGCGCTGCTGCTGACAGCAATGTTGCTGTTGAGCGCACCAGTCGCTGCGCAAGCTGATTTAATTCGCGACGAAAACCCGTATCTGTTGCTAGAAAAAGTTGCTAATAAAACCTTTGACCGTATTGGTAATGAGCGTGAGCTGATTAGCCAAGATCTCGATCATTTGCGGATCATTATCCGTGAGGAAATGATGCCCTATGTTGATTGGGTGTATGCCTCAAAGCGGGTTTTGGGGCGGTCATTGCAGGATACCACTGCGGCGCAGCGGCAAGAGTTTTATAGCGTCTTTCGCGATTATTTGATTGCTACCTACGGCCGTGCGTTTACCGCCTATGATGATACCAAGCATACCGTCGAATTCGGCAATGCTGCGCGTTTTGATGGCAATAGCCGCATGGTCGAAGTGAATACCCGAGTGGTCGAGGCTGGCGGTCGCCCGCCAATTCGCATGGATTTCAAAATGCGTTATGACAAAGACGAAAAAATCTGGAAAGCCTACGATTTAGTGGTCGAGGGTGTTAGCTTGTTGAATAGTAAACAAGCTGAAGTTGCGCAAGTCGTGCGTCAACGCGGTATTGATGGCACCATAGAATTATTACGTGAAAAAGCCGCCGAACCCATTCGTCAGTATCAAGAGGGTGGCGATAGTTTATGAGCCTGAGTTATAGCCAACAGGGTGAGCGACTGGTACTGCAGGGCGAATTAACCCGCAACACTATTCCGGGCCTGTGGCAACAGCGTCAGCAATGGCTGCCACTGGCACTGCATGATGCCACTGTGAGCATCGATTTGGCCGCAGTTGAGCACGCTGATTCAGCTGGCGTGGCTATGTTGCTGCGGTTAAAAGGCGAGTTACAGCAGCGCCACTGTGAGCTGGCAATCGTTGCCCTCAATCCGCAATTACGAGCTATTGCCGAAGTCAGTGGTGCCAGTGAAATTTTGCAGCTGCCGGCGCGTTAATGGCAGCTATTAGTTAACCTGTTATAGCGAGTTATTGCCCCTTGATTACCACTGAACAAATTCATACCCTGCTGGTGAGTGCCTTGAGCCCGGAGGATTTACTGATTAAAGTAGATGGCAGCCATGCGACCATTACGGTGGTTAGTGCTGCCTTTGCTGAACTCAGTCGAGTGAAAAAACAACAATTAGTTTATGCGCCGTTGAAGGAACTAATTGGCAGTGGCGAACTCCATGCTGTATCGATAAAAACCTATACGCCGGGCGAATGGCTGCGGCAGAAAAAACTTGCCAACTTGAGCTAACAGAGTAACCAATTCTTATGCAAAAACTTATCATTAAAGGTGGCCAAGCGTTGCACGGCGAGGTGACTATTTCCGGTGCCAAGAATGCTGCGCTGCCGATTCTTTTGGCTTCACTATTGGCAACTGACGATGTCATTATTGACAATGTCCCGGCCTTACAAGATGTCCGCACCACCTTAAAGTTACTTGCCGACTTAGGCGTGAGTAACCAGCAGTTGGCAGCCAATAGCTACAAGATTTCGCCGCAAGGTTTACACCATCATGTTGCCAGCTACGACCTGGTGAAAACTATGCGCGCCTCTATTTTGGTGCTGGGGCCTTTGTTGGCGCGTTTCGGCAAGGCGCAGGTGAGTTTACCAGGCGGTTGTGCCATTGGCGCGCGGCCGGTAAATTTGCACATTGAAGGCTTACGGCAAATGGGTGCTGACATTACCGTCGAAAATGGTTATATCAATGCCAGCACTTCAGGTCGCTTGCATGGTGCCACTATTTTTATGGATATGGTATCGGTAACCGGCACCGAAAATTTGATGGCTGCGGCAACCTTAGCCAGCGGTATTACCCGTATTGAAAATGCTGCGCGCGAGCCAGAAGTCATCGATTTAGCCAACTTTTTGAATACCTTAGGTGCAGATATTCGTGGTGCGGGTTCAGATACCATTGAAATTCATGGGGTTGAGCGGCTCCACGGTGGCCATTATCAGGTCCAGCCCGATCGTATCGAAACCGGCACCTTTTTAGTTGCGGCGCTGGCCACCGGCGGCGACGTAACCTGCCGTAACACCGACCCAAGCATGCTTGATGCGGTGTTGAAAAAATTAACTGAAGCCGGTGCGACCATTACCAAGGGTAGTGATTGGATCCGTTTACAAGCACCATCACGGCCGCATGCAGTGAATATTATTACCGCGCCACACCCAGCTTTTCCAACCGATATGCAGGCGCAATTTTGTGCCTTAAATGCAATTGCCGAGGGCACTGGCTGGATCCGCGAAACCATTTTTGAAAATCGCTTTATGCATGTACCCGAGTTGCAGCGTATGGGTGCAGCCATTGAGCTTGAAGGCAATACCGCTATTTGCAAAGGGGTGGCTCAGCTGACGGGTGCGCAGGTTATGTGCACCGATTTACGGGCATCGGCATCACTGGTCATTGCTGGTTTAGTCGCCCAAGGCAGTACCGTGGTCGAGCGGATCTACCATATTGACCGCGGTTATGAGGGTATTGAACGTAAGCTCGCTGCCCTTGGCGCGCATATTGAGCGCCACGCTTAAGGCCCTGTTAGGGTAATTTGCGGATGGTAACCACCGTGGTCATTAATTGTTGGCCACGGTAGAATTTCACTTCGAGTTCAGTACCCGGCTTACTTTCCGCAACTAAATTCAACCCTTGGGCCGCCGAGCTGACCGGTTTACCACCAATTTCAATCACGTAGTCGTCAGGTCGCAGGCCAGCCTCTTCGGCCGGACTAGCACGATCGACAGCACTAATAAAAATACCCGGTTGGCGATAAATTTCAGCGGTATTTGGTGCCTCACCGACGTTCACGCCCAAGTAACCGCGCACCACTTCACCTTCTTCCACCAATGCCGTCATCACCGTTTTTGCCAGTGGGTAGGGAATGGCAAAATAAATACCATCAACGCCTTGGCCGCTCGGGCTGCGAAATTGCGCATTATTGATGCCGACTAAGTAGCCTTGGCTATTTACTAAAGCGCCACCCGAGGTGCCTTCACTAATAGCTGCATCCATTTGAATTAAATCAGCATGCGAGTGAATCACTCCCATACGACCACCGGTTGCACTAATAATACCTTGGGTAATGGTCTGGCCGAGATTAAGCGGATTACCAATCGCCAGTACCACATCACCAACCCGCGGCTGCAGCTGATCGTTGGTCAGAATTACCGGTAGGTTGTCGGCTTCAATGCGCACCACAGCCAAGTCGGTGACCCGATCAAAACCAATCACTTGGCCAGAATATTGCCGGCCATCTTGAAGTGCGACTTGAATTTGACTGACATCGGCGACCACATGGTGGGCGGTCAAAATATGCCCGCGATTATCCATGATCACCCCTGAACCTAGGCGCAACACGCTGCCGGGGCGGCGCGAATAGTATGAATCAGGCAGCTCACCAATACTGTAGATATTGACCACAGCTGGGGCAGCGCGATTCACCGCGGTAGCATAGCTTGCTGGCGGTTCGCTTAGCAGTGGCTGCGGATGTTTGTTTAACCACTGTTGCACGGCAATGACCACAGCGGCCACGATCAGGCCAAGCAAGGCGAAGCGAACGATATACCAAAGCCAGTCGCGCAGGGTCATAATAGGTCCATAACTAAGTGAAGTAGGGCTAGTCTAGTGCATCGAGGCGCAGAAAAAAAGCAGGCAGCCTGAGAGCTGCCTGCTTTACGCTTATACTGCGGTTGCGGTGTTAGCCGCGTAACACCAAATACAGCGAGGTATTGCCACGGCGAATATTGAGCGCAATGACATTGCCAGCTTGGTCCATCGCTTGACGCAACTCGGCCACGCTATTCACCGGGCGACGGTTAACTGCAATAATCACGTCGTCTTTGCGCAGCCCGTAGCGTGCTGCCATGGAGTTTTGTTCTAACGCAGTCAAGCTGACACCACCCTGATCATTGGCCGTTAAGGTGGCACCCTCGAGCGCTGGGTGCAGTTCTGCGGCACTTACTTCACGCTCTTCAGCACGCAAGGTCACCTCAAGTTGACGCTCCTTGCCATCGCGCAGCACGCCAATTTCAATTTGTTTGCCGGCACCCACGGTACCTACCCGCGCGATCAAATCAGCAAAGGTGCGAATACGCTCGTTATTCACGCTGATAATCACATCACCCGACTGGATGCCAGCTTCGGCGGCAGCACTGCCTTCTACCACCTCAGAGACAAATGCGCCTTGGCTGACTTTGAGCTCTAATGCGCTGGCAATTTCATGGTTTAGGTCACGACCGCGGACGCCAAGAATACCTCGACGCACCTCGCCAAACTCAATCAACTGGGCCACTAACGCTTGCATCATGTCGGCAGGAATAGCGAAACCAATACCAATATTACCGCCGTTAGGGCCAAGAATGGCGGTATTGATACCAATCAATTTGCCATCCAAGGTAACCAAGGCACCGCCTGAATTGCCACTATTAATAGCAGCATCGGTTTGAATGAAGTTTTCCACTTCTTCAATACCCAAACCACTGCGGTCGAGTGCACTGACAATTCCTGAGGTAACGGTTTGACCTAGGCCAAACGGGTTGCCGATAGCGACGACAAAGTCACCGACCCGTAAAGCTGACGATTTACCAATCGGAATTTCGGTTAAATCGTCGCCGTCTTTAATCTTCAGTAAGGCAATATCCGAGCGCTTGTCGGTGCCGACTACGGTGGCATCAAATTGCCGCCCATCTTTCAGCGTGACCAGAATTTCTGTAGCGCTATCGATAACGTGGTTGTTGGTGACTACGTAGCCGTTTTCAGCGTCAATAATGACGCCCGAGCCGAGGCCTTGAAAGGGCTGCTCTTGTACTTGCTCACGCGGCCCATTCGGGCCGAAGAAATGGCGAAAAATTTCCGGTACACGCTGACGAATCTCACGGGTACCTTTCACCGAAATATTCACCACCGCCGGAGTAACTTCCTCTAGCATCGGTGCCAGAGTCGGGATCTCGTTCTTACTGGTATTAAAGAACGGAATATTAGCGCTGACCGGCGTTGCCATGGCAATGATGCTGGATAACGCGACAGCAGCAACTAGCTTTGCTCTCATGGGGTCGTACTCCTATATAAGTAACTTGATTCAATGGTGTGTAACAAAGACCAATATCACCGATATAAGTTCATGACCCCTTTGTTTCAAGATGTAAAAGACCAATGACAAGTTATCGACTGTGTAGCTGGTAATAAATCGCAGGATTGCTATCAATCGCGTTTAGAACTTTGGCAGCTAATCCGGTCGGATTACGACGTTTGCTTTCCCAGCTCTTAACGGTATCTACACTGGTGCCTAGCGCTTCCGCAAATTGCGCCTGGGAAACATTGAGCTGGGCTCGAATACGTCGTACATCGGCGACTTCATAGCGAGTGATACGGCTAGCTTTGCGCTTGCCGTGTTCAATTTCACAAGCTTGTTCCAGCGCCGACTTTAATTCATTGAAAATACTCATTCAGCTTCTCCCTTAAGTTCCACCACGAGTTTTTTTAATATTAATTTCTCTTGAATGGATAGGTCGTCCTTGTCATTCTTTTGATAGGCATAGATGAGATAAATCCGCTCCACCCCTACCGGTAAGTAGATAACCCTCAATGAGCCCCGTTTACCTTGATTTGGCAGCGCAATACGAATTTTACGTAAACCGCCGGTGTTGGAGATCAAGCGACCTTGCAAGGAATTAGCGATTAAATCTAACTGTAACTTTCGTAATTCGTCATCACTCGCCAGCAATTGAAACTGTCGAGTGAAAATAGGTATTTCGATGAACTCAATGGCTCTCATAGAAGCAATTCCTTTTGCTTTCGAGATTAGTGTACCTAGTACACTATTTAAAGGCTACAAAATTATTAATCATTACTCTTTGGTCGAAGAAAAGAGCCCTGATTTTTGCTCGGAGTAATCGCGTGGGGCGCTATCTGCTTGTTCTTTTTTGGCGTCTTTGCGATCGCGGTTGACGGTGTTGGCCATGCGCAGTTGGCGCATGGTGTCTTCGGCAAAGAACGGTAAGGTGGGCTGCATTTGTTGACGCTGCAAGATATCGGCGCTGTTGTTTAAGTAGCTTTTTAATTTGTCTTGGGTTTCTTCCAGCTGTTCCACCAAGGCCGTAGCAGTGGCAAAGTGTTCGGCAACTTCGCGTTGATAATCAGCTAATTGCTGTTTAGTTTGCGCCACTTCATCGGTGAGTAACGCCTGCTCGGAGTGCTCATGAAACCAGTACCGGGCAACGAAGAAACCGATAACGGCACCTGCGCCAACCAACAAAATGCCAATAATCCAGCTCATAAATACTCCTTAAAAAAGCGCCATAGCGTGGTAAACTTCTGTGCCATAGCATAATCCAGATTAAGGTCAAAGTGGTAGTGACGACGCAAAACATCACCCCGCTGCAAAAATATCAGCATGATCTCGCTCATCATGGCTTTCGCCCCGACGCCGCCCAACAGCAGGCGGTGGCAGCGCTACAGCGGCTTTACGATGAGCTGTTGGCGCAACGTAATAAACGCCAACGGCGCGGTTTTTTAGGGCGTTTACGCACGATCCCCAAGGCACCTCAAGGGCTGTATTTTTGGGGTGGAGTGGGGCGCGGCAAGACCTATTTGATGGATACCTTCTTCGACGCCTTGCCATTCGAGCACAAGTTGCGACTGCATTTTCACCGTTTTATGCACCGTATCCATGCTGAATTAAAATTACTCAAAGGTCGCAGTGACCCCTTACCGCTGATTGCCGAAAAACTCTCGCGTGAGGCACAGGTGTTGTGCTTCGATGAATTCTTTGTGCAGGACATCACCGACGCCATGCTGCTCGGCACCCTCATGCAAGAGCTGTTCAAACGCGGCGTGGTATTAGTGGCGACCTCAAATATCGTGCCTGACGAACTGTATCGCAATGGCCTGCAACGCGCGCGGTTTTTGCCGGCGATTGATCTGATCAAGCAAAATTGCCAAGTGATCAACGTTGATAGCGGTGTTGATTATCGTTTGCGGACCCTGACCAAAGCCGAAATTTATCACGCCCCGCTTGATGCTGAGGCCGATGCTAATTTACAACGCTATTTTGCCGAGTTGGCGCCAGACCATAGCCGTCGCAATAGCAATGGCACCATTCGTATCAATAATCGTGATATTGCGGTGCGCTTGGAGTGCGATGATGTGGTGTTATTTGGTTTTGAGGCAATTTGCGGCGGGCCGCGCTCACAGAATGATTATATTGAACTAGCGCAGTTGTATCATGCCGTACTGATTAGCGATGTTCCACCGCTTGGCGCGCACAATGACGATGCCGCCCGGCGGTTTATTGCCTTAGTGGACGAATTTTATGAACGCAAAGTAAAGCTGATTTTGTCGGCCGCGTTGCCGCTCGAACAGCTTTATTCCGATGGTAAGCTAAATTTTGAATTCCGCCGCTGTATCAGCCGCTTACAAGAAATGCAAAGCCATCAATATCTGGCACTAGCACATAAGTCTTAGGTCGCTCGAAAGTCCTCCACACAGTGGTTGATTAACCAACAACCTTGCCGTATAATTCGCGCCCAGCCCACGTTACAGGTACAACAAACCGCTATGTGGCTGCAACCACAGCGGGTGTTGTGGTTCGCGGGGAAGCCCGGAACTACTGTCGTGAACTTAATATAAGAGTATTTTCAATGAGTACATTTGTTGCAAAACCAGAAACTGTCACACGTGACTGGTACGTTGTAGACGCCGAAGGTAAAACTTTAGGTCGTTTGGCTACTGAAATTGCCAGCCGTTTGCGCGGTAAGCATAAGCCTGAGTACACTCCTCACGTTGATACCGGTGATTACATCATCGTGGTAAACGCTGAGAAAGTAACCGTTACTGGCCGTAAGGCGCAGGACAAGATTTACTACTCGCACACTGGGTATCCAGGTGGTATCAAGGAAATCAACTTCGAGAAGTTGATCGCCAAGGCACCAGAAATGGTCATTCAGAAAGCGGTGAAAGGTATGTTGCCTCGTGGTCCACTAGGTCGTGCCATGTTCCGTAAACTGAAAGTATATGCCGGCGCTGAGCATCAACATGCTGCTCAACAGCCGAAACAACTTGAAATTTAACACGGAGCATTAACCCCATGGCACTGAATCAATACTACGGTACTGGTCGTCGCAAAAGCTCAACCGCACGCGTGTTCTTGCGTCCAGGTAGCGGCGCCATTGTTATCAACCAACGCAGCTTAGAAGAGTACTTCGGCCGTGAAACTGCTCGCATGGTAGTTCGTCAACCACTTGAGTTAGTTGATATGCTGAACAAATTCGACCTTTACATCACCGTTGCTGGTGGTGGTTCAAGCGGTCAAGCTGGTGCAGTCCGTCACGGTATCACCCGTGCACTGATGCAGTACGACGAAACTCTCCGTGGCGACTTACGTCGCGCCGGTTACGTAACCCGTGACGCACGTGAAGTTGAGCGTAAGAAAGTTGGCTTGAAGAAAGCACGTAAACGTCCACAATTCTCGAAGCGTTAATCGCTTCGCCACGGTGCGACGTTATGCCTCTAAAAAACCCGGCTTTTACGCCGGGTTTTTTGTCTTTATCCTTGTAAAAATCAAGGCATTTCTTTATCATCGAAGGGCAAATTTTTCCCTACACTGATTTCACGATGAACTGTCGTGAAACATCCAAACTGGAGAGTAAGTGGATGAGCAATGCGCCTGTAGATCATGGCCGCCGTCGTTTCCTGACTGCCGCGACAACTGTCGTCGGAGCTGCGGGCGCGGTGGCTGTTGCCGTTCCTTTCATAACGTCGTGGAATCCGAGTGAAAAAGCAAAAAACGCCGGTGCCCCAGTGGAAGTGAACATTGGAAAGGCCGAACCAGGTCAATTGGTTCGGGTAGAGTGGCGTGGACAGCCAGTTTGGGTAGTACGTCGTACGCCCGAGATGCTGAAATCGTTGGACGGTCTGGCAGATAAACTGCGTGACCCGAATTCAGATGAACCACAACAACCAGAGTATGCTAAAAATATTCACCGTTCGCGCAAACAAGAGTTTTTTGTTGCGGTTGGTATTTGTACTCACCTCGGTTGTTCGCCGCAGTTCTTAGATAAAACCTTTGGTGAGTATGTTGAAGGTACCGAAAGTGGTTTCTTCTGCCCTTGCCATGGTTCTACTTTTGATATTGCCGGCCGTGTATTCCAAGGCGTACCAGCACCCTATAACCTCGTGGTACCACCGCATTATTTTATCAATGACGATGTCATTCTCATTGGTGAAGATGGGGAGCAAGCGTAATGAAGAAGCTAATTGCTTGGTTTGATGAGCGTATTCCACTCACGAAAACCTGGAACATTCACTTAGCGCAATATCCTGCGCCGAAAAACTTTAATTTTTGGTACATTTTTGGCGTACTCGCCACCTTAGTATTGGTCAACCAAATCGTCACTGGCGTTTGGTTAACCATGAACTATGTGCCAACTGCTGAGGGTGCTTTTGCCTCGGTCGAATACATCATGCGGGACGTGGACTGGGGCTGGCTCATCCGCTACATGCACTCCACCGGGGCCTCAGCGTTCTTTTTGGTGGTGTACCTGCCTATGTTCCGCGGCATGATGTACGGCTCGTACCAGAAGCCTCGCGAATTACTCTGGATCTTCGGTATGCTGATCTTCTTGGTGCTTATGGCTGAAGCCTTTATGGGCTATTTGTTGCCATGGGGCCAGATGTCCTACTGGGGTGCACAGGTTATTATTTCGTTGTTCGGTGCGATTCCCTACATCGGTGATGATTTAACCCTGTGGATTCGCGGTGACTACGTCATCTCCGGTGCCACCTTGAACCGCTTCTTTGCCTTACACGTTATTGCCTTGCCATTGGTGCTGGTGATTTTAGTGTTCTTGCACATTATTGCGCTGCACGAAGTCGGCTCAAACAACCCAGAAGGTATCTCAATTAAGAAGCCGAAGGGTTCAGTACCAGACGCAGAAAAACCAAAGTTCGAGTTCCATGAGCGCTTCACCAAGAAATACGACATTGTCGATGCCATTCCGTTTTACCCGTACTACATTGTTAAAGATTTAGTCGGTATTGGTATTTTCTTGGCATTCTTCTGCTACGTGTTGTTCTTTGCCCCAGCTATGGGCGGCTTCTTCTTAGAGCCACCTAACTTTGAAGCGGCCAACCCGTTGAAAACTCCGGCTCACATTGCGCCAGTATGGTATTTCACGCCGTTCTACGCGATCTTGCGGGCCGTGCCAGATAAACTGTTTGGCGTTATTTTAATGTTCGCCGCTATTGTGTTCCTGTTCCTGTTACCATGGCTTGACCGCTGTAAAGTGCGTTCAATTCGGTACCGCAGCAGCATTCATAAAGTGAACTTAGCGGTATTCACTATTAGCTTTGTGGTGCTAGGTTACTTGGGCGTGAAACCAGCGACTGAAATTTACACGCTGTTCGCGCGGATATTTACCTTCCTGTACTTTGCCTTCTTTATCTTGCTGTGGTTCTACAGTAAGCATGAGAAAACTAAGCCAGTTCCAGAGAGGATCACCAAGTGATGAACAAATTACTGAAAACCTGTCTGTTGGCGGCCGTATCAGTATGGTCAGTAGCGACGCTTGCTGCTGGCCCTACCGTGCCGTTAGACAAAGCCAATGTGAACTTGCACGACAAAGAGTCATTGCAGCGTGGTGCACAGTTGTTCATGAACTATTGCTTAGGTTGTCACCAAATGCAGTATCAGCGTTACAACCGCACCTTCCGTGATCTTGAGATCCCAGAAGATATCGGCGTCGCTAACTTGCAATTTACTGGCGAAAAACCGGGTGATTTGATTACCAATACCATGTCAGCAAAACAAGCTGACGCGTGGTTCGGTACTGCTGCTCCAGATCTAACGCTGGTGGCGCGAGTACGCGGTGCGGATTGGTTGTATACCTATTTCCGTTCATTCTATGTGGATGAAAGCCGTCCATTTGGGGTGAATAACACCGTGTTCGAAAATGTGGGTATGCCGCATGTCTTGCAAGAGTTGCAGGGCGTTCCGCGTAAAACTTACGAAGCGCGTATGATTGATGGTGAAATGCAAGACGTTTACGTGGGTATCAAAACCGACGGCAGCGGCATGCTTACCACCGAAGAGTTCGATACAGCAATGAACGATCTGACCAATTTCTTAGTCTACACCGGCGAACCGATGATGCTTCAGCAACGTCGTATTGGCTGGTATAGCTTTGGTTTCCTGTTGGTCTTTACGATTTTAGCGTGGTTGTTGAAGCGCGAATTCTTTAAAGACGTGAAGTAAGTATGATGGAGAAAGACATGTCGGTTGCGGCAAACAAACGTTCGGTGATGACCCTGTATGCAGGCAAGGATGACCTGCGTAGTCATCAAACCCGCATTGTTCTGGCGGAAAAAGGTGTTGGTGTTGAGATCTGTTTTGTTGATCCAAATGATCGACCAGAAGACTTAATGCAGCTAAATCCCTATGAAGATGCACTGCCCACGTTAGTTGATCGTGATTTGGTCTTGTATAACGCGCACATCATCATGGAATATTTAGATGAGCGCTTTCCCCACCCGCCACTGATGCCAGTGTATCCAGTGGCGCGTGGTACCAGCCGACTAATGATGTATCGTATCGATCGCGATTGGTATGCCTTAGCCAACACCATCATGAAGGGCGGTAAAGCGGCTGAAGCTGCGCGCCAGGAGTTGCGTGAAGGGATCTTATCGTTAGCACCGATTTTTGCTGATTCAGCATTCTTTATGAGTGAAGAGTTCAGCTTAGTCGATTGTTACCTGGCGCCGTTATTATGGCGTTTGCCGTTGTACGGTATCAGCATTGATGGTACCGGCTCGAAAGCGGTCAAAGCCTATATGGTGCGGGTATTTGAGCGTGAAGCGTTCCAGCAGTCATTGACTGAAGTAGAGCGCGATCTCGCCCGCTCATGAGCGAGCAAGCAATGATACCGCGGCGGCCCTACATGGTCCGCGCGGTGTATGAATGGATTCTCGATAACCAACTGACTCCGTTTTTAGTGGTCGATGCCGAAATCCCCGGCTGTCAATTGCCGTGGGAATTTGTCCAAGACGGCCAAATTGTCCTCAATGTCACCCCAACTGCGGTGGCTAATTTACTCATTAGCAACGACCAGCTGAGCTTTAATGCGCGTTTTTCCGGCAAGCCCCATCAGGTGGTTGTGCCGATGGCGGCAGTGTTGGCATTGTATGCCCGCGAGAATGGCGCCGGTAGCCTGTTTGAGCATGAGCCCGGCTATGATAGCCCGGCTGAAAATAATACTGTTGAGAGCAGCAGCGTATCAGCGCCGAAACCCTCAGCATCACATCTAAAAGTGGTAAAGTAAGCGCTCGCTATTGAATTTCGAAGGCATCAACGACTTTACTGACACCGTTGGTGTTGCGGGCTAATTCAACCGCAGCGGCGGCTTGCTCAGCATCAATCAAGCCGAGCAGAAACACCTCACTGTTCTCAGTCAGCAGTTTTACTTTAGCAGCGTCGACGCGCTCATCTGCTAGTAGCTTGGTTTTAATCCGGCTAGTAAGCCAAGCATCGTTGGAAATAGTCGCTAACGAAATCACCTCTTGCACGCGCAGCTCGTTATGCACCCGCACCACGCCGCGGCTATCGCGGGCTATTTTAGCCGCCAAAGCGTTCAGACCTTGCTCTGGTACTTGGCCAAGCAAAACGATTGCACCGTTAAAGGCAACCACCTTAATGCGGCTGCTATCCAGTCGTGATTCGCCTTTCAAAGCAGCAATAACCCGAACTTCGAGGGTGGTATCATCAATTTGTGTGCCGATGGTCCTTGAGTCGGTGGCGGCAGAGATGCCAACCGCAGTGGCCCCCACCATAGCCGTCACACAACCCGATAGGCTGACTACTACAGCGCTAATCAGGGCGATCTGATATAGCTTGTTCATGACTCTATCTCCTGCGGAAAGATTTGTTGTTCGCTCAACCGGCATAGCATGTTCATTAGCTGTAACAATAGCTCACTAACGCGGGCGCTATTGCGTGAGGGGATACGAATTTCGACATCGTCAGGACCGAGTAAGCCTGCCACTTGCTGATCGGCTTCACTGGTCAAAGCAATAATCAGCATGCCGCGTGATAGTGCCGCCTCCATCGCTCGACAAACCCGCGGTGCGCTGGCACTGGCGTTGAGCACGATCAACAAATCGCCAGCTTTGCCACTCGGTAAGATTTGCTGCGCAAAGGTATACTCATGTTCACGGGCGCCCAAATCCGCATGTAATGCAGTGACCGCAAAGGGTGGCCGCTCAAAATCCAAGCCAGTTAACATGATATGGGCGAAATGGCGCGCCGAGGCGTGTGCCATGCGCTCACCACAGCAAAACACCGAGCTGCCATTCAATAAGGTACTCACCAACAATTCGGCGGCTTGCATCAGCGCATCTTGCAGCATGTCGGCGGCCGCTATTTGGGTCTGAATACACTCGGTGAAAATGCTTTTAACCTGTTGCTGCATTGTTGTTATCCCTATTAAAAAGCGTCTTCAAGCCACACCAGTTGCTCGAGCGCTCCAACCACTGCCACCACATCAAAACGCATGGCGGTGGTATGTTCGTTGAGTCGGCGCTGAATCACATATAATTGTGCTACCTGTCGAATGCGTTGACATTGCGCCGGGCGAATTTGTTCCAAAATACTGGCAAAATGTTCGAGTGTTCGATATTTCACTTCAACAAACACCAGGCAATCGCGGTCTTGCATAACCAAGTCGATTTCGCCGATATCGCAGCGAAAGTTAGCCTCAATAAAGCGCAGCCCCTGCTGTTCTAGATAGAGTCGGGCGGTATCCTCGCCCTCGCGTCCTTGTCGGTGTCGTAACATCCATGTTACCTCGTCTAGTGATTACTAGTTAGCGCAGTGGTACCACGCTATGGCCGGAAAACTGCGCCCAGCGCAGCTGTCGTTGCACTTTGCCCTGCTCACTACTGCTTAATTGTCCGGTCAGCCCCTGCAGCTCAAAGCCTGGCACTGCCGCCAGCCATGGGCTGCGGGCCGCAATCAGCATGGCGTCATGACCAAAGGCGGCCAGCCTTGCTAGATTATAGCCCCAGTTGCGCCGCAGCTGTAATAACTGCTGTAATTCAGCAAAACGCGGGTGGTCAGGCAATAGCCATGGCGCCTCACTAAAATGCACCTGGTCGAGATCGTTCTCGCTGATGGCATCGGCTAATGAGTGACTTGCTGAATTGGCGTAAACCGGGATAGGCTGCATAAATGCCGCAATGTTGACGTCAATAAATGGTTTCAATAAGCGCGTATGCTCAATACTACCAGCCAGATAAATCACATCAATATCGCCACGACTGCGCGCTTGGGCATCGACAATGACCCGTCGTGCAGCAATTTTCACCTGGTTAATACGCGCTTCGCTGGCGCTCACGCCAAGTTGTTTTTGTACAATGTCTTTCATGTCATCGGGGTTGCGATAGACATCGCTGGCAACCGGTGTATTGGGTACCAGGCGCTGCCATTGCTCGGTGAACAAGGCGATATGCCGTTGTCCTCGATTGCTATCAGGGGCTAATATCAGTGGCCGTTGATAGCCTTTACTGGCAAGAAACTCAGCGGCTTGTTGTACTTCTGTTTCGGGATCAAGAGCAAAGAATAAAAACCCAGCTGGGGTGCCGTTCAGTCGCTGTGGTGGCTCATTGAGGCTCAACCAAGTCAGCTCTGCCGGCAGTAAACGAGCGTTCACTTGCGCCACTTCATCACGTAACAGTGGCCCCACTAATACCTCAGCTTGGTGCTGTTGCAACAGCTCAGGCAACCGCGTGAAGTCAAACTGATTACTATCGATGACTTGCAAGGTTAGGCTGTTATCGCTGGCTAAACGCATCACCATACCATCGAGTACCGCTTGGCCTTGTTCGCTGAACTGACCGGTCAGTGGCAATAGCACTAGCGCATGGCGTTGTTCGGCGCGCAACTGTGGCTCAGCTAGTTGCTTCACCACCGCGCCACCAGCATGACGCGGGTGTTGCTGTCGCCATTGCTGTAATAACTCGGGCATTTGTGCTGGCGCTGCGAGGCCCTCATGAACGGCTACCAGTAATTGCCGCCAGGCGTCTACCTGCGCTTGCTTAGAACGATACAAGTTGGCTGGTTGCGGTACCATACGCAAGGTCTGCCACAACGTTTCGCTGCCAATATCCTCAGCTTCAGCCAATTGTAATAGTGCATCACCGGCCGCCTGCCAATGCTGCTGGGCGATTGCACTATTCAGCGCTAAGCGCAGTGTTGCCGGCCGATTGTAGGGTGTTAGCTGCGGTTGTAACAGCGGTTCGAGTAAGGCATCAACGCGCTGCCAGTACTGTTGTTGGGCGGCAAATTGGGCATTCAATAAGGCCAGTTGATGACGTTGTTCGGTGTTGTTTAAGGTACTTTGCTGCAATTCACTAAGAATCGTCGCGCTGGTTTGCCATTGTTGTTGGTACTGCAGGGCGGTGGCTGCTTGCAATAGTAACACCAGGCGTTGTTCTGGGTCACTGCGGTAAGCCTGTTGCAGTAAGCGTTCAACATCAACATGAGCTTGCCGTGGGGTGATGGCAAGCGCATCACTGGTAGCGCCCTTGATACTGGCATCGCCACTGCGCGGGCCAGCAGTCTGGCAGCCCGCAAGGTTCGTGGTAAAGCCAATAATCAGCATGCACAGCAGCAACTTCTTTGGCACAATAACACCGATACAAGGTAGGAACACACTACCTGCTACTATAAACTGTGCGCCACCGTGACACAACGCGCATGGGCTATTCTTACAAGGGGTTTACATGACTGACGGCAGCAGCGGAACGCTTTATATAGTGCCAACACCGATTGGTAATTTGGCCGATATGAGTGAGCGCGCTAGTGCGGTGCTGCGCGAAGTACAAGCGATTGCCGCAGAAGATACCCGTCATAGCGGACAATTATTGCAGCATTTAGGCATTCGTAATGAGTTATTTGCTTTGCACGAGCACAACGAACGCCAGCGTGTGGCAGCAGTGCTCGAGCGTTTGCACCGCGGCGATAGCATCGCGCTCATTAGTGATGCTGGCACGCCACTGATTAGTGACCCTGGTTATGTGCTGGTGCAGCAATGCCGAGCCGCCGGCATAAAGGTGGTGGCACTGCCCGGTCCTTGTGCCATTACCACAGCGTTATCGGCTGCTGGCTTGGCCACCGATCGCTTTAGCTTTGAGGGGTTTTTGCCGGCCAAAGGTCAGCAGCGTCGCAAAATCCTACAAGCACTGCTGAGTGAGCCACGCACCATGGTATTTTACGAATCGCCGCACCGCATAGTCGATAGCTTGGCCGATTTCGTTACGGTATTTGGTAACGAACGGCAGTTGGTGCTCGCGCGCGAGCTCACCAAGCAGTTCGAAACTTATTTGACCGGCAGCATTGCCGAGGTACAGCAGCAGGTGTTGGCCGACAGCAATCAGCAGCGCGGCGAAATGGTGTTAATGCTGGCGGGCGCGGTGGTCAACACCGATGAGCAGGATCCAACCATCGCCATGGCGACGTTACAGCTGTTGCGTACCGAACTGCCGCTAAAAAAAGCTGCGGCACTGGCTGCTGAAATACACGGCGTGCGCAAAAATACCTTATATCAACTGGCTCTGGCTGCTGATAAGGCGTAGAATGCGCGGCGGAAGTCAACCGAGGCAATCGCTGCTTTGCGCAAGCAAAGGGGAGGAAAGTCCGGGCTCCATAGGGCAGGGTGCCAGGTAACACCTGGGCGGCGTGAGCCGACGACTAGTGCAACAGAGAGCAAACCGCCGATGGCCTGCGCAAGCAGGATCAGGTAAGGGTGAAAGGGTGCGGTAAGAGCGCACCGCGCGACTGGCAACAGTTCGTGGCACGGTAAACTCCACCCGGAGCAAGGTCAAATAGGGGTTCATTGGCGCGGCCCGCGTTGAACCCGGGTAGACTGCTTGAACATGCAGGTGACTGCATGGCTAGATGAATGATTGTCCACGACAGAACCCGGCTTAGCGGTTGACTTCCCTCTTTTCTGTCGTTTTTGCGATTCGCGCAAATATCCACACTCAATTAATCCCACTGACGGTGATCCAAACACCGGCAGCGGCTATTTATTGCTGCAATTCCACTTGACAGTAGGCCAAAATGCCACCTAGACTGTCACCCTGTGGGGATAAGTGGATAATTGTGGATCTTTCTATGTTTCGTGGCGCAGCAGCACTCAGTCTTGATGACAAAGGTCGTCTGGCGATACCGTCCAAGTATCGGCAGAGCCTATTGCATGACTGCGACGGTCAGATGGTGTGCACCATTGACATCAAACAGCCGTGTTTATTGCTGTATCCGTTACCGGAATGGCAAATCATTGAACAAAAACTCACCACATTATCCAATATGAACTCCGCTGAACGTCGTCTCCAGCGCTTATTGCTGGGTCATGCCGAAGACTGCCAGATGGATAAGAACGGCCGTATTTTGATTGCGCCAACACTGCGTAATCATGCCGATTTAAGCAAAAAGATCATGATTATTGGTCAGCTTAATAAATTCGAAGTCTGGTCAGAACAAGCATGGCAAGCGCAAATTGCGACCGATATGGCCGCTGAGCAACAAGACGATTTGGCCTTAAGTGATCGACTACAAGACTTCTCATTATAATGGTGACTGCAGCCCAACATGTCCCGGTGCTGCTGCAAGAGTCGGTTTCTGCTCTTGCCATGGCTGCCGACGGAAGCTACCTGGATGCCACCTTTGGTCGTGGCGGTCACAGCCGCGCTATGCTGGCAAAACTCTCTGCTCAAGGCCGTGTCATTGCATTAGATCGTGACCCCACCGCGATTGCTGCAGCACAGTCATTACAAACTGACCCGCGTTTTACCATTATCCACACGCCGTTCTCACAACTCGGTGAGGTATTGGCTGAGCAGCAATTGCTTGGTCAATTAGACGGTATTTTGTTTGACCTTGGTGTGTCTTCCCCACAATTAGACGACGCTGAGCGTGGCTTTAGTTTTATGCGCGAAGGGCCACTCGATATGCGCATGGATACCAGTCGTGGCCCCACCGCGGCAGATTTCCTCAACAGCGCTAGTGCCGATGAAATTGCTTTTGTGTTGCGTGAATACGGTGAGGAACGTTTTGCCTGGCGGATTGCCCAAGCGATTGTGGCAAAGCGCGCCGAGCAGCCGTTGCAAACCACCCGCCAACTGGCCGAACTGATTCGCCAAGCAGTGCCCTTTCAAGACAAGCATAAGCACCCAGCAACGCGCAGTTTTCAGGGCATCCGCATGCATATTAACGGCGAGCTTGAGGAGATTGAGCAAGCCCTGGAAGCGGCATTAACTGGGTTAAAACCCGGCGGGCGCTTAGCGGTGATTAGCTTTCATAGTTTGGAAGACCGCTTAGTGAAACGCTTCATGCGCAGCAAAAGCCAAGCCAAGGCAGTACCGCGCGGGCTGCCACTGCGCGAGGATCAAATTCAACGCAGCGAAACCTTAAAGCTGGTTGGCAAAGCCATTATGCCAAGCGCTGCCGAAATTCAAGCCAATCCGCGTTGTCGCAGCTCAGTGCTGCGGGTGGCTGAGAGGTTAGCTTATGAAACCTAGCCGCGTACCCGGATTGCTCAGTGTGATGTTCACTGATATACGCCAGCACTGGATGCTGGTGTTGTTGTGTATGGCGATCGTGCTTTCGGCACTGGGGGTAATCTACGTTGCCCATAGTCATCGCTTACAAACCATTGAGCGTGACCGCTTGCTCTCCGAGCGCGATGACCTCGATATTGAATACCGTCACTTGCAGATTGAACAGAATACCTTAACCCAGCATAACCGCGTTGAACGAATTGCTGAGCAGCAACTTGATATGGTGCGGCCAGAAGGCAAAAAAGAGGTGCTGGTACCATGGCAATAACTCGCACCAAGCGCAATGGCAAAAAGTTAAAACCGCATTTAGGTAACGGTCGCTTCTACACGGCCTTAGCGCTGCTCGGCCTGGTGTTTAGTTCGCTGGTGGCGCGCGCCGCCTACATTCAAGTGATCGACCCTGAACGGTTAATTGTTGAGGGAGATCGGCGCTCGTTACGAGCCGCCACCACCACTGTGCAACGCGGTTCAATTATGGACCGTAATGGCCGTGAATTAGCGATTAGTGTGCCGGTCGAAACGGTCTGGGCCGACCCGCAACAAGTGCATGAAGGCAATGGCCTCGCTAACCGCGAGCGCTGGCTGGCCTTGGCCGAAGTATTTCGTGTTGATGTCAACAGTCTGCTCAGCAAGGTGGAAAATCCAAAGCGGCGCTTTGTTTATCTAGAGCGCAAAGTAACCCCTGCGGTGGCTGAATTTGTCCGCCAACTGAATATTCCTGGTATCCATTTAAAAACTGAATCACGGCGTTTTTATCCGGGCGGTGAAATTAGCGCTCATGTGGTTGGCTTTACCGATATTGATGGGGTTGGTATTGAGGGTTTAGAAGCCATCTATGATGCCACCCTAACGGGCACACCCGGTGAGCGGGTGTATCGCAAAGACGCGCAAGGCCGGGTGGTGGAAGAGATTAGCGTGACCGCAGCGCAACAACCCAAACAACTGACGCTGAGTATCGACCAGCGCCTGCAATCACTGGCCTATGCTGAACTGAAGAAAGCCGTGCGCTATCACCAAGCCACCTCGGGTTCGGCAGTGATTCTGGATATCAAAACCGGCGAAATACTGGCAATGGTCAACAGCCCGTCGTACAACCCCAATAATCGCGCTGATCTGCAACCGCATCGGCTGCGTAATCGCGCCATCACCGATGCCTATGAGCCCGGCTCAACCATGAAGCCGCTGGCAGTTATTGCTGGGCTTGAAGCTGGAGCCATTAAAGCAACTGACGTGATTGATACCAGCCCAGGTTGGATGCGACTCGGTGGCCGGCGCGTTAGCGATCCGCAAAATCGTGGTGAATTGACCATCAGTCAAGTGCTGGAAACCTCGAGTAATATGGGCTCGGCTAAAATTGCCTTGGCTGCAGGTATAGACCAGGTCATGAGTACCTACGCAGCCTTAGGGCTGGGTAACGATACCGGCAGTGCGTTGTTGGGTGAAAGTTTTGGGGTGTTGCAAGCGCGTCGGCGCTGGTCCGATTTTGAAGTTGCGACGTTATCGTTCGGCTATGGCTTATCGGTGACCACCCTGCAGTTAGCCCAAGCCTACGCCATCATTGGTAATAGTGGTGTACGCGTGCCATTGACCATTCAGCGCCGTGAAGGCCAGCCGCAAGGTCAACAGGTCATTAGTGCGGCTAACGCCCAAGCGGTGCTGAGTATGCTCGAAAATACCGTGATTGAAGGTGGTGCTAAGCGTGCGCGGGTGCGTGGTTATCGTATTGCCGGTAAAACCGGAACCTCACGCAAAGCCGTGGCCGGTGGTTATGGTGACGAATACGTGACGTTATTTGCCGGTATTGCTCCGGTGAGTGAGCCGCGCTTAGCGGTGGTGGTGACCATTAATGAGCCGAGTGGTGATGATTATTACGGTGGTGATGTAGCGGCACCGGTATTTGCTGAAATTGTTGGTGACGCCCTGCGCTTAATGAACATTACTCCAGATAACTTAGCCGATACCCAGCTGCGCGTGGCTGGCTTTGGGGGCACAAATGATTAATTTGCGCCAGTTACTACCCGACTATCCGCTCGAATTGCCGCTCCAGGATATTGCCGGGCTCAGCTTAGATAGTCGCGAAGTGACCGCAGGCGATGCGTTTGTGGCAGTACCTGGCTATCAAACCGACGGTCGCGATTATATTGATACCGCAATTGCTGCCGGCGCGCGGCTGGTGTTAGCGGAATCCGAGAGTGTCGGCGTGACCATGCGCGGTAGTGCGCTGCTGGTTGAAGTGCCGCAACTCAAAAATCAATTATCAACCCTGGCTGCGCGCTTCTATGGCGAACCAGCGCGGCAGCTCAAGGTGATTGGGGTAACCGGCACCAACGGTAAAACCTCGGTCACCTATCTGATTGCCCAGCTACTCAACCAGTTAGGGTGCAAAGCTGGGGTGATTGGCACCACCGGTAGTGGCTTTCCCGGCGACTTAGTCGCTGAGAGTCGCACCACGCCGAATGCTATTGCGGTGCAGCAACGCTTGGCGCAACTGCTGGCTGCCGGCGCCCAAGCGGTGGCCATGGAGGTCTCATCACATGCGCTGGTGCAGCGTCGGGTCGAGGCGATCCCGTTTAAAGTGGGGGTAGCAACCAATATTAGCCGTGACCATTTGGACTACCATGGCACCATGAGTAATTATGCCGCTGCCAAGCGCCGCTTATTTACTGAGTTGGACACCGAAATCAGTATTCTGAATGTGGATGATGCGGCGCTCATGGCGTGGCTGCCTGATCGCAGCGACAGTTGGCGGATTAGTTGCCAGCCGCAGCAACACTCGCAAGCAGTGTGGGCGAGTGCGATTGAATTCAATGACCAGGGTAGCAAGCTACAATTGCACGCTGCTGAGCAGACCTTCGCACTGCAGTCGCCGCTGCTTGGTGGCTTTAATGTTTACAATGTGCTGGCGGCGATAACGGCGGTCCATACCCTCGGCTATGCGTTGCCTGACATCGTTGCCGCAGTGCCTCATCTGCATGCCGTGCCAGGACGCATGGAAACCTTTTATGCTGGCGCTAAGCAGCCGCTGGTGATTGTCGACTACGCCCATACTCCAGATGCATTGCAGCAGGTGCTGCAAGCGCTGCGCCGCCATTGCCGCGGAAAACTCTGGTGTGTATTCGGTTGCGGTGGTGATCGTGACCGCGGTAAACGCCCGCAAATGGGTGCCATAGCAGCACAATATGCCGACCGTGTGGTCATCACCGATGATAATCCACGCACTGAACCGGTGGCGCAAATTGTTGCCGATATTATGGCTGGTATCGCGCAACAGCAGCACGTAACCGTACAACATGGCCGCCAACAGGCGGTAGTCGAGGTGTTACACAGCGCCCAAGCAGGTGATGTGGTGCTGCTCGCTGGCAAGGGCCATGAAGACTACCAAGTCATCGGTCAGCAAAGCCTGCCCTATAACGAGCGAGCCGTCGTTGCCGAATGGCTGGCGGCAGCTCAGGGCGTGCAAGTAAAGGGCGAGGTGCGGTCATGATTAAAACCGATATTCAGTGGCTAAGCCGTGTGGTAGACGGTCAGTTAAGCGGCGATAACATCGCTATTGATAGCGTTTGCACCGATACCCGCCAGCTCACTCCGGGCTGTTTATTTATCGCCTTAAAAGGCCCTAATTTTGATGCCCATAGTCTGCTAGAGCAAGCCGTCGCTGCAGGTGCCGCGGCAGTAGTAGTTGAACAGCGTGCAGAGCACCCGGCGTTGCAACAGCTGCCGCAAATTGTAGTGAAAAACACCCGCCATGCGCTCGGTCAATTAGGTGCGGCGGTGAAAGCCACAATAAACCCACGCACTATCGCCATTACCGGTAGCAGTGGTAAAACCACCGTGAAAGAAATGCTAGCAGCAATGCTCGCCAGTCACGGTAATGTGTTAGCCACTGCTGGCAACTTTAATAACGATATTGGTTGCCCTCTCACCCTGTTACGGTTAACCCCAGAGCATC
>JALQTK010000129.1 GCA_023260975.1 Pseudidiomarina sp. | reverse complement strand
GTCGTCCCAAGTGGCTTTGGAGCGTTTGACCAAGGTGTGGATCACAGAGAGGAGGATACGGCGCGCGATAAAATCGGCCACCCATGAAATCACTACTAAAAGAATGATATCAATCCCCAAGGCAATCCACTGCACGAATTCCTCGCGCACGCCTTGTTTGATCAAAAAGTCAGTGGTCCAGTGAAGGGTATTCATTAATACGGGTGGAATAGAGTTATGCTATCAAATCTAACTGATGTTGCATAAAAATATCCCAAACCATAGACTGTTGTATCATCCGTACGACGAATATTTCCAATTTGTGGGCTGTAAGGCACGCTGAACAGGCCACCGCCGCCAATGTTATTGGCCATTACGGTCAGGTAATCGTACATACCCTCGCTCAAGGTGCGCGTCTCGAATACCAGGTTAATCAAGGTATCGCGGTAGACGGTGTAGGGAGGGCCGATGAAATTGAATCGGCTTACTTGGGCGCCTTGAATGAATTGGTCGTCGTTAAAAATATTGATCTCAGAATTCAAGCTCTTTTGAGTCTCTTGTGGTTCGAAAGGTCCCAAAAGTCCGTTTGGCGCGTAGATTTCTGTTGTCCAGTAGTTCTTTACCCAATAGGCATTTCCTTTTCCTACTGGATCGTTCCACAGGGCATAGGCGCTGTAGTAACAAGAATCAGCATCAGCATACCACACAGAATCTCCGGTGCGGAAGTCGATCCAGCTGCTATCGTCTTCCATAATGGGGAAC
>JALQTK010000128.1 GCA_023260975.1 Pseudidiomarina sp. | reverse complement strand
AGATAAGATTGTAAAGTTTGAAGGCTGTTATCACGGCCATGCAGATGCTCTGCTAGTCAAAGCGGGTTCAGGAGCACTTACCTTTGGGCAGCCAAGTTCTGCTGGGGTGCCAGTTGATGTTGCTAAAGATACATTAACCTTAAGCTATAACAATGTGGAAGAATTGCAACAGCTGTTTGATCAGCAAGGCGATGAAATTGCCTGTGTCATTCTCGAGCCTGTGGTGGGAAATATGAATTTGATTGTGCCATCGGAAGAATTTTTAAACACGTTGCGAAGTGTCACAGAAAAACATGGAGCAGTGTTGATTTTTGATGAAGTGATGACTGGTTTTAGAGTATCGCTTGGCGGTGCTCAAGAGCTCTTTGGTATTACCCCTGATATGACTACTTTAGGTAAAGTGATCGGAGGAGGTTTGCCGGTAGGAGCGTTTGGTGGGCGCAAAGAGATCATGCAAAAATTAGCGCCTTTGGGACCAGTCTATCAAGCCGGAACGTTATCAGGTAACCCGGTAGCTGTGGCTGCAGGATTAAAAACACTTGAACTCATTCAAGCTAAGGGTTTCTTTGAATCTTTATCTAAACAGACCAAAAAATTAACAGATGGATTAACTGATGCAGCAAAAGAATTAGGAATTAAATTTTGTGCGCGAAATGTGGGCGGAATGTTTGGTCTCTATTTTAGCGAACAACCTCCGAACTCATTTCAAGATGTAATGGCATCAGATCGTGAAAAATTTAATGCATTTTTCCATG
>JALQTK010000127.1 GCA_023260975.1 Pseudidiomarina sp. | reverse complement strand
GGAAACCGTTTATACGGGTGCAGTGGGGGATGTGGTGCGGGAGACCTTCAGCTACGGCGACGGTGAACTCACCAGAGACTTCGTCAATCACACTGGTGCATCCGCTGTGGTGGCCCTGAACGACAACGACGAGGTGCTTCTGTTGCGCCAATACCGTCACCCCGTGCGCAGTCGAAACTGGGAGCTACCGGCGGGGCTGCTCGACCAGCCAGGGGAAGATCCTCTGGAATGCGCAAAGCGCGAACTGGCGGAGGAAGCAAGCTATCAGGCAAGCGAGTGGACGCACATGACGACACTCAATGTGTCGCCAGGGGGGTCAAATGAGCTCATACACATTTTTCTTGCTCGAGGGCTTGCCCCAATTGACCACGACTACGAGCGCACGGGTGAGGAAGCTGATTTAGAAGTTCAGTTCTGGCCCCTGAAAGACGCCGTCACCGCCGCCCTCGAAGGTCGAATTCACAATCAAATTTCGGTAACCGGACTACTCTTTGCCCATGTCTGGCCAGAACGGCACTAGCTCCAGCGAACTCGCCCGCCAGGTCGAGCGCTTCGCGCGCTATCTCTCGCTCGAACGTGGACGCTCAGAGAACACCCTCAAGGCCTACCGGGGTGACCTCGAAAGCTACCTTTCGTGGCTCCACCATCGTGGGGTTGACACACCTGGGGCGGTAACCAGCGAGATTGTTGAAAATTTTTCCCGCAGTCTCGATGGTTCACCAAGGAGTATTCAGCGAAGACTCTCGGCTGTGAGGTCGTTTCATCGATTCCTCG
>JALQTK010000126.1 GCA_023260975.1 Pseudidiomarina sp. | reverse complement strand
TTGGCGACCCTACGGGGATTCGAACCCCGGTACTCACCGTGAAAGGGTGATGTCCTAGGCCTCTAGACGATAGGGTCGTGACCTAGATGACGCCAAGCTAGGCTTGGTGTCACAAAAAAGCCCGAACAACAGAAGCCGTTCGGGCTTGCAAACCAATGGCGGAGTGGACGGGACTCGAACCCGCGACCCCCGGCGTGACAGGCCGGTATTCTAACCAACTGAACTACCACTCCGCGTGGACCAACTTTGCGCTGCCTGAGCATGTGCTCTACAGCCAAGCGTTGAAACTTGGCGACCCTACGGGGATTCGAACCCCGGTACTCACCGTGAAAGGGTGATGTCCTAGGCCTCTAGACGATAGGGTCACAACCTAGATTTGCACGCTGCGCAAACGCAGCTTGCAAGAAATTTTGGTGGAGGTAAGCGGGATCGAACCGCTGACCTCTTGCATGCCATGCAAGCGCTCTCCCAGCTGAGCTATACCCCCCAAAAATGCTTCGATTTACTGCGACTTAAGCTTTTGACTTTTGCCACAAGTTTGCATCGTTGCAAGCCTCGCAGTATACAACGATTTTTAGATTTTTCGCAAACGCTCAATGATTTTTTCGCGAGTATGCAAAAACAAGACTTGATCCACTGAAGGCGTTTGCGGCGTCCCCATGACCAAGACCCGAACAGGCATGGCCAACTGCGGCATCTTCAGGCCGTACTGAGTCAGCACTTGCTTGAACGCGGCGCCAATGGCCGCTGGCTCCCAAGCGACCTCGGCAACCAG
>JALQTK010000125.1 GCA_023260975.1 Pseudidiomarina sp. | reverse complement strand
AAGCCGCAATCAAAGTGGTCGAGCAGCTCGCTGAAGGCGGCATCACTGATGTGTGGCGCTTCCGCAAAGGTGAAATGATCAATGCGATCTCGTTGGGCATTTTCTCAAAGGAAGAAACCGCTTCTGAGATCGCCGCAAAAGCGAGCGCACTAGGCATCTCAGCGGATGTGTTGCCGCGAAATCGCACAAAAACCACCTGGACCGCAATTTTCAAAGGCAACCCAGGCGCGCAAACCGCGCTAGAAGCCTTACTCGGTAAGGTTTCACAAGTAGGTTGCGAATAGGTTGCACCAGCCGCATCTCGGCACTAAAATGCGTCCCTCTTAGCCACTTTAGCTCAGTAGGTAGAGCAACTGACTTGTAATCAGTAGGTCACCAGTTCGATTCCGGTAAGTGGCTCCAAACACTAATAAACCCATAATCCCGAGTAATTTCGTGGGTTATGGGTTTATTGCTTATATATGATCTCAATATTGAATTTGAGCTTATTTCTAGGAGTAAACAATGAGCGATCTTCCAGAACGTGATGGCGACGGCTATCTGTTGAACATGAACGAGTGGACCCCTGAGATCGGCCGCGCAATGGCTGAAGCTGACGGTGTTGAGCTGGATGATGCGAAGTGGTCTCAAATCGAAGCAGCACGTCAGTACTACGAAGATGAGAACGTAGTGCCTGCGATTCGTAAGTTCGCAAAATACATCAAGATGGATCAGAAAGAAGTTTTCAAAATGTGGATGACAGGTCCTATGAAGCCAATTACCAAATACGGCGGCCT
>JALQTK010000124.1 GCA_023260975.1 Pseudidiomarina sp. | reverse complement strand
CTGTAATAAATACTGGAATATGTGTACGTCCATTATGTACAGCAATTGTGTGTCCAATCATAACTGGAACAATTGTTGATGAACGTGACCAAGTTGTAATTACTTTTTTATCTCCTTGAACATTTGCACGTTCAATTTTTTTAAGTAAATGATCAGCTACAAATGGTGCCTTTTTTAACGATCTTCCCATATTAGTGAATATTTATTTTTTTTCTATAACGTTTTATTTACGTTTTTGTACAATATATTTTGTACTCCATTTTTTAGCTTTACGAGTTTTTGAACCTAATGCAGGTTTACCCCATGGACTTACTGGACGTGAACGACCAATCGGAGCGCGACCTTCACCACCACCATGTGGGTGATCTACTGGGTTCATTGCAGAACCACGTACATGTGGTCTATATCCTAACCAACGACGACGACCTGCTTTACCTAATGTTAAGTTTGAAAATTCAACATTACCAACACGACCAATTGTTGCCCAACAATTTTGTGAAATTAATCGAACTTCACCTGAAGGTAAACGTAAAGTTACCCAATTATTTTCTTTTGCAACAATTTGTGCAACTGTTCCTGCAGAGCGTACTAATTGACCACCACCACCCGGTTGTAATTCAACATTATGAACTTCTGTACCTAATGGAATATTTTTAAGTGGTAAACAGTTTCCAACTGTAATATTAGCATCTGGTGATGTCATAACAGTATCACCAACATTTAAACCAATCGGGTGTAAAATATAACGTTTTTCACCATCTTGATAGTTAACTAATGCA
>JALQTK010000123.1 GCA_023260975.1 Pseudidiomarina sp. | reverse complement strand
CTGTAGGCCAAAGCCCCAACCGCCTGAGCTCCACCCACCGCAAAAACGCGGTCAACCCCAGCGATGCAGGCGGCTGCGAGTACCAGAGGATTGCGCTGACCCCCTGGGGTCGGTGTCACCATGACCACCTCCGAGACGCCTGCGACTTTTGCCGGGATCGCATTCATCAAGACCGAGGATGGATACGCCGCTTTACCACCGGGTACGTAAAGACCGACACGGTCAAGCGGTGTGATTTGTTGCCCAAGAATCGTCCCATTCCCTTCGGAAAAAGACCAACTCTCTTGTCTTTGCCGCTCGTGATAACTGCGCACACGATCAGCCGCAGCCTCAAGCGCCGTGCGCCGCTCAGCAGGCAAACTCTCCAAAGCCTGTTGCAAGGTGGACTGAGTCATTTCCAACTCTGCCACGGTGTCGGCCTCAATCCGATCAAACTTGCGCGTGTAATCTAAAAGTGCGTCATCTCCACGCTTTCTGACGTCACGCAAGATCTCGGCAGTCGCAGATTCAATCGCCTCATCTTCTGCCGCGTCAACATGCAACAGAGCCTGAAGCTTTTCAGAGAACTGGGGGTCTTGCGAGTTCAATCGGGAGATGAGGCTCATGGCTAGATTACAAACAGGAGTATGAATAAGTACGGTGGTCTACGCTTGGCTAGCCTGCTGAAAAGCGTCAATGATGGGCTGCAAGCGCGCCTGTCTCGTCTTTAACGCTGCTCGATTAACGATAAGACGCGAGGATATCGGCATAATGTCTTCGACCGCAACCAAATCATTGGCCTTTAACGTATTGCCTGTCGACACAAGATCCA
>JALQTK010000122.1 GCA_023260975.1 Pseudidiomarina sp. | reverse complement strand
GGCAATGCGGCTTGAGCGATGCGAGCGCAAGCGCAGGCTTTGCTGCTGCTGTTCAATGCTAATATCACCAAACCACGAGTCACGATAAACACCCAGCAGTGGTGGAATTGAGGCTGGGTCAACCGCTTGTGTGGTCGGCTCGGTAAAACGTGCGGCCCGGCGAATAGTCTGCTGTGCCCGCCAAGCTTTGGTCATCGCTAACCAATCCTGTTGCTCAGTGCTGGTGTAACTTTTGATCAGGGTTTGAATGAGTGTGGTACGAGCGTCACTATTCGATTTATTCATCAGCACTAAAAAGCCAACATTACGTTGCGGTAAAAAGCCGAGGTAGGCATTCATACCATGTAAAGTACCGGTGTGATGAATCAGTAATTGACCATCGACATCATTAATGCGCCAGCCATAGCCATAAGCACCAAATAAGGTGTTATTCCATTGTTGCATTTGTGAGCCGACTCCAGTCAGCGTTTGTGGCTTCCACATTTCTGCATGGTTTTTGCTACTGATAAGCGTCAGTTGGTTGCCCTCAGCATCGCTATAACGACCCCGCGCTAACTGCATCTTCATCCATTCAATCATGGCACTTTGGCTGCAACGCATGCCTCCGGCGGCCACCGAAGGAATGCGCTGATCGGCAAAATCGCGGCGAACCACTGTTGGCACACCATCAATATCACCATGCGGCTGCGCTAACAACACACGTTGCTGCTCTGGTACGATACCAGCAAAACATGCCTGCATACCGAGCGGCTGCAGCAAGCGTTGCTCAACAAAATCTTCCCACGCCATACCAGCGACCCGTTCGGTCAACTCGCCGGCTAACACATAGAGAA
>JALQTK010000121.1 GCA_023260975.1 Pseudidiomarina sp. | reverse complement strand
CAACCCCTAGCCAATACTCGAGCCGGTGTATGCGCTTACTTACAGCTGCTTGTGATACAAACAATTCGTCTGCAGCCGCCGATAAGCTTTTATTGCGTGCAGCACTAAGAAAGAATGGAAGATTATCCAATGGTGGTAAAGATTTTCGATAATTTTTCATTCCATTTGGTTATAGATTTTCAGGACAAATTTCAACATTTTTATCCTATACTAGTCATCGTAACATGCATCTTGCATGAAAAAGTGTAGATGAGAATATGTGATATTTATGAGTTTATCACTCAGTATGTATTCTCAAAAGTAATCATACACCTTCAGTAAAGGGAGATGAAAAATGACAAAAACTCATTGTAGCGAAACGATACACGCAACTGCAAAAATGTATGCAGAAGAATTAAAAGCAGGCAAGCTTAGCCGCCGCGAATTTTTAGCACGCGCAACAGCTCTCGGGGTTACCACTTCAGCAGCCTATGGTCTTGGGGGTATTCAGCGTCCAGCAGTAGCAGCTGGTCACATAAAGCAGGGTGGTACATTAAGATATCTGATGGAAATCAGAGCGCTGAAAGATCCGCGGACTTTCGATTGGACGCAAATTGCAACAACCACTGCGGGGCACCTTGAATACTTAGTTGAGTATAATAACGATGGTTCGTTCAATCCGATGCTGTTGGAAAGTTGGAGTGCTAATGAAGATGCGACAGAATATACGCTAAATGTACGAAAAGGCGTTAAGTGGAACAATGGCGACGATTTTACAGCAGAGGATGTTGCTCGTAACATAATTGGTTGGTGTGATAAATCCGTAGAGGGTAATTCTATGGCTGGTCGCATGTCGTCATTGAT
>JALQTK010000120.1 GCA_023260975.1 Pseudidiomarina sp. | reverse complement strand
TGCGGGGCTTTTGTCGATGTCGATTACGTGAGTAGTCATAATCTCACGGTTTTCTGTTACGTCAGGGAAAATCTCAACAGCTTCACGCCATCCACCCTGCGTTGCTTTCTTCTCAGCAGGCGGCTCGTAGTCCCATACATCCGTGACTTTCCCGCCGTGCACTCGTATCCAATAACCTGTCTTTGTCGTTGGCATTTTGAACTTCCTCATTTAAGTCTTGCTTGATTTTAACAAAGGGGGCTGTCCAGTCCCCATAACTTGTTTGGCGGAATAACTTCACTGAATTATACCACGCCGCTGTACTGCCCGGCTTCGCCCACAGATAATAAGGCAAAATGGGTATAATAATCCACGTAGGAATACCCATAGCACCCGACAAATGGGCAACTGACGTACAAGACGTAATAACTAAATCACAACTTGCAACAGCGGCTGCCGTATCCGCCCACGAATCTAAACATACGTCCTTAACCCACTTGGGTTTGTGCTCGGCCCCCTCATCGCGCTGTAGGCTAACGAATTCGGCATCGGCACCCTTGACCGCATCGAACAATAACTTGGGGTCAAACTGCCTGTGCTGCTCGTGCTCGAACTGAGGGTTACCCTGCCATCTAAGGCCAATACGTAACTTCTTGCCTTTTTCAACGTCAGGCTTAGGTATATAAGCAGCGCCATCAACGTCGGCATACTGTAACTGCAACGGGATAGCCGCTGACATGCTCGGCACCCAGAAATCATGGACCACGCCAAATACGGCCTCGTGCTGCACAACCGCCGTTACGCCTTCGATCTGACTGATAATCTGTGCCAGAGACCCCGAGCAAGCCACGATGACCTTGTTACCTAAACGAG
>JALQTK010000011.1 GCA_023260975.1 Pseudidiomarina sp. | reverse complement strand
CTACAATAGCACTGTTATTTACTGTTTCGGTTGTTAGCTTCAGCGCAGCCCCCCTCAGTGCTGAAAATAGCTCCGAAAATTCATTGCAACCATTGCAGGCGGAGGATATTTTCCAACTCGAATTCGCCAATGATGTGCAGATATCACCCAATGGTAAGCATATCGCCTACGTGCGCAATAGCTTTGATGTGATGACTGATACTACTGTACGGAGTTTATGGTTGCTGGATGTAGCAAGCGGACAACATACCCCGTTATTTGCGGATAATTTTAGTTATGGCAACCCGAGTTGGTCACCTGATGGCAGTCGCTTGGCGTTTAGTTCTAACCGTGGCGGGCAGAATCAAATCCATGTCTATTGGGTTGCGACACAAACTGTCGCGCAAATAACCAAGGTACCATCGAGCCCAAGTCAGTTTGCTTGGTCGCCTGATGGCCAGCAACTGGCTTTTAGCATGACCGTTGCGGCGGAAAAAAGTGCCTTTGAAAAAGCTATTAAAAAACCGAAGAAACCGGAAAAAGCCCAGTGGGCCGCTGCTGCTCGGGTCATTGAACGCGCCGCTTATCAGCAAGATGGTGCCGGCATCCTCGCCAACAGTTATCGACACATTTTTGTGGTGCCGAGCGAAGGTGGCAGCGCACGCCAATTAACCCATGGCAATTTTAATCACGGCGGGCGGTTAGCTTGGCAGCGCGATAGCAGCGCGATTGTTTTCTCTGCCAATCGTCAGCCGAACTGGGAGTATCAGCCCAATGAGAGTGATTTATGGCAAGTCGCGCTGGCCACGACTGCGCTTACGCAAGTGACTTCGACTGCTGGTCGCGAGTGGAACCCAGTGTTTAGCCCAGATGGCAAAACGCTGGCATTCTTGCAGCGTAATAATCAACAGGTGCCTTATCAAAATAGTCGCTTAACGCTGCTCAATATGGCTGACCAAAGCCAACAGCAACTGCTCTCTGAGCTTGATCGTTCAGTTGAGGACCCCTATTGGCTTAATAACGATTTGATGAGCATTCAATACAGCGATCAAGGCCGCAACAAGCTGGCCACCGTAACCCGTGCCGGCAAGCTGCGTGATTGGGTTGATGATGTTGGCGGTGTATCGGTAGGGCGGCCGTATTTGAGCGGCATGTATTCAGTCGCTACTGGCTCCGGTCTGCTGGCTTACACCCGCGGCAGTGCAGAGCGCCCGGCTGATGTGGCAGTGGTCGCAACTACCGGTAAACAAGCCGGTAGCGTTCGTAGCTTAACTGTATTGAACGAAGATATTCTCGCGCATCGTCAATTAGCTAAACTCCATGAGGTGCGTTATCCATCGAGTTTTGATCAGACTGAAATTCATGGCTGGTATCTCACTCCGGCTGATTTTGACCCGACTAAGCAATACCCGTTGATTATTGAAATTCACGGTGGCCCGCATTTAGCCTATGGCCCAATGTTTAGTGCAGAACTGCAACGCTATGCAGCCGAAGGTTATGTGGTGTTCTACAATAATTACCGTGGCAGTACCTCGTATGGTGAGGCGTTTGCACTCTTGCTCGATGGTTTTTACTCATCTGAGCGTGATCACGCCGACCACATGTCAGGTATTGATGCGCTTATCGAACGCGGCTTTATTGATGCTAATAACCTATTTATCGCCGGTGGCTCGGCTGGCGGCATCGCCACCGCCTATGCAGTTGGCCTGACTAACCGTTTTAACGCCGCCGCTGCGACCAATCCAGTGATTAACTGGATCAGCAAAACGCTGACCGCCGATAGTTACATTGGTCAAATTGGTAACCAGTTCCCAGCCATGCCGTGGGAAGATCTGGCTCACTATTGGCAGCGCTCGCCGTTGTCATTGGTCGGCAATGTAGTTACCCCCACCTTATTATTTAGTGGTGAAAATGACCGCCGTGTACCGATGTCAGAAATAGAACAGTTTTATCAGGCGCTGAAGCTACGCCAAATCGATACCGCAATGGTGCGGGTGCCGGGTGCATCGCATAACGTCACCGCACGACCGTCACAAATGATTAGCAAGATTGAGCACACCTTGGCGTGGTTTCAGCTCTATAAAAAATCACCCTAAACTATGCTGATCAGCTTATTCTTGGCGGCTTTTTTGGCCGCCACGGTGTTACCCGGTAGCTCAGAAATTCTATTGGTTGCCGCCCAGCAGCGTGGTTACGATCCGTGGCTATTATTGGCGGTAGCAACCACTGGCAACGTGCTTGGATCAGTGCTGAACTATGTCATGGGTCGGTACTTGTTGCGCTTTCAACAGCGCAAGTGGTTTCCGTTCAAGGCCGAGGGATTGCAGCGCGGCGAACGTTGGTTTCAGCGCTACGGCAAGTGGTCGTTGTTATTGACCTGGGCGCCGTTAGTTGGCGATGCATTGACCTTTGTAGCCGGTATGATGCGGGTTCATCCACTGTTATTTTTAGTGTTGGTGGCGCTTGGTAAGGCGAGCCGTTATGCGGCTATACTTGGCAGTATGACGCTGCTGTTTGGCAGCTAACCCAGCACTGCTTTCGTTACAATCAAAGGAGAGATAAAGAATGGAGCGTTTCCTCGAAAACCTCATGTATAGCTTGCGTTGGTTATTAGCGCCAATCTACCTTGGCTTGAGTCTTGCGGTGATTTTACTGGGCCTGAAATTTTTCCAAGAAGTGTTTCATGTGGTGCCGGTGATTTTTCAAATCAAGGAAGTTGATTTAATTCTGCTGACTCTGACGCTGATTGATATTGCCTTGGTTGGTGGCCTGTTGGTGATGGTCATGCTCAGCGGCTATGAAAACTTTGTTTCTACCTTAGACATTAATAGGGATTCGGAAAAACTGGCGTGGTTAGGCAAGATCGATTCTGGCGGCTTGAAGAATAAAGTCGCTGCGTCGATTGTAGCGATTTCCTCTATCCACTTGTTGAAAGTGTTTATGAACGCGCAAAATATCCCCTACGAAACCATCATGTGGTACGTCATTATTCACCTGACCTTTGTTGGCTCAGCCTTTGCAATGGGCTATTTAGATAAGCTGACGCGAAAAAACGATGAGTAGAATTGGCGCTGCTGAGCTGGCTCATAACGCAGCTCAGCAGACCGTTAGGCAAGGTTACAACATCACCATACCAGCCACTAGATACAACAGGATGGTGGCGATACCGGCAACCAGCGCATAGGGTAACTGCGTGCGCACGTGCTCAAGCAAATCACAGCCAGAGGCTAATGAAGAGACCGCAGTGGTATCTGAAATTGGCGAACAGTGGTCACCGAACACACCCCCACCTAATACCGCGGCGAGCATCAATGGCGCCGGTAAATCGAGTGCAATAATCAGCGGTGCGGCAATCGGAATCAAGATTGCGAAGGTGCCCCACGAGGTGCCAGTAGAAAAAGAGATGAGTGCGCCGGCAATAAATAACATCGGTGCGATAAACACCAGCGGTAAGTAATCACCGACCAGGCCGGCTAAAAACACCCCAGTACCGAGCTCTTTTAGGCTGCTGCCTAAGGCTAAACTGAGCAATACAATAGTGACCAACGGCAGTAACTCGCCCATACCCTTAAAGCCAATGTGAACTAGCTCGGTATGGTCATTGCGGCGGCTTAACAGCAGCATCACATAGGCGACTAAACAGGCCAATGCGGTGGCGTATAGTACCGATTTCGAACCATCGCCTTGGGTGATATCACCATCACCCGTGCCAATCATGAAGGCCACCATGCCTATTACCATCACCAGCAAGGGCACTAGCATGTAGCGCGCTTTACTATTGCTTGGCGCATGCGCTGGAATATCTTGGGCGGGCTGCGGGAGTGCTTCAACTGCGGCTAACGGGCCATGCACCTTGGTACTAATAGCGGTATAAAATACTAACCCCAGCGTCACTAACGCATAAAAATTAAAGGGTATAGTCGCCCATAAGGTGGCCACCGCGGAGCCAGGTAATTGCTGTTGTTCCAGCATGCCGAGCACATAGGCGCCCCAGCCATTCAATAGAATCAAAATACAAATCGGTGCACTGGTACTGTCAATTAAATAGGCCAACCGTGCCCGGCTCATGCCTAATTTTTCGAATAACCCGCGCGACAAAATGCCCGCTGTTAGTACGCTTAAATTGGACTCAACAAAAACAAAGATGCCAGTAAACACCGTCATTAAGCTGGCGCTGCGCTTGGTTTTACCGAAACCGCGGCGCAACAACGCTTCCACCATAGCGGCGACACCGCCTGACTCACGAATATAGGCGAGCAGCGCACCAACTAACAAACTGAAGATTAAAATGCGGGTATTGCCGGCGGAACTGAACACCGACACAATGCGCTCCAGCGTACCAATAAAGGCATAGCCGAACGGCTGATCGGCGCTCACACTAAGTAATAATTCCGAGCTAAATACCGCTAATAATAGAGCGCCGATTACTTCTTTGCGCCAGAACACCACAATGATGGCCACCAAGGGCGGCAGAATAGCAAGCCAACTCATATCTTTGTGCCTTCCAAAAGTTTGAAAAGCTAGTCTAGCATACCGATTAAAAAAGCAGTAAGTTGAATACCTTATTGGTGTTTTACGCGAGGTTGTTATGAAGTTGTATTATTTACCAGGTTCGTGTTCATTAGCGGTTAACATTGCTTTGCGTGAGGCCGGTTTAGCCTTCGACTTGGATAAAGTCAGTCGCGCTAACTTAAAAACCAAATCGGGTGAAGATTTTTTGCAGGTCAATCCCAAAGGTTATGTACCCGCGTTGAAACTGGATGATGGCACGGTGCTAACCGAGGCTAACGCTATTTTGATGTACGTTGCCGAGCAAGCCGATACGCAGTTGTTTCCCAGCAGCGGCACGCTAGCGTATTACCAAGCGATTGGTTGGCTCAATTATATTGCTACCGAAGTGCACAAGAGCCACGCACCATTATTTGATCGCAGCGCCAGCGAGCAAGAGCGCAGTAAAGCACGGGAGAAGATCGGTAAAGCATTCGATTATTTGACCACCCAGCTGCAGCAGCGAGAGCATTTAACTGGTCACTATTCTATTGCCGACATGTACTTATATGTCGTACTCGGCTGGGGCGCTTACGTCAACTTTTCGTTAGCCGACTGGCCGGTGCTGGTGGCCTATCGTGAGCGTATTCATCAACGCGACGCAGTAACCGCGGCGCGGGAGGCTGAAGGGCTGTGAGAATTGCGACCTTAGGCCCGGCCGGTACCTTTTCTGAACTGGCGGCGAGTGAATTTGCCGCCAGTGCCGCCGCGTCTGCCAGTTTGCAATTTTATCCATCGTTGCAACGCACGCTTGCTGCAGTTGGGGTGGATTGCGAAATTGCCGTGGTGCCGCTGGAGAATATTGTTGAAGGCGTGGTTTCACCGGTGATTGATGGGTTATTGAAACAACCGCTGCAAATTATTGCTGAATTGAGTATTCCAGTGCGTTTTTCGTTGGTTGCCAATCATCACAAACCGCAGCGTATTTATGCGCAGTTTGTTGCGCAAGGGCAGTGCAGCGAGGCTTTAGCACGTTGCAATGCACCTATTATTAGCACCGCGAGTAATACCGAGGCGTTGCATTTGTTGCTCGCCCAAGAGGGGCCAGCCGCGGCGCTGGTGCCTGAGCACACTATTGCTGAGCATAGCTTTGCTCACGTGGTGCATGATGTGACTGATGTGGCGCACAACCAAACGCGTTTTATTGTCTTACAGCCAAGCCAAGATTTACCGGCACGTGATCCTGCCCAACGCTACAAGTCAGCCATTATTATTGTCGATGATGCCGACCATCCCGGCTTACTGGTCGAGCATTTACAAGCCTTTGCCTTAGCGCGGGTGAATCTAACTGCGTTGGTGTCGCGCCCCACTGGGCAGCGTTTTGGTGCTTATCACTTCTTTATTGAACTAGAGGGCCATGTGCATGACGCCAACGTACAACGGGCGCTAGCCTTGATAAAAGCCAGTAATCAAGTGATCGAGTTAGGTAGTTATAGTTATTCTAACGCCAGTGTCAGTGCTGCGATCTAAAGCACCAGCTTGGTCGTAGTAAAAGAGCTGCACGGAAGTGTTTATCCGCGCACCGAATATGGCTATAATCTCAGCAACAATTTCGAGCGTAGCAGCTCGGCAGCTCATGTTAGGAGTGTACAGTGAAGCGAGTAAATGTTGTAAAAACCAGTCGTGTTTTGGTTGCCGCGTTAGCGGTTGTGGTTGGAAGCGCTGCTGCTGCCATGTTGCCCCAGGCGCAGTCGACCAGTTCGCTGGAACAGCGTATTGCGCCAATTGGTAAAGTTCGCGTAGCTGGCGCAACTCCAGTTGCAGAGAGTGGTAGTCAACAAGCGCGCGCTGGCGATGCGGTTTATAAACAGTTCTGCGCCGCCTGTCATACCAGTGGTGTATTGAATGCGCCGAAGCTGAATGATGCGGCCGATTGGGAGCCACGTTTGGCGCAAGGCATGGACACCGTATTACGGCATGCCATTGAGGGTTATAACGCGATGCCGGCCAAAGGTACCTGCGGCAATTGCAGCGATGATGAAATTCAAGCAGCCATTGATTATATGATTGCCGAGTTATAAATCGCCATAACAGCAACCCGAATAACTATTTGGGTTGCTGTTCTAACGCTTTGCGCAACAGCGCAACCCCGCTCAGTCTAGATTGCTCTTTACTCTCTTCGGTAATCACTTTTTGGTCTTCCCATTCCACGTCGTCTTGTGGCAGTTCAAACAAAAACCGACTCGCTTCTGGGTGCACCACCTCACCATATTGGCGGCGCTCGCGCGCCATCGTAAAGGTCAATGATTGCTGCGCGCGGGTAATCCCTACATAGGCTAAGCGGCGTTCTTCCTCAACCATGTCGCTATCTATACTGGACTGGTGCGGCAACAAACCCTCTTCCATACCGACCATAAATACATGCGGAAATTCAAGGCCTTTTGAGGCGTGCAAGGTCATCAGCTGGACTTGATCTCCTTGCTCCTCTTGCTCGTTGCGACTCATTAAGTCGCGCAAACAGAGTTTAGCAATGGCGTCATCAAGTGTGAGTGGCTCATGCTCGTCATCACCTTTTAGCATTTCTACTACCCAGCGTAATAATTCACTGACGTTCTTATAACGCATTTCAGCGGCGGCTTGGCTGGGGCTGGTCTCATACAGCCATTCTTCCATGGCGATAGTGCGCAGTAAGTCATACAGTGCGCTCGGCGCGTCGTCGGCGTGCAGACATTTCTGCGCCGTAGTGACCATGAGCTGGGTAAAGTACTGTACCGACTGATACTCACGACTGCCGAGACGGGTTTTCAGCGCTTGGTGCTGTGCGGCGGCTAACATGGTGACGCCCAACTCATTAGCGAGCTCACCAATACGTTCAAGCGTACCCGGGCCGATGCCGCGTTTGGGCACATTGATAATCCGAATAAGTGCGGTATCGTCATCAGGATTCACCAGCAGGCGCAAGTAGGCCATCATATCCTTCACTTCAGCGCGGGCAAAAAAGCTCTGTCCGCCACTTATTTTGTAGGGTATGCGGTGAGTGAGCATGGCTTTCTCAAATAATCGGGCTTGGTGATTGCCGCGATAGAGCAAGGCAAAATGACTATAGGGTGTGCGTTCGAGGAAGCGCTTACGGACAATTTCAGCCACCACTCGGTCGGCTTCATGCTCTTCATTTTTGCCATAAATCACCCGCAATGGCACCCCGTACTCCATCTCTGAGAACAGCTTTTTTTCAAATACGTGCGGATTGTTCTCAATCAAAATATTCGCAGCTTTTAATATACGCCCGTGCGAGCGATAGTTTTGCTCGAGTTTTATCACCTCAAGCTGGGGGAAATCGGCCTGTAATAGCGCCAAATTTTGCGGTTGCGCACCACGCCATGAGTAAATTGATTGGTCATCGTCGCCGACCACGGTGAAGCGCGCGCGCTCACCCACCAGCAGGCGCACCAGTTGATACTGTGAAGTGTTGGTATCTTGGTATTCATCGACCAGCAGGTATTTAAACTTACTCTGCCAGCGCGCTCGTGCTGCTTCATTGTTCTGCAGCAGTAGCGTAGGCAGTAAAATTAAATCATCAAAATCGAGCGCATTACAGGCACGCATATTTTGGCTATAGCGCTGATAAATTTCGGCAAATAGTCGTTCATCAGGCAATTTTGCCTGCTCCAGCGCCTGTTGTGGCGACAGCATGGCATTTTTCCAATGACTGATTTGGCTTTGTAATAGTTTCAGCAGTTGTTTATCGTCGTCCCAGTCGTCCTCGGTAAGCGCTTTGAGCAAGGCGAAACTATCTTGGTCATCAAACAGCGAAAAACCTGGCTTCATGTTTAGGCGGGTGACTTCTTTGCGAATAATTGTTAGCCCGAGGTTATGAAACGTCGATACCGTTAAGCCGCGGGTGTGCTCGCGGCCAAGACTATGACCAACACGCTCTTTCATTTCCCGCGCGGCTTTATTGGTAAAGGTCACCGCGGCGATATTACGCGCCGAATAACCACAGCGGGTGATCAAATAGGCGATTTTTTCGGTAATAACTCGGGTCTTGCCGCTACCAGCACCGGCCAACACCAGCACCGGGCCATCTATGGCGCGCACCGCTTGTGTTTGGCGAGGGTTGAGTTGCAGCATGAGCTTCCTTGGCAGTCAGTATAGTGCGAACGAGCGGCAGATTTTACCGCAAAGAACTGCTAAGCTAAATGCAAATAACGCAGTGACTGCTAGCAGCCACATGAGGAGCCATTATGGATGCCAAAAAAATTGAAGATATTGCCCGCCAAATCAACGACAGTATTCCTGCTGGGGTAAAAGATTTTGCCGGTGGCTTGGAGCAACGCATCAAGCAAATTTTACAGCAACAGCTGAGTAAATTAGACGTGGTAACCCGCGAAGAATTAGATCTGCAGCAGCAATTATTGCTGCGCCTGCGCCAGCGTGTTGACCAGCTTGAGCAGCAGTTAGCAACTATGCAACCACCAGCGCCTAAGGACTAATCAGCCATGGCGCAGTGGTTAGCTGGCGAAGTGATTGAAAATTATGCTTGGAATAGCGAGTTATTCAGTTTACGCGTGCGTACTGAGCCATTTACCTTTGTCGCTGGGCAATTTGTTCGGTTAGCGTTAAACATCGATGGGCAGCGCGTACAGCGCGCTTATTCATTAGTGAATGGCCCCGCCGACCCGGTGCTCGATTTTTTGGTCAACCGCGTGCATGACGGGCTGTTTTCACCAGCACTGCACCAGCTCAATGCTGGCCAACACATTGAAGTATCGCAGCCAGCCAGCGGCTTTTTTACCTTGAACGAAGTGCCCGATGGCGATGATTTATGGCTGATCGGCACCGGTACCGGTATTGGCCCGTATTTTTCGATGCTGACCACCGCTGAGCCGTGGCAACGCTTTGCTCGCATTCACTTGGTTCATGCTGTACGCCATGCCGAAGATCTGGCCTATCAGCCGCTGATTGCCGAGTGGCTCACCGAGCGTGCTGGGCAATTTGTGTATCAACCGGTGGTGAGCCGCGAAGATTACAGCGGTGCTTTGCGGGGCCGCATTCCAGCGCTAATCAGGAGTGGCGAATTAGAGGTCGCCGTGGGTTGTGAATTGACTACGCGCTCACAACTGATGCTTTGCGGCAATCCGGAGATGATCCGCGATGCCCGCGAACTGCTCGCCAGCAAAGGCTTATCGAAAAACCTGCGGCGCACCCCCGGTAACGTCACCATTGAGCATTATTGGTAGCTCACCTTTACGCTTTCACCTCAGCAATATCCGCCGCGAGAATGCGTGATCGCGCTATTGCTGTTGTGCGCGGTGCCAACTAGCCTTAACAGTTGGTAGCTGACTCGCAAAGCGCACGAGCATTACGTTTGGCGCGGGTGTATACCCGCGCGCTGCAAGGTATCGACGCACCGTTAGTGACGGTTGAGGTATGTTTGGCTGGCGGTCTGCCAGCATTTTCTATGGTTGGGTTGCCGCAAACCGGGGTGCGAGAAGCCCGTGATCGGGTCCGCTCAGCAATTCTGGCCAGCCACTACGACTTTCCGAAAGCGGTCAAAATCACCGTGAACCTAGCGCCTGCCGATTTGCCCAAGTATGGCGCGCGTTACGATCTTGCTATAGCAATTGGTATATTAGTGGCAGCCGACCAAATCCCCGAGAAAGCGGTGGTAGGTCGCGAGTTCTATGGTGAGCTGACACTCAACGGTGACTTGCGCGGTGTCAGTGGCATTTTGCCAGCGATGATGGCGTGCCGCAATGAAGGCCGCGAAGCGGTTATTCCCGCTGATAATGAGAGCGAAGCTGCGGTATTGCAGCAACAGCAATGTGTGGCGGCGATTAGTTTACGCGACGTTGTCGATCACCTAACTACGCCGCATCCACTGCCTTACATTAAGCCGCTACAGCTCGGCGGTGAGCTTGCCGATAGCCATTTGGATGTTGCCGATGTGATTGGTCAGCAGCAAGCTAAACGGGCATTGTTACTGGCCGCTGCTGGTGGCCATCACCTACTCTTTGTTGGCCCACCGGGTACTGGCAAAACTATGTTAGCGCAGCGTTTACTTGGGCTGTTGCCAGCCCTCAGTGAGAGTGAGGGGTTAGCGGTTGCGGCGCTGCGGTCGATTAGTGGTGGTGCACAGCAGCAGCAAGATTGGCGCCAACGCGCCATGCGCAATCCACATCATTCTTGCTCAGCTGCGGCACTAGTGGGTGGTGGCTCGCCACCACAGCCCGGTGAGATATCGCTGGCACATAAAGGCTTATTATTTTTAGACGAGTTACCAGAGTTTTCCCGGCATGTGCTGGATTCGCTGCGTGAGCCACTAGAGTCTGGGCAGGTAACCATTAGCCGAGCGGCCCATCAAATTACCTTTCCAGCGCAGTTTCAATTAGTTTGTGCCTTGAATCCATCACCCTGTGGCCACTTTGACGGAAACCTCAGCAGTGCCCGTGCCAGCCCGGACCAAATCATTAAGTATCTTGGTCGTTTATCGGGCCCATTGCTGGATCGTATCGATATGCAAGTTGAGGTACCACGACAACCTGAGGTGCTGAAGCAGCAAGTAAGCGTGAGTGAGCCGATATCGCCACAGTGGCGTGCGCAAGTGATTGCTGTCAGAGCACTACAACAGCAGCGCCAACACTGCTTAAATAGCGAGATGCGCCCGGCCCAATTAGCCGAACACTGCTTACTCAGCAGCGATGATCACGACTTTCTCGTGCGCGCCATCGAACAATTCAGCCTCTCGCATCGTGCTTATCACCGCTTGCTTCGGCTCGCTCGCACGATCGCTGACCTCGACCAAAGCACCACTATTTTGCGCAAGCACCTCGCCGAAGCGCTCAGCTTTCGTGCTCTCGATCGACTGTTGCAGCAATTAAAGCAACTTTGAGGCCGCCGTGTATAACTCGATGACCCGCTCGATGTCGGTGCTGCTGATATTGAGGTGGGTGACTAGGCGCTGCCGTTGTGCCCGTGAAACCAGCACACCATGCTCACGTAAGTAATCACTTACTTTCAGTGCATCACCCAAATTAGCATAGTTGATGTAAACCATGTTGGTGTGTTGCGGCTCTAAAGTTAAGCCCGATAGGCCTTGTAGGCCTTGGTGTAAACGTGCTGCATTGGTATGGTCGTCGGCCAGCCGCGCGACCTGGTGATCGAGTGCATAGTCCATTGCAGCAGCAATAATTCCAGCTTGGCGCATCCCGCCACCGAGCATTTTACGCCAGCGGTGAGCGCGGCCAATAAAAGCTTTCGAGCCAACCAGGACCGAACCAATGGGCGTGCCCAAGCCTTTGGAAAAGCAGATCGAAATACTATCAAATGGCGCACAAAGCTCCTGCAATGACAGCCCAGTAGCGACCGCTGCATTGAAAATGCGGGCGCCATCAAGGTGCAATTTCAAGCCGTGCTTATCGACTAATTTGCGTGCTTGCAGCATATAAGCTTGCGGGATCACGCGGCCAGTGTGGGTGTTCTCGAGCGCCAGCAAGCGCGTGATGGGGAAGTGCGGGTCATCGGGCTTAATACGCTTTTCTACCCGAGCTAAATCGAGCGTACCATCGGCTTCAACCTCAAACGGTTGCGGCACAATGCCGCCGAGCACGGCAGCGCCGCCAGCCTCATAGCGGTAGGTGTGATATTCCTGCCCAACCAGATATTCTTCGCCACGCTGACAATGACTCAGCAGTGCTAACAAATTGGTTTGTGTGCCACTGGCAGCAATCAGCGCGGCTGGTTTGCCGGCCAGTGCCGCAACGCGCTGTTGCAAGGCATTGATGCTCGGGTCATCACCAAATACATCGTCACCCACCGGCGCTGCGGCCATAGCAGCGCGCATGGCCGCACTGGGTTGGGTGACAGTGTCGCTGCGCAAATCAATCAGCATGGCAGTTAGTTTCCTTGATAACCCCATGCTGGCGGTGGCAGTTCAATGGGCGCAGATAGATCAACATGGACCTCAAACAGTCGGCCAGGGCGGCTTAATTGGTAGGCCATGGTAGTGGCGTCAATAAACCGAATTGACCAGGTGTTCGTTGTTGAAACATCAAGACCATTGGCGATAAAACGGCCTTTACTGCCTTCATCGACCGGGAATGACTGCGCTGTCGCCGTGCCGCTATCTAGCGTACGGCCGCCGTAGGGTGAGGTGGCATCCAGCTTACCGTCTGGGTAGCGATGATAATGCTGAAAGTCAATGTAATCGTCGTGTAGCGTCAGTTCCCAAGTGCGCGAATGATCATCGCCAACATGCAGCGGCATGCGTACTACGTTTTCTTCGCAATCACGCACATGCACCACCAGTGGATGATCCCAATCCGGTGATGGTGCATTATCTTCAACAATAGTTGCGGCAAAAGCCTGTCCGCAAAACGGCTGAAAACTCGCCATAAACTGCTGTTGACCACTCAGCTCGGCTGCTGCCACGCTCGCTGGGGTGTTATCGGCTGCTGGTTGGCAGGCGCTGAGCAGGGTGCTGGCGCCAAGGCAAACAGCAAGTAAAGTAAGGCGATTCGTCATAGTGATTGCTCCTGAAGTGTCGCCTTACTGTGCCATATCGTGCGATAATGTCACAACTATTTTCATCATCAAGACAGGTACGTAAGCAATGCAAGTTTTCCACAATGTTCTTGCCATGATTGGTAACACGCCGATGTTACGCGTCAGTAACATGGATACTGGCCCCTGTGAGCTGTACTTCAAAATGGAACTGATGAACCCAGGTGGTTCAATTAAAGACCGTATTGCCGTGAGTATGATTGCCGCCGCCGAGCAAAGTGGCCAGCTGCGCCCGGGTATGACGATTATTGAGGCCACCGCCGGCAATACCGGTTTAGGTTTGGCGTTGGTCGCCGCCAGCAAAGGCTACCCACTGAAAATTGTCATGCCTGATAAAATGTCAGCAGAGAAAGTGAATAATCTCAAAGCCATGGGCGCCGAAGTGATCCGCACCCGTTCCGATGTGCAAAAGGGTCATCCGGAGTATTACCAAGATATTGCTGCACGTTTAGCCGCAGAAAATGGCTATTTTTATGTTAACCAATTCGCTAACCCAGCCAACGTGGCGGCTCATTATGAAGGTACTGGCCCCGAAATTTGGCAGCAAATGCAGGGTAATATCGATGCCTTTGTATGCGGCGTTGGTTCGGGCGGTACTCTGACCGGTATTGGTCGCTACTTGCGTGAGCACAATGCTGCCGTTGACCTAGTTCTGGCGGATCCTCAAGGCTCTATTTTAGAGCCGTTGATCAATCGCAATGAAATTGTTGAGGCTGGTAGTTGGTTGGTCGAAGGTATTGGTGAAGATTTTATTCCTGATATTTGCGAAATTAACTTGGCTAATAAAGCCTATGCTATTAGTGACAAAGAAGCGCTGAACACAGCCCGTGAAGTGCTCCTGCAAGAGGGGGTGATGGTCGGTTCAAGTAGCGGTACGCTAATTGCCGCAGCCCTGCGTTACTGCCGCGAGCAAACCAGCCCGAAGCGTGTAGTCACGCTTGCATGTGATACTGGCCATCGTTATCTATCGAAGTTATATAACGATGAGTGGATGAACGAACGTAATTTATTGGAGCGTTAAGTAATGGCTGATCAGCATGATTTACAATTTGCCACCCGCGCTATTCATGGTGGCCAAGCCCCAGAGCCAGCAACCGGTGCGGTAATGCCGCCGATTTTTACTAGCTCGACCTATATTCAGGAAAGTCCTGGCGTGCATAAAGGTTTCGAGTATTCACGCTCACACAATCCCACGCGTTTCGCCTGGGAACGCGCGGTGGCCAATCTTGAGAGTGGCACCCAAGGTTACGCCTTTGCTTCGGGTATGGCGGCGACTTCTACCATTATGGAAGTGCTCAATAGCGGCGACCATGTCATTGCTATGGACGATCTTTACGGTGGCACCTTCCGTCTGTTTGATAAGGTCCGCGGCCGTTCAGCCGGCTTGCAGTTTAGCTACGTTGATTTAACCGATGAAGCGGCGGTATTGGCAGCTATTCAGCCGAATACCAAGATGATCTGGATTGAGACCCCAAGCAATCCGATGTTGAAGCTGGTCGATATTACCGCGATGGTGCGCATTGCCAAACAGCACGGCATCATCACCGTGGTTGATAATACCTTTGCCACACCGTATAACCAGCGCCCGCTTGAGTTGGGTGTCGATATCGTCATGCATTCCGCGACTAAATACCTCAATGGCCATTCAGATATGGTCGGCGGTATTGCCGTGGTTGGCGATAATCCTGAATTAGCTGAAAAAATGACCTTTTTGCAAAATGCAGTTGGCGCTATTGCCGGGCCATTTGATAGTTATTTGGCGCTACGCGGGGTGAAAACCTTAGCCTTGCGTATGCGTCATCACAATGCTGCAGCATTAGAAATTGCCCAGTGGTTGAATCACCATCCGGCGGTTGAGCAGGTTATTTATCCTGGCTTGCCAAGCCATCCACAACATCAATTAGCCAAGCAGCAAATGACTGGATTTGGTGGCATGATCTCGATCTTGCTCAAAGGCGATCTGGCCAAAGCGCGACGGTTCCTGGAAAACATTGAGATTTTTGCTCTCGCTGAAAGCCTGGGTGGAGTGGAAAGTTTGATTGAGCACCCAGCGATTATGACCCATGCTTCAATTCCTAAAGAGAACCGTGAAAAGCTCGGAATTTTAGATAATTTCGTCCGTATTTCGGTCGGTATTGAAGACGTAAATGACCTAATTAAGGCCCTTGATAAGGCATTAAACGCTTAACAATCATGCTTTTGTGACAGCAGTATTTACACTCTTTTACAATTTCATGAAGTTGATGTAGGCTTATTCCCATAACAATAATTACAAACAAGGGAATACCGTTATGCCTATCAACTTGTTTATTTTGCAAGGTTTGCTGGCGGCGTTGTTATTTTATGTGCTGGTGGGGCGTCATCACCACCAGCCGTTGTGGAATATGCTTGCTGTGTTAGCCTGTGGTGCGATACCACCGGTCAATTGGATTGTGTTACTGCTGGCCGTCGGCGCCCGCATGTGGCGTAAATCAACGCCACTGGTGGCAATGAAAAATCAGTTTTAGTTAGCTTATTTATTGAATTGAGGGCATTGGTCATTTATGGGTTCTGCGTTACAGCCGTTTCATCTTGCTATTCCTGTTGATGAGCTTAGCAAAGCACGTGCCTTTTATGGCGACTTGTTAGGTTGTGAAGAAGGCCGCAGTGCCGATCATTGGATTGACTGGAATTTCTTTGGTCACCAGTTAGTCACTCATGTGGCGCCTGAGCGCATTGCCGCAGCGCATCATAATCCGGTCGATGGCCATGACGTGCCGGTGCCACATTTTGGCGTGGTATTGAGTATGCCCGCTTGGCATCAGTTGTCTGAACGGTTGCAAGCCAACGGCCAAGCTTTCGTGATTGAACCACACATTCGCTTTAAAGGCCAAGTGGGTGAGCAAGCGACGATGTTTCTCTACGATCTCAGTGGTAATGCACTCGAGTTCAAAGCCTTCGAAGATATCGGTCAACTATTCGCTAAATAATCTCACTACTGTGGTGGTAGGGCGTTACCACCACTGCTAATGGCACCAACTCGTAACCCCTTAAACTGTTCTGCATAGCGGCTAATCGCCGCAATTACCGTTGCCGATGAGGGTTCAATCCACGCGCCGGTGGTGCGATAACATAATTGCTGCGCCACCAATACCTCCTCATCATTGACCAATAGCACGCCATCGACGCCTTGTTGCAATACCGCAAAGGTATGGCTGCCAAGGTTGGTGAGCAAGCCATCACAGATGCTTAACGGCGCCATTGCAGGCTGAATGCTACCTTGTTGTAACGAGGCCCAGCCATCGGCGGCAAGCTCTGGCTCGACCCCAAATACCTGACTGACCCCATAGGCGCGGGCTGCCACTGCAGTGCCGGCGAGCAAACCACCGCCACCTAGCGGTGCTAGTAATACATCTAACGGTGCAACGGCTTGCAATAGCTCTAAGGTGGCGGTACCTTGGCCGGCAATAATATGTGGGTGGTTATAGGGTGGAATGAATAGTCGCCCACTGCGTTGCTGCTCAGCAACGAAGGCTTCGCGTGCCGCCATGCCGGGCTTAATAGTAATTAGTTCAGCAGCATAGCGCGCCATGTTGGCACGTTTCAGCGCTAAGGCAGTGCGCGCCACGCCAACCCGCACGGCAATACCAAGCTGCTGACCGGCGGCAGCAAGTGCTGCACCATGATTACCCGAGGATACCGTGAACACCCCGGCTTGGCGTTGTGCTGGGCTCAGTTGCAGCAGTGCGTTGCAGGCGCCGCGATACTTGAAGGCGCCGGTGTGTTGCTGGTGTTCAGCTTTCAAATAAAGCTGGCAACCGAGCGCCTGATCAAGGCTGTTGCTGTGCACAATTGGGGTGTGCAAACACATCGGCGCAATTCGCTGTGCGGCCTGTTGAAGCTCGGAAAAGTACTGATCCAGCGATAATTCCATGTATACTATTTACCTTAATTGTTGGCGTTCATTATAACGCCTGGTCGGCTCATCATAGCAAGACTCCCGGTAGCAAGGAATTCCATGGCGGTATTGAACACTTTTGAACGCATTCGTGCCCTTCCGTTTGCCTATCAAACGCTGCTCGGGCTTTATCTCTGTGAGCGCATGCTGCCGAATTATCAATTGTTTCATCAAGTGACTGGTTTTGGTGATCCTGAACCACTGCGTGGCGCCCTCAATGCGCTATGGGACTGGTCATGGCAACCGACCAAGGTCAAAGTGAATGTTGCCCGCTGGCAAGAAAAAGTCGATGACGTGACTCCCAGTGAACATGGCCATGACATGCTTGGTGTGTACCCGGCTATGGATGCCTGTACGGCGCTGAGCACCTTACTGCAAGGCTTGCTTGATAAAGAGGGTAGTTATTTGGTGGATGTTGCTAAGGTATCGCAAGCCAGTGTGGCCAAATTTTTAGAGCTCACCGAGGGCGCTGATCTGAGTGCCGAAGCGCGCCAACAATTACTCCGTGACCACGACTTGACGCATTACGAAATTGATGTGCAGCAGGCGCTACTGAATTATCTTGAAGCCGTTGCCCCAGCTGCGCCGCTGCCAAGCCAAACCATCGTGCAACAAATGCGCGCTATGCTGGCCGAAGAAGACTGCTCTAATATTGGTGTCAGCCTAACGGACTAGCGCTGCGACGGGTTGCTCTGACGCTGTGCCTGCGCCTGTATTATCGCCATCCAACCAACCACTCCGAACGCCACAATTTGCCATGAATCGCCGGCTCGCCATTGTAGTTGGCTGGCGTATACCGTGCGGAACATCAGTAATTGCAGTAAGTGCACGGCGACTAAGATCAGTAACAGAATTAAAAACAGCGCATAGCCTTTGCCGGGGAATGGCCACACCAAATTAGCCAGCATGGCGCCCCACACCATGGCAAATAATGCCCGCCCAAGCCAAATAGCTGCGTTCATGCCAACTCCTCGAGTTGATACAGTTGATAGCTGACCTGGCCAGCAGCTTTACTGCGATGCTGGCGCCAATGCGCAGGCAGTTGCCCGTGCCACTCAGCTTCCGTTTCTAGATAAACCCAACTACCAGCCTGCAACCACTGATACTGCTCTAACAACGCACAGCACTGCTCGGCCAGCCCCATGCGAAAGGGTGGGTCAATAAATACCACAGCAAAGGGTTGCGCCGGTGTTTGTTGTAAAAATTGCAGGGCATCGCCCGGTTGCACCAACACCTGGCCTGGACTGACTTGGTTTAAGGTGGTGGCATGCTGACTCAAAATCGCTGCTGCTTTGGCGTCTTTTTCAATCATCACTACCAGCTCGGCGCCACGTGATAGGGCTTCGAAGCCAAGCGCACCGCTGCCGCCAAATAAATCTAAACAACGCTGGCCGGCGAGTTCAAATTGCAGCCAATTAAACAGCGTTTCACGCACCCGGTCAGTACTTGGGCGCAGCCCGGGTACATCGGCTACGGTGAGTTTGCGGCCACGCAGTTGGCCACCAATAATGCGCACTTCACCGGCTACTTGGGCTTGCTTATGGTTTTGTTTGTGTGCATTACGTGCCATGCTAAAGTACGCCTTTTAGCTGATCTCATGGTAAACTCTCGACATAGTGTAAACCCTAGGTGTAGTGAACTTCAAAGGTAAAACCGGCATGGCTAAAGGATTGTTTTCGTTGTTCCGTAAAAACCAGCCAGCGGGGCAACAACAAGACGCCCCAGAACAACCCTCGGTGGCGCAAGTGGTGGCACCCGATGCGGCCGAAATTTGCGCCCAAGTCACCGCTGAATCGCGCGCGAAACAAGCTGACAAGTACCAACAAAAGCCGAGCTTGTGGAAACGTTTGCGGGAGAGTTTGCAGCGCACCTCGAGCGCCATAGGTGATGGCCTGTGGAGCATTTTTAGCGGCAAAAAAATTGATCATGAGCTATTTGAAGAGCTAGAAACACAGTTACTAATGGCGGATCTTGGTGTGCCGACCACCAATCGTATTGTCCAGCGCTTGACCGAACAAGCCGATCGCCGGCAATTACAGGATGGCGAGAGCTTATACCAACTGTTACAGCAGCAACTAACCGATATTTTAACCCCGGTAGCAACGCCACTGAGTATTCCGAGCGACCAGCAAGGGCCGTTCGTGATTCTGATGGTGGGCGTTAATGGCGTAGGAAAAACCACCACCATTGGCAAGTTAGCGCAGCAATTTCGTCAGCAAGGTAAATCGGTCATGTTAGCTGCCGGCGACACCTTTCGCGCTGCTGCGGTAGAGCAATTGCAGGTGTGGGGCGAGCGCAATAATATTGCGGTGGTGGCGCAACATACTGGTGCCGATAGTGCCTCGGTGATTTATGACGCCCTCGAGGCGGCCAAAGCGCGTGGGGTAGATGTACTGATCGCCGACACCGCCGGGCGCCTGCAGAACAAAGCGCATTTAATGGATGAATTGAAAAAAGTCGTGCGGGTAGTACAGAAGCTCGACCCGCAGGCGCCACATGAAGTGATGCTGACGCTCGATGCGGGTACCGGCCAAAACGCCATCAGCCAAGCCAAATTGTTTACTGAAGCGGTGGGCGTGAGTGGTATTACCTTAACCAAACTGGATGGTACTGCCAAAGGCGGTGTGATTTTTGCTATTGCCGACCAATTTGCAATTCCTATTCGCTATATTGGCGTTGGCGAAGGCATCGATGATTTGCGCCCGTTTGTGGCAGAGCAATTTGTCGATGCGTTATTTCAACGCAACAGTGAAACCGAGGAGCAGACTGCATCATGATTAAATTTGAGCAAGTCAGTAAAACCTATGCCGGTGGCTTTCAAGCACTGAATCAGGTGAGCTTTCACGTGGAGCCAGCCGAGATGGTGTTTTTGACCGGTCACTCGGGCGCCGGTAAAAGTACCTTGCTCAAACTTATTAGTATTATGGAGCGGCCGACCGCTGGTCGGGTGATGATCAACGGCCATGACTTACGCAAGATTGGTCGCCGCGAAATTCCCTATGTGCGCCGTGATATCGGCATGATTTTTCAAGATCATCGGCTGCTTTTAGACAAGACCATTCTTGATAATGTCGCGTTACCGTTATTAATTGAAGGCTACAGCATGCAAGAGGCGCGCAAACGCGTCTCGGCCGCGCTGGAAAAAGTCGGTCTGGGTGACAAATTACGGCATTACCCGATGATGTTATCGGGCGGTGAACAGCAGCGCGTTGGTATTGCCCGCGCTATCGTCAATAAACCGCCGTTGTTATTAGCTGACGAGCCAACTGGTAACCTCGATCCGAAACTATCGCTAGAAATTATTCGGCTCTTTGAAGACTTCAATCGGCACGGTACCTCGGTATTGATCGCAACCCATGATCTCGGGCTTATTTCACGCTTGCGCTATCGCACCTTGAGCCTAAAAGATGGGCGTATGATCAACGACGGTTTGGCGGAGGATTAAACATGAGTCTATTGTTTCGTTCACGCAACCAAGGTGCCCAGCAGGTAAAAATTTCTGCTTTTCGTCGTTTTGTCATGTTTTGGCTGCACAATGCGCAACAAGCGCTGGGCAGTTTAGGTGAGTTAGTTCGTTATCCCTTTGCTAGTTTGATGACCATGGCGGTGCTTGGGCTTAGCCTTACCTTGCCGGCCACGCTTTATGTGGTAGTGAAAAATACCGATAGCGTCGGTGCCAACTGGCAGCAGGCGGCGGAAATCAGCTTGTTTTTACGCCACGATTTGTCGGCCCAAGAAGTAGCGACTTTCAGCAAGCGTTTAAGCTTATCGGTAGCGATTGAGAATGTCACTTGGATAGACCGCGATAGTGGTTTAGCGCAGTTTCGTGAGGCATCTGGCTTCGGTGACGCATTGAATTCGCTGAGCGAAAATCCGTTACCAGACCTGCTGCTTGTTACCCCGGCTGCGACCCATCGTGGGCCTCTGGCGGCACAGCAACTGCTCGCTAGCTTGCAACAAGAACGCGAAGTCGACGAAGCTCGCCTTGACCTGGCTTGGCTGGAAAAATTTGAAGCACTGATTCAGTTGCTGCGCGACGGATTTTTAGCGCTAGCCTTGTTGTTGTGTATCTCGGCGATATTGATTGTTGGTAATACCATACGTTTGAATATCAGCAGTAAGCGCGATGAGATTATGGTCATGAAGCTGGTTGGTGCAACCGATAGCTATATCCAGCGGCCATTCATGTACACCGGCGTTTGGTACGGTATTGTCGGTGGCGTGATCGCCTGGTTGGCGACTGCCGTACTAATTTGGTGGTTAGACGGCGCGGTGCGCGAGCTTAGTCAACTGTATGCCAGCCAGTTTAGCCTACAAGGGTTAAACTTTAATGAAATGATGGTGTTGTGGTTACTGGCGATTGGTCTGGGGTTAATAGGATCGTATTTAGCCGTAAGAAAACATGTTACTGCTATTGAACCGCACTAATTTGGCCCCATATGATCTGAAACGATCAGTATGATCAAACGTTGTCAGCAGCGTGGTTTTTGGTAGAATAAGGGAACTTTTCCGGCCTTAACTGGTCTGATGTGTGATAGTAAAACTCAGCGCACAGTGAAAGAGGATGTTGAATGAGCACTGAAATGACGACTATGGCCTTAGCACTTCCACAAAGCAGTGGCAGCATTGAAGCTTATGTGCAGTCAGTCAATCGCATTCCAATGTTGACTGCCGAACAAGAGCGCGAGCTCGCCGAGCGTTTAGTCGAACAGGATGACCTAGCAGCTGCCCGTCAGCTGATCATGTCACACCTGCGCTTTGTTGTGCATGTTGCTCGCAGCTATTCAGGCTACGGTTTACCCCAAGCCGACCTCATTCAAGAAGGTAATATTGGTTTGATGAAAGCGGTGCGCCGCTTCGACCCGACTATGGGTGTGCGACTGGTCTCGTTTGCGGTGCATTGGATCAAAGCGGAAATTCATGACTATGTGCTGAAAAATTGGCGTATGGTCAAAATCGCCACCACCAAGGCACAACGCAAGTTGTTCTTTAACTTACGCAAAATGAAGTCACGGTTGGGTTGGTTCACGCCAGAAGAAGTCAAGACAGTCGCTGAAACGCTCGGTGTCAGCACCGCTGATGTACTTGAGATGGAAGCGCGCATGAGCTCCTATGATCAAGCCTTTGAACTGAGTTCAGACGATGATGATAACCGCGATAACAGCAGCTACTCGCCGGCACAGTACCTGCAAGATAAGCGTTCAGATTTAGCCGAAGAAATTGAAAACGAACAGTGGGAAGCACAAACCCAACAACGTTTATTTGCTGCTATCAACACTCTCGATGAGCGTAGTCAAGATATCGTCCGCGCACGTTGGTTAGACGATAACAACAAGACCACTTTGCAAGACCTCGCTGACAAGTATCAGGTATCGGCCGAGCGCGTTCGCCAGCTCGAAGTCAATGCTATGAAAAAGTTGCGTAACGCGATGGCTTAACTAACGTAGCCATTGCGTTGGATTCACTGCCTTACCATTTACCCGCAGCTCAAAGTACAATGCTGGTGTGGTTTGGCCGCCACTTTGGCCTACCAAAGCAATCGTCTCACCTTTACGCACAGTACTTCCGACCGCTGGTATTACCGTCTGTGTATGCCCATAAAGCGTTAAATAACCATCACCGTGGTCAACCACCAGCAACAAGCCGAAACCGCGCATCCAATTGGCAAATAATATCCGACCATCGGCAACCGCGGTGATTGGTGTGCCGGCTGCTGCCTCAATCATCACCCCTTTCCAACTTACCCCACTGCTGCGTTGGCTACCAAATAAACGTTGTACTCGCCCGGGTACTGGCCAGCTTAAGCGGCCTTTTTGTTTACTTAAGCCGAGCAAGCGCGGTTCATCACGCAAAGCGGCGATGATCGCTGCAAGTACTTGTTCGAGTTCTTCTTGATCGCGGCGTAATTTTTGTAGCTGTTGTTGGTCGGCCGACTGTTCCCGTTGCAAGCGCACAATCAAGGCCTTTTGCCCACGTTGCTGCTCCTGCAACAATTGTTGCTGGCGCTGTTCGGTGGTCAGCTGTTGCTGTAATTGCTGCTGTTGTTCCGCCGTGCTAGCCAGCACCGCGGCGAGGTCCTGTTCAATTTGCCGCAACGAATCTAGTTCAGCCATACGAGCACGATTGAAATAGCCGTAGTAACCGAGCATACGTTCGAGTTGACTGGGGTCTTGTTGGCTTAAAATCAGTTTTAAAAAATCGTGTTGGCCAATGCGATAAGCACGGTCAAGCTGTTGCGCCAACAACTGCAGTTGCTGCTGTTGTTGTTGCTCTAACTGTCGCTGTTGCTGGCTGAGCTCAGTTAGCCTGGTGCGCGTCGCCGCGAGTTGCCGCTCGGTGCTATTAAGATCGGCCGCTACAGCGCTAATTTTCCGTTCTAACTGTTGCAACTCCTGCTCGGTCGAGGACAGCTTGCGGTTGCGTTCACCGATGGCCGCCTCACGTTTCTTCAACGCTTCAGCAATGGCTTTGAGTTGCGCCTCGGTAGCCGCCTGGTCATTACTTGCGGCGGCCACTGGTAGCGCCACTGCCACGGTTGGTCCTAGCAGCGCCAAGCAAACCAGCAGCAGTGCCCAGCGGCGCATGCCTATTTCACCACCATGATCGGTGTCCCGGTCATTTCAGCGGGTTGCGGCAAGCCTAATAAATGCAACATGGTTGGTGCCACATCGGATAGCCGCGCAGCATCGCGTACCTGCGCTGGGCGACCAACATAAATAAACGGTACCAGCTCACAGGTATGGGCGGTATGCGATTGCCCGGTGCTATGGTCGTGCATTTGTTCAGCGTTGCCATGGTCGGCGGTGATCAAACACTCACCACCCACTTGCTGCAGCGCCGCTACCACCCGGCCAACGCAGTGGTCAACGGCCTCAATGGCTTTGACAGCAGCGGCAAAGTTACCGGTATGGCCGACCATATCGCCATTGGCATAATTACAAATAATCACATCGTGACGGCGCGCTAGAATCGACTCCACCAAGGCATCAGTCACTTGCTCAGCACTCATTTCCGGTTGCAGATCGTAGGTGGCGACGTTCGGTGAGGGCACTAAAATACGCTCTTCGCCATTGAATAATTGCTCGCGACCGCCACTAAAGAAAAACGTCACATGGGCGTATTTTTCGGTTTCTGCGATACGCAACTGGCTATAGTTGTGCTGTGCCAGCCAATCACCAAGTACATTGTTTAGATTTTCAGTGGGGTAGGCGATAGGGCCAACCAGATCGCTGGCGTACTCGGTGAGCATCACATAGTGCGCCAAGGCTGGCTGACGTTGCCTTACAAAACCGCTGAAGTCGCGGTGTAAAAAGGCTTGGCTTAGTTCGCGTGCGCGGTCAGCACGAAAGTTCATAAACACCACGCTATCGCCATCGACCATCGGCGCGCCACCAGCAATTAAGGTGGGTTGCACAAATTCATCACTTTCATTACGTTGGTATGCTTGCTGCAGCGCAACGGCGGCACTTTCAGTCTGTTGTGTGGCGTCGCCATCGACCAGAAGTTTCCAGGCTTGCTCGACGCGATCCCAGCGCTTATCGCGGTCCATAGCAAAATAGCGCCCACAAACCGAGGCAAAACGACCGACACCGAGGCGTGCAAAGGTTGCTTCACAGCGTTCAATGGATGCCAACGCTGAACGCGGTGGGGTATCGCGGCCATCTAAAAAGGCATGCAAATAAATTTGGCTGGCGCCACGTTGCGCGGCCAGTTCAATCATTGCGATCAGGTGCTGTTCATGACTATGCACACCGCCGGGCGACAGTAACCCGATGATATGCACAGCAGTGCCATTAACAATGGCGTCATCGACTGCTTTAGTCAGTACAGGGTTGGTAAAAAAATCGCCATCGGCGATAGCTTTGCTGATGCGGGTGAAGTCCTGATAGACAATCCGGCCAGCACCTAAATTAACATGACCGACTTCCGAGTTACCCATTTGCCCTTCGGGTAGACCGACCGCCATACCCGAACCATCAACTAAGGTATGCGGATAGTTGGCCCATAACGCATCCATGTTCGGCGTATTGGCTGCTGCTATAGCGTTATCTTCAGTTGCTTCGCGATAGCCCCAACCATCAAGAATCAGCAGTGCTAACGGGGTATGTGATGTAGCCATAGAATCCTCAGCGCTCAACAAAGCATCAAATAAGTAGGTCATTTTAAGTGATTTTGGCTCGTAACGCACCCGTTGTCGGGGCTAAATGGCGCCAAATTTTACTGGTATTGGGAATTTCAGCAGGTATACTCTTCAGCGTGATTTTTTCAGTTGGAGTTATGCATCGATGGAGCAAATCCTCGCCTTCGCCGCCAACCACTATCTCATGAGTATTCTCTGGGTGGTGTTATTGCTGGCGATTATTGTCACGACTATTCAGGCGGCCTTATCGCCGGTGCAATTGTTGCAACCACAACAGGCAACTCTGCAGGTTGATCGCAATGATGGTGTGTTTGTTGATATTCGTTCAATTGATGAATTTCGCAAGGGCCACATTTCCGGTGCGCTCAATATAACCGCTGAGCGGATTGGGAAAAATGACACCAATGCTCTTGAGAAGTACAAATCAGCCCCCATTGTTGTGGTATGTGCAACCGGAATGACGGCCAAAGCGTCGGCGTCTGCGTTGAGCAAAGCTGGTTTCGAAAAAGTATCGGTACTACAAGGTGGTATCGCGGCTTGGCAAGGTGCCAGTTTTCCGTTAGTTAAAAAATAAGGCGCTGAGCATCAGTTGCTACATGTTTCATTTCATTGTTTGATTTTATAGGACCCATACCATGGCTGACGAACAGCAAGTAAACGGCGCAGCAGAAGCAAACGCGCAACCACAGCAAGCATTCGCGATCCAACGCATCTATACCAAAGATGTGTCATTTGAAGCGCCGAACGTGCCAAGTATCTTCCGCAAAGAGTGGCAGCCGGAGTTAAACCTAGACCTCAATGTTAAAAATACCAAAATTGAAGATAGCGTTTACGAAGTGGTGTTAAAGGTTACCGCCACCAACAAAATCGGTGACGATGTTGCGTTTCTGGCCGAAGTTCATCAAGCCGGTATTTTTACTATCGCTGATAGCCTCGAAGAAGCACAAATTGCGCAATTATTGGGTGCCTTCTGCCCAAATATTTTGTTCCCATATGCCCGTGAGTGCTTGGCCAGCTTAGTCAGCCGCGCTAGCTTCCCGCAGCTCAATTTGGCTCCGGTCAATTTCGATGCGGTATACGCACAACATTTGCAACAGCGCGCCCAACAGCAAGCTGAAGCTACCAAGCTTGACGCCTAAGCTGCTGGGTAACTACCCGACTTATGCGTAACACGCAGGTCACGGTGCTAGGTGCTGGTTCTTACGGAACCGCCCTAGCGCTTTGTTTTGCCCGGCGCGGTACACCGACCTGTTTATGGGGTCGTGATAGCGACCAAATTGAAGCCATGGCGGCTCATCGCCAGAACGCTCGCTACTTACCCGGGGTGTTATTCCCAGACAGCTTAACCATCACTGATGACTTAGTCGATGCGGTCAAAGATGCCCGCAATATTGTCGTCGTGGTCCCTAGCAGCGCCTTCAAACAATTACTGCAAGATATCAAACCACATATTGCTGACGATGCCCGTATTGCTTGGGCGAGTAAAGGCCTTGAGCCAGACACGGGGCGGCTGTTATTTGAGGTAGCTGAAGAAATTCTCGGTACCGACCACGCCCTGGCGGTTTTGTCGGGCCCAACCTTTGCCATGGAAATGGCCAAAGGTTTGCCGACCGCTATTTCGATGTCGTCAACCGACCCGAGCTTCGTCGATGATTTATCTGAATTGCTGCACTGCGATAAAAGTTTTCGCGTGTATACCAATGACGATTTTATTGGTGTGCAAGTCGGCGGTGCGATTAAAAACGTGATAGCCATTGGTGCTGGCATGGCCGATGGTATCGGTTTTGGTGCCAATGCACGTACTGCCCTGATCACCCGCGGCTTAGCTGAAATGACCCGGCTTGGCTTAAAGCTCGGAGCGCGGCCAGAAACTTTTACTGGCATGGCGGGACTGGGTGATTTGATTTTAACCTGTACCGATAATCAATCGCGCAATCGTCGCTTAGGCATAGCATTGGGGCAGGGGCAATCAGTGCAGCAAGCGATGAAGGCGATTGGTCAAGCGGTAGAAGGCTACCGCAACACCCGTGAAGTACTGCTACTGGCGAAGCGTCATGGCGTCGAAATGCCGATTTGTGAACAGATGTATAACGTACTCTATGGTGATACGTCGCCCAAACAAGCGGCTATGAACCTGCTTAGCCGGGCGCGTACCTCAGAAACTGTTAGCAGCACATCAAGCCAATAACTGCCGCGCAATAACCTGCCATTGCTCGGCAAAATGTTCGGTCGGTGGGCGCTTGAATTCAGAACGCACGAACTGGGCTATTTTGCCTTCCGCATAAGCCATTAATAGATTAGCAAGTAAGCCTTCATCGACACTGGTTTGTACGTTATCACGCAAGCGACGTTCGCGCAGAGCTTGCTTGATGTTGGCTTCAATTTTATCGAACAAGCCACCGACCCGACTGCGTAAACGCTCATGTTCACCAAGCAAGGCGTCGCCAGTTAATACGCGCGTAATGCCAGGATTGCGTTCGACAAAGGTCAATAACACGCGCACCATCAATTCACAACGCACTAGGGTGTCCTTTTCCCGCTCTAAGATCTGATTAATGGTGCCTAAAATAGCGCTCTCAGTGAACTCAATCAGGCCTTCAAACATCCGCGCTTTGGACGGAAAATGACGATATAACGCTGCTTCAGAAACGCCCAACTGAGAGGCTAATCGCGCCGTCGTAATACGTTGGCCTGGATTGGTCTCTAACATACTTGCTAGGGCGCTGAGAATTTGTTCTTTTTTATCTTGTTTCGCCACCACGCAAAACTCCTTTTTAGTTGCTTAAGAGGTCGCCATTAGCGCCGCTGCTTGACGTAAAATCGCCATCGCAATGGCCTGCTTACTGGCCTTATCTAAATGCTGTTGTTGTAGTTTTCCAGCTTGGTCATACCACATCAGCTGCATTGCGTTTTCATCACTATTAAAACCGATACTGCTGTCGCTGACGTTGTTGGCGGCAATCATGGCTAATTTTTTAGCCGTCAACTTACCGCTAGCATACTGTTCAAGCTGCTCGGTTTCGGCGGCAAAGCCGATACAGAACGGTGGCTGCGGACGATTCGCAACGCTGGCTAAAATATCTGGGTTTTTGACTAATTCCAGTTGCATGGCGTCATGTTGCTTTTTGATTTTTTGATCGGCGGCGACAGCCGGCCGATAATCAGCAACCGCGGCGCAACCAATAAATATATCTGCTGTGCCGACGTGATGCTCGACGGCAGCGAGCATATCGGCAGCGGACACTACATCAATGCGTTGCACCTGTGCTGGTGTAGGTAATTGACAGGGGCCAGCCACCAAGGTCACCCGCGCCCCCAGTTGTTGCGCCGCTGCAGCCAAGGCAAAACCCATTTTACCCGAACTGTGATTGCTTAAATAACGCACTGGGTCGATCGCTTCGCGTGTTGGGCCGGCAGTAATCACCAGTTGTTTACCGGCCAGCACCGGCTCTATGGTAGTGAGAGCCGCGAGCACCGCATCGCGTAATTGCAATGGCTCGGGCATGCGTCCAGCACCCAGATCACCGCATGCTTGCGCGCCGCTGGCCGGCTCGATGAGCTGCACCCCGCGTTGCCGCAGTTGTTCACAATTGGCTTGTACCGCCGCATGCGCCCACATTTGTTGATTCATTGCTGGGGCAACCAGTAAGGGTGCCGCGGTAGCCAGGCAGATGGTGGTTAATAGGTCACCCGCATGGCCATGCGCTAACTGTGCCACGGTATTCGCACTGGCTGGTGCAATCAGCACCAGGTCAGCCCACTTAGCTAACTCAATATGACCCATAGCAGCTTCGGCGGCAGGATCGAGCAGGTCATGATGAACTGGGTTGCCTGACACGGCTTGCAGCGTCAACGGGGTAATAAACGCCTGTCCGCCTTGGGTGATGACACAGCGCACATCGGCACCCCAATCTTTCAGTCGGCGTACCAATTCCGGGATTTTATAGGCAGCAATTCCACCGCTAATACCAATCACAATGCGTTGATTCAGCAATGGTTGCACATGACTTACAGTCATAGTGAGTCCTTACACTTTTAATCTGCGCTTAAGATAGCACAGACCGGTGAAAAAAATCGATGGGAGCTTTTCGTCACATAATAGTTGTTGTAATCATCTATTAATTTGATTACCGTCATTTATCAACACTTAACAAAGGTTTCAATTATGAAAGCGATTATTGGAATAGCAGCAGCGACGTTGCTGTTAGCAGGATGCTCAAATACCACCGAAGAACAATTAGAGAATGGTTATTCTCGCACTGTTAATGCGGCAGGAGAAGTTACTCATGTATGCCGTACCGAACAAACTGTAGGTACCAACTTCAAGAAACGCAGCTGCCGCTCGCTGAAGCAACTGGAAGAAGACCGTGAAGATGCGCAAGACTTCATGCAGTACTACCAAGGGCAGACCCTAACGCCGGTGCGCAACTAGTATACTGAGCCGTATCAGCGCGCCTAATGAGCCACCTGTCGGTGGCTTTTTTATGGCCGGCATGGAAGCAACCACAGCAAGGAGTGCGATATGGTGACAGTGAAAGATTGGCCGCTGCAAGAGCGCCCGCGGGAAAAAATGGCCGAGTTAGGGGTGGCAACCTTATCGGATGCAGAATTGCTGGCAATTTTGCTCGGCACTGGTATGCGCGGCAAAGATGTTGTTACGTATGCGCGCGATTTGCTCAGTGCTTTTGATGGTATTGGTGGCATGTTAGCGGCCCCTTCGGAAGCGTTATTACAGCAACCTGGCATGGGCCCCGCTCGAGTTATGCAGTTGCAGGTGGTGATGGAAATATCGCGCCGCTATTTAGCCTGGCAACTGCGCCGGGACGACGGTTTTACCCAGCCCTCGATGGTGCGTGACTATCTGACCGCACAACTGCGGCACCAAGAGCGAGAAGTGTTTGTGGTGTTATTACTCGATAGCCAGCATCGGCTATTGAAATATGTCGAACTTTTTCACGGCACTATTAATGCAGCCCCGGTGTACCCACGTGAAATCATTAAATTAGTGATGCAATACAACGCTGCGGCGGTTATTTTGGCGCATAATCATCCATCGGGTGTCGCCGAGCCCAGCCAAGCCGATCAGCGCGTTACGGATCGGCTCAAGCGCGCCCTTGGCCTGATCGATGTGGCGCTGTTGGATCATTTTGTGATTGGCGCTGGGCACCCGGTATCCTTCGCTGAACGCGGATTGCTATAGAAATACTAGCGCTTTTGTGTGCTTTCGAGTAAAGTAGCGCGGCTGTGTACCCAGATAAACAGAATGATCTGAAAAGATCAAAAAAAAGCCCCGACCACTTGATTGCTAGGCCGATTTGCTGTATAAAATGCGCCCTCGGATTCAACGCAAGGCCGCGATGGGCGAAAGGCGAGCTTGAAGCAATTTTGGAGTAAAAAACGATGTCACGAGTATGTCAAGTTACAGGCAAAGGCCCAGTAACAGGTAACAACCGTTCGCACGCAAACAACGCGACCAAGCGTCGTTTCCTGCCGAACCTTCAGTCTCACCGCTTCTGGGTTGAATCAGAAAAGCGTTGGGTTAAGCTGCGTATTTCTACCAAAGCAATGCGCATTATCGATAAAAATGGTATCGACGCTGTGCTTGCAGATTTGCGCGCTAGCGGCGTTAAAGTGTAAGGAGTTAGACCATGCGCGATAAGATCCGTTTAGTTTCTTCTGCCGGTACTGGTTTCTTCTACACTACCGACAAAAACAAACGTACTATGCCTGAAAAAATGGAAATCAAAAAATTCGATCCAGTGGTTCGTAAACATGTGATTTTCAAAGAAGCCAAAATCAAGTAATTGATTCGCTTTTAGTTTCAGCAAGTCAAAAAAAGCCAGTCTGCCTATTCAGGTGACTGGCTTTTTTGTTGGGCTTGGCGGCGTGTGCGGTTAATGACTTGGGTCAATGACCCCGCCAATACTATTATTGTGGCGAAACCAGCCGGTGATACTAAAGCGATCACGTTGACCTGGCAGTACCTCATGAACAAATCGTTCGCTCAAAAATAGCACCAGTTTACCGGCTTGTGGCAATACCGTAGCGAGGCTGCTGCCATCATCGGCATAGATCACTAACTCACCACCATCATTCGCTTGCCAGTCTGGATTAAGGTACAACACGCTGGTTAAAATTCGATTGCTGCGGCCCTTAAAGGCATCCACATGCTTACGATAAAATGCCCCCGGCGGATAGTGTGCTAAGTGACATTCGTAATCGAACAAACCCATAAATAGCTCGTAGTTGATCAGTAGCCGCAGCTCATTCATAACCGTTAGATAAGCCGCCTCGCTAGCAATCTCAGGGCTCAACCAGCGAATTTTATCCTGCCTTACTGCGGTGTTGGTGGTGTACTGGTCAGCGCGCCCAATGCCGGCTTGTTGCCAATCGGTCGGACTCAGCTGCTGGGCATAGTGATAGAGCTCTGTGATCGTTGCAGGATCAATAAAATCCGGCACAATCGCATAGCCGTGCTGCACTAAATGGTCCAAGTGTGGCAATAAATTGATGGTCTGCATTGCGCAGTTGATCCTCATCGCTAGTGAGCGCGAATATAGGGTAGAATGCCGACTAAAACAAGCACCGTCTGAGTGAGTTATTATGCCAGAATTACCTGAAGTAGAAGTCAGTTGTCGCGGTATTGCGCCGCATCTGCAAAATCAAACTATCACCGCGGTGACGGTGCGTGATGCGCGCTTACGCTGGCCCATTCCAGAGACCATTCAAAACCTTGTTGGTGCCACTATTAGCGCGGTTGAACGCCGTGCTAAATATATTGTGGTCACGACCAGCCGCGGCTACCTGCTGATTCATTTAGGTATGTCAGGCTCGCTGCGGGTATTGCCGCACGATGCCTTGGTAGTGAAACATGATCACGTTGATCTGCGGCTTGGCAATGGTCAGTTATTGCGCTTCAACGACCCGCGCCGCTTCGGTTGTTGGCTCTATAGTGCCGATGACCCCCGCCAACACCATGTATTAATGCAGGGGTTAGGCCCTGAGCCGCTTACCGAAGCCTTTAGCGGTGCCTATTTGCATCAGCAAGCGCAGCATAAAAGCCAGTCCATCAAAACCTTCATTATGGATAATCATGTGGTGGTTGGAGTAGGTAATATCTATGCCAATGAATCATTGTTTAAGGCCGGTATTCACCCGAAACGCGCCGCCGGTAAGGTCAGTAAACAGCGTTATCTGAAACTAGCACCGATTATTCAGCAAACTCTCGCTCAGGCTATTGAGCAAGGGGGAACGACACTGAACGACTTTACCAATGCCGATGGTTTACCAGGCTACTTTAAGCAAGAACTGCTAGTGTATGGCCGCGGTGGGCGGCCATGTTTAGTCTGCGCTACCACGCTGAAAGAGATTCGTTTGGGGCAACGCAGCACGGTGTATTGCCCGATTTGTCAGCGCTAGCGTGGTGCTGACAAGTCACTGTGGTCAAGCAGTAACTGACAGAATGCTTGTGGCTGGTTAATAAAAGGTGCATGACTGCAGTGCGGCATAATTACCGCGCGACTGTGCGGTGCCAGTTCATCGACTTTGCTTACTACGGCGACCGGCACGAGCGAGTCGAGCCGCCCATAAATGCGTAATAGTGGCATTTTCAATGCCGCTAACTGGCTGCGCAGATCGACTGTTGCGAGCATATCTAAGCCGGCGTTAAGAACCGCCTCGGTCGCCATGGGTTTACTCAATAACCATTCTTTGATCTGTTTCACATCAGCCTTAGCGGTATCACTACCGATGGATTGCAAGGCCAGAAAGCGTTCCACCGTGCGCTTGAAATCGGCACTGAGCTGGCGCGCAAAACCGTTTAATACGCTCGGTGCAATACCAGGCCAATCGTCAGCAGCGGGGAAATAGGGTGATGAGGCCACGGTAATCAGCTGACTGACGCGCTCGGGGTAGCGCAATGCAATTGCCGTAGCGACCAGCCCGCCCAATGACCAGCCCATCAGCTGACAACGCTCTGGTAGTGCGGCCGTGGTCAATTCCACCAACTGATCAAAGTTGAGCGGCACACCAGTCGGCCATGGTGAATCGCCGTAACCGGGCAAATCGATACAGTGTAAACGCCGATGTGGCGCCAACGGTGCTTGGATGCCCTGCCAAATACTGGCGTTCAAGCCCCAGCCATGGAGTACAACAAGATCCGTTCCCGCGCCGCTGACGGATTGCCATACAGGGGTTACCATAGTCCTACCTTTTACTGCTCATGGAGGAGCGTATGGTAGCGCTCATAGATTGGCTTGCCAAGTTACCTGTTGGTTGTTGTTGGGTGTGTCAACAACGTTTGGCAATTGGTGAGCATGGTGGTTTCTGCCAGCCTTGTTTACGTGATTTGCCGCGCTTACCGCCAAGTTGCTTGCGTTGGCGCTGTCAGCAGCCGGAGCTCGCGGTAGGTCGGCATTGGTTTGCTGCATTGAGCTGGCAGCCGGAAGTTGCAGCGTTGGTTCATCGCTTCAAATTTCATGGCGCCAGTGAGTTAGCGCCTATTTTGGCGCCATTATTGGCGGCGCAGATCCAGCATTGTTATCGGCAACGACCACAGCAATGGCCAGATTTACTGGTGGCGATGCCGATCAGTCATTCACGCTGGTTTAAGCGAGGTTATAATCAAGCGGCATTATTAGCGCGACAATTACAACCGCTATTGCAGCTGCCGTTCGCCCCAGGCTTATTGCGGCGACTGCCGCAACAGGCGAAGCAGCAACATCGCTCAGGAGCAAGTGAACGTTGGCACAATATGGCCAACAGTATGCACTGCACGCGCGCGGTCGACGGCCTAACTATCGCTTTAGTCGACGATGTATTAACCACTGGTGCGTCGGTGTCGGCAGCAGCAGAAGCATTGCTGCGACGCGGCGCCAAAGCGGTTGATGCCTGGACACTCGCGTATAGCGAGCCGCATCAACCGCGTAGCGCAGCCGATTAGTGAGCGTGTGCAGCTTCTGCGGCGGCCGCAGCGGCTGCTTCAGCATCTTCGTCGGCGTTGGCACTGGGACTGACCGCAGGTGCCATAAAGATAGCGTTACTGAGGAGTTTGGCAGTACCCCAGAAATAAGCGCGGAAATTGACATCGTCGGTAAAGGCGATGACGCGCCCTTGGCCTTTGCGATGGCCAATAATAGCGGCCTTTTGGCTAATCACTTGGCGATTTTCTACTGCCGCATAGCCACTTAATAGCGGTTCTTGCTGATACCGCGCAGCCACTAAAAACGGCTGTTCAGGTACTTCCATAGCCAATAAGCTGTCTTTGAAAATAGGTAGCTGAGCGCGTGGAAAACCGGCCAACAGAGGGTGGCTGAGGTCCAAGTCAAGGCCAAATATTGCCCCGGCGACGCGGCGTTTGCCGTAGTAACTGTCGCGATCAGCAAAGCTCAAGCTGCTGCTGTCAAATTTGCTATCAAAGTCTTCGTTGCTAACAAATTTAGCCGCCAAAATACCCTGCTCAGCCAACCAGCGTGCCCCACCTTTCTGGCCGATCACCACGCCACCGTCATTAACCCAGCGTTGTAGCCGTTCGGCACCGGCTTTACCCAGTGTGCGGTAGCTGCCATCAACCAGGATGATATGGCTATAGCGACTTAAGTCAGCGCGACTAAAGCGATCGGTATCGACCATGCTAAGGGCAACGCCAACGTGTCGATCAAGGTAATACCAGGCTTCGCCGGCTTCATACATATCAGCATCTTGACCGACCAAGAGCATCACTGAAATGGGCTCAACTGGACGTAAATCACGGCTGCCCAGGTCAATACCGATCGGCGTTAGCCCACTAGTTATGGCGTGCAAGCTGACTTGGTTGTTGTTAGCTACAGTGGTGAGGTGTTGCTGCACCGTGCTCCAATCAAGTTGTTGGTTGGCACGGGTCACCACCACTGCGCCCATGGTGAAGTTCTGATCGCCACTATGAGTGCGTGCGGTAAAGGGTTGATCGGCTTGACGTACCTTCACGCCAGCAGCGAGTAATTGCTGTAGCGCACGCGGAGCAAAGTAGTTATGCCAGTTAAAGGCGTAGGCGTATGCATCTGCTGGAAGTGCAGCCGGGCTAGCCGCAGGTAAGCCCTGATAGGCTTGCTCGGCATGTTTGATGGTACGACCATTAAACTGGGTAAACGGCACGTTAAAGGCCATTGGCAGCGTCCAGCCCGAAACATCGTAAAAGGTATTGTCGCGAAAACTTTGATCGCTGCTGAAAATTGCCCGAATTAGGGTGTATTGCTGCTGTGCTAGCGGCACGTAGTAGCTATGGGCTGCCCGATAGGTCACTTTATCAACGGTTACGTCAGCGCTTAATGGGTAGGCTTGAATACCATGTTGCTTGAGGATAGTTAACATCTCATGCAGCCGCGCTGGGTCGCTCCCCTCACCGAACACATAACCTTTGAAATCAGCTTGTTCGGCTTGTTTTAGCGCATTACGGAAAAACCGCTGCTGATAATCCAGAAACCGTTCTTTGTTTTCGTGTGCGCCATACATAGTCGTCAGCGAGGTCATGAATTGGTTTTCAATAGTAAACGGAAATTCCAGTAAACCATTGATCGAATCTTGTGCATGACCGCGACTGGAGGCTTGTTCGAATAAAATACCAATAGCGCCTTGCACATCAGGGTAGGTTGAGCCCTTGCCAACATAAAAGTCATCAAATGCTTGCTCGGTGAAATATAGCCGCCCTTCTTGGTCAAGTTTAGCAGCGTGATAATTGGCTAATTTAGCCGTTAAGGCGACGTTTTCTTCCGGCGTATTGGGGTTACGTCGACTAGGAATACCCGGCTGGAAAAAGAACGTGCTATCGGTGCCCATCTCATGAAAATCGGTCAGCACATTGGGCTTCCATTTTTGGAAATTTGCAATGCGTGCGCGTGATTCTGGATGTTGCAATAATAACCAGTCACGGTTGAGATCGAACCAGTAGTGGTTCACCCTTCCGCGCGGAATACCTTGCATATGCTCGCGATGCTGCGGGTCTGACACGAGGTTGATGCTTTTGTGCTGGTTCGCCCACTCGGCAAACCGCGATAGCCCATCTGGATTTAAGCTCGGATCGAATAAAATTATGGTATCACGCAGCAACTGCTCGATTTTCTCACCTTGCGCTGCGGCGAGGTAGTAGCCGTATAATAGCGCGGCATTGCTACCACTGGGTTCATCACCGTGAATACTGTAGCCCATATACAGCACTAAGGGTGCGGTTTTCGGGTCGGCCTTGCGGTTGGGGTCGGTCAGTGCGACATGCTGCTGGCGCAACTGCTCTAACTTACTGTGGTTCTCTGGCGCAGTGACGGTCAATAATAGCAGTGGCCGTTGCTGATGGGTGCGACCGGTGTACTCAATACTGATACGGTCAGAATGAGCAGCTAACACTTCCATGTAGCGCACCAGTTGGTCATGGCGAACATGCCATTCACCTACCTCATAACCGAGTACCGACTGCGGTGTTGGCACACTGGCGTCATACTCAATATCGGTCGGTAAATAGGCGCTCAGTGGCTGGGCGGCCACTGACCAAGTAACAAGCCCGAAGGTCAGGCTAATTAGGGCATAAGCGAAACGGCGCATAGTGGTATCCTTGACTAATATAATTGCTCAACACGCTAGCAGAAGTTGGCGCTAGTACCAAGCCTGTTACTATGCAACGCCTGATTTTTGCGATAAGATATACCCTACTATTTTACTCAAGTATAGCCATGAGGTGTACTGTCCATGATTCGTATTACAGAAAGCGCGCAGGCGCACTTTCGCAAATTACTTGCCGATCAACCTGATAACACTAATATTCGGGTTTTTGTGGTGAATCCGGGCACTCCGTCGGCTGAGTGCGGGGTTTCTTATTGTCCGCCTGATTCGCTAGAAAGTGATGATCAATTGCTGCCATTTAGTGGCTTCGATGCTGTGGTTGATTCCAGCAGCGCGCCCTTTTTAGTTGATGCTGTGATTGATTTTGAAGTGCAAGAACTTGGCTCACAATTGACCTTAAAAGCGCCGAATGCCAAAGCTAAAAAAGTCGATGATGATGCGCCGTTGATTGATCGGGTTGAATATATGATTCAAGCTGAAGTGAACCCGCAGTTAGCCAATCATGGTGGCAAAGTATCAGTCAACCAAATTACCCCTGAAGGTATTGCGGTATTGCAATTTGGCGGTGGCTGCAACGGCTGTAGTATGGTCGATGTCACCTTGAAAGAGGGTATTGAGAAAGAGCTATTGGCGCGTTTTCCCGATGAATTAACCGGTGTACGTGACATTACTGAGCACCAACGCGGCGAACATTCCTATTATTAGTATTTGCCCCGCAGCCACAGTGCTTGGCTGAGACCGCGGGCCGCCATAAACAGTAGTAATGCTAACCACAGCCCGTGGTTAGCATTGGTGCTGCTGAAGAGTAGCTGGGTAGTTACATACCAGGTTGGGAAAAATACCGCCAAGGCGCTGATAGCCATGGTGTTGCGCATCGCTTTGGTATAGCCCAAACCAATGAAAACCCCATCATAGAAATAGCTCCAGTGAGCGACCAATGGCATCAGCCATAACCAGGGTAAGACTATTTTAGCTTGTTCAATGACTTCAGGTAGATTGGTTAATAAGCTAATAATAGCGTCGCCCCACAGCCAAAAAATTACACTATAGGCCAGTGCAAATAGCATAGACCAGCGCAGACTATGCTTCATCCAGAACTTGACCATACCCGGATTCCCTTGCCCGCGGGCAGCTCCTACTAAGGCTTCGACGGCGTAGGCAATACCATCTAGACCGAGCGCGATGAGTAACAGAAACTGCATCAATATGGCGTTGGCAGCAACTACTGTGGTACCAAACCGACTGGCATAAATAGTCATCATCGCTAAGCATAGTTGTAGTAATAAACTACGGATCATCACATCGGTATTCATCCCAATGAAGCGCTGCATGGTGACCGTTTCAACCCGCCATGCTGTGATAGGTGGTAACACCGAGCGAATCAGGTAGAGCCCAATAACTGCGGTGCTGAGTTCGGCAAAAAATGATGCCCAGGCAGCGCCCACCGCGTTTAACTTGAAGCCAATAATCAAAATCAGATTGCCGATGACATTAAATAAATTAATGGCGATCACCAACAACATAGCCAGGCGTGCTTGCTGTCTGCCGATTAAAATACCAAGTACCACTAAGTTGACTAAAGTGGCTGGGAGTGCCAGCAAACGAATCTGCATGTAATCAGTAGTTAGTTCGGCTAAGCGCGGCTCAGTAGTCATCAAGTTCACGCTCAATGCAATCAGCCAGGGGCTGATCAAAGTCAATAGCAAACCAAGTAGCAGTGCTAACAGCAGCGCATGGACGCTAATTTGTTGTTGCTGTTGATAGTCGTCTGCACCAAATGCTGCGGCGATCTCGGCGGTGGTAGTCATGCGCAAAAATACCGTCAATAACACCATAAAACTGACTGCAGTTGCGCCTAAAGCGACTGCACTTAAGTAGATTGCATCGGGCAGATGGCCTATTATGGCCGTATCAACTAAGCCAAGCAGTGGAGCCGCAATGTTGGAGATGATCATCGGTAGAGCAATGGCAAAAATGCGCTGGTTCGGTTTGCTGGTGCTGGTTACAGGCATGTTCATGGTTCCGGTATTAGCGCAGTCTGGCGTGGCTATTTTGCAATATCATCATATTAGTGATGATACGCCACGGGTGACCTCAGTAACAGCTGCAGAATTACAACAACACCTCGAGTTTTTGCAGACCAATAACTTTGAGATTATCGATTTGGCCAAGGTCAGTGCGCTACTAGCTAGTGATCAAGCACTGCCCGAGCGTGCCGCCGCCATTACTATTGATGATGGTTGGCGCAACGTGTATGAAAACGGTCTGCCGCTATTTAAGCGTTATCGCGTGCCATTTACCATTTTCGTCAACCCGAAGTTAATGCGCGAAGCACCGCATTTGTATATGAATTGGGAGCAATTGCGTGAGTTACAGCGTTATGGCGCGGTGATCGCCAATCATTCCCAGTCGCATGGTCACATGACCCGACGCCTGCCGAATGAGAGCGAGCAGCAATGGCAGCAACGGCAGTTAGCAGAAATTCTGCAGGCGCAAGCGGAGATTGACGAGCAATTAGGTGGGCCGCAGCCACGACTCTTTGCCTACCCCTATGGTGAGTATGATCCAGCCTTACAGCAATTGTTGGAGCAACAGGGTTTTATTGGCTTTGGTCAGCATTCAGGAGTATGGGGGCGGTTGACCCCATTGACTGCTATTCCGCGTTTTCCGGCCGCCGCTCAATACGCCAATTTAACCACCTTGGCGACCAAACTGATGAGCTTGCCATTGCCGGTGGTCGCGGCTGAGCCGAGCTCTATGATGGTGGCACATGAGCAGCTGCGGCCGCCGGTCAGGCTGACCCTTGCCACGCTGGCTGATATTCGCCCACAGCAGCTAACGTGCTTCTTTGCTGGCGCACGGGTGACGCCGCAATGGCAAGCGAATAGCTTTAGCGTAAGTTTACCTAGTGATTTACCAATTGGCCGCTCACGGCTGAATTGTACTGCTCCAAGCGTGAGTAAAAGCGGTCGATTTTATTGGTATTCACAGCCGTTTGTGCGGCCTCGCGCCAATGGCAGCTGGCCTGATTAAGTGCTAGTAACGAAAGCGTTTGGCGATAATACTGAAGTCACTAACCAGCTTGTCCATATTCACTGTCGGTAGTTCACCGAGCTGATGTTCAGCATTAAAAATCGCATGCCGGTTGCCATTGGGGTCGACCAGCACAATGGCGGCACTATGATTGACTAAATAGTCGGTTTCACCTTCGTCAGGAATGGAATACATCAGCCCCAGATCAGTAACAAACGGATAGAGCTGCGGATGCTCAGCTCGCACCCCATAAAATTCGTCACCGAAAAAACTGGCATAACTTTTCACCCGTTGCACATCATCGCGCAGCGGATCGACCGAGATCATCCATACCTTTACCGGTAATTCAGAGGCACTCACTAGTTGCGGCATAATGCGGCGTAAATCTGCCATGGTGGTCGGGCAAATATCCGGACAGAAGGTGTAACCGGTGAATAACAAGGTCCATTGCCCATGCAGTTGCTGATTACTGACCAGCTCGCCATCGTGTCCACTCAGGGTAAATGGGGCGAGCGCGCGTGGTGGATTATAAACCAGCGCTTGGGGCTGCGGTTCTGCTGTTTGTGGTAAGCCATTGAAGACTAAAAATCCAGCAATTAAGGCGCCGATGCCGACTAAGGTAAGGACTAATTTCTGCATGGCGAACTCCTATTTAGGCTAACGGTGGGGTAACCGCATAATGATCCACCAATAACAAAATAAACAACGCAAATAACTGCCAAATGGAGAATTTGAACATGTTATAGGCGGTGTGTTTGGTGGCTGCAAATTTAAGTTTCCAGGCATACCCTAAGAACCAGATACTGAGCACGCTTGAACCGAGTAAATAAATAACGCCCGACATACCCACCACATAAGGCAGCAAGCAAATCACCGCGAGTAAAATGGTGTAAAGGAAAATACAGGTTTTAGTAAATTCGACACCATGGGTGACTGGCAACATAGGAATATCGGCTTTAGCGTAATCACTCGCGCGGTGCACCGCCAACGCCCAAAAGTGCGGGGGCGTCCAGGTGAACACGATCATGACCAGTAACACCGCAAATGGATGAATTTCATTGGTTACTGCGGTCCAGCCGAGCAATGGTGGGGCGGCACCCGCTAAACCACCGATGACGATATTTTGCGGGGTGGCGCGTTTCAAATACATGGTGTAGATAACCGCGTAACCAATCAGGCTGGCAAAAGTTAACCATGCAGTAAGCATGTTGACCCACAGCGCTAACACCACAAAACCGAGGCTGCCGATAAGTGCTGAGAAACCGAGCACGTGTCGCGGCGATAAGGTGCCGGCCGGCAGTGGGCGCCGCAAAGTACGCGCCATACGGCCATCAATGTGGCGGTCAACTAAATGATTGATGGCCGCCGCTGAGGCCGACATCAGGCCGATACCAATCATCGCCGGCACAAAGATCGACCAACCGACCCAGCCGGGTACCGCCATACACATACCCACCAAGGCAGTGACCAACAGCAGCAGCACCACATTGGGTTTGGTAAGCTCTAAATAGTCGCGCCAACTGGCACGGCCTTTATAGCTTGGTTCGACTGCTTCAGCGGGAGTTGATTTAGCCATAGTCCAATCGTACCTCAGGCGTTCCGCGCCAATTTATAATTCAAGCCAACTAGGCTGGCAAGCAGCAACACGCCAAACAAATTGTGCAATACGGCAACGCTTAAAGGTAAGTAGAACACTACATTACTAATGCCCAATGCGACTTGAATAACCAGCAGCAAAGTAACCCAATTCAGGCTATTGCGAATTAATTTTGAGCGGGCGCGGCGATAGCCCGTGATCAGCAACCAACCGACTACCAGCATCACCACAATGGCGCCAATACGGTGGGCTACATGCATGGTCATACGCTCTTCAAAATCATGTGCGCCGTACTGATAGGTTGAAGCTTCCGGAACCGAGAAGGCGCCGGCCACATCGAGCCGATTAAGCCAATCGCCCTCACAAATAGGCAGCGAGGTACAGGTCATCGCGGCGTAATTAGCCGCGACCCAGCCACCTAAGGCGATTTGACCAAATACCACCAGTAGTGACAGCAAGGCTAAGCCGCGTAGGGTGCGGGCGCCATAGTCATTACTTGGGTTGTGCAGGCGATTGAGCCGGAGTGATAGCAAATAGAGTAAGCAAAAGGTGCTGAAACCGCCGAGTAAATGCCCCATCACGATCAGTGGTTGCAGGTTCATGGTGACGGTCCAGGCTCCGAGTGCGGCCTGAAATGTCACCAATAGCAGCAGTAGTATCGGTAACTTCACTGGTTGTGTTGGCCGTTGGCGTGCGCGCAGGATTGACCAGATAGCAATCACTAAAATGGCGATACCCAGCAAGCCAGCAATGTAGCGGTGGATCATTTCATTCCAGGCTTTCTGGTTTTCTAGCGGTGCATCAGGGAATAATTGTTGCGCCTGTTCGATCTGTTCGACTTGCGTCGGTACGGTCAAAAAGCCGTAGCAACCGGGCCAATCCGGACAGCCTAAACCAGCGTCGGTAAGACGGGTGTACGCGCCCATGATAATGACGCATAGAGTCAGAATGATGCTAAATTTTACAAATGCACGCATGAGCTTAGCCTATTCGTGATAGTTTGAGTAAATTACGTAAATCGGACAGCAAATTTTTCGCTTCTGCGCGCATTTGCTCTTCATTGCTAAAGATTGGGTAATGCATGACCACATTGCCCCATGGGTCAATAATGACGATACGCTGCGGCGGTAAGGTACTGAGATAGGCCACCAGCGCGGCATCCTCGATAGCGGTCACCAGCGGTACTTGTTGCAACGCCAGTTGCGAGTTGCCCGCACTAATATAAACCGGGCTGACGCGCTGGGTTTCTTTACCGAGCGCAACATCGAGTTGATTAATCGCGTACAGACCCTGCATACAGGCATCACCACAATCACCTTGATCAATCAATGCCACCCGCCAGCCAGCCGGCAGCAATTGGGCAAAGTCACCCAGTGGGTAGGGCGGTTCTAGCATGGTGCCGCGATTGGTCACGCCACCTTCATACCAGCGTTGATCAAGCACCAACTTGGCGCCAATGACCGGTATTAAGAAAGCTAGTATCACGCCAATCAGCGTAGCACGTGATTTTTTTACAGACGTCATGCTCAGTCCTCGGTAGTTTTTGTTTTGGAACGGCCGGCAATCAAGGCGATAATAAAGCAAGCCAAGGCCAATGAAAACCAAGTGACTGCATAGGCGCGATGTTTTTCCGGTGGCATTAAATTCGGTTGCCATTGGCGGCTAAAGCCAATGCGCTCGGTTTCTGACAGTAGCACCACATAGGGGGCAATGGAAAGCTCCAGCGCCAAACCGAGTTGTGCTGCATCAAGCTGTTGAATACGCATCGGCCAAGGGCCTACTTCGATCAGTTGGTCGGGGCTTATAAAGCGGCTTTGGCTGGGTTGATAGAACCAGCCGGTGATGGTCAATGGGCCGCTTGGTAGTTCGATGCTGGGTAGTTGGCGACGACTCGTGCCCAAACTGACCCAACCTAAATTAACCGGTATCAGCGCGGCTTGAAAGTCACTTTGCAGCAGTCCAATCACGTGATAACCGACTTTGCCATTATACACTTGATTGTCGAGCAGAAAGTAATGCTGCGGGATAAACCGACCGCTCAGGCTGACGCCTTGATAGCGTTGCGGCAGACTATCGGCATCAGTAAGGGGAAGCCATTGTTGCTGTTGTTGAGCGCGCTCAAAGTCATCGAATAGCTGCTGTTTTTCATCAGCACGCTGAAGTTGCCATAATCCCAGCTTGACCAAGCTGAAAATTGCAAGCACAGTGATAACCGCTGCCACAACCGTGCTGCGCTTCATAACGTCGAATCCGAATAGGACATACTGATGCTAACATTTGCTGCAAAAGTCATTTTGGTACTACTCATGTTGTTCATGGTCTTCAATTTATTTCGCGCCATGTTTGCCATGTTGCGTAACGACCCGAGCAAACCGTCGATGACCCATTATCTTGGCAAACGGGTGTTTTACTCCGCGCTTGCTATGGCCATTATTCTGATCATGCTGGCCACTGGGTTACTACCGACCAACCCTCGTCCGTACTGAATTTAAGTCATTACGGACGAGGTGTGTTGATTCGCTGTCGTGCTTAGAGAATATAAACGAAGATAAACAAGCAAACCCAGACCACGTCAACAAAGTGCCAATACCAGCTGGTTGCTTGGAAAGCGAACTGATTATTGTGATCAAAATGACCTTTCATGACCCGAAAGAACATCACAATCAGCATTAACGTACCGAGGGTAACGTGCATACCATGGAAACCGGTAAGCAAGTAAAAGGTATTGCCATAAACCCCAGAGTCCAGCTTCAAGCCCAAATCCTGATAGGCGTGCACATATTCCGCGCCTTGCAGATACAAGAAGATACAGCCCAAGATAATGGTAATTGCTAGCCATACTTTCAATTGTGTGCGATTACCCTTCTCAAGACCAACGTGGGCAAAATGACAGGTAAACGATGACACAATCAAGATGATGGTGTTGTATAGCGGTAAGCCGAGCCAACCCATAGCTTGGGTGGTGGTGCCGCCGGGTGTTTCAGTTAACGGCCACATGGCCTCAAAGTGGGGCCACAACACTTCATTGGTCATGGCGTTATTACTGGCGCCACCGAGCCATTCGACGGCGATGACCCGAGCGTAAAACAACGCACCAAAGAAGGCGGCAAAGAACATCACCTCAGAAAATATAAACCAGCTCATACCTTGGCGATACGAGTTGCTCAATTGATTGCTATATAGACCGGACATTGACTCGTTAATTTGGTCACGGAACCAGCCAAATAGCATGACAATCAGAATCGCCAAGCCAGTGTATAAAACCCACGGACCCCAGCCACTGACTTGGTTTTTTACTTCGATAACGGTATGCCCGGCGCCAAAAGCGATTAAGCCGAGCGCTACGGCACCAATGATAGGCCAGGGGCTACTGGCGGGGACATAATATTTTTCGTGTTGTTGTGCTGCCATAACAAATCCTTAATTCGCTAGCATGGTTGCTAGCACATCGGGTGTCGCATTGGCTGTAATGTCATACAGCGTATACTGCAGTGTTAGCGTATGGATATGCGCCGGAAGTTCTGGGTCGAGATAAAACTGCATGGGCATGGCGGTGGTATCGCCGGCCGCTAAGGGTTGTTGCTCGAAGCAGAAACATTCGGTTTTATTTAAGTACAGACCGGCTTCACCAGGCGCCACCGATGGAATGGCTTGCGCCACCATATCGTTGGCGGTGTAGTTTTCAACCAAAAAGTTGACCACTTTGGTTTCACCTGGGTGAACCCGAACCGATTTCACTTCAGGCTGAAAATGCCAGGGCATATTTTGGTTAACGCGGGTAATGAACTGCACATTAATGGTGCGTGACGTATCTACCGCACGGGTGTTAACTGCCGCCGCCTCATTCGAGGTGCGGCCGTTAAACCCAGTCACTTCACAGAACACTTCATACAGTGGTACCAACGCAAAACCAAAGCCGAACATACCGAATACAATCAGCACTAGGCGTTTTACCACGCGCCCATTATCTGGGCGGTTTGGGGTTGATTGGTTCTCACTCATGGGCGTTATTTCACCTCAGGTGGAGTGTCAAAGGTGTGGTATGGCGCTGGTGAAGGTACCGTCCACTCCAGACCAGTAGCGCCTTCCCATGGTTTCGCTGGGGCTTTTTCGCCACCACGAACACATTTGATCACCACCGCCAAGAAAATCAGCTGCGACAAGCCAAAGGCAAAGGCACCAATACTGACGATTTGGTTGATATCGGCAAACTGCAACGCGTAGTCAGGAATGCGTCGCGGCATGCCGGCTAAGCCAACAAAATGCATCGGGAAGAACAATACGTTGACGCTGATAAGCGAGCACCAGAAGTGCCATTTTGCCAACGTTTCGTTGTACATATGACCGGTCCATTTTGGTAGCCAATAATACGCCGCTGCCATAATCGAGAAGATCGCACCACTGACCAACACATAATGGAAGTGGGCTACCACGAAGTAGGTATCATGGTACTGGAAGTCAACTGGTGTAATCGCTAGCATTAAGCCCGAGAAGCCACCAATAGTGAACAAAATCACAAAGGCTAGGGCAAATAACATCGGCGTTTCGAAGCTGATCGAGCCACGCCACATGGTGGCCACCCAGTTAAACACTTTGACCCCGGTG
>JALQTK010000119.1 GCA_023260975.1 Pseudidiomarina sp. | reverse complement strand
GGGAAGAGTTCTGTTGCGAGCAGGTCGAAAGCTTCACGAAGCCTCGCAGGGGGGAAGCCTGCCTCTGGACCTGCGATATCGAACCCTGCTGCGCCACTGTCGCGGTGGCGAAGAGCGAGCTTCGCAATCTCGAGGCCGTTGTCAGCCTGTCGCATTGCAGACACCAGCTGGCCAATCCACATCTGACCGCCAGCTGCACGAATAGCGTCTACAGCCTCATCGATGCCAGCTTGAACGGCCTCGACAGCTTGGTCGAGAGTGAGACCTCGTTGGAGGTGCTGTTCTGGAGCCCAACGGATCTCACCGCAGATGACGCCATCTGCGTGGAGGTCTTCAACAAACTCACGAGCAACCCTTTGGAGCGCTCCCGCTGTTTGCATCACACCAGTGGTGATGTCAAAGGTCTTCAGGTATTCAACGAGTGAGCCCGAGTCTGATTGCTTGGCAAACCACTCGGCGAGTTCTGTGGCGTCCTGGGTGGGAAGCTCGAGTTCGTGCTCTGGGGCGAGATCAATGATGGTTTGGGGGCGCAGGCCGCCATCGAGGTGGTCGTGAAGGGACACCTTGGGCAGTGACTCAATGACAATGTCAGTGCCTTTGAGGGTGTGGGTCATTTGCGATACTCCTCGAGTTGTCTAGGACCAAAAGCGTCCGGCAAAACTTCATCAATGGACTTAATGCCAGAAACTGTTTCGAGCACCATCGATTCATCTGAGTGTTCATAGAGCAGCTGTCGGCAGCGCCCACAGGGCATCAAAATCTCTCCATTGCCGTCCACGCAGGTGAATGCAACAAGCTTTCCACCCCCGGTCATGGCAAGGTTGCTCACCAACGAGCACTCAGCACACAACCCC
>JALQTK010000118.1 GCA_023260975.1 Pseudidiomarina sp. | reverse complement strand
TAGGAAGGGGATGTCTTTGGAAACAGAGGTGCCTATGATCATTTTTTTCTGTGGTGTTGTATTGGTGCTTGCGTAGGATTTTTCAAAGGCATGGATGATGGCTTTGTTCAGGTCGAATTTGCATGACCAGCGTCCTAGATCTTCTCTCCACTCAAAGTGTTTTTCAATGTAGCGGGCATTGATGAGTACTTGTTGTTTGCTAGGGGATATTTCTAGTATGGATTGTCCTTTGAATTCTCCAGCACTGAGGAGTATGGTCCCTACTTTGAGATTTTCGTTGGATAGTCTCTCCTTGAAGGTTTTGTCCTTTTGGGCTTTTTCTAGGGCTTTGTAGACGATGCCGATATGTTGGTATTCGCTTTTGGAGGCGACAAAGCCGTCAATGTCGCATAGTGTGCCGTCGGCGTTCCTCACTATATCGTTTTTGAGGGCCTTTAGTAGGACTTCCATAGTCATGAATTGAATCATTGGCACATATTGTTCGGCGTTCAAGGTGATTGCGAACAAGGCTATTTCTTCGGTGCAGAAGAGGTAGGGTTGAATTCCAAGCATTGTTCTGAGGGTGATGTCCTTGTTGTAGGCTGGTGACTCAGGGTTGTTGATGTAGCACTCTGTGGCGTTCATGATGGTGAGGTTCCTTGCAAAGTTGTAGATGAACTTGACTTCACGGGAATTGGGTTTTGCTGTTATGACATGGGCGTTGAGTAGGTATTGTGAGATTTTTGACTCTACTTGGGAAAACACAGACATGTCCACATCCACTAGATTTCCGCAAAAAACCATTTTGTTAACCATGTTGGCGGAAACCTGGAATACTCTCCAGATGTGTCTAAAGAGTTTAACACCCTCTGTGATATTTTCCTCAAGTTCCCTA
>JALQTK010000117.1 GCA_023260975.1 Pseudidiomarina sp. | reverse complement strand
TAATAGTACCCCAGACAAGTGCGGAGAGTTATGACACAAGAATATTTTCAAATGATCATTATGCGTCTACTTATTCTTATTGATGATAATAAGGACCAAGAAGACTATGTGAAAGGATTACGAGATGCCCTCGCTATCATCAAAGAAGAAACAGGCTCTAGGTAACGTTTTTATAACAATATATACCGCTTTTATGATTTCTTCTTGGATTGGGATCTTTTTTCTTGTTTTTCTGCTCTTGAACGCATACACAAAGTAAACATAGGTACCAGGGATGCCTTCTTACGGATGTACCCGTCTTTATTTCGTGTCTTTTTCATATATCTAGTTTACCAAATGTTTACCTCGATTTCTATGAAAATCTGAAAAATTAATTTTATTAACAGTTATGCTTTTGTTATCAAAATGTTATATTTGTTTTTGATCAAAATCTGAATATTTTGTAAAGATGTACGATACACACTTACGATAAAAAGTCAAGAAGAATTAGTGAGCACACCACCACGATCTCTTGTAGAAAACCTACTACTTAGGCATCAAAAATTTGTAGCGTGTCACACTTGACTTTTTGGGATATAGGTATAGAATAATAGTATAAATAAAGATAAATGAAAAATAGAAAGGATAAAAAAATGTTTTCATTCACCGCTTCAAAACTAAATGTAGTTCGTACCTTCACCTTCGCTACCGAGTCAGAAATGGTAGATGCTCTAACCGCTCTGCCAGAGTCTGGTTGGAACTTAGTAAAATAAGTTTTCAGTTTCTCGGCGTGTCGAGTTGACAACAGGGGTGGCAGGGCATAGAATAATAGTATAGAAAAACATAGAAAGGATAAAAAATGTTTTCAACTTCAATTTCCACTCCAGTAGGATTCGACTTCGCATT
>JALQTK010000116.1 GCA_023260975.1 Pseudidiomarina sp. | reverse complement strand
GGCAACAGCAGCAACAGCAGCTTGAGGGGAGTAACCAGCCATGATTCCACGTCGCAAAAAACGCTTAGCCTTAGTGTTGTTATTGGTATTGGGTGTAGCAACTGCACTGAGCTTTATTTTGTATGCCTTGAGTAACAATGTGGACTTGTTTTATACGCCGTCACAGATGCTCGAAGGTGATACTAAACCGCAAGTCGGTCAGCGCTTGCGGGTTGGCGGTATGGTGGTTGAAGGCAGTGTGCGTCGCGATGCGACGACCCTTGAAGTGGAGTTTTTAGTGACCGATACCGGGCCCACGGTGAAGGTGCTGTATCGCGGTATTTTGCCCGATTTATTCCGTGAGGGGCAGGGTATTGTCGCGCAAGGCGTGTTGCTCCAGCCCGATGTGCTGCAAGCCAGCGAAGTATTAGCCAAGCACGATGAAGAGTATATGCCGCCCGAATTAGCTGAAGCGATGAAGGGTATTAAGCATGTCAACCCCAACGCCGCCGATGCTTATACGCAGCCGGCAGGAGGCAATTAAATGATTGCTGAATTTGGTCAAATTACCATGGCGTTGGCACTGGCGTTTTCGCTGTTGCTCGCGGTGTATCCGCTGTGGGGCGCTAGCCGCGGCCATAGTGGTGCGATGTTAGTGGCGAAGCCATTGGCCTACGGACAGTTTTTATTCACCTTGCTGGCGTACATCGCGCTGACCTGGGCGTTTGTGGTGAACGATTTCTCCATTGCCTATGTTGCTGCCAACTCCAACACCGCCACACCACTGGCGTATCGTATTACCGCAGTGTGGGGTTCGCATGAGGGTTCATTCTTATTATGGATGCTGATGCAAGCTGGCTGGATTGCTGCAGTAGCACTGTTCTCCAAGCGTATGCCGCTGACCATGAT
>JALQTK010000115.1 GCA_023260975.1 Pseudidiomarina sp. | reverse complement strand
GAGCGGTGCGCATCACGCGGGTGAGCAAGGCTTGACCGCCCAGGCGTTGCAAGACTTTGGGGCGGGTACTTTTCATGCGCGTGCCTTGGCCGGCGGCCAATATCACGACGCTCAAAGCGGGCTGGGGGGGCAAGGTCATGAGCAGATTCGGTGTGCGGGGTGATCCAGCGGCGCCGCAACTCAAGCTCAGCGCCGCAAGGGTCGATAGTATCGTGCACGGGCGCCGCGCGCCCCCAACACCGGCAGGGAGCCCAACATTGAGGACAACACAACAATTGGCGCTGGCCTTGGGCTTGGCCGCTTTGACCGCTTGTGGCGGTGGCGGGCCAGGGCCTGAATCGCCTTCGGCGCCGTTGGCCCGGATCGCCGGGGTCTTTGACCCCAGCGGTGAGCCGCTGGAGGCGCGGCAATGGCACCTGGGTGCCCGAGGCGTGGAGGTGCCCGCCTATGGCCAAACGCTGGATCCGCAAACCGGCATCGCCAACACTGGGCAGCACGTCGCGGTGGCGGTGGTCGATGGAACGGTTCAAATCAGTCACCCCGAGTTGCAAGGGCGCTTGCTCTCGACCCATGATGTGGTCGATGGCGACGAGGCGGTGGCCGCTTGGGATGCGGCGCCTGACGCTTGGCGTGGCACCGCCGTGGCCGGGACCATCGCTGCTGCGGCGCGCGGCGCCAGTGAGGGCGGCAGCGGCGAAGGCGGGCGCGGTGTGGCCCCTTTGGCGGACTTGCACTGGTTTCGCGTGCTGTCCACACAGGCGCGCAGCCCAGGCCAGCGTCTGGCCGACGCCTTGTCCGCCAGCGTGGCGGCGAGCGCTCGTGTCATCAACCAATCTTGGGCGCATCCTGAGGGCTTGGCGTTGACGGCTTTGGATCGGCCTTGGGACGTG
>JALQTK010000114.1 GCA_023260975.1 Pseudidiomarina sp. | reverse complement strand
GGATGATGCCAACCTAGGCAGACTGCTCGATGTCATTGAGACTTTGCGAGCTGAGTCTCAGATGATTGTTGTCACTCACCAGAAGCGCACGATGGAGATTGCCGATGCCCTCTATGGCGTAAGCATGCGACAAGATGGCATCACCCAGGTTGTTGGGCAAAAGCTTGAGAAGGCTCGCTGATGTTTAAGTTTCTAAAGCGACTTCGGGAGAAGGTGGCTCCCACTGATCAAATCCAGGAGCAAACCGCCGTTGCTGAAGTCGAAGAGGCTCCAAACGAAGCAGCGCTTCCTGAGGTAGTGCTGGAGCCTCAAGCCGAGCTATCTCCGACTGCGATTGCAGAGCCGGAGCAGCCTGCCGCGGAGGAGATAATTCCGCCAGAGCCAGAGCCAGAGCCAGAGCCAGAGCCAGAGCCAGAGCCAGAGCCAGAGCCAGAGCCAATTGTCGTGCCCCAGGTGCAAAACGAGGCGGCTGTAGTCGAGGTTGAGCTACCAAAGCGCTCGCTAACCGATGGAATCAGGTCACTTTTCAGCTCTGCAGTTGACTTAGAAGACCTGGAAGACATCTTGCTGCTGGCTGATTTTGGAGTTGATGCGTCGGTGGAAATCACCGAACAGCTGAAGCGCCAGGCTGCCAAGACTGGTGCCAGCTCTGATGCTGAGCTGAGATTGCTACTCAAGGATTTGCTCGTTGAGAAACTAAAGCGAGACGATTCCGCGTTGAATCTCTCGGATGGCAAACTGCCCTACGTCTTTTTAGTAGTGGGAGTCAACGGCGCTGGGAAAACAACCACCATTGGAAAGCTAACCAAATGGCTTCGTGACGGCGACTGGCATGTCGTCGTTGGCGCTGCAGATACTTTTCGAGCAGCCGCGGTAGATCAGATCGCCACCTGGGTCGACCGGGCTGGAGCA
>JALQTK010000113.1 GCA_023260975.1 Pseudidiomarina sp. | reverse complement strand
CCTTGGGATATGCCCAATGTCGCCGATAAGGTGGCCTCGACCGGCAATGAGCGGATCATGCTGACGGAACGCGGCACCTCGTTTGGCTACAACACGCTTGTGGCCGATATGCGCGGCCTGCCCGAAATGATGAAAACCGGCTATCCGGTCATCATGGACGCGACCCATTCGGTGCAGCAACCCGGCGGTCAGGGCGGCTCGTCCGGCGGCCAGCGCGAGTTTGCGCCCGTGATGGCGCGCTGCGCGGTCTCGATGGGGATTGCGGGTGTGTTCATCGAAACCCACGAAGAGCCGGACAGCGCGCCCTCCGACGGGCCGAACATGATCCGACTTGAGGACATGCCTAAGCTGATTAATACGCTGATGGCGTTCGACCGGCTGGCCAAGGAGACCCCGATCCGCCTGTAAGCGGATCAGGCCACCTGCCCCGCGGCCCAGCCTGACGCCCAGGCCCATTGGAAGTTGTAGCCACCCAGCCAGCCGGTGACATCCACAACCTCGCCCACGAAATAAAGGCCCGGCACCGTTCGGGCCTCCATCGTTTTGGCGTCCAGCGCATCGGTCGAAACACCACCCAGCGTCACTTCGGCCGTGCGGTAGCCCTCCGAGCCGACCGGCTTGATCTGCCAGTCGTGCATCCGCGCACCGATCCGCGCGAGGGACTTGTTCGAGTGGTCAGCAAGGCGCCCCTCGATCCCCAGTTCGGCACAAAGCGCCTGCGCCAGTTTCGCCGGAACAAGCCGCGCAAGCGCATTATGAGGCGCCAGCTTGCCCCCCTCTTGCCGGGTCGCCGCCATCTCGGCCGCGATGTCACACCCCGGAGCAAGGTCGATCCGCAGCGCATCCCCCTCGCGCCAGTAGCTTGAAATCTGGAGGATTGCCGGGCCGGAGAGGCCGCGATGGGTGAACAGTAAA
>JALQTK010000112.1 GCA_023260975.1 Pseudidiomarina sp. | reverse complement strand
CAATTCCCTGATTTGTATAGAAGGTGAGTGAGTTCTTACCCTGTTCATGGTCGATGATCTGAATAGGACGACGCTCCCAATCGCAGCGCATGGGTTGGTCCACCCAACCATCTTGTCTGCCTAAATCCCCATCTAACAGTGCCGCGTAGCGTTTAAAAGGGACCCGGTTCTGAAACTGTATGCTGAGGTTTCTATGTGCCTCTTTTGAACGTGCCAAAACCATCAGGCCAGAGGTGGCACAGTCTAGGCGATGTACAATCAGAGCATCTGGCCACTGCTCTAACGCATGACTCCAGAGACACTCCTGTTTATCTTCACCGCGCCCTGGAACAGATAGCATACCCTCCGGCTTCTCTAGAATCAGCATCGACTCATCGACAAAGTGCGCCTTGATCATCGGTTCGCCTCAAAAAGCGCTAGGGTCTCGATGTGGTGGGTTTGTGGGAACATATCTGCAACAGCTAAACGACTTAGCTTATATCCCTGTGCAACCAGCATCTGCGAGTCTCTAACTAATGACATTGGGTCACAAGCAACGTAGAGAAGTGCTCTCGGTTTTTGCTGTTCAAGCGCCGGTATGATGGCTGCAGCGCCAGTTCTTGGCGGGTCTATAACAATCAAGTCATAGGATCTCTTTAACCAATGCACGCTAGGTGTAACCTGACTCAGGTCTGCTTTGTAGGCTTCAATGTTATCGATGCCATTGAGGCGAGCATTGTTTAGAGATCGATCTACCATCTTGGCACTCCCCTCTATTGCCGTAACCCCAGCACAGATCTGCGCTAAGGGTAGGCTAAAATTCCCAAGCCCTGAAAAGAGATCGAGTACCTGATCACTCTCTCTTGGTTTCAGCCACTCTAATGCACGATTGATCATCTGTTGGTTGATCTCTGCATTCACCTGCAGGAAGTCTGTGGTGTCAA
>JALQTK010000111.1 GCA_023260975.1 Pseudidiomarina sp. | reverse complement strand
CACGATGACAACCTTCATGCCAGCCATCACGGCGCTGGCGGGATTGGTGCCGTGGGCGGAAGAGGGGATGAGACAGATATCTCGATGCCCTTCGCCGCGCGCCTGATGGTAGCGGCGAATTGCCAGAAGCCCGGCGTACTCACCTTGGGAGCCCGCATTGGGCTGCAGTGACATGGCGTCATAACCTGTGCAGGCCACCAGCCAGCGCGAGAGCTCTTCCAGCATCAGGGCATAACCCTTGACCTGATCGGCCGGGGCAAAGGGGTGAATGCGGCCAAACTCCGCCCAGGTCACAGGCGCCATTTCAGCGGTGGCGTTAAGTTTCATGGTGCAGCTACCCAACGGAATCATGGCCCGGGTCAGCGAAATGTCCTTGTTTTCAAGGCGCTTGAGGTAGCGCAGCATCTCGGTTTCGGATTGGTAGTTGTGGAACAGCGGGTGCTGCAGGTAATCCACTGGACGTGCGAGGTGCTCGGGGATGCCCGTGCTGGCCGCCGCAAAGTCGGTTCCTTCAAAAAGGCCCGCCAGTCGGGTGACTTCGTCGAGGGTGGTGGTTTCGTCCAGCGAAATGCCCAATGCATCGCTGCCTACAACCCGCAGATTGAAGCCTGCACCGAGTGCGCGTTGCAGGAACTCCTGCTGACGGTCACCCACCTCCACGGTGAGGGTGTCGAACCAGCTGTCATTGCGTAGGGTCAGTCCCGCACCGGTCAGGCCTTCGGCCAGCGCGTTGGTTAGTCCGTGGACCCGTTGGCCAATGCGGCGCAAGCCGTCGGGACCGTGATACATGGCGTAGAGCGCGGCCATGATCGCCAGCAGTGCCTGTGCCGTACAGATGTTGGAGGTGGCCTTTTCCCGGCGGATATGTTGCTCGCGGGTTTGCATGGCCATGCGCAGGGCCTGATCACCGCGGCGATCCACGGACACGCCAATGACTCGGCCTGGGAT
>JALQTK010000110.1 GCA_023260975.1 Pseudidiomarina sp. | reverse complement strand
CGTATTCGCCTGCAACCAGTACTTCGATCTTGCCAACCTTATCGGCTAGTTCTTTGTCGCTCGCTTGTAGGTCTTTTACAGCATCCCAAATAGCTTTAAGAATAAATCCGATCAGAGCACCAGCAGATGCAATAATCCAGTTAATAAGACTCTGATCCATAATTAATCCTTACTCGTCGGTCACTAAATGAGCATTAATATAACACGCGATTTCGTTCTCGCCGCTGCTCGATTTAGCTTGGATACTGAAGTCGCACTTTTCTGGTACGGTAAATGGTACAGGTACGGCAAACTGCAAGAAACCGACCGCCCAGGTAGATTCCCAGAACGCCAGTTCAGCATCGTTGCTCGTTGTCAGTTTAGCACGCCCGGTTAGATACTTGTTCGGGTTCACTGTGCCTGATGTGAATGACACGCTATTAATGTATAACTTAGCGCCAGCAGGAACAGAATAAATCACCGACTGGTTGATACCAGTGCCGGCTTCAATATACGCGTAAGTCGTACCGCCGTTAGAGATGGTGATATTACCTGCGTTCGATCCAGAAAGAATCTGCACTGAGTTGATCCGATAAAACGGAATATTCGAATCAACCGTTGTCGTGCCGGTCAGAGTAACGGTGTCCGTCACTGGTTCCCAGGAAGCGTTTAACCCTTCGATCAGCACGTCCATCGTATCGCTGGCGCTACTAGAGACAAGCGACATAGTCAGCGACGAAGGCGGAAACGCATAAACGCCGCCGCCATCGTTGAAGATCGTCTCGAAGGTTGTGCCGATTGTGCGGTTAAACCCGAAGAGATTAACCGCCTTAGCATTTTTAAAGTGCCCGCGAGCTATATCAAACTTAACGTCTGAGCTCAGATTGTGTTCGTCAAATTGATACGGCATCGCGGGTTCTCCTTATGCTTTCGGGTATTTATCTTTAACAGCTTGAATCTGCGCTGCCATC
>JALQTK010000010.1:53779-54022 GCA_023260975.1 Pseudidiomarina sp. | reverse complement strand
AGATCGTCGCCTTGGTGAGCCTTTACCCCACCAACTAGCTAATCTCACTTGGGCCTATCTCTCGGTGTGAGGTCCGAAGATCCCCCACTTTGGTCCGTAGACGTTATGCGGTATTAGCCATCGTTTCCAATGGTTATCCCCCTCCGAAAGGCAAGTTCCCAAGCATTACTCACCCGTCCGCCGCTCGTCAGCACCCGAAGGCCTGTTACCGCTCGACTTGCATGTGTTAGGCCTGCCGCCAGC
>JALQTK010000010.1:0-53769 GCA_023260975.1 Pseudidiomarina sp. | reverse complement strand
AATCTGAGCCATGATCAAACTCTTCAATTTAAAGTGTTTAATCGACCCATTGAATCAATGACTTAATAAAATCTAATTTGTTAAGCACTTTTCCAATCAGTCAGGTGGTTCATTTAAGAACCTTTGTTGCATCCGAAGATGCGTTTCTCTGCCTGAATCCGGTAAGTGCCCACACAGTTTGCTTGGCTTGGTATATTGTTAAAGAGCGTTGCTCGCAGTGAGCAGGCTGCGCATTCTACAGCCTTAAGCGGTTGAGTCAAGACTTTACGAAAAATATTTATGCCGTAAAACCGCTACTTTTGGCAACTTCATCGCCTGCCTCAAGTGTGGGCCGCATTTTAGAGATTTAACTACAACCGTCAAGACCCATTTTATGCTTTTTAGCTGTTTTTTTACCAACTGCTGAGTTTCTATACAAAGCATCTAAAAATTGTACAAAGTTGTTTTAATTCGCCAGCATTACGGCTTTCTGCTAGTATTTTTGTATTCGCTTAAATGAGTAAAAACACAACAGTTTAAAGGTGAATCGCCATGAGTGGAGATATTCGTAGCTATCGTGGTATTGAACCACAGCTCGGTGAACATGTTTATATAGACCCCAGCGCTGTCGTCATTGGTGATGTACGGGTGGGCGAACATAGTAGTATTTGGCCGCTGGTATCGGCACGCGGCGATGTCAACTTTATCGATATTGGTGCACGTACCAACATTCAAGATAACTGTGTACTGCACGTTAGCCGCGCTAGCACCGCTAAACCTGAGGGTGAACCACTAATCATTGGTGATGACGTCACCGTTGGCCACCATGTTATGTTGCATGGTTGCCGTATTGGCAATCGAGTATTGATTGGCATGTCAGCCATTGTGATGGATGGCGCCGTAATAGAAGACGATGTAATTATTGGCGCAGGCAGCCTAGTGCCACCAGGCAAAGTGTTAGCAAGTGGCTATTTATATGTTGGCAGCCCGGTTCAACAACAACGTCGGTTACATAAACATGAACTTGATTTTCTGCCGCAGTCTGCCGCTAACTATGTGTTATTGAAAGACGACTATAAACTCAATGTAACGCCTATTTAATCGTGCTTAATGAAAATCACGTGAGCGCTTGGTCAGTAGCGGCTGATCAAGTTCGCTACTGGCATCACTAAGGCGCCCAGCAATAATATGAATGACCTCGCCGTGGCGCTCTAGAATACCTCGTACGCGCAGTAGCCGCGCTGTTAGGTAAGCCTGCTTAAATTGGCGAGCGGTGGTCTGCCAAACCACAATGTTGATCAATCCAGTTTCATCTTCCAAGGTAATAAAGGCAACCCCGCCCGCGGTACCAGGGCGTTGTCTACAGGTCACAATGCCGGCTACTTCAAGCACTTGTTGGTGACGTAATAACGGCAATTCAGCCGCGCTACGACAGCCTTTTAGTCGCCCTTGCTCACGTAATAGTGCTAATGGATGCCGCCGCAAGGACAAGCCGGTGGTAGCGTAGTCACCAGCAACATCCTGATACTCCAGCGGTCTCGCTAGTGGCATATCATCTGTTTCTGCATCACTGAGCTGAGCTAATAGCGGCAGTTGCTGATGGGTTAGCGCCATACTTTGCCACTGACTTTGATAACGGTGACCACTGAGTTTACTCAACGCATCGGCAGCAGCTAATTGCTGTAGTTCGCTAGCGCTCCAGCCGAGTTCTCGCAATTGCGCTAAGTACTGATAACCACCCTTCGGACGATGTGCTAATAACCCCCGACAGCGCTCGCCGTTGAGCCCTTTAATAATGCATAAGCCCAAACGAATCGCCAATTGCGCCTGCAATGGTATTAATTGATGATGCCAATCACTGCTTTGAATATCAGCTGGCAGCACCGCGATATGATGACGATTAGCATCGGCGATAAGTTGGCCGGCAGAATAAAAACCCATCGGTAAGCTATTCAGCAAAGCACAATAGAAGGCCGCTGGGTAGTGACACTTCATCCACGCTGAAGCATAGGCTAAGTTGGCAAAACTCGCCGAATGCGACTCGGGGAAGCCATACTCGCCAAAACCACAGATTTGCTGATAAATACGTTGACTGTAATCAGCGCTATAACCACGCGCCAACATGCCCTCGAGTAGGCGCTGCTCAAATTGCCGCAGTTCACCACTACTTTTCCAATTCGCCATAGCGCGCCGCAACTGGTCAGCCTCGCCACCACTAAAGCCAGCGGCGACCATAGCTAATTTAATCACTTGTTCTTGAAAAATCGGTACGCCTAAGGTGCGCTCCAGTACGTTTTGCACCTCAGTACTCGGGTAAGTAACCGGCTCGAGCCCGGCGCGGCGACGCAGATAGGGGTGTACCATGTCACCCTGAATAGGACCAGGACGGACAATGGCTATTTGCACCACCAAATCATAAAACCGCTCCGGCTTAAGCCGCGGCAGCATATTCATTTGCGCCCGCGATTCGACCTGAAACACACCGATAGAATCAGCTTTTTGCAGCATTTCATAGACCGCTGGATCGTCGCTAGGCAGGCTGGCTAAATCAAGCTGACGGTGGTGAAACTGCGCCACTAACTTGAACATTTTACCCAGCGCCGTGAGCATACCAAGTGCTAACACATCGACCTTGATCAGTTTCAGTGTTTCAATATCGTCTTTATCCCACTGAATAACCGTGCGCTCTGGCATACTCGCATTCTCGACTGGTACCAACTGTGTCAAGCTAGTCGCAGCAATCACAAAGCCGCCGACATGCTGCGACAAATGCCGTGGCATACCACGCAACTGCTCAGTCAACTGGAGTAACCAGCGCCCACGTGTGGTTTGCGCTAACTGTGGTAGCTGTTGCTGTAGCTGTTGCTGCCAATCGAGCTGCTGATCACGGCGATCAATATGGCGCATATAATAGCTCAGCTCGGCTTCACTAAAACCTAACGCTTTGCCGACATCGCGAAAAGCACTGCGTAGTCGATAGCAAATAACCGTCGCCGCCAACGCCGCTCGTTCACGGCTATATTTTTGATAGATATATTGAATGATTTCTTCGCGCCGATGATGCTCAAAATCAACATCAATATCAGGTGGTTCGTCACGCTCAACCGAAATAAAGCGCTCAAATAACACGTCGATTTGATCTGGATTCACTGCAGTAATTTGTAAGCAATAGCACACCACTGAATTAGCCGCTGAGCCACGCCCTTGATACAAAATGCCACGCTGCTGAGCAAACTGCACTAGGTCATGAATGGTGAGGAAAAAATAGGCGTAGCCTAACTGTGCAATCAAATTCAGTTCTTTTTCCAGTTTTTCCTGTACATCGCGGCGAATGCCAGTAGGAAAGCGCTGCGTGACTCCGGCATAGGTGAGTTCCCGTAAATAGTCATCAGCACTACGCCCAACGGGGACCAATTCGGCTGGGTACTGATAACTCAGTTCACTCATGCTGAACTGGCAGCGTTGACTCAAAGTGCTTGCCTCGGTCAACCAGGCCATGGGGTAACAGTGCTGTAATTCAGTGCTACTACGAAGGCAAAACTGGTGATTCGGTAATAGCTGATCAACCACCTCAGTGACCGCTTGGCCGAGCCGAATAGCTGTCATGATATCGTATAATGGTTGCCGCTCAGGCTGATGGTAATACACCTGACAAGCTGCTAATACAGGAATTCCCGATTGCTGCTGATACTCTCGATAACGCCGATACTGAAGCGCGTCGTTGGCTTGATAATGGCGGCTATAAGCTAACCATAAGCGCTCTGGAAAAGCCTCTTGCAAAGCTTGGTAATAGTCCGCAAAAGCCTTGTCAGACAATGGCCGCCACAATAGTAAGCAATCACTTAATTGAGCACTTGCGGCGAGTAATTGTTGGCTACTTAACTGATAACTACCTTTTGCTGCTCGGCGCCGAGCCTCGGTGATCAGTGTGCACAATTGTGCATAACCCTGGTGCTGTTGCACCAACACGACCAAGCAACCCAGATCAGCGAACTGAAATTCACTACCAATGATTAATTTCAGTGGACTATTACGAGCGGCTACATAGGCTTTTACCGCACCAGCTAAGGAGCATTCATCGGTAATAGCTAAGGCCTGATAGCCCAGCTCAATGGCTCGCTGCACCAGCTCTTTAGGTTGCGATGCGGCCCGCATAAAGCTATAGCTGCTGCGACAATGCAGCGCTACCGGGGCCCATTCAGGTGAACCAGCCATGCACAAACCAACCTTGTTCGGAATGAAAGATCCAGCCTTGCCGCTGCTGCTGATCAACCGCAATGTAATAATCACGTTGGCACGGTGTATCATCCCACCAACCGCTCGCTAAGCGTTCTGGCCCCCATTGCAGCTGCCACTGCTGAAGCTCAATTGCTTGTTCGGTAGTAAGCAGCCACAGTGGCCGGGGTAATTGTGGCATCGCCATTGCTGTGGCCGTAGCTGCTTGCCATAACTGCCACTGCTGCACTTGCTGTGGCCGCCAGTCACGCTGCGGCTGGGCGATCTGTACCGCCTGCTCACCTAAGCGTGCCTGCAAACGACTGACTAATTCACCGAGTGATTGCGTTGGTGCGGCGAGTTCACTACTGGCTTGCACCAAATCACCATGGTGAGGCTGTCGCGGCTCTAAGCGCTGGGCTTGCAGAGCTAATTCTAAAGCTGGCTGATCGAGTTGCTGACGCTCTAACTGTAATTGCGTTAAGCCCAACATATCTTTCAGTTGCCACACTGGGTGAGCAAAACGAATGACTTGTTCGGTGTGCTGGCCGTCACGATGCTTGACCTGCAATAACAAGGCGCGCACGCTCAGTTGCCGCACCTGCAAAAAGGCCTCGAGCTGCTGTAATAACCGCCGTAGCGGAAATAATAATTGCTGCCAACTGGCTACCTCAGCAAGTAAATCAAGCTGTTGGGAAAACTGGGCTGGCGGTTGGTAATACTGCTGTGGCATCGGTAACTCGCCATTTAAGCGGGCCAAATACTCCGTCATAGTGCGGCCAAAGCGTTTACCTAAAGCGCTGCGATGACGCTGTTGTAATGCCCCAATGGTGGTAATACCGACCTGCTGCAAGCGGGTGATATGAACTGGCTCTAAACCACTAGCACTAATAGGCAACTGTGCCACTGCCTGTTGTACGCTGTCAGCATCGTTACTGAGCAAACTCTGACCGGCTTGTGCTAGTAAGCGGGCGCGCAAAGGGGTATCACCACTGGCGACCACATAGCGAATCGGCCACTCTTGTAAACGCTGTTGTAGTTGTTGCAATAACCCTTGAAAACCACCATACAAGCGCAACACACTGGCGACCTCAAAGAGCAAACCTTGCGGCGGATACAAAGCGATATGCGCAATATCTTGATACCAAAGTTGCGCTAATTGCTCGAGAATAGATTGTTCATGGGCCACTTGGTATGGTCGCAACTGCAGCTCTGCGACTAAAGTGGTCGCAGTGACTTCAGCCATGTGCAGCGCAATACCGGCTGCCGCTGCCGCTTGGTTGTACTGCACCACCTGGCGCGCACCAACACGACTGCCCGCGAGCAGTACTTGGGGTTGTTGCTGTTGCGCCGGAGTTTGCAATGCCAACTGAGTATCAAGTAGCAATTGCGGTGCATGCAGGTATAACCAAGTATTCATGATACTAAGCGACGGCGGGTAGGTAACAGCTGATCAATAGGGCAAACAAAGGGCGCTAATGGCCAACCAAAGCGGCGTTTTTTGATGCCAACCTGGAAGCTGTCAGCACCGCGCTGTAATTGTAGACGAGTGACATAGGCACGCGCTTCATCGGTGTGCTGCCAAGCGGTAATAATAAACACCAATTGCTGATGTTGCTCGGCAGCTTGCTGTAAACGGCGCACCCAAGCCGCTGATAACTCTGGCAACCAAGCCAACAACACGCCAAACTGCCGCGACTGTATGGCTTGTTCGAGCGCCCATAACGCATGCTGCTGGGAGTGCGTACGAACTAACAACGGTGAGTGCTCGATCTGTTGGTGTAATAAACCGGGTAAATAGGGCTGGGCGGGTGGATTGATCCATAAAATCGGACGTTGCAATTGCCGCAACAACGGCACTAATAACGCTAATTCGCCACTGAATGGTTGTGCCACTTGCAGCTCGTTCACACTGCCACGTAACCAACCACCACCTAAATTTTGGTTGAGCTCAACCCAGCCGCTATCGACAAATTGCTGTTGATCATGGCGCTGTTGTTGTTGCCCTTGCCAGACCAAACCTTGCTGTAATAGTTGCTGTAACTGCATACCTAACCTCACCAATACACCTTATAAATACTGTATAAATATACAGTATATTTTTCGATGCTGGCAAGTGTTTCGCAATTGCGTATCATAAGCAATTGATAACCATGAGGGAGTACTAATGCTGACCACCTTGTTGATACCGTTTCGGCTGATCCTAAACTTTAGTTTTGCGGCACTGACCACCGGCTTAATCGCATTGATGATCATCATCATTGGCTTGCCCAAATTGCTACTGCCCTTTGCTCCAGTACAACGGTGGTTTTCTAGCCTAGCCAATAGCGTGTTTAGGCTATGGGGTTACGCTATGTCGATGTTGTTTCGCTTGACCCAGCCGATGCGCTGGCACATTGAAGGCGACCACCAACTGCATCGTGACCGCTGGTACATGATTATTGTTAATCATCGCAGTTGGGTGGATATTCCAGTGCTCATGCATTTGGCTTGCCGCTATATGCCGATGCCACGATTTTTTCTGAAACAAGAATTGATCTGGCTACCACTGATTGGGCTTGGCTGCTGGACTTTAGACATGCCGTTTATGAAACGTTATTCGCGTGAGTTTTTAGCGAAAAACCCACACTTGCAAGGCAAAGACATCATTACCACACAGAAAAAATGTGAGAAGTTTCGCCACATTCCCACCACCGTCATTAACTTCTGTGAAGGCACCCGTTTTACCCGCCAGAAACACGCTAAAAAGGGCAATACCTTTAAGCATTTGCTGATGCCAAAAGCCGGTGGAACAGCGTTTACCTTACAAACTATGGGGCAGCAGTTTGATGCTATTTTGAATATCACCATTGTCTACCCACCAGGGCCACGCACAGTGGTTTGGCAACTACTTAGTGGACAATTGCGAGAGGTCTATGTGAAGGTAGAAACGCTGCCGATAACGAGCGATTTAATCGGTGATTATTTGCATGACGACGGGTTTAAACAGCACTTTCAAAGCTGGCTGAATACGCGTTGGGTAGCTAAGGATAAAACTTACAACGAGCTGCTACAGCGGGCAGCAGCTCGTCAGTAATCGGTTATTTCTTATCGAGCAGATAGCCCACTAGTTTAACCATCTCGGTAGTAAATTCTTCACTGTCGGCTAAGCCTTGTGGATTAATACGATATTTACCATTAACGATGAATGTTGGGGTAACCCGCACACTATACTTCTGGGCTTCTTTTTCGATTCGATCGGCAGCAACTTTGACCATAAAGCTAGCCATAGCTTTTTCTACTTGATCATCAGTAAGGCCTTGCGCCCGCAACATGTCATGTAAATCTTGTACTTTCATAACTGGTTTTTGTTCTACATGCTGACGACGGAAGTACATGGCACTGAAGCCTTCAGCAACCTTCATACGCTCGGCAACAACCGTGGCGCGTAAAATGCTCTTGGCAAACTCATCATTACCAACCGGCACATGCGATTTTCTGAAGGCGCTTGGGTAGGCTGCTTTTAATGCTGCAGCAATCGGTTCATAGCGAAAACAAGCGCCACAATAGAATGAGAAGAATTCAATCGCTTCTGGTTTTGCCGTGGCGGTTTCTGCAATCACTTCATAATGCACGCCTTCTTTAAAATCTTGCGCGGCGGCTGGCCACATAATTAATGCCATCACAGCAAACAATAACTTCTTCATGGATATATCCTTAATTCAAGTGGATCATCGTGTAATAGAGCAAATTGTTCTTTTAAAGTCAGCACCTGTTGCTCCCAGTAGCGTTGTTCTGCAAACCAGGGGAAAGCACGACGAAATGCGGCATCGTCCCAACGGCGGGCTAACCAAGCCATATAGTGTATGATACGAAAAGTACGCAAGGGTTCAATCAATACGCCTTGATCAGTATCGAATTCACAAAAATCTTCATAGCCGCTAATTAACGCATCAAACTGCTGCCAGCGACTACGGCGATCATCACCAGCCACCATCATCCACAGATCTTGAATAGCTGGACCGCTGCGAGCATCGTCGAAATCAACAAAAGTGAGTTGCTCATCGCGCAGCAGCATATTGCCAACATGGCAGTCACCATGCAAACGTTGTTTTTCGAAGCGCTGAAAATCAACGTCACGCAATAACTCAGCAATCGGCTCGGCAATAGCCCAAAATGCACTTTGTAGGTTGTCGGGTAACAGCGGTGATTGGCGCAGGGTAAGCAAGGCATCGGTAATAAATTCTTGGTAACTTAACCCTGGTCGATAGATAAATGAGCCCTGCTGTGCAACTGCATGCAAGCGTCCAATTTGCCGACCTATACGTTCGAGCTGATCGAGATCACCTGGCTCAACTGCTCGCCCACCAACGCTTGGGAATACCGCAAAACGGTAATCTTGGTAGCTGTGTAAGGTGTTGCCATTGAGCTCAAGAGGTGCAACGGCGGGCACTTCCTGTTGCGCCAGCTCGCGGGTAAAAGCATGTTCTTCGAGAATTTGCGCATTGCTCCAACGCGCAGGTCGATAAAATTTAGTGACATAACGACGATTATCGTCGGCGAGGAATTGATACACGCGGTTTTCATAGCTGTTTAGCGCCAACAAACCTGACTGCGGATCAACCCCTACGCTGGCGAGCGCGTTAGCAATCAGATCAGGGGTGAGCGCACTGAAACTAAAATCGTCGGCCGCCGCTGGTTTACTCATAAATAAAGGTCGTTACTTGTTTTTGCTGTACATCACCAGCGGCGTTCTGCACCACAAAGGTCACGTCTTGTACCCGTTGCAGTACTTCGTCAGGATTCACTGCTAAGGTGAGCGGTACGGTAGCGACTTCACCGCCAGCAACGGTCAAGCTGACTTGCCCGGTTAGGGTAAAATCACTGAACCCTTCAATGCGAATGCTATAGTTCTCGGGTAACTGCGACTTATTTAGAATTTTCAAAGTAAAAACGTTTTCTACCCAGCTATCCATGTTAATAGAATAGAGCTGATTGCGGTCGCGTATAATGTCTACTTTCAGTGGCTCACGGGTCACGATATCCCATACCAACAAGCCACTCATCACCACCACTGCAACGGCATAGCCAACACTTTTGAAACGCACTTTACGGGTCACGCCGCCTTGTAAATTGCGCTCAGTGGTAAAGCGAATCAAGCCACGCGGGTAATTCATTTTATCCATCGTTTCATTACAGGCATCGACACAGGCACCGCAGTTAATACACTCGTATTGCAGGCCGTTACGAATATCAATACCGGTTGGGCAAACCTGCACACACAAGTTGCAGTCAACACAATCGCCTAAATTATTCTCAGCTAGTTGCTCATGCGGCATTTTACGTGAGCGTCCGCCACGGGGTTCACCACGTTTAGCGTCGTAAGATACAGTCACTGTATCGGGATCAAACATGGCTGATTGAAAGCGCGCATAAGGGCAAATATGGGTACACATAATTTCCCGCATCCAACCCGCGTTACCGTAGGTTGCGAAGGTGAAGAAAAGCACCGCAAAAATTGCCCAAAAACTCGCTTGCCAGGTGAAAAATTCGACAAATAGCGTACGAATATCGGTGAAGTAGCCGACAAAGACTAACGCGGTTAATAACGCCACTGCCAGCCATGAAACATGTTTGGCTACTTTTCGCCAAAGCTTATCGAAATCCCAGCTGCGCCGATCAAGCGACATACGCTGGTTGCGGGTACCTTCAATCTTTTTTTCAAACCACATAAAGATAAAGGTCCAGGTAGTTTGTGGGCACATAAAACCGCACCAAACCCGACCATAAAGGGTGGTCACAAAAAACAATGAAAACGCCGCGACAATAGTAACCCAAGCTAAAATAGTCAGATCTTGTGGCCATAATGTCAGCCCAAAAATACGGAAGCGTTGCGCCATAATATCGAGCAGCACGGCTTGTTCGCCGTTGTATTGCAAAAATGGAATGAGTGCGAAAACGAACAATAAAATGAAGCCAAAACTACGCCGGAACCATTCTAATGACCCTTTAACATCACGCACGTAGATACGATTACGGGGCGGGTAAGCATTGTTGCCTTGGTTTGGGTCAGGCCGTTCAATCTTCACTTGATTAGCCGCTAACACCTTAATTTTTTGTTCCATCGTTTTACCCCACCATTGCTCACCCTAGACGGCACCAATAATGCACCAAAAGGTCTGTGCTAAGTATAGCGAAATTTACTAACAAATTTCAGGGAAATGTTTAATTACGCGGGCAGAAAGCTGCGTTTGATCATGGCTTTGCTAAAAAAACACCCGAGACTGAAAAACAGCTCGGGTGCAAAGATACATAACAACCAGATCTCAGGGAGATGAGCCAATATTAGCTGGCTCGTATGACGCTATGATGACAGCTGAGTTTATTTGTTCAACCGAATAAAAGCGGCTATGATAATCGAAAATATCTATACACTATCGTTGCATCAAGTATGTCGTTATGAGAGTCACTAATGACCAAGCTACCTAGTTTAAAAAACCTCAGTTACTTGCTGGCACTGCATCAACATCAGCATTTTAATCGCGCTGCTCAAGCCTGCCATGTCAGCCAGTCAACACTCAGTAGCGGTATCCAGAATCTCGAAGAACAACTGGGTTGTCAATTGATCGAGCGCGATCATAAATCGTTTTTATTTACCGCTATGGGTGAAGAAGTTGTTGAACAAGCCCGCAGTATCTTGACCTCAGCAGAAGAACTGGTGAATTTTTCAATGAGCCAGGGTAAGCAAATGGAGGGACCGCTGCGGCTCGGTTGTATCCCAACCATCGCGCCGTTTCTGCTCGGTGAATTATCTAGGCTGATGCAACGCGAATATCCGAAATTACAACTACACTTGTGTGAGGACACCACCACCACCTTGATGAGTCAATTGCGCAATGGCGAACTCGATGTGGTGTTGTTAGCATTACCGGTTGATTTGCAGGGCAATCAGGTTTACGTGCTAGGCCATGACCCATTCAAGTTGGTGGTTCATAAAAGCCAAGCAGCGGCATTAAAAGAACCGGTTAACTATGGCTTGCTACCGGACCATTCAATATTTTTATTGGAACGCGAACATTGCTTGAGTGGTCATGCGGTGAATGCCTGTGAACTTGCTGATTCAGTAAAAATTAATGCCTTTACCGCAACCAGCTTACACAGTTTGGTACAAATGGCTGATGCGCGTGCTGGTGCAACCTTTTTACCGCAGTTAGCTATTGACCGTGGCATTCTGAGCGGAACTGAGCTGGTGGCATTGCGCCCGTCAGGACGCCAAGCATCGCGCGAAATTGGCTTAGTGTATCGGGCCACAACAACCCGTCGACAGACCTTTCGCAAAGTTGCCGAAGCGATCTCAACATTATTACCCGAGCCAACATTACGTTGAGTGATGTGATCATCACGCCCTAAAGGAGCTGATATTATGCGTACTAAACGAGTCATCGCTACCGCCATAGCCGGTTTACTCAATTTATTTATCAATCACAGCGCCGCTGCCACAGTGGTAGAAACCGAGCGCCATCAGGTGCAGTTAAACACCATTGCTGAAGGGCTTGAATTTCCATGGGGTATGGCATTTTTGCCTGATGGCTCACTATTAGTCACTGAACGCGCTGGTAATTTACGCCAATTGACCCTAAACGGTGATATTTCAGCGCCTATAGCGGGAGTTCCTAAAGTCGTCGCACAAGGTCAAGGCGGCTTGCTTGATGTGGTACTCGACCCTGACTACGCCAACAATCAATTTATTTATCTGAGCTATGCTGAACCAGCGCCAGCCGGTGCCAACGGGTCCAGCACCGCAGTAGCTCGAGCTAAATTCGACGGTAACCAATTAAGCGATGTGAAAGTACTCTTTAGCGCCAGTCCGAAATGGGCTAGTAATCATCATTTTGGTTCACGGTTAGTGTTTTCAGCCGACGGTGACTATCTTTTTATCACCCTCGGTGACCGCGGTAATCGCCGCGACGATGCGCAAGCACTCGATAATCATAACGGTAAAGTGCTGCGGATTCACAAAGACGGCCGGGTGCCGATTGATAATCCATTTGTAAATCAACCGGGCGCTGCCAAAGAGATCTGGTCGTGGGGTCACCGCAATGTGCAAGGCGCAGCACTGCATCCTGACACCGGTGAATTATGGACCAACGAACACGGTCCGAAAGGTGGCGATGAAATTAACATCGCTCGCGCGGGCGCCAATTACGGCTGGCCGATTGCAACCTTCGGCATTAACTATGACAACAGCATAATTAGCCCACTTACCGCGGCGCCACGAACTGAGCAACCGCATTACTATTGGCTGCCATCGATTGCGGTATCCAATATGCTGTTCTATAGCGGTGATGCTTTTCCGGCCTGGCAAGGCGACTTACTGGTCACCGCATTGCGTGGTTCAGTAGTGGCTCGGCTTGATCTAGATGGTGAACGGATCATGCACGAAGAGCGCATTTTCGGCGAACTTAACGCCCGTTTGCGTGATATTGAGCAGGGCCCTGACGGCCATTTGTATCTGCTTACTGATGAACGCAACGGTAAATTGATTCAAGTGAAACCGGCTAACTAATATGCCGCTGCAGTGCTCTAAAGTATTGCGGTACCGAGGGCTAACATGCGCCTTAGCCGCTATGTTGAGTGGTTCGGTACACGCCTATCAAGAGCTTGACTTGTTGGTCGATGAACGCTTGCAAGTCACCGCCTCAACCCAAGGCCTAGCTCGCAGTGCACCTGCTGCGGTGAGCCAGTTGTCACAACGACAGCAACTACCTGGGTTACGTATTGATGCCGCTGAATTACTCAGTGGCTTAGCGGGGGTACAAGCCGACAGTCGCGCTAACTATGCGCAAGATAGCCGTATTGTGATGCGTGGTTTCGGTGCCCGATCAGCATTTGGAGTGCGCGGCGTGTTGCTGTTGCTGGACGGTATTCCGCTCAGTATGCCCGATGGGCAAGCACAAACCTCGTCGATTTTCCTTGATGAAGCCGATAACGTACAGGTCATTCGTGGCCCGCTGGCAAGCCTTTACGGTAACGCTGCTGGCGGCGTGATTGATTGGCGTAGCCGCAATCCAGACCAATCAATGCTGCAACTACAATTATTCGGTGGCGCCAATAATACCGCTCGTGGTGTACTTCAGGGTGACTGGGTTAGCGATCAGCAAGCGCTGCGAGTCATGGCTGCACGGCTCAGAACGGATGGCCCACGACCGCACAATAGTGCCGAGCGCGACCAAGTAGCATTGCGCTGGTATCGTACACTTGGCGCTGAGCATGAACTCATAGTGCGGCTGGACGACAATAACGCGCCATTGTTGCAAGACCCAGGCAGCTTAAGCCCCGCCGCGTGGGCTGAAAATCCTGAGCAGACCTTTGCTGGCGCCAGTACCTTTAATACCCGCAAGCAAATTCACCACAAACAGGGTTCGCTGACCTTGCGCAACACCAACCCGCAACAACCCTGGCATATTAGTTTATGGCAAGGCAGCCGCGCGGTTACACAATACCTACCCTTTACCGGCGTCGCCGCCAACAGTTCTGGTGGGGTGATCGACCTGCAACGTGATTTCCGCGGTTTTGACGCTGCCTTAAACACCGCAGTAAATCGAGTAAAACCGTTAAAAGTAACATTCGGATTAACACGATCAGAGCAGCAGGATCGGCGCTACGGTTACGTTAATAACTTTGGTGAACGCGACGAATTGCGTCGCGATGAACAAGGCGAAGTGACTAATCAAGCTGCCTATAGCTTGTGGCAATGGCAGCCAGCCAAAGCCTGGCAGCTGATCGCTGGTATGCGCTACAGCCAGCTGCGGTTTAACGTGACCGACTATTACATCACCAGCACCAGTCCAAACGACAGTGGCAGTCGCAACAATGCAGCGTGGAGCTGGAATGTTGGCGTTAATTATCAGCTCAACCAACACACCCATGCATTCGTGGCCCGCGGCCGTGGCTTTGAAACCCCCACCTTAACTGAGCTAGCTTATAGTGCAGAGGGTGCTGGTCTTAACCAGCAGCTTGGTCCAGCCTATAATCAACAGTGGGAGGCGGGGCTCAAATGGAATTATGAGCTATGGCGAGCCCAGTTAAATTTCTACCGTATTGATAGCAGCGATGAGATTGTAGTGGATGAAAACCGTGATGGCCGAACCATTTATATCAATGCGGCAAACACCGCACGCCGCGGGGTTGAATTTGAACAGCAGTGGCAATTGCATGCGCAGTTCGATTGGCGTTTTTCCGCTAACTATATTGATGCACGCTATAGTAATCAGCAGCGCTTACCCGGAGTTGCACGGAAGCTTGCTTATAGTCAACTTAATTGGCAGCCAGCGAATTTAAATATACCGACTGTTGTTAGCCTAATTAGTGATTATCGTAGCACGATCGCAGCAAATGATAGCAATACGGTTATCGCTCCCAGCCACTTATTATGGCATCTATCGATAAGCCAGAATTGGCAATGGGGTGATAGCGAAATTCAGCCCTGGCTAAAACTTCATAATGCCACCGATCAAGACTACGTTGGCTCGGTAGTGGTCAATCAAAGCAATGGCCGTTCCTTTGAACCGGGCGTCGGTCGCGAACTACAGCTAGGCGTGGCGATAACTCAACGATGGTAATCCAGCAATCATAGATCCAGACTAATAGGAGTGGTGTTATGCGAACTACAATTCTAATTATTATGGCTGTGTTGGGATACTTACTATTTTGGCCGGTTGCAGTGACACCGGTTGCCTGGCAAGCCCCTATTAATAATGGCTATGTCGGTGACTTTATAGTGAACCAACGATTGGCAACTGTTGAAGTGAATCACTACGATAGCATACATGGCGCCGAGGATATGGTCATTGATACAGCAGGAAGGCTGTATTTATCAAACCATGACGGTCGCATTTTACGTCTCTCTGATTGGCATGCAGAGGTCGAAACCTTTGCCGATACTGGCGGGCGTCCGCTTGGTATGGAATTCTCTGCGAGCGGTGAGCTGATTGTCGCAGATGCATACAAAGGCTTGCTTAGTATTACTCCCGACGGCTCGATAACGGTATTGACCGATAGCGTTAATGGCGAAATTATTGGCTATGCCGACGATGTTGATATCGCCGCTGACGGCCGTATCTATTTTTCCGACGCCTCGAGTAAATTTGCGGCGGCTGCTAATGGTGGGACCTATGCCGCGAGCCTACTGGACATTATGGAGCATGGTGGGCATGGGCGCTTGCTGCGTTATGACCCTCGCACTGGTCACACTGAGGTGGTGTTAGCTGGATTAGAATTTGCCAATGGTGTTGCCATCAGCGCTGATCAACAGTCGGTATTAGTGGTCGAGACCGCACTGTATAGAGTGTTACGAGTTTACGTTGATGGCGCTCGAGAGGGTGTGGTTGAGGTGGCGATCGATAATTTGCCGGGCTTTCCCGATAACATTAATCGCGCCCTCGACGGCGATGATTTTTGGCTTGGTTTGGTGTCGCCGCGTGACGCGAACTTAGATGCTTTAGCGCCTTATCCATGGCTACGCAAACTAGTGCAGCGCTTACCGAGCGGTATGCGACCAAAAGCCCGTAACTACGGCCACGTGGTGAAAATTAATGCTGCAGGTACGGTATTGCAGAATCTACAAGACCCCAATGGCTCTTATCCGCAAACCACTGGAGTGCTCGAAACAGCTGATTATTGGTATATTTCCAGTCTATCAGCCGCTGGAATAGCACGTTTGCCGCGCCAGTAGGTAACGGCTTAGGCCTTTTTGACAAACTCAGTTTTTAGCTTCATTGGGCCAATACCGTCAATTTTGCAATCGATATCGTGGTCACCCTCGTCGGTCAAACGAATATTCTTCACTTTGGTGCCGACTTTCACCACCAGTGATGATCCTTTGACCTTTAGGTCTTTAATCACGGTAACGCTATCGCCATCGTTTAACTCGTTGCCATTGGCATCGCGATAGACCTTCGTAGCAGCGCCGGCAGCAAGCTCTTGTGCCGACCATTCATGACCGCACTCAGGGCAAGCCCAAATAGTACCGTCAAAATAGGCAAAGGTGGATTGGCATTGTGGGCATTGCTGTTGGCTGTCAGTCATGATTATTTCGCTGTGGTTTTTTCGATACATAAATAGTGATGTGGCCTTCGATCACCGCTGTGCCATCGGCTCGATAACCGGCAACTGCGACATCAACATCACCTTCCTGCCAGATATCGTCTGGAGTTTGCGCAACAATCCGAATATCGCTATCCGCCTTGGCAGTATAACGCACCGTCATACCCTTGGGGATCCAACGTAAATGGCCCGGAATTGAAGCTTCTGCTAGGGCGCCCATAGCCATTTCTAAACCATTGCATAAGGCAATAGCGTGCACCGTGCCAATATGATTCTGCACTGCTTTGCGCTTAGCAAAGGTCAGCTCGCAATAATTCGGCCGTAATTCGGTTATCAAAGGTTTAATGGTTTTAAAGTAGGGCGCTTTATTGGCAAATATACGGGCAAAGATTTGCCGGCCAAACGGCCACTTCAGCACCTTGTGATACATTGCTAGTAAGTAATTGCTACTCATTCTATGTGGTCCAATCTTAGCTATTAAAAATTCAACAGTAAAACACCGACGCCAATACGATTTTGGCGATGATTGTAATCCAATAACGTTTCACCATAGCCGGAGAATATCTGCACATAAAATCGCAAACCGTCGGGCTGGTTGCTATTAAACGGCATAGTGAAATCAAACTGCCAAGAGCCGCGATGAACAGATAAATCGCGTGATACGCGGGTTAAGCTATAGGTGTGAGTGTCATTAATCCAAGCTAGACGATTTTCAAAAGTTCCCCGATAACGAACAAGATCGGGATTATCATCATCATCACCTACTTCATTAATACGCTGCTTAAAGGTGCTATCCCAAATAAAATCGCCCAACTGAGCTGCGCCACCAAAATGTAAATAGTTCCAACTACGCGAATCAGGTCGGCGATTCCCATTCGATTCATGGGCAAAACCGACTTTTGCGAAGCGCACACGAGCATCGCCCGGCAAAAAGTCCCACTCTTGAGTCACCGGTACGATATAAAATATATCCGGGTTGTAATCCGTGCTGCGAAACGGCGCCGAATCACTTGGGTTCCACATCTGCCATAATGAAGTCTGGGTATACGATACCCATAAGTCGGCATTTGGCAGCAAAAGATCTTCCATGATTTTAGTGCGTAGCGATATCTGCAGTTTTACTTCGTTCGGTTTATACGAGTCGATCGGCTCAGAGGGACCGCGGCTTGGCGAGTTTGGCTGCTTATTGATATTCGATGTGTGGTGCGCTGCCAAAATAAAATTGGGTTCATAGGTGCGCAAATGAAAGGTGCCGCGTTTTTGCTCCTCGGATAACTCCCAAAAGGTACCAATAAGGTCAAAATCATCAATCAACTCGACCTGTTCATCAAGTTGCTCAGTGGCTTGAGCGAAGCTTGGCAGGCTGATCACCGCGCAAGTAAAAAAACAGCACAAAAGCTGTATTTCTTTAATCAACCTCATAGCGTTTAACCCAGTCTTTGCCGCACAACAGCGATGGCGTATAAAAACCTCCACTCGGTGCGTTGGCGAGTACATGTAAGGCAATATCAACAGCACCATAACTGGTTAAGCGATAGCCGTTCATTACCTTTAAGCGCAGTTGTTGCTGCTCACCAGCGGCATTTCGTGCCTCGCCCCAAACATAGGTGATAGCCTGCTCTAGCTGTTTCTCACTGGGCCCAGCTGGTTGCTGATCAATTTTTTTCGCGAGCACATTTTTCACCCATTCAAAACGCAATAACCAGCGCAAATAATTCAAGCGCTTCAGTCGTTTAACCAGGCCCGGTGAGGCCGGAATATAGACCTCAATAGAGCCAATGCCAGTGCTGTAATAAGCGGTTGAGACATCACCCCATGGAATCGTCATAGCCAATTTTTCACCGCCGCCAAAATCAATGCGACGAGTCCGGTATGCGAGTGGCACTGGGGTGATCACGCCATTGCGCCGCACTGCTCCACCTTCACCTAAACGGCGTACACTGGTCTTGGCCGTACCGCGGCTCATGCGCGATGACGAATCGAAACCTAAGGTCAGTTCGGTAGCGTCAGGTAGTAGTGCTTTTAATTGGGCGGCAACGCAATCCGTTGGGATCACATCGAAACCAACCCCAGGACACAGCACGATACCGGCAGCACGGGCCTCAGCATCGCGCTGATGAGCATATTCAAAGACCGTTAACTCACCGGTAATATCGAGATAATGCGTCGCTGTCGCGATACAGGCATCAATCATTGGCGCCGCCGTCAATTCAAATGGACCAGCGCAATGCACCACCAGTTGAACATCACCCAAGGCTTGCCGGAGTGCTTGACTATCGGCTAAATCGACTACGCGATAAGGCAACTCGAGCTGCTTGGCTAGCGCAACTATTTTGTTTTCCGAGCGGCCAGCCAGAATTGGCTGATGACCTAAACTCTTGGCATAGTTGGCTATTAATTCACCAGTGTACCCATTGGCTCCGTATATCATCCATTGCATGAGGTGGCGCTCCTACTGTTTAATTACTCTATGGTATAACGCGATTATCAAAATAACTATGCTGGTTTGAGTTAGAATACCGGCAAACTGCGGTTAATCATGAGAAGGTGTTATGCGCAATATCGTCATTATGCACGAAAACGAGGAGTGGGTGGTGCCATTACGTGCGGCTTTTGCTGAACGCGGTGTGATGGTGCAGGAATGGTTCTTAGATGTCGGTATCGTTGCCTTTGATCAGCCAGCTGATGATGCAGTCTACTACAATCGCATGAGTGCTTCGTCGCATACTCGCGGCCATCGTTTTGCCCCTGAATTAACCCGAATGGCGCTGACCTGGCTAGAGAGTCAACAACGCACCGTAGTCAATGGCACTCGTGCACTAGCCCTCGAAGTTTGTAAATTGTCACAATATGCGGCGCTACAACAGGTCGGACTGGCAGTGCCGGCTACCCGAGCTGTAGTCGGGCGTGCTGAATTGCTTGCTGCTGCCGAAAACTTTGCCCACTGGCCCCTGATTTTGAAGCCTAACCGCGGTGGTAAAGGGCTCGGTGTAAGCCGTTTTGATAATTTAGCCGCACTAACGCAATTCATTGATAGTGACCAGTACGCCGACCCACTTGACGGTATTTGGCTATTGCAGGCCTATATTCAACCCGCTGAGCCTTATATCACCCGTGCTGAATTTATCGGCGGTAAATTTCTTTATACCGTGCAAGTGAATACTGAACAGGGTTTTGAACTATGCCCCGCTGACGTGTGCGATATCGGTGATGCGTTTTGTCCAACGGTTGAGCAACCGCTTGCCAACGAGCACAAATTTACGCTGACCAATCGCTGGAATAACCATCCGATCATTGCCCAATTGGAGCAATTCTTGGCACAAGCGGGGGTCGATGTGGCCGGTATTGAGTTTATTGAAGATCAACAAGGTCAACTGTTCGTCTATGACGTGAATACTAACACCAACTACAATAGTGGCGCTGAACAACGCGCTGGCGGCGAACGCACTGGCATGGGTGCTATCGCCGATTACTTGATTGGTTTAGCAGGCTAGATCCCGCGCTTACGCATCACGCTGGCGGTTGCGTTAACCATACGCGCCGCCTGCACTTCTTCATTACTAACCACGGTTTTACCGACTGGTGCCAGCGCAATGCCGGCTAATTTTAGGTGCTGAATACCAAATGGAATACCAATAATGGTAATGAAATTAATTAGCGCTGAGAGCACGTGACCTAGCGCCAGCCACCAACCCGCTGCTAAAAACCAAATGATATTACCCAGCAAGCCTAGGCCGCCAGTACCAATATCTTCGCGACCATAGAGCTCATCACGACCAATAGCATCTTTGCCGAAAGGAAAGAAACAGAACGCACCCATGACGAAACAGGATTTAGCCCATGGAATACCTATGATGCTGACAGCAGCCACCAAGCCCGCTAACCACCAGCCTAAGCCCATAATAACACCGCCCAGAATAAACCATAAAACATTACCGATAAGACGTAACATGTTGCTTCCTCGACAGTGACATAGGCGCTCGGCGCACCCAATATCAATATAAATCAATGCAGAAACTATTGCATACCTAGTTCTTCTAGGTATACAATTTTAATACATTGTGCTTCTAGGTATAACGCATGAACCTTTCAAAAGATTTAATGGCCGCCTCATCCACCCCGCTGGTACTCGGCATTTTAGCTGACGGTGAAAGCTACGGTTATGATATTGCCAAAAAGGTAGAACAGCTATCGGGCGGTGCACTGAACTGGACCGATGGCATGCTATACCCGTTACTACATCGGCTTGAACAACAAGGCTTTCTGGAGGCACGCTGGCGCGTGGCTGAAAGCGGTCGTAAACGCAAATATTACGCGTTAACAGATTTAGGCAAACGCAGCCTGCGCGAGCAACAGCAGCAATGGCAACTAATTACCCAAACTCTCAGCCGTATTTGGAACAATACTCAGCAACCAGCAGGAGCCTTGCGCGATGGCCACTTCGCCTGAAAAGCCCTTTAACAGCGATGCCCAAATAGCGGCATGGCGCCAGTATCTGGAACAACATCGTGCCATTACCGCAGTCGATGCCGACGAGCTCGAGGATCACCTTCGCGCTGATATGGAACGCTTGCAACAAGGCGGTTTGAGCGCCGATGAGGCGTTTCTTATTGCTAGCAAACGACTCGGTAAACTGGATAGCGTAGCGCGTGAATACGCCGAGGTGCATTCGCGCCGATTGTGGCAGCATTTAGTCTACAGTCAACCTGAACAAGGTCACGGGTGGTATCGGGAATTATTCGTCGTATTGGTGCTGGCCATAGCCGCCGCGATAGCCATTAAGCTGCCAGATTTAACCGGCTGGGTACCCTATAACGATAACTATGCTGACTTATTTTATCCGCAGAACTTAGCCTTATTTGGCTTACCTTTTATTGGCGCCTACTTTGTTATCAAGCGCCAGCTCGGTCTGCACGGCTGGCTGCTATTAAGTGGCGCATCGTTACTTTTGTCGCTAGCGGTGAACGCTTATCCGTTTGTCGACTACGCCGATACCTTGATGCTCAGCGCTATCCATGTTCCGATTGCACTGTGGTTTGTGATTGGCATGTGCTATACCGGCAACTTTTGGCAAAGTCAGAGTCGCCGTATGGATTTCATTCGTTTCTCGGGTGAGTTCGCCATTTACTATGTACTGATCGCCTTAGGTGGCGGCGTGCTCACAGCTGTTACCATTGGCTTGTTTAGCTTTATCGGCTTCGATATTGATGTTCTGGTGGCGACATGGATCTTGCCCTGCGGCGCTATGGGAGCGCTAGTAATAGCTGCCTATCTGGTCGAAGCAAAGCAATCGTTATTAGAAAGTATGGCCCCGGTATTAACCCGAGTCTTTACGCCATTGTTTGTCATCGTGTTGGTGACCTTGATAATAACTATGTTGTTAACCGGTCAAAGTTTTGCGCTAGAGCGCGAGGTCTTAATTGGCTTAGATATTTTACTCGTGGTGGTGCTTGGGCTGCTGCTCTACGGTGTTTCATCGCGCGACCCACACCGAGCTCCAGGGCTCTTTGATGCCCTGCAGTGGCTTTTAGTCAGCGCCGCATTACTACTTGATTTGATCGCCCTGATGGCAATTTCCGGGCGACTCTTCGAATTTGGCTTCAGTGCCAACCGGGTCGCGGCGCTAGGTGAAAACCTTATTCTGTTATTTAGCCTAAGCGGCTATGCCTGGCATTACTGGCATTTCTTGCGCCGCAAACAGGGCTTTAATGCGCTGGAACAATGGCAAACGGCGATGATTCCAGTCTATGTGGTGTGGGCTTTGGTTGTGGTGATAGTGCTACCGCCGTTATTCAGCTTCAGCTGAGATTTGCTGGCTGATATTGGTACAAGTTGTTTGCGCTACCGTAGATTTGCAACTGGCCTTGTAACTCTAAGCCAAGTTTAACCAGCAGCTTATTTGAGCTGGTATTCGTGGGCTTGGTAATGGCCAGTATGGTTGCTAATTCAAGTTGTTGAACCGCGTAATGCAGCACTGCTTGCGCGGCCTCAAATGCATAACCTTGCCGACAAAATTCAGGCAGCAGTGCATAGCCAATATCAGCATGCTCCAATTCTGCCCGCTGCAAAATACCGCACATACCGATCGGTGCTTCAGTCTGTTTTAACGCAACTAACCAGAGCCCAAAACCATGCTGCTGATAGCTTTTCAACGGGCCGTTTAACAAGTAATTCTCGGCATCAACTAAGCTCCGCACCTGTTTATCGGCAATGTTCGCTATAAAACTTGGTTGGTTAAGTAAGTTCACAATAAACGCAGCATCGTCCAGTCTAAATGGCCGGATGATCAAGCGTTCGGTGCTGACTATAGCTGGCATTGACTCACCAATGCCGCAACCGATAGCCACGCCATGCATAACTACCAATCACCGCATAGCCAATCAACAACAGCGCATACGCGTTTTGCATACTCGACTGCTGCGCAAGCCAACCGTACAACAGCGGTAATAGCGCGCCGCCCGCTATGCCCATAATCAGAATTGCTGAACCGCGAGCGGTGAACGACCCCAGCCCTGCCAAGGCTAATGGCCAGATAGTCGGCCATACCATGGCGTTAGCAAACCCTAACAGAGCCAAAAATGTCACGCTATTCGGCGTGGTTGGAATACCTGACCAGCCCCAGGCTAATTCGGCAATCCAGTGATCCGTGGCAGAGCTCACTAGCAGCAGTGTGGTCAATAATAAACCGAGCGCGGCCGACCAACGCAATGCAGCCACTTGGCTTAGCCAGCGCGGGATCAGCAACAACCCGAGCAGATAACCGAGCACCATGGCGACCATGACATACGAAGTCAGCACGCTGTAATGCGACAAGCCTAGCTGCGCGCCGTACATGCCAATGGTATCGCCGGCAATAACCTCGACGCCAACGTAAAAAAACAGTGCTATTGCGCCTAAAACAAGCTGCGGGAACTGCCAAATACTCTGGGCATCATGTGCTGGTGCTTGCTCTTCGATGGGGGGCAATTTAATGGCTGCAAACACTGCTGCAACCAACAGCAAGAACAATGCCATACCGATATAAGGTGCAATCAGCTGGTTAGCCATCTGCTCGACCTGCTGAGCGCGCTCTAGTGCAGGTAAACTGGCCAACATACTCTGCGAAATCTGCGGTAAATCAGCCAGTACTAACCAAGTAAAAAATAACGGCGCGAGTACCCCAGCACATTTGTTGAGTATGCCCATCACCGCAATTCGCGCGGCTGCTGACTGTTCCGGGCCAAGTCGAGTAATGTAGGGATTCGACGCGGTTTGTAAAATCGTCAGGCCAGAGCCGACCACAAACTGCGCCGTCAAAAATATTCCAAACCATTGTGTTTGCGCGGCAGGTACAAATAATAATAGGCCCATCGCAATCAATGCCAAGCCAATGACCATGCCTTTTTGATAGCCGCTTTTATCTAATAACCAGGACATCGGCAGCGCCATCACTACGTAAGCAATGTAGAAACTAAAGGCAATCAGCAGCGCTTGAAATTCGCTCAAATCAGAAATGATTTGTAGAAAAGGAATCAGCGCACCGTTAAGCCAGGTAACAAAGCCGAAGATAAAGAATAATACCCCGAGGGTAACCATTGGCAGCCAAGTTTTCATTGTTTTATCTCCGTGTACAGCGGTTGTCCATGCTGCCATACCTGTTGTACTTGCAGCGCATCGTTCAGCAACACCATATCAGCCAGCATACCCGCAGCAAGATGGCCTTGGCGCTGTTCTATGCCCAATAACGTAGCTGGTGTCGTACTTGCCATACAGGCGGCATCAGCCAAAGGCATGCCGCATAGACGTATAGCGTTTTGTAGCGCAGCAATCATGGTTAAACATGATCCGGCTAAGGTGCCATCGGCGGTGGTTAAGCGATCGTCTTCGCGGCGAATAGTGACGCCGAATAAATCACACTGGTCGGCATCAGTCGCCGCGAATGCCATGGCATCAGTCACCAACATCAAGCGCTCAACACCCTTGGCTTTGTAGGCAAGCCGACATGCTTCTGGTGCCACGTGGTGACCATCAATAATGATCCCGGCGTAACTATCATTGGCTAAACAGGCGCCAACAACCCCAGGCGAGCGCCCCTGCAACTGCGACATCGCATTGAATAAATGCGTGCAGCCGACCGCGCCAGCAGCAAATGCTTGGTTGGCCAACTCTGCGCTCGCATCGGTATGGCCAAGCATGACCCGTATACCCGCATCAGCTAATTGGCTGATGATCTCAGTAGTAACCATTTCCGGGGCTAACGTGACCATGACCACACCAAGTTCTGGATTCTTTAATAAAGCCAGCTCAGCGGCAGTTGGCGCACGCATATAGTCAGCGCGATGCACGCCTTTGCGCCCAGCATAGAGCCACGGCCCCTCAAAATGCACACCAATAATGCCGGCAATACCTTGGCGCCGTGCCGCAATCACCGCCTCGGCAGCCCTGGCCATGGCGGCAAAATCATCGGTGATGAGAGTTGGTAACATGGCGGTGCTACCATACTGAAGATGCGCCTTCATCATCTGTTCAAGAGCGCCAACACTGCAATCATGGTTGAATAGCACACCGCCACCGCCATTCACTTGCACATCAATAAAACCCGGCACTAAACTGCCTTTATAGCAGGGCAGGTGATGTGAGCTTGGCGCCGCATCAATGCTCAGAATGTGATTACCTTGCAAGGTTATTTGTTGCTGGTATAGCCAACCATCACGAGTCAGTACGCGTTCACACACAAACACTAGTAAGTCTCCGTTATTTTGTTTAAACCCGGTGGGGCGTCGGGGTCGAGACCGCGGCTACGAGCAGTATGTTCCAAGGCCTGATAAAAACGCCACATCAGCGCCAGCGGCTGCAGTCGCGGATGCAGGGTAGCGTCAGCAAGCCAATGAATGGTGTGCCCAGCACCCGCCGCAATAGCGCTTAGATGCTGTTGATGGGCGCTGCTACTTTCATCATTGATGGCGATTTCAATAATAGTTAACGGGTGCCGAGTCAAAGTCACTGGGCCGTGTAAAAATTCTGCACTACTGAAAGCCTCGGCATGCAAACCCAACACTTCTTTTAATTTCAGTGCCACCTCACGCGCAATCGCGTAACCAAAACCGCGGCCTAACACAATACAATGCTGCAGGCCCTGCAAGGCACTTGGTTGCATCAACAAGGGTTGCTGTGCAAGCGCTTCAAGCTGCTGCGGAAATTGCCCTAACGCAGTCAATAATGCGACATCGTGTTGCCATTGTGCAGCAATATGCAGTAATGCGCTTAAACTAGCTAAGTAACTTTTGCTGGCCGCCACCGCGTGCTCGGCGCCAGCGTGCATGGCAACCACCCAGTCGGCGTGCTGACACAGCGGACTATCGGTGGCGTTTACAATAGCCACTACCATAGCGCCGCCGCGCTTTGCTTGTGCCGCTTGCTCAACAATATCTGGGCTACGACCGGATTGCGAAATCACAATCACCAAAGCACCGGTCAAGCGCAATTGGCGCTGATATAAACTCGCCACCGACGGCGCTGCAGCAGCGACTGGAACACCACACGCCACTTCAAATAAATACTTAGCAAACACCCCAGCATGGTCCGATGTGCCGCGGCCGATCATCATAATCAGGTGCGGTGGTTGTGCCTGCAATTGCGCTGCTAATTGTCTAACAACCACCTCGTTTGCACTAATTTGCTGGCGGATAACCTGCGCAGTTTCGGCGATTTCAAGTGCTAGTCGGCTGGGCATAAAACACCTCGATGAAACCAAGCAATGGCGCCCCATTCAGGACCATGTTGAGCTGCTCCTAAGTGTTTTTGCAAACTTGGGCTCAAATAATGACTCAGCCGCTCTGCTAAGCCGCCAACTAAAACTAAACGGCCACCGGTATACGCTAGCGCTTGATTACCAATCGCCTCCAAATACCCTGCGGCACGGCTCACTAAGGCCAGCGCCACCGGCTCTTCAGCGTCAGCTAATTCAATCACTAATGGGGCTAAACTAGCAAAACGAGCCGCCGCAGCTTGATGTAAAGCGGTCACTACATCATGGCTGCTGGCTAACTGCAGTTGCTGCAATACCCGCTGGGCTAATTCGCTCGGTGCTTGCACGTCGTCGATCATCTCAAGAGTATGCTGCACTGCACGCAAGCCAAGCCAAGCTCCGCTGCCTTTATCACCGAGTAAAAAACCATGCCCGCCCCATTGCTGCAGCTGTTGTCCGGACCAGCCAGCAGCGCAAGAGCCGGTACCAATAATCATCACAGCGCCAGGCTGGCCGCTATGGGCGCCATAAACTGCAGCATGTAAATCAGAAATTACCTGCAGCTGCGCAAACGGGTGTGACCACTGCTGCCAAGCGGCTTTTGCTGCAGCAACATTGGCGCCGGCCAACCCAGCACATAACGAGGTTGTCGCGAATGCATCACTACTTATACCAGCTTGCTCAAAGGCTGCGGCACAGGCGTCTAAAATGGAGTTTTGCGCTTGCAGTGGCTGCTGCGCAATATTGGCCGGCCCACCCACAGCGCTGGCGAGCAGTGCGCCTTTTTGGTCATATAAATGGACACTGCATTTTGTGCCACCGCCATCAACACCTGCATAGTACTGAATTGTGCTCATTGTCATGGAACCTTCGCTTGCTGCAGATACCCTATGATAGTGCCACATTTTGCACAATGGCTTGTAATACTTTATTCTCAAAGAATTATATTTGAGGGATTAATTTATGATAAAGCAGCTGTTGTTCAGTGTCTTGGCACTTGGGCAAGGTAACTATCATTCGCCATCGATCGAAACGATTCCTGCTGAAGATTATTATCAACAGGTTATCAGCGCATTACCTTTGCTGCCGCAGAATTATCAGCCTGGGGGCTTTGATTGCGCAACAACCGTGGCTGCAGATGACCCCAATTATCAAACATCGGCAGCAATGGGAACTGAGCTGGGGTGGCTCGAAAAAAGCGCTCATGATTGGTATTACTTCCCTAGTAGTGCGACCGAAGGGAAGGTGTTGGCGATTGATTTTGCCTATAAAAACCAACAGCTGAGCTATCGCTATTTGGCTAACGAAGCAACCCATACCGAACTATTCGAGCCGTGGAGTAGTTCTAAAATAATGGCCTTTATTGGTGCCATGAGCAAACTGAGCGCAGATTTTGCCCAGCCTGATACCTTAGTTGGCCAGCTACGCGTCGCCGATATCATTACTAGTATTCATAGTTATCAGGCTATTGGTGGTGCCAATGGCGATTCCAATGCCTATGCCTACTACTTTGCTAACCTTGCTGGGCGCGACTACCTTACCGCACTGTTACATCATGCGTGGCTCAATAGTGGCCAGCCACAGGTTAAATTTCGCGGCGCTTATGGACCAGCCGCCTACGCCCCTGAGCCGCCGCGTTGGCTCACTGCAAGTCGCAATCAGCAGCTACTGCTTAACCCGCCAAGCAGCGACCCCGGGATGCTCGGCTATCGCTGCGATGAGTGCGGCTTAACCGGCAATAAACCAATGACCACCTTGGTGCTGGCCGAATTCCTAAAACGTTTGGCAAGCTACCAGCGCGATCCCCTTACGCGTCTTGATGGTCTGTCGCAGCCGGCTATCGATCTATTGTTTTTCGGTGTTGGTCACAGCCTCCATGAGATTGCTGCTGGCGGTATGATGGCAGGGGCGAGTTTGACCCCGCACCGTGCTATCGCAGCAGCCTTGCAAGAGCATTATCCAGTGCTACGTGGGTTATCGGTACAGGCTACCTTAGACCAAGCCAGTAACGGCAATTGGCGGATTCTGCATAAATTGGGCGCAGGCCCCAGTGAAACACGCAATAGCGGTGAGGTTGTAGCGCTGATGCATGTGTGTCTACCACTTCCCGATGGTAGCCGCGAATTCACCATGGCAGTGCAAGCCAGTAGCGACCAACAAGATTATACCGGCGTTGGTGAGGCCGGCTTAAAAGTCGAGCAGCTGATTCGCCAAGCCACCTTGCAGCTGCTGCGCCAGCCGCCACTGAAAGTCAACGCTGATAAGGTTAACGCGACCCATGCTCAATCATTATAGTTGGCCCGACCTCTGGGTATTTGTTGGCTATGTTGCGCTGCTGCTCGGCAGTGGCTGGTTACTCAACCGTCGTAATGCCACCAGTCAAGATTACTTTCTTGCCGGCAATACCATGCCAACTTGGGCGGTTGCCATATCGGTGCTAGCCACCTCACAATCCGCGGCAACCTTTCTTGGCGGTCCTGATCAAGGCTATCGCGGCGACTTAACCTATTTGGCCAGCAACTTAGCCGCATTTATTGCGGTTTTTTTCGTTGCTAAGTGGCTACTACCGCGCTTCTATGAACAGCGAGTATTCACTGTTTATGAATTGCTACAACAACGTTTCGGCAGCGGCGCCAAACAACAAGCAGGTATTTTGTATTTATTTGGTCGTGTTTTTGCCAGTGGTGCCCGACTTTATATGGCAGCAATTGCAGTTGCCATGATCGTCTTCGGTAATATAGCGCCTGCCAGTGTCGCCATTGCGATTGCGCTCATTGTGGTGGTGGGCTTGCTGTATACCGTGGTCGGCGGTATCCGTAGCATTATTTATTCAGACTTCATTCAGGCCATGGTTTATGTCAGCGCCGCAGTCGCTGTGCTTATTATCCTCGTACAGGCGATACCACTGAATTTCAGTGAGCTGGTGTCGATATTGCAGCAGTCTACCGAGCAAACGCCATCAAAGCTGCGACTGTGGAATACCGACTGGGATTTTACCAGTGCTGGGGTGTTCTCCTTACCCTCCATTTTAACTGGCTTTGTATTGCTACACATCGCTGCATTTGGCTTAGACCAAGATGTCACTCAGCGCGCACTCACCTGTAAAACCCCCGAGCAAGGCGGTCGCGCTATGCTGTTATCAGTGGTTATGGTGATACCCGTTATGCTGCTATTTATCTGTATTGGCTTACTATTATACGTGTTTTATCAACGCCCTGATGTGATGGCGAGCGCCGCCAATGGTGCACCGATTCCAGTATTTGATGGTGAACCAGTGACCATTTTTATGTATTACGTGTTGACCGAAATTCCAGCCGGGGTGCGCGGTTTAGTCACCATCGGTATTATTGCGGCAGCGCTCTCAACACTGAATTCTGGGCTCAACTCAATGGCCAGCGTATTAATTCAAGATCTCTATCAACCATGGCGCCTAGCGCGCCAAGCTAAAACACCAGCACTTCATTTTGTGCGCGCGGGGCAGTGGGCCATGGCGATCGTAGCGCTAGTGCTCGGCGCTATGGCAATGCTTTGCTATTATTGGCAACAATATAGCGATACCCCGTTGCTTGCATTTGCACTGGGAGTGATGGTGTTCTCCTACAGCGGCTTACTCGGCGTGTACTTTGTTACTTTGTTTAGCCAACGCGGTAACCGCCGCTCAATCACTGCAGCACTTATTATTGGCTTTCTCATACCATTAAGCTTACAACCCTATATGATGGATTTATTATGGCCTGCTGCATGGGTAACTGATATTGGTTTTACGTGGCAACTTGTTATCGGAACCAGTGTCTCAACGTTTATCTGTTGGCTTGGTAAAGCTGACCCTAACCCTGAAATGTCGGTATGAAACAATTAGCTCAAATGCCCTCTGACTCGTTATTACAACAACTTGACCACTTTATTTCTGAGGAGCGTAATCCGCGCACCATGGATATCGATACGCTGGATAGTTTTGCTATTCTACAGCGCATCAACCACGAAGATGCCGGGATCGCTGATGCCATAGAGCAACAATTAGACACCATTGCGGCAGCGGTTGATTGTATTGTCGATCGCCTCACAGCTGGAGGCCGCTTAATTTATATCGGCGCCGGTACCAGCGGCCGTCTTGGTATTCTTGATGCGGTTGAATGCAAGCCTACTTTTAGTGTCGACGAATCGATGGTGCAAGGTATTATCGCCGGCGGCGAAACCGCTATCCAACATGCGGTTGAAGGCGCCGAAGATGATCGTAACGCCGCCATAGCCGATTTACAGCAACGCCAATTAAACGCAAAGGATGTGCTGGTTGGGCTTTCGGCCAGTGGCCGCACGCCTTATGTCACAGCAGCTTTGGGTTATGCTAATGACTGCGGTAGTGCCACCATTGCTATCACCTGCAACCCCGATACCGAGGTGCTAAAGCTGGCACAGTTTGGTATTTGCCCAATTGTCGGACCTGAAGTATTGACCGGTTCAACGCGCATGAAATCTGGTACTGCACAGAAAATGGTACTCAACATGCTCAGCACCACAGCCATGATAAGACTCGGCAAAAGCTATCAAAATCTAATGGTTGATGTGCATGCTAGCAATGAAAAATTATATGCTCGGGCAATTCGTATTGTCACTCAAGCCACCGGCTGCTCAGCAGCTATTGCAGAACATCACCTGCAATTAGCGGGGCACAATGCCAAGCTAGCGATCATGATGGTATTAACCGGTATGGACGTCGACCAGGCACGCCAGCTATTAAAGCAAAATAATGGCTTTTTGCGCGCTGCAGTAGCACAACAAACAGGATCGCAACATGACTAAATTATGGCTGCTAGCGGCGCGTTGCTTGATGGTTATGGTGATACTCACTGCGCCCAGTCAAGCAGTCATTGTTGGCGCCGAACAAAGCGCCGAATATCAAGCTTTATTGACCGGTAAGCGACTGGCGCTAATCGTTAACCAAAGTTCACGAGTTGGTGATCAGCACCTCGTTGATTATTTGCTCAGCGAAGGTCACGAGATTGTCCGTGTACTGGCTCCTGAACATGGATTTCGTGGCAATGTCGGTGCTGGCGAACGCATTGACGATAGCGTGGATAGCCGCACTGGTATACCGATCATGTCACTGTATGGCGCCCATAAAAAACCCACTCCAGCCATGCTCGCCGACATCGATTATGTGATTGTTGATTTACAAGATGTTGGTACCCGCTTTTACACTTATTTGAGCACCTTACACTATGCCATAGAGGCTGCTGCTGAGCAGCGTATACCGCTATTGGTGCTGGATCGGCCGAATCCCAACGGCGGGTTTATTGATGGCCCGGTGTTAGAGCCAGAATTTCGCTCGTTTGTTGGCATGCATGAAATTCCGCTGTTGCATGGTATGACCCTGGGCGAACTCGCCTTAATGATTGTCGGTGAAGGGTGGGTCAATGCAGCGGAACATGCTGATGTGCAGGTCATTAATATGCGCGATTATCAGCGCCAGCAACGCTATAGTCTGCCAATTCCGCCAAGCCCTAACTTACCTAATGCTCAGGCGGTGCAATTGTATCCATCGTTATGTCTGTTTGAAGCGACGGCGATGAGTATTGGCCGCGGTACTGAATTCCCATTTCAAGTGCTTGGCCACCATCAAGTTCATCTCGGCGATTTTAGCTTTACCCCGAGAAGCCTGCCGACTAGCGCACCAACGCCGAAACTGCAAGATCAGCTGCTGCATGGTATTGACCTGCGTAACAGTGCTATCGCCGGCTTTGATTTATCCTTACTAATTAGCGCTCATGCTGCGTTTAAAGCAGCTAACCTAAATTTTTTTACCAGCCCTGATTTTATGGACAAATTAAGTGGCACCAATAAACTCAGATTGGCCATTGAGGCGGGGCTTTCGGTGGAGCAAATTCGGGCTCAGTGGCAACCACAACTCGATGAGTTCAAGCACCTCCGTCAGCGCTATTTACTGTATCCGGATTAGCCTACAAAGGCGCCTAATTCTGGCGCATACGGGCAAATGCTTTATTGGTCAAGGCTAAAATTGAACGACCCGGCTCAGATACTTGAATCAGCGCAATAAATAATAAATCGATGACCCAATTCTGAGCCGTGCGCGCATGAATTGAGGCGAGTCGCATTGAATCGGCCTCGGCAATCGAATAGAGCACCAAATCAGCGAATTGGCTGATTGGTGTTTTGCCGTAGTGGGTTAAGGCAAGTACTTGGCTACTATGACGGCGAGCTTCTTTAACTACGCGTATGACCTCTTTGGTGGCGCCCGATTCGCTAATGGCAAAAACTAAGTCATGCTCAGTTAAGGTAGCGGCAACCGCTAATTGTACGTGACTATCGGAGTCATGCTGAGCATGCAGACCGAGTTTGCGTAGTTTGTAGCAAAAATCAGCGCACACTATCGACGACCCACCGACTCCGGTAATAAGAATGCGTTTGGCCTGCAATAATGCCTGCACAGCCTTTTCGATCTGGCTTTGTTCATTTAACGAACGGGTTTCCTGTAGAACCTTTATTTTACCGGCGAGTAATTTATCGGCCATGGTCGGCAACGGGTCATCGAGGGTGATTTCGCCATGCAAACGCTCCGCTGCATAGTGATTTTTATTTAGCGCATCAAGCAGTGCCAACTTAAATGCTGGGTAGCCTTTATAGCCTAACTTTTGCGCAAACTTGACCACACTCGATTGGCTTACCCCAACCTGCTTTGCCAGTTGCGACGATGACAGTTCGCGCAACGCGCGCGGCGACGCTAAGGTAAAAGTGGCTAATTTAGCCTCATTGATGGTCAAGCTTGACTGCAATGCCCTTATTTTCGTCAATGCTGACATAATGCTCTATCCTCAAACAGTTTTTTTGACTATAAACTATTACTATCGATTTGCCATGAACTTAACTGAGCAATTGCTGTGCACAACCAAACCACCGTCGATCATTGGGAGTTATTTTGCCAACAACTGCGGCACTACCTGCCTGCTGAACGCATTGTCAGCGATCTGAGCCGCCGTTTGGCCGTCAGTGGTGATGCTAGTTTTTATCATAAACTACCGAAATTAGCGGTTTACGTCGCTTCACGCGAGGAAATGCAGCAACTCCTGCGGTTAGCCAATGGTCATGCTATTAGTCTTACTTTTCGGGCTGCTGGCACCAGTTTATCTGGCCAAGCCATTACCGATTCGGTGTTAGTCATGCTAACCCGAGATTGGCAAGCGCTAAAGATTCTCGACCATGGCCGCAAAGTCAACGTGCAGCCTGGCGTGATTGGTGCTGAGGTCAATCGTCAGCTGGCGCCCTATGGTTATAAAATCGGCCCCGATCCAGCCTCAATTAATAGCTGCCATATCGGTGGCATCGCCGCCAATAACGCCTCTGGCATGTGCTGTGGGGTGCAGCATAATAGCTATCATACCATGGCGGCATTGAGCTTTATTCTTGCTGATGGCACCCATGTTGATACTGCCGATGCGGCCAGTGTCGAAGCCTTTCGAACCAGCCACTCGGAGTTGTTAGAGGAGCTTCAGCAACTTGCGAAAACAGTGCAAGCAGACCCTATCTTCAGCGCTAAAATTCGTCAGCAATACCGTTTCAAAAATACCATGGGTTATGGTCTCAATGCGCTGCTCGATTATTCCGACCCAGTCGCCATACTTAGCCATTTATTTATTGGCTCGGAAGGCACCCTTGGCTTTATTGATAACATCACCTACCAAACTGTGGCAATTGATCAAGCCCGCGCGACTGGGTTGTTATTATTCCCAACTATAACCGCTGCCTGCCAACTTATTCCATTACTGAAATCATTGCAGGTAGCCGCCGTCGAGTTATTCGATGACCGCGCTCTACGGGCCGTTGCAAGTATGCTCGAACCTTATCATCAGCAACCTTTTGCTGCCGGTATGGCCGCCTTACTGATTGAAATTGGCCGGCCAGACGAGCACGCTTTGCAGCAGGCGATTAAAAGTATCGAACAGCAGCTACTGAGCGGCTGCCCAAGCCTAACCATGCTTGCGCCATTTACCAGCGATAGCACAGTTTGTAATGACCTGTGGCGAATTCGCAAAGGCCTATTCCCAGCCGTTGGTGCGGTGCGTGCAAGCGGTACCACCGTTATTATCGAAGATGTCGCCTTCGATATAGACGTACTCGATCAGGCCTTGCTCGATCTGCAACAATTGCTCCATCACTATGGCTATGATGAAGCGATCATTTTCGGTCATGCACTCGACGGCAACCTGCACTTTGTGTTTACCCAAAGCTTCAATGAAGCGGCTGATATAGAGCGTTACCGACAATTTATGGATGCCTTACAACAGCTGGTTCTCGAACGTTATCATGGTACCTTAAAGGGCGAGCATGGCACCGGTCGTAATATGGCGCCTTATCTTTACGCACAATGGGGTGGTGAAGGGTTACGGGTCATGCAACGGTTAAAACAATTGATCGACCCACAGCAGATTCTTAACCCTGGCGTGATACTTAATGACGCTGCTGATGCGCATATTCGTGATTTAAAACAATTACCAAGTATCGATCCAGTCGTCGATAGCTGCATTGAGTGTGGCTTTTGCGAGCCGCACTGTCCATCGCTGCATTACACCTTATCACCGCGCCAGCGCATTGCTCTGCGGCGCCGCCAGCAGCAGTTGCAGCCAGCCGAGCAAGAACAAGTCGAACACGCGTTTCAACATCTCGGTATTGACTCCTGCGCGGCAACCGGATTATGCCAAACCAGCTGTCCGGTCGGCATTAATACCGGCCAATGGATTCAGCAATTGCGTGCGCAACAACCACCAGTACCACCACTAGCACGTTGGACTGCGGCACATCTGGGTAGTAGCTTCGCTATCGCGCGCTTTGCGTTGACTGGGCTAGGGCCCTTGCAACGGCTATTTAACTCGGCCACTAAACCGGCCTTACCGGCGCCAGCGCCTAACCCCCCCAGCAACGCTAACGAGCAATTTGCTGAGCAGGTAGTCTATTGGGCTGGCTGTGCCAACCGGCTGTTTGCTAGTTCTGCTGAGTTAAGTTTACCGGCGGCAGTACAGCAGTTATGCCAACGTGCCGGTATCGGTGTACGCATGCTAAGTAATCAAGCTGAACACTGCTGCGGCCAGCCGTGGCTGAGCAAGGGTCATCCTGAAATTGCTGCCGAGCGCCGGCATGCCAGTTATCAACAATTATGGCAGCTGACCGAACAAGGGCGCTGGCCAGTGCTGGTTGACGCCAGCGCCTGTGCTCTGCAACTAGATGAGTTAGCTGGCATAAAGGTGTTTGAACTCAGTCAATTTTTAGCACAACAGGTGGTCGATAAATTAACCATGAAACCGCTTCAGGAGCCGCTATTACTGCATGTCACCTGTAGTAGCCGTCATCTCGATCAAGGCCAAGCGCTGCGCACATTGGCGCATCAGTGCAGTAACCAGGTGGTTGAGCCGAGCGGTATTTATTGCTGCGGTTTTGCTGGTGATAAAGGCTTCACTGAACCACAACTAAATGCCGCTGCACTCGCTCCACTGGCCGCACAAGTGCCAACCGATTGCCGTTATGCGGTCAGTAATAACCGTAGCTGTGAAATTGGTCTTAGTCATCACAGCGGCGTCAACTATCAGCACATTGCGCTACTGTTGGAGCAGCTCAGCCGGTAAGCTCACCGTTACCGGTAATGTTCCGGACCATTGATTGCTCAGTAATGCCTGCACCAATGCATCCAACGCAGGGCTGCGAGCAACACCGTCAGCGTCAACTTCGGTCGAATAATCAAAACTCGCGGTAGCAACGTGCGCATAATTGCTAAATTCCGTCGCACTATAAGGGCTACGTAAAGTGGCATAAACCACCACCTGCTCACGATCTGCTAGTGCTTGCAACAACCAGTGCTGACGCGCCTGCACAGAGGCACGCGGGCGAGCCGCGTGAATATCGTCCATGCCACCTAATTCAACCAAGCTATGCTGAGGGGTAATATCGCCCACAATAATCACGGCATCATCACGCCAATATGATGCACTTGGCTGGCTCGGCAAATGCGCCAGACTGATGCAATCAGCGCTGGTCTGCGGGCTCGCTTTAGCAAGCGCATTGAGGGCCGCCTGACAACGCAATGAATCGGGCATCAGCCAATGCCAATGGTGCTGCTTCAATGGCAGCGCACCACGGTCATATATCAAGGTGGTTGCGGCTTCTGCAAGGGTATTTTCGAGGCTCAGTTCAAGCGCACGATCACGCGCCTTAAATGCCTCAATACGCGCAGTTAACGAGTGGCTGTCATCAACGCGTGGCGGGAAATTTTGTTTGAGCGCAGCAATACGCGCCAGCGACTGCTCTAACTCCGGCCGTGACTGCTGCTCGAGCGCACTCACCAGCTGTTGTTGGAACAGCCAAAATTGTTCAATATCGCTCTGATTGCGCAGTTTAAATGGCATCAGCGCAATATCGACACCGGCTGCAAAGGTTGCCAATGTTGCTTGCAATGGCGAGTAGTACTGCGCCACCCCAGCCATATCAAGGGCATCGCTAATAACTACCCCTTGATAGCCCATATCGCCGCGAAGTAAATCGGTGATGATGGTTCGTGACATGGTCGCTGGCACAATAATTTCGCGACCGTCATCGGTCGTAAAGGTGGTGCTATCGAGTTGCGGATATTGAATATGCGCGGTCATTAATAGTGCTGGTGGCGACGCACTGTCAATAATCTGCCGAAATGGCAACAAATCAACGGCATCAATCACGCTGCGTGGGTGATCAACCCGCGGCAAACCGACATGGCTATCAACCAGGGTATCACCATGTCCGGGAAAGTGTTTTAGTGCGCTTGCTACACCATGCTGTTGTAGCGCGGCTACAGAAGCTTGACCGAGCTGTGCGACCAACTGCGGTGACTCACCATAACTGCGCACATTGATGACTGGGTTCAACGGATTGATATTAACATCGACAGTTGGCGCAAAATTGACATTAAAACCCAACTGCCGTAATCGCTGCGCCTGTAACTCCGCCACTTGGGTTGCTAAGGCGGTATCGTATTTCATGTAGCTGGCACCGAGCGCCATATTGCCACTAAAACGCACCAGCATATCGGCCGGTAAGCGCGCTACCCGCCCACCTTCTTGATCGATGGCAATTAATAACGGCGGCAGCCCGGCATGGCGCATTACCTGTTGCATAGCATCAATCAAGGTCATGGTTTGGCCGCTGGTCTGGATATTATCGGCAAACAAAATCACCCCGCCGATGTGGCCACGGCGCAATACCTCGGCAAGTGCATCAGGCAACTGCAGTAATGGTTCACGACATACTTGCTCAGGCGGTTGTTGTGGGCAAAAATAGCGTAGGTCGAGCATCAGCTTTTGCCCCACCAGATACTCAAGGCTGGCTGTATCAATGCGGCTGGCCGGGTAACTGCAAGCGCCTGCAGTAAGCACTAGTAAGCCAGCATATAAACGTAATGATGCGACTCGTTTAAATAAAATATTCCAAATTATCATCGTCTGCTCAACTTATTAAGAATTGTTTATTTAACCCGGTAGGCTAGTGCTCATGACAGTACTCGATGCCCTATAGTGGATTTTTTTGACACGTCGGTCTAGAGTGGATAGAGTTAAAAAGCTTGAATAATTTATTTTTTAGCTTATACCTAACAGCAGAGTAAAAAAATTCCCAATGGGTATGCTATGGGAGAGCCCTTGCGCAAGACTGACTTGGGTTATCTGCACTGCAGATAGCATCACCTAATAATAACTAACTTAAATCAACAGACAATCAAGTGGAGAACAGCCCGTGAAACTCAATAAAATAGCACTCATGCTGAGTTTAACGTCACTGGTTTGTGGCCCAGTACTAGCCCAAGATGTAAACCAAGGCGACAACGCAGAAAATCAAGAAAGTGAAAAAGTCGAACGCATTCGTGTGACGGGTTCGAGCATTAAACGAACTGCAATTGAAGGTGATTTACCGTTAACGGTATTTACCCGTGCAGACATTGATGCACAAGGTATTACCTCGGCCGAACAGTTGATGCAACAGCTCAACATCGCGGGTAACGGGCCTGATAACTTAGCCAGTAACAACGGTATTGTTTCTGCCGAGCAACGCGGTAACAACGGTGTATCTGGTGCCAACTTACGTGGTCAAGGTGCCGATGCAACCTTAGTATTATTGAACGGTCGCCGGGTTGCTACCCACGGCTTAAAAGGTCGCGCAGTTGACCTGAACTCCATCCCATTTGCCGCTCTTGAGCGGGTTGAAGTGCTGCGTGACGGTGCCTCAGCGGTGTATGGTACGGACGCTATCGGTGGCGTAATTAACTTCATCACCAAACGCGATTACCAAGGCGCTGATGTATCAGCCTTTGTTGATGTGACTGAAGCCGGCGGCGGTAATATCTACCGTACCAGCGCATTATTTGGTGCTGGTGATTTGCTACAAGATGGTTACAACGTGTTTGCTACCGTCTCGTACAAGAAAAATACCATTTTACGTGGTATCGATCGTGATTTCGCCAACACCTTCCAGCCAGAGCGTGGTTTATCACCCGATACTCGTGGTACTCCGTTCGCTACCGTCTTTAACCGTGGATCAAGCCAACCAAATCTGATCGGTACCGGTTTGACTGACCCAGCAGGTGGCGGCACCATGACAGCCATCAACATTCTTAACTTACCTGGCGCGGCCGGCTGTGAAAGCGGTGGCGATATGATGGGGCCATATGGCTACCGGTTATGGGGTGTTGCTGGCTCAAAATACGCCTGTGCTTGGGATTACCCGCAAGCACAAAGTATCTTGCAGCCACAAGAGAGTATTGATTTTGTCTCACGCGCGACCTTTGCCGTTGCCGATAATCACGAAGTATTCGTTGAGTTAGTCGGTTCACGCGTCGATGTAGCCAAATCATTTGAGAACTATCAGATATCACCAGGTTCAACCTTTGGCCCATCATCATGGTACCCAAGCACTGGTGCCTCATATGACCTCGTTTATGATGCCCTTGCTGAGTTCTTTGATCCTGCTCAGCTGAACTACGGCCAGCCAATTGCTTATCGCTGGCGCTGTATCCCGTGTGGTAACCGTGAAATCGAAACGACGACCGATTCGTATCGCCTGCAATTTGGTGCCGAAGGTATGGTTGGTACCTGGGATTATGCCGTTGGTTTTGGCTATTCAGAAAACGAATCTGAGTCGCTCCTTGGTGGCGGTTACTATTTCACCAGTGACTTTGTAGCAGCACTCGGTGGCGGTAACCTCAACCCGTTCCTGTTACCAGGGCAATCACAAACCACAGCAGCCATGCAAGATCTTGCCGCCGCTTCAGCGCGTGGTGTGAAACTGTATGGTGGCGTGAGCAGTACTACGCAAATTGATGCGGTTATTTCTGGCGATGTCGATTCAATGGAGCTTGGTGGCGGTTTAGTTCAAGTTGCCGCTGGTGCCGATTTACGTCGTGAGGAATTTGAGTTTAATGGTGATGAGCGTGCAGAAATGCGTTCAATTTTCTTAGCGCCATTTGATAATGCCAATGCCCTCGATAACGTATCACGCGATATTAAAGCGGTATTTGTTGAAGCGTATTTGCCATTTACCGATAATCTTGCGGTGACCTTGGCAAGCCGTTATGACCATTACAGCGGTTTCGGTGGTACCACCAACCCGAAAGTGTCGTTCAACTATCGCCCAACCGAAGACTTGATGTTCCGCGGTGCTTTCAGCTCAGGCTTTAAAGTACCATCGTTCAACCAGTTATTTAATGGTGTGCAGGAACTTGCTTATACTGGCCTTGACCTGGCTGACCCAGCGACCTGTCCAAGTGGTGTAGCAAACGAAAACATTCCTGGCTGTGCTCTAATTCAACCGAATGAAATTTTCGGTGGTAAAGAGACATTACAACCAGAAAAAGCCAAACAAAGCAGCTTCGGTTTTGTTTATGCAGCGACCAATGACTTCAATATCGCCGTTGACTGGTGGGAAATCGAGCGTCGTAACACGATTCGTAGTGCACCTCGTGATATCTTGATCAGCAACTACAGTCAGTTTGAAGATAACTGGATCCGTGATGCCAATGGTCGTGTAACTGCTATTGACCGCCGCTTTGTCAACTCAGGTGGTAGCAAAACGCAAGGTATCGAGTTAGATATGAATCTTACTGGTGAATACGATGGTGGTCGTTGGACTGCTAAATTCAACGGTAGCCATATCTTAAGCTTCAAAACCCGCGGTCTTGACACCCTGCCGTACAGCGATAACCTAGTTGGTGATCACGTGCGCTTCTTCAACTTACCGTTGAAATGGAAGCACACCTTCACTCTTGGTTATAGCAAAGGTGATTTCACCCATACCTTTAGCCAGCTCTACCGCAGCGGTTATAACGACGAGCTACCAGTAAGTGTTCGTAATGGCAGCTTTATCCCCGCTGAGTGGAACCGTAAAGTAGGCAACTACATTACCTACAACTACAGCTTGGGTTACAACGGCTTTGACGACTTTGGTATCATCTTCGGTATCAAAAACTTGTTAGACCGTGATCCGCCATTCACAGCACACCAGAACGATTTCTCTGCTGGTGCCGGCTGGGAACCGCGGGTTGCCGACCCACGTGGCCGTGCTTATACCTTGCAGGTTAACTACAAGTTCTAAGCAACATTGGTTAGGTATTCAATGCGGTCAGCCTCGGCTGGCCGCATTTGTTTTCGCACTATGCCTACGCAAACCAATAACGGAACAAGCTAATGCAACTGACCCGCACGTTAAAACGCTCAAGTATGTTGTTTGCTAGCATGATCTGGTTAACTGCCTGTGCTAGTTATTCTCAACTCCCTTCAGAAAATTACGACCGGCGTATTAAAAGCTTGGTCTTGCATTACACCGCAATTGATTACGCCGACAGTGTACAAGCCTTAGTACCAAATCCAGGGCTGAGTTCACACTACCTGATACCACAACGACTCGATCCCAGTTATTCAGAGCAGCAACTCAAGGTGATGCAATTAGTCGCCGAGCAGGATCGCGCATGGCACGCTGGCGATAGTTATTGGCAAGGCCGTAATCAACTAAATGACACCTCAATTGGTATTGAAATAGTGAATGTGCCGCACTGCGAATGGGACCATAGCGTTAGCGCAACGCGCAGCGAACATGCGCCACATCGGCTCTGTAGCTATCCTGACTATGATCCAATGCAAATTGAGTTACTGATTGATTTAGCCAAAGATATTATGGCGCGCAATCCTGATATTCACCCCACTGCAGTGGTCGGCCACGCCGATATTGCACCGCTGCGCAAGAGCGACCCAGGTCCACGCTTTCCGTGGTATCAGCTCTATCAGCATGGTATTGGTGCGTGGTACCAACAACCGCGTTTAAGCCATTACTGGCTGCAGTTTAATCAACAACAACCGAGCCTCGGCTTACTGCAGGCGGCGCTGAACGCCTATGGTTATGGCATCACTGAAACGGGCCGGTACGACGCGCTGACCGAAGCCACTTTGAATGCATTTCAAATGCATTTTTTACCTTGGCAAGTCGATGGGCAAGCAGATAGCTACACCGCTGCGGCCGCGTTTGCTCTGCTCGAGCGTTATTTTCCCGAAAAACTACAACCGCTGTGGCAGCGTTATCAACATGAACTCGAATTAGTTGCTGTGGCACCAGCACCAACACCGGTGCGTAATGGGCAAATTGACCGCAGCTTTCCAGAAGCCGAAAGTGAGCGCTCTGATCGAGGTCTAGTTAATGACCGCCTGCCTTTCAAAGCCTATAAAGGCCGCGGCAGTATTCAGTTAAAAAGCAATCTCGATGCTAAGGTCAGTATTTTAGTGAATGGCCAAGAGCTATCGCTGGCAACCCCGCTAAAAGCTGGCGAAGACTATAACTATAGTCTGTGGCGGCGTACCCAAAACGGCATTAACACCCTGCATGTGGCGGCTATTGAGCCAGCCGATGCAGAGGTTCAGGTGACCGTGCCCTATCCGCAATTAATCGATCGTACTGCCGACTATAGCAAGGCGTTTAAACAGGTTGATGCGCTGATTAAGGCGGATATCGACAAGGGTTTTCCAGGTGCTGTGCTGCTGGTCATTAAAGATGGCGCTATCATCAAACACACCGCTTATGGCTATGCTAAGCGCTATGATCAGCAAGGCCAGGCCCTAGCAACACCGCTACCAATGCAGCTTGATAGCTTATTTGATGTGGCTTCCAACACCAAGCCATTTGCCACCGGTTTCGCCGTTATGCAGTTGGTCGACCGCGGTCTGTTAGATCTTAATCAGCCACTGTATCACTATTTGCCAGAATATCGTGGCGACGGCCGTGAGGCTCGCTTAGTGCGTGATTTGCTCACTCATCAATCGGGCTATGACGCACAGGTGCGTTTTCATGACCCGGATAATGGTTTCGGGCGCGCGCTCTTCTCCCAGTACAAGCCGCGTACCGAGCAGTTATTGCTCAACAAGGTGCCATTTCGGCATGGCAACGGCATGCAGGCACGTTACAGCGATACCAATTTTATGTTGCTCGGATTGTTGGTAGAGCGCATTAGCGGCATGCCACTGGACCGCTATGTTGAACAACAGATTTACCACCCTTTAGGGCTAAGCAATAGCCTATTTAAGCCGTTAGACAAAGGCTATAAACCAGCACAAATAGCGGCGACCGAATTGGCCGGTAATAGTCGTGGTGGGCGGATAAGCTTCCCCAATATGCGCAACTATACGCTGCAAGGCGAGGTACACGATGAAAAAGCCTTTCACGCATTTCAAGGGGTGGCTGGGCATGCCGGTTTATTTACCACTGCAGCCGATCTCGCGGTACTGATACAGAGCTTATTGAATGGTGGTGGCTATGGCGATGTGCAGTTATTTCAGCGCAGTATTGTCGAAACCTTTAGTAAGCCCCATGAACGCGACCACAGCTTCGGTTTAGCCTGGCGCCGTGCCGCCGATGGCCAATTGCGTTGGCATTTTGGCCCCTATGCCAGCGCCAGTGCCTATGGTCATACTGGTTGGACTGGCACCGCAACGGTGATCGATCCGGCGCTTGACCTTGGCATTATCTTACTGACCAATGCCCGGCACAGCCCAATCGTTGATGAAGCCGATAGTGATGGCTATCAGTTCCTTGGAAAAACCCTAGAAACCGGCAATTACGGCAGTGTTATCAGCGCTATTTATGAAGCCGTACTGCATCACCCTAGCAGCCGTTGAGTTATAACGGCTGTAGCGATGGAATAGCGCTAATACCCAAACCAGGTGTTTGATTGAGCTGAATGCTAGCGGCCTCGAATAGACAACCACCTTGCACTGGCTGACTACGAGCCAAGCTTGGGCTATCCAGATCAATTTTTCGAATCACCGAGCTTTTCGCTGCCGCTAAATGCGCCGCAGCGGCAACACTAACACTGCTTTCGAGCATACAGCCGATCATGCATTCAACCCCATAAAGCTCGCATAAATCGGCAATCCACAGCGCTTTTGATAGACCACCGGTTTTCATCAACTTAATATTAATGATATCGGCAGCGCCTTGTTGCAGCAGAGTTAATACCTCACGTGGACCAAACGCACTTTCGTCAGCCATAACTGGCGTCAGCACCCGCTCAGTAATAAATTTCATACCAGCGATATCATGCGCTGGCACAGGCTGCTCAACCAGTTCCAATTGCACGCCATTGCGCTCCAGCTGCTGCAACGCATGAACGGTTTGCTTAGCGGTCCAACCCTGATTCACATCCAAGCGCAAACTTGCTCGTTCAGCCACCTGCTTGGCAATGGCTTTTACCCGCTCAATATCATCCTGCAAATTAGTGCCAATCTTTATTTTTAAAGTGTGATAGCCACGCGCTAACGCCTGCTCAGTGTCAGCCAGCATTTTATCAATACTATCAACACTAATGGTCACATCGGTCTCTAACTGCCCATTATGCGCGCCGCCGCCGAGCATACGATACAGCGGTTGCTGATGAGCCTGTGCCCAAAGGTCATAAAGCGCAATTTCTACCGCTGCTTTAGCACTGGTGTTGTGCACTAAGCTAGCGTGAACACGGTGTAATAAGTGATTGAAGGAATAAATCGACTGCCCGATCAGCTGTGGCGCTAACACCGACTCAATCGCCGCACTAATCGCTCCATGACTATCGCCGGTGATCACCACCGTAGCGGCGGCACCGCCGTAGCCAATATGCCCGCTATCGGTATGAATCAAGACAATAATGTCATGAACGCTATCAACCGTGCGCAGAGCCGTCTTAAATGGCGTGATAAGTGGTACTTGTAAGCGCCGTAATTCAATCTTGGTGATATTCATAGCAACCTGCGTTAACGAAGCGATTTAATCGCATAAATACGGTCTAGATAGCTCTCTTTCTCATTCACATACAAGGTAGTCAATGGTGTTACCGATACGCCGTTGAGAATACCCTTATACGGATTATCATCGGCATCGCGATAGCGCAGCCCATGCACATCATGAATAACAAAAGGCTCATCGCCAACATGGCCGATATACATCACCACATGACCCGGTAGGTAGAGTAGGTCACCCACCTGGAGGTTAGCTAGATGCGGAAGCTTTTCTGCCAGCGGTGTATCAGCGTCGAAACGAATCGTCCGACCGAATTCACCATACCCCTGCTGGCCACTATTGCGGGGCATTTCAATACCCATTGTACGGTAAACTTCCGAGACGAAACCAGTGCAATCGCGGGCATTATAATCGTGCCCCCAGCCGTAACGCTCACCCAAGAAATTAAACGCTTGGCGCAGAATATTCGCTTCGGTAAAAGGTAAATAGCCGGTTGTGGTGGCGTGATGACGTGCTATCAAGGCCGGGGTAAAGGCTAATTGCCCTTCAGCATCACGCTGCGGCAGCAGTACCGCATGGCTGGCATACGGATTTTGTCCATGCACTGCGGTTCCTACTTCTGCCGCAGTTAATAAAGGTAAGCGTGTACTCATATCGAGTTGTAGCTCGGAACTCGCTGGCTGCAGCGGATTATAGTTGGTCCACGCCTTAGCAGCGGTAACCTGCAAAAACGGTTGACGTTGCGCATAGGCTAAAACCGTCTGGCGCTCACCCAGCACCACATAACGTGCTTCTATCCAGGCCAGATAATGGTATGACTGCGCTAAATACCACTGCCCGTCAACGCTGGTATGGACAATCGCTAATGGCCAACCAGGGAATACTGCAGTTTCTTGAAAACGGTCAATATCTAAATCATCAACGGCGCTATACAGCTTATCGTTGGTTGGGAAAGTGCGCATAGCCGCGCGCTGCAACGCCAAGCCAAAGCGAATTGGATTATTCTGCTGCACCCCAGCTAAATTAGCCGCAGTGCGATAACCAGCCAACTGCGCCTCGCTGGCTTGCTGGCCATTTGCATAAAATCGCGGATACTTCGGTAGGCGGCTAATACTGTTGATAGCTTGTTGCAGCTGCTCGGCTGACCAGCTCTGCGGTAAACTTGATAATTCAACCATTTCTGGCTGCAGTGCATAAGTTTGCTGATTGAAAGCGACAATAGCCGCGGCATCTTTGATCAACGCGTCAGCATCAGGGCGTTGCGCCAACCAGTAATCAAGCTGCAACTGAGCTTCCGTAACACCCAACACATCATGCTGCGGCGCCGGCTCAACGCTGACTATGACCGGCGCTGGCTGGCAACCTAGCAAAAACAATAACAACAAACCCAAAACACGACGCATATCGAATTGCCCTTTATCTCATGACCGATTTGCTAATCAACGTAAATGCGCGGCACCCGCTGGCCCACGCGCGTGACTAATTCATAGCCAATAGTACCGATTTGCTGCGCCACCTCATTGACCGGCAACGCCGGCCCCCACAACTCAACCTCATCCTCAAGGCACAACTGCGGACAATCCGTGGCGTCAATGGTGATCATATCCATCGATACCGTGCCGACTAACGGCAGTCGTTGACCGCGGGCTAAAACTGCTGTGCCGGTTGATGCATGGCGCGGATAACCATCAGCATAGCCAATCGCTAGCGTGGCGATTACACTATCACGGCTGGCCTGCCAGCGCGATCCGTAACCAACAGTATCACCCGCTTTTACCGAACGCAGTCCAATCACCGGTGCTACCAATCGCATCGCCGGCTGCAATGCAGCAGTAGCGTATGGCAGCCCTGGATCAATGCCATAAAGCATGATGCCAGCGCGACACCAGCGGCGCTCATCAGCTTGCAGTAAACTGTCAAAGGGTTGCAATAAAGCCGCGCTATTGGCCAAACTGAGCTGGCTTGCTAAACCTACTAATGGCTCAAATTCGGCCAGTTGACGACTATTGAGTGGGTGCTCTGCTTGTTCGGCATTGGCAAAATGACTCATCAAGACCACGTCAGCCACCTGACTTGCCGCCCTCAAACGCTCGCTTACTGCGGCGATGTCGTTACTGGCAAAACCCAGCCGATGCATCCCTGAGTCCACTTTCAACCATACCCGCAACGGCGTTTCTATGTTGCTGGTGAGTACTTGCTCTAGCTGGCGATGATGATGAATGACCGGCTGTAAATTGTAGGCCTCGCACAAAGTTAGCTCAGCAGCGCTAAAACAACCCTCTAACAACACAATAGGTAACTGGCAGCCACTTTCGCGCAGCTGCAACGCTTCATCTATAAAGGCCACCGCAAACGCATCAACGTAAGGCTCAAGAGCGGCTGCAACCGCGCTACTGCCATGACCATAGGCATTGGCTTTGATGACCGCTAATAATGACTGCCCAGCGGCTAATTCACGCGCCAGCTTTGCATTATGACGCAGTGCGGAGAGGCTAATTTCCGCGCGGGTAGGGCGATAATGACGCACATGGTTGCTCATTTACAGTTTCCGTAACCGCAAATCTTCAAAGTTGAAGCTAAAATCCGCCGCTGGGTCGATTTTTTCGATTAACATCCCATCAATGGCGCCACTCATGGTGGTGGTAAAGCGCACATAGGCATCGGCCTCATGCGTGCGGTCATCCCAACGCACCACATAGGTGGTGCCACTCACATGAAATAACTCCCCGGCAATGCGGCTTGAGCGATGCGAGCGCAAGCGCAGGCTTTGCTGCTGCTGTTCAATGCTAATATCACCAAACCACGGGTCACGATAAACACCCAGCAGTGGTGGAATTGAGGCAGGGTCAACCGCTTGTGTGGTCGGCTCGATAAAGCGTGCCGCACGGCGAATAGTCTGCTGTGCGCGCCACGCTTTAGTCATCGCTAGCCAATCGTGGTGCTCAGTGCTGGTGTAACTCTTGATCAGGGTCTGAATGAGTGTGGTACGAGCATCACCATTGGATTTATTCATCAGCACTAAAAAGCCGACATTACGTTGCGGTAAAAAACCGAGGTAGGCATTCATACCATGTAAAGTACCGGTATGATGAATCAGTAATTGACCATCGACATCATTAATGCGCCAGCCATAGCCGTACGCACCAAATAAGGTGTTATTCCATTGTTGCATTTGCGAACCAACCCCGGTCAGCGTTTGTGGCTTCCACATTTCTGCATGGTTTTTGCTACTGATAAGCGTCTGCTGGTTGCCATCAGCATCGCTATAACGGCCCCGCGCCAACTGCATCTTCATCCATTCAATCATGGCGCTTTGGCTGCAACGCATGCCCCCAGCTGCCACCGAAGGAATACGCTGATCGGCAAAATCGCGGCGAACCACGGTCGGCACCCCATCAATATCGCCATGCGGCTGGGCTAACAGCGCGCGTTGCTGCTCTGGCACGATACCCGCAAAACATGCCTGCATACCCAGCGGCTGCAACAAGCGTTGCTCAACAAAATCTTCCCACGCCATACCAGCGACCCGTTCGGTCAACTCGCCGGCTAACACATAGAGAATATTGTCGTAGGCATAACGTGAGCGAAAGCCGCGGTCCATGGGCAAGTATTTCAGCCCTTTAAGAATATCAGTGCGAGTAAAATCATTGGGGGTAGGCCAGAACATTAAATCGCCTGCACCTAAGTTAAGTCCACTGCTGTGAATTAATAAGTCACGCACCCGGAATTCTGCAGTAATCCACGGATCTGACGTACGAAACTCCGGTAGATGGTCAATCACCCTATCATCCCAGCTCAATTTGCCCTCATCGATTAACAATGCCAGGGCAGCCGTGGTGAAGTTTTTACTGACCGAAGCAATTTTAAACAACGAATCGGCTGTGACCGGAGCGGCTTTTCCATACTCTTGCACCCCATAGGTGTTGGCAAACACCACCTGTTGCCCCTCGACGACCGCAATAGCAACGCCCGGCACCGCATAGCTTGCCATCACCTCAGCGACAGTTTGGTCAATACGTTGCGCTAACTGCTCAGGGTCGGGGCTGCTGGCATGGCTTTGTGCGCTGCATAACAGCAGGCTCAAGGCAGTCAGTAAGTGGGTAAGAGTGCGTTTATTCATAGTCATACTACTCCACGAAAATAATGTTCACCGACTGGCCTCAGTCAGCGTAAATAACTGCCCTTGTAACACCGCATGGGTAATGGCTGAGCCCTTTGCCAGCAAAAAACTGGCATTCTGGTCAGCTTGCGGCCGCGCGCCCGGAGGGTATTTGGGGTTGATCACAACCGGCCAACTGGTGTTTATCTGCAGCTGCTCAGCAGCGCCGATAAAATGGCTGTAGCCTTGCTGCAGCAACTGCTGATAATCAGCATGTTGCAACGATAACCCTGTTGCTGGAATCGCATAAGCCCGGCCCATACGATAATCGAAACCAGCTGCATTGAAGCGCTGAAAAGCGTTAACGGTAGATTGGTCACCAACACTTTCAATCATACCGCGATGACGGTCTTTCGAGCGTCGAATAGCAATATCGAGCTGATAAGATTGGCTGTTATCCGATACTGTAACGCCATCAACAAGTAAGTCGTGAAAACCATTGTTGCGATTCAACGGAATCTGCCAATAACGCTCCACATCAGCGTTTTCATAGGCGCGACTGGCAAGATCCAGCAACGCTTGACCAAGCAAAGCGCGGTTCAAAGCTCGTGCCACCTGGCGCTCGGGATCATTAAAATAAGCTCCTGACTCGAGCAAAATTGTACTGATACCAAAGGCTGAGAATAAATCACCAAAAGCTCGCCATTCATAGCTATCGTTATAACGGCCGGTATGCTCAGGCAGATAGGTATCCATGATCGTCATCAACTGAGCAATCACTTGCATAGCCCGTTGCCGACTGGCATTTACCGATTTAGTCACATCGAACGCTGGCGCGAGCACCGAAATAGTCGCCGGATACGCGGATCTGCCGACCGCATAATAATCATTCTGGTCATGCAAATTGAAGGCAAAATCAGGTTTTAATAGTTCGGCTTGTTGCCGCAGCAGCCGTGCTTCTGGGCTTTGTAGCGCTTGCGCATCGCGGTTAACGTCGATGCCCTGCGCATTTTCTCGCTGTGCGCGCTCGGCCCCATCGGGGTTAACCATCGGAATAATATGTACCGTGAGCTGATCGATCCAAGCGGATCGCCAGGCATCATCTTGCTCTACTCGCAACAATAAATCGAATAGCGCAGCGGTGGCAGTTGATTCATCGCCATGCATCTGCGACCACATCAACACCACCGTATCGCCACTACCAACGCTCAAACGATATACTGGGAGCCCCTCAAAGGACTGGCCAATCACTTGCCGTTTGACCCACTTACTGGTCGCTAAGCTATCTAACAACCCCTGAATATCGGCAAGGCGCAGCTGGCGCTTTGCTAATTGGGGCACCACAAATTGGTCGGCTGGGCCGGCACTGAACGATTTTTCAAGCATAGGTTGAGCCTGCGCAATACTAGCAATGAGCGCTAGAGTGGGCATAATTGTATAGGTGAGCAAACGCTTTAGCATAAATGCGTCCCGACTGAGCAGAGCACTTTAATTTAATTGAATTACCATCTACGATGCAGACTAAAGGTTGTAGTACTTGAAAGTCAACAACAGGAGACTGAACCGCCATGAATCGACGCGGATTTATCAAGGCATTGACCGCCGGCGCTGTGGTAAGCGCATTACCAACACAGCTGCTCGCTTCGCCATTTCAGATGTCAGCGCCAGAGCAACCGGTATTATTGGCAAAAGCGCTAAAGCCCGGTGATACCATTCGTTTAGTAGCGCCAGCCAGTGCGCTACCTGACCGCCAATACGTCTTTATTGCCAAAGAATCGTTTGAAGCCATGGGTTTCAAGGTCCAACTTGGTCAGCATGTATTCGGCCGTTTTGGTTATTTGTCGGGCACCGACCAACAGCGCGCTGATGATGTTAATAATGCCTTTGCTGATCCAGGTGTTGACGCTGTCGTAGCGGTTCGCGGCGGCTGGGGCTGTAATCGCATTCTTAACCTGCTTGACTTCGACATGATTCGCCGCAACCACAAGGTATTTATGGGTTATAGCGATATCACTGCATTGATTAATGCGCTCTATATAAAAACTGGCCTAGTGTCCTTTCATGGGCCGAATGGTTATTCGCATTGGGAGGAATTTCAAGCGCAGCAAGTACGTGATGTGCTGATGGATGGTAAAATGACCACCATGCGGAACTATAAAGAGCAAGAAAAAACCCTCACCATGATGACCAATCGCACCACGACCATTACCTCGGGAAAAGCCCGCGGCATATTGATGGGTGGCAATCTCACCGTATTCGCAAGCTTAGTCGGCACGCCATTTTTCCCAGATTTACGCGGAAAAATTTTGGCGCTTGAAGATGTTGGCGAGGATATCTATCGCATCGACCGCTTCTTATCACAACTGCAATTGGCTGGGCATTTAGATGGTGTCGCTGGAGTAGTATTTGGTCATTGTACCGACTGCGACCCGGGTGAAGGCTTCGGCAGCTTTACCTTGCATGAAGTATTTGAGCATTATTTCAAACCGTTGGGCGTACCGACCTACACCGGTGCGCAATTTGGTCATATTCGCAAAAATCATATTTTACCAATGGGGCTTCCGGTCGAGCTCGATGCCGACGCGGCAACCGTAACACTGATGATGCCAGCAGTTCGCTAACTCAACGAGGTATTCTGGCAGCGCTCTTTAATGACCGCTGCCAGATACTGCTTTGAGCATATCTTCAAGAACCTTTTTGGCATCGCCAAATATCATCATGGTCTTATCCATGTAGAACAACGAATTATCTAAACCAGCATAACCTGGCGACATAGAGCGCTTAATCACCATAATGGTTCGCGCACGGTTAGCTTCTAAAATCGGCATGCCGTAAATCGGCGAAGACGGATCATCCTTAGCAGCGGGGTTCACCACATCATTGGCGCCAATCACTAACACCACATCGGTTGCGCCAAAATCAGAATTAATCTCATCCATTTCGCACACATCGTCGTAGGGTACATCCGCCTCAGCCAATAATACGTTCATATGACCTGGCATACGCCCGGCCACCGGATGAATTGCATAGCGCACCGAAACACCTTGCGCTTTTAACGCGGTGGTCAATTCTTTCACGGCGTTTTGAGCCCGCGCTTGTGCCAATCCATAACCAGGCACAATAACTACTGAGCTGGCATTGCTCATCATAAAGGCTGCATCTTCGGCAGAGCCTGAGCGATAGTTCTTTTCGATGTGTTCATCGCTAGTGCTGCCAGTATCTGAACTGCTACCAAAGCCGCCAAATAATACATTAAGTAATGATCGGTTCATGGCTTTGCACATGATGTACGACAAAATCGCACCGGACGAACCAACCAGGGCGCCGGCAATAATTAGCATCGAGTTGCTAAGCGTAAAACCAATGCCCGCGGCGGCCCAACCGGATAATGAATTAAGCAGCGAAACCACCACTGGCATATCACCACCACCAATAGGCGCAATCCAAAAGTAGCCAAAAATCAGTGCAATTGCGGTCATAATTAAAAACGACTGCAGCGAATCGGTAATGAAGTAATCAGCACCAAAACCGAGCATGGCAAGAAATAGAATCGCTTGAGTTGGTTTCACCCAAGCGCCTTTAAGTGGTTTAGCCGCTAGTTTTGCTGATAACTTACCCCAGGCAATAACCGACGCGGTAAAGGTAATAGCGCCAACAAAACAGCCAATAAACAACTCAAAGCGAAATACCGCAGTAAAGTTTTGGTTCGGATTTAATACCGCCGCTACTGCTATCAAAACTGCCGCCATACCCACCAAGGAATGCATCATAGCTACAGTTTCCGGCATCTGCGTCATCGGCACAGTGCGTGCTCGATAAATGCCGATACCGGCACCGATCACCATGGCGGCGAAAATCAACGCTAAGGCAGGGCTGGGCGCGACAAAAAATGTCGCAATAACCGCTAACGCCATGCCAAACATGCCATAACGATTACCCGCAACAGCAGTCTTCGGCGACGACAAGCCACGTAAAGTCAGAACAAACAGAACCGCACCTAACAAATAGATCCAATCAGCATAGTCAGCAAAGTTATCCATCAGTAGCGGTCCTTATTTCTTTTTCTTAAACATGTCCAACATGCGGTCGGTCACAGCAAACCCACCAAAAATGTTGATACTTGCCAACAGCACGGCGATCGCACCAAGAATTGTGGTGAGGGTAATTTCGCCATCAAAGGTGATTGTTTGCAGCATGGCACCAACAATAATAATTGACGACACCGCATTGGTGACCGCCATCAGTGGCGTATGTAATGCCGGGGTAACACTCCAAACCACGTAGTAGCCAACGAAAATTGCTAACACAAAAATAGTAAATACTGCGACAAAAGGAATACCAACGACTTGTTCGACAGTTTGAGCTAATTCATTCATTGAAAATCTCCATCATGGCTTTACATAAAGCACAGTGCCGTTATCCACAATTAAGGTCGGTTTAACCATTTCGTCGTCGCGCTTGAGCGCAAGCTGAGCAGTGTCTTTGTCAATCATTGGAGCTAAAAAATTAAATAGGTTACGGGCGTACAATGCTGATGCTTCGGTCGCAACTAATGCCGGGATATTACTGATACCGATAATCCGTACACCATTCTCGGTAACCACTGTTTGCTCAGGCTGAGAGCCTTCAACGTTGCCACCCGAGCTAACCGCCATATCAATCACTACCGAGCCCGCTTGCATTTTCGCTACCGTATCGGTTTTAATCAAAACAGGCGCTTTACGGCCAGGAATTTGCGCTGTCGTGATGACAATATTGGCATTCGAGACTGCTTTATCGACCGCAATACTCTGCTCACGAACATACTCAGGCGATGGCTGCCAAGCATATCCACCCGTTCCCAACGCTTTGCTTTTTTCTTCATCTGACATCGGCACATCGAGCCAGCGACCACCGAGTGATTCCACTTGCTCTTTAGCGGCCGGGCGTAAATCGGAAGCTTCAACCACAGCGCCTAGACGTTTCGCCGTGGCAATCGCTTGCAACCCAGCAACACCCACACCAAGCACCAGAACTCGAGCCGGCTTAATGGTGCCCGCTGCCGTCATCATCATTGGAAATAGCCCGGCATATTCATTCGCTGCTAACAACACCGCTTTATAGCCAGCCAAGTTTGCCTGCGAAGACAGCACATCTGAGCTTTGTGCGCGGGTGATACGCGGAATTAACTCCATAGCGACGCAGGTTAAACTTTTTCCCGCATAGGTATCGAGCAACTCATTTTGATGGGGTGAAAACATAGCCACAACAGCCGCACCTGACTTCATGAGTGCCACTTCATCAGCATTTGGCGCCGCGACTTTAAGCACAATATCAGCGCTGCTTAGAGCGGCATGACTATCAGCGGCTAATTGCGCACCCGCCGCCACATAGGCTGCATCGGGTA
>JALQTK010000109.1 GCA_023260975.1 Pseudidiomarina sp. | reverse complement strand
CGTGTGCTCTTCCGATCTCCCGTGCAGCGGTGGCTGCAGGATTACCCGCAGCAACTGCCAGCGCAAACTGTTGCGCATGCGATGTATGCACCTGAGCTAGAGCAACATTTGCTGTTACACGACAGCTTGAGTGGGGTGCGTATCAATAGCGCTGGCGAGTGGCTGTTATTGCGGGTGTCAGCCAGTAAGATCAGTGTGGATGGCAAGCCGAAAGAAACCAAGTTGCATAAAGTGCTATTAGAATGGCTTGAGCATGTGTTGCTAAACTGCCTACAGCCGGCTCGAACGGTGATTATTGGTATGCCCGGATGGATTGAATTTCCACCCATGGCCAAAGCGGTAGCGCAGCGTTATCTGGAGAATTTACTCGGTTGGGTGCTGCAGGGTTATCAACAGCCACTCGCTGCCGATTTTGAAACGGTTTATCACGCCTGGCAAAGCAATTATCCGAAAGTAGACTATTTTCTCACTATCGACCAGCCTGATGCCGATGGTGGCAGCATTGGTGCCGAATTTTTCGATGAGGGTAGCTTCAGAATCCCGCCTCATCGCTTAAAAGTGCCGTATTTAGGCCGTTGTTATGCGACTTACGCTGAGCTCGTGGCACAGCCCGAGTATGCGCAGCTGGCGCAACAGATTTATCTACCGATGGTGCAGGCGGCATATCGAACGCTATTGGTTCGCAAGGCCGAACAAAATGCCACGGAGGAGGCATAGCATGACTATTGAAACACTCCAGGCCGTTAAGTTCCCATTGCATCATAGCCGTCTGATTGAAGCCAGTGCCGGCACCGGAAAAACCTACACCATTGCGGCATTGTACCTGCGTTTAGTATTGAATCATGGTGGCGCTGGTGAGAATTTTGGTCGGCCACTGCAGCCCAATGAATTGTTGGTCGTTACCTTTACTGAGGCGGCAACCGAAGAATTACGCGATCGTATCCGCGCTCG
>JALQTK010000108.1 GCA_023260975.1 Pseudidiomarina sp. | reverse complement strand
GAAAAATGGTGAGGCTTGGAAAAGATGGGCGTTGGTATAAGTCTTGTCCTTCATGTAATGAAGAGCAGAGTTACCTACGTAAAAACTATGCTGTAGAGTCTGAGAAATTAGGGAAGCTATGTAAGAAGTGTAGCAATCGTAATCCTGAGAACAATGCACATAAAGGTTATTACAAGGGTGTGCTACGTGCTTCATTTGTACATAAATACAAAATAGGTGCTGAGACTAGGGGTATTGACTGGAATGTATCATTTGAGTACTTAGCAGACCTTTTAATTGAGCAAGATTTTAAATGCGCGTTATCTGGTGAAGACTTAGATGCTATGGAAGTATCCAATAATTGTTCTCTAGATCGTATAGACAGTAGTAAAGGATATGTAGAAGGAAACTTACAATGGGTTACTTCTATGGTTAATATGTGTAAACAAGGTTATACCCAAGATGAGTTTATCGACATGTGTAAAAAAATTTCTAATAAAGTAAAGTGGTGATCTAATGGCTAATTACCAAATACAAAAAGGCGATACGTTAAGTGAGATTGCTCAGCGTAGTGGTAGTAGCGTAGATGAACTTTTAAAAGCTAACCCATATATTACTAATAAAGATAAAATATACACGGGCAATACTTTAAGTATTCCTGGGGCTAGTACTGTAACTCAACCTGTAGAACAAGCTGCTAGGATTAATATACCAGCAGATGGTTTAGCCGCTAACTTGTATAGTCCTAGTATTGCTAAGGTAGAATCAGCTAATGATTATACTGCTGTTAATCCTACATCAGGTGCGTATGGTAAATACCAGTTTATACCTAGTACAGCTAGGGAATATGCAGCTAAACTGGGGTTAGAGGGTGATTCTTGGAAAACCCCTGAAAATCAAGAAAAAATGTTTTCTGCTTTTATGGCTGATAACATTCGTGGATTGCGAAATAAGAATTTAGAAGTTAACCCA
>JALQTK010000107.1 GCA_023260975.1 Pseudidiomarina sp. | reverse complement strand
GTTAAAGTAGTTACCGTACCTGAAGTAATTGAACCACCCTGAGCAAGATAAGTACCTGCTACTTGCTTACCATCTAATGCAGTCTGTAGACCATCTACGTTAGATATGATGTGGTTGTGAGAATCATCTGCCACGACAATAGCATTGTAAGTACCTGATACATCTCCACCAAAAGTAGATGCAGTTGTTAGGTAATTACCTACAGCTTGTTTACCATCAAGGGCAGCCTGCAATCCATCAACGTTTGCAATAATATGATTGTGACTATCGTCAGCTACAACAATTGCATTATATGTACCAGACACATCACCACCAAAAGTAGTAGATGTAGTTAATGCAGTAGCTGCTGCTTGGTATCCTGCTGAAGCATGGTTGCCCCATCCGTAAGCAGTGTCCCAGTTTGTAGCATTATTGGTAGTCGTGTACCAAGAAGATGCTGTATATACTGGATCAGTCTCAGTAAATGACTGTAGAGCACTATCTGCTAGCGCACCTTGAGCAGCAGTAGCATAATCAGTAGAGGCAGTAGTTGCTGCTGTACCTAAACCAAGATTAGTACGTGCTGACACAACACTTTGAAGATCAGATAGATTATTAGCTTGAAGCAATGCACCAGACAAAGAAGCATACGCTGCTACCCAAACACTGCCTTCGTATACTTTCATTACATCATCAGTTGTATTGAAATATAAAGCACCTGCTACAAGAGCATTGCCATCGTTGTCAAGTGTAGGGTCAGATGCTTTCTGTCCTAAGTATCGATCATCAAATGAATCAAGAGCAGCTAATGCTGCGTCTGCTGAAGCACTTGCACTTAATGCTGAAGTAGCTGCTGCTGATGCAGATGAAGAAGCATTTGATTCTGATGTAGCTGCGTTGCTTGCACTAGTAGCTGCTGCACTAGCAGATGAAGCCGCTGCCGTAGCTGACGTAGAGGCCGCTGACGCTGAGTTAGATGCGTTAGTTG
>JALQTK010000106.1 GCA_023260975.1 Pseudidiomarina sp. | reverse complement strand
CAAGACGTAACCCTGGACGCCCAATGCCTGCTTCCATTTCTGTAACGTCGCCATCGGATCTGCTTGCAGGTGCAGAGACTGGTTGGCCCACAGCATGTCGACCGTCCCCGATTCCACCGTCCAAACGGGCGTTCCACCACGCCAAAAGGCCCAGATTGGACGTCCAAGTGCTTGGGTACGTGTTAAGTCAGCACCGCTGCTGCTGCCCACCCACGCGCGGGCTTTGGGCAACTTTTTCAACAATTGCCCGTGCGCGGCCAGCCCACCCCAAACGGGTTCCCAATGCAGCCAACGAGCCGGTAGTTGGGTCATCCAATCCAAACGACTCAGCATGCGTTGCGCAATTTCCTCGCACAACCAGCTTGATCGCGCGCTTGGCCGCGACCGGCTGAGCAGTCGGGTCGCGGCCCGTGGATCAAGAGTGGGAACCAAATGGGAGGTCATGTTGAGAGGTGTGCGAAGGGCGGACAAAAACGTAAGGGTAAGCCTGTTAAAAGCGCTGCTGGGGCCCCGAGTATATTGAGTCGGGCCTATGCCTCTCCAGATTCCCAACCAATGCCGCATCTGCGGACAGTGGCATTCCACCCCGGTTTGGCTCCGGCGTGGGCGCGTTGACCGGGCATGGTGTGCCCCCTGCGAAGTCGCATTCACCCAAGCCGCCGCCCGTTGCACTCAATGCAGCTTGCGTACCGCACCCGGCATCCAGCGGTGTGTAGCTTGCAGCCAGTCGCCGCCGAATTGGTCATTGGGTGCCGCTGCCGTGGACTATGCATTTCCCTGGTCCGGGTTAATCACCGCCTACAAATCGCAGGGCGATGTGGGTTTGGGACACGGCTTTGCCGCATTGATGCAGAGCAACCCGATCATCTCCCGCCTGCTTCGCAGCGCAGACGCTTGGGTTGGCGTACCCCTTAGCGACGGCGCATTAAGCGGTCGGGGTTTTCATCAAACCGCTGACCTCATCACACAACTTCGCCACCAACTCCCT
>JALQTK010000105.1 GCA_023260975.1 Pseudidiomarina sp. | reverse complement strand
TGAAAACTTCCACAGTGGCCCAGCCATCATCACTGCGGCGAGCTTGGACGTGGCTTGCAATACGCAATTCTTGAGCCAGCGCGTTACGGGTTGCGTAAACTTGCTTAGTTGTCAGGGTGTCGGTCCAGTTGGTCATTGTGTGTTCCTTTCTTGCTAACATATGAAGACCATACTTGGAGTTTTTATGGAGTGCAAGTGGAAAGATGCACTTGACTACATTTTTTTTCCGCTTATTATCCACCTCATGCAAACGACAGGAGATTACATATGTCACGCGAAATTCGACTTAAATGCACAGATGCGGTGGCAGATGCCGCTGATCTGGCAGCAGAGCGACTGGGATTGACCACCACAGCTTATACACGCATGGCTCTGATTGAGCGCATGGCAAAAGACGGCATCACCATAGAACAGCCCAAGGATTATGCTGATGGTTAATGGCCGCAACAAAGGCGCTGCGTTTGAACGTGAGATCGCCAATATGCTGCATCTGGAGCTTGGGGTGAAATTTACCAGAGACTTGCGGCAGTATCAGCAATCTGACCTTGGTGATCTGATCTGCGAGGATGACAGCTTCCCATTTACGCTGGAACTAAAGCGGTATGCCAGCGGCTATACCTATCAGCCGCAGTGGTGGAAACAAGTGCTGAAAGCAGCAGATGCAGTCGGCAAGGAGCCAGTGCTAATCTATCGCTTTGATCGGCAACCAATCGTGGTGGTGATGCGTCTAGCGTATATTACGCAAGATGAGTCATACGAACCCTACACAGTGAAGCTCGATTGGGATGGCTTCATTCAAATTACACGGGAGAGTTGGACATGATCCGCGATGATTTATCAAATGAACAATATCACGCTCATCATGCCATCAGCTCATCTGATGTCAAAGCTGCTGCTAAGTCGCTGGCGCACTGGAAGGGCGCAGAGCGCAAGGAGAGTAGCGCCTTTGACTTAGGCACTGCCTTCCATGAGCTTTGCCTTGAGCCACACC
>JALQTK010000104.1 GCA_023260975.1 Pseudidiomarina sp. | reverse complement strand
CTTGAATCGATTGATTGCCTGCATTTTGAGGTGGCTTACTACACCCCGATTCAGTGGGCCATAGACAATGGCATAAATATTATCGAGGGCGGTGCACAAGGCGAACACAAGATGGCGCGTGGTTTTACCCCCGTCAACACTCAATCAGCGCACTGGTTAGCGCATGAGGGCTTTGCGCAAGCAGTCGCTGACTATCTCGAACGGGAAAAACAAGGCTTGGTTGCCTACAATGACTCCTTGGGCTCTCCATTTAAATCGACCACGACATCAAACCCCAAGGACCCTGAAACCCTGGCCACTTTGCCTACATCACGCAACGAAGAAAACCAGTGAGTTTGCCAACAGACAAAGTTTCGTGCATAATTTCGTTCTTCGCCGGATCTGGGGGTATAGCTCAGCTGGGAGAGCGCTTGCATGGCATGCAAGAGGTCAGCGGTTCGATCCCGCTTACCTCCACCAGGTTTAGCGAAAAAAAGATAGTCCGGGTCCCCTTCGTCTAGAGGCCTAGGACACCACCCTTTCACGGTGGGTACAGGGGTTCGAATCCCCTAGGGGACGCCAAGGTTTAGTAGTGCCGCTGCGGAGCGGTAGTTCAGTTGGTTAGAATACCGGCCTGTCACGCCGGGGGTCGCGGGTTCGAGTCCCGTCCGCTCCGCCAAGCAACAAATAAAAATGCGCCTTTCGGCGCTTTTTTTATTTCTACCGATGTTTTTTACCCACGCCACAAACAGTCGATTGAATTGGCAGACTTTTCAAGCCATCGGCGTTAATCTCAATGGTCACATTAGTTCTGATTCAATCATCACAAATGGTGATGGATTGCCGCAGAGAATCTAAGCCAAACTCAATGGTCTGGCCTTTGACGCCGACCTATTGGGTGGATTCATCCTGCACTCAACCAAATACATTTGTCGTCTGGAAAAGATCTGGGAAATTTTGGAGTGGTCAGCGTTTTTGACTGAAAACCGTCACCAGTATCAACATTTGCGTTGATGCG
>JALQTK010000103.1 GCA_023260975.1 Pseudidiomarina sp. | reverse complement strand
CGAGCGGGCCCGAGCCGAGATTGAGCGCGAGCTTCTGCCAGATCGCATCGCGGATGCGCGGGGTCGCCTCCGCTGGCAGCCCCGCCGCCTTGAACAACTCGGCGATCGCCATGAGGCGCGGCGACATCGAGCCATCGGGTTCGCCGAACACCATCGTGCCGTTCTTCCCCGCGAGCTTCACCACGCCAGGTTCGACCACCGTGCACGGGCTCGACGTGACGCCGCCGACCGCGCGCTGCGGTCCGACTGTGTTCCACAACACGTCCCCCGGGTCGAGCTCGGGAATCCGCTTGCCTTCGTCCGCATTCCCCTGCCCGTGGAAGTACCACCACGGGATGCCGTTCTGCAGGAACACGGCCGGCGTGTCCCTGCCGAGCAATGCGGTGATGGCCGGCGCGGACGCGGTGAGCGCGGTCTGCTTGACGGTGACCAGCACCGCATCCTGCTCGCCCAGTTCGCGCGGGTCGTCGCTCGCGCGCACGTTCGCACGCACCACGCCGTCTGGCGTGTGCAGTTCGAGCCCGCGCGCCCGCACCGCCTGCAGCGTGGCGCCGCGCACGAGCACGCTCACGTCGGCGCCGGCGCGCGCGAGCATCACGGCGATGTTCCCCCCGACGGCGCCGGCCCCGAAGACGCAGACGCGCATCGCACGCATGGCGGTCACTCGCGCCACGACGGATCGTCGCGATCCAGCTGGCGCAGCAGCGCCGACCATTCGCGCTGGCCGTTCCAGTTGCCCAGGCTCGCCTCGCTGCCCTTGCGGTCCGTCACCGTGGGCGGCGCGAGAATGCGCGCGGTCTTCGCAACAGCCTCGGGGCTCGGCATGTGCAGCGGCGTGTTCGCCGCGAGGAAGTCCACCTGCACCTTGCAGGCCGTCTCCAGCCGCTGCATGAGCAGGAACGTCTCGGCCACGCTGCGCCCGCAGGTGAGCAGGCCGTGGTTGCGCAGGATCATCACGTCCTTGTCGCCCAGGTCTGCGACGAGGCGTTCGCGCTCGGCCTC
>JALQTK010000102.1 GCA_023260975.1 Pseudidiomarina sp. | reverse complement strand
GGATCAGTTCCGGGCCTCAATCTATGCATTCAACCTTGTCCAAAAGCACGCAAAGAAGCCAAGTGGCGCTCCTGACAAGACCCTTGCCCGAAAGGTCAGCAAGGTGGGAGTCCTGGGTGCCGGGCTTATGGCTTCGCAGTTTGCGCTGCTGTTCTTGCGCCGGCTCGAGGTCCCAGTTGTGATCACAGATGTCTCGCAAGAGCGCATTGACAAAGGCATTGAATACATCACCACGGAGCTAGACAAACTCGTCGAAAAAGGCCGCCTTAGCCAGGACAACCGAAACCGCTACGTGGGTAACCTCTCAGGCTCCTTGGATTACGCGGCCTTTGCTGATTGTGACTGGGTCATCGAGGCAGTTTTCGAGGAGTTGAAGATCAAACAGGAGGTCTTCTCCAAGATCGAGGAGGTTGTCAGCGATGAGTGCATCCTCGCAACAAACACCTCTTCGCTTTCGGTAGATGCCATGGCAAAGAGCCTCAAGCATCCTGAGCGCTTGGTCGGCTTTCACTTCTTCAACCCAGTAGCCGTGATGCCGCTAGTTGAGGTTGTGAGGGCAAAAAAGAGCTCGGACGAGACCGTTGCAACAGCAATGGAGGTCGCTAAGAACCTCAAGAAGACCGCGGTAATCACATCTGATTCCGCAGGTTTTGTGGTTAACCGCCTCCTCGGATACCTACTCGGCGAAGCCATGCGCGCAGTCGATGAGGGCGCAAGCTTCGAAGAGGTCGCCTCGGCGATTGCCCCTCTTGGACTTCCAATGAACCCGTTCGATTTGCTCGAACTGGTAGGGCTGAAAGTTGGAGCCCACGTGCTTGATTCCATGCACGCCTTCAACAGCGACCGCTTCTACGCGAGCGAGAACCTCCACAAGCTGGCCGAGCACGGCAAGCTCCTGGAGCGCGATGGCAAAGGCAAGATCAAGGGTTACGACAAGAAGGCAATCGAGATAGTTGGCGGTGCCAAGGGCGGACGCAGCGCGGAAGAGATCTTTGAGTCGGTTCAGGTAGGCCTCGCCAAAGAGGTGAAGCTGATGT
>JALQTK010000101.1 GCA_023260975.1 Pseudidiomarina sp. | reverse complement strand
ATGTTCAAGCCTTTCACGAAATTCATAACTTAATACTGTATTATATAACAAAAAGTCACATCTTGTAAACTAAAAAGGAGACTTAGGTCTCCTTCGTTTTAGTCCTTCTTGGAGACAAAAGAGTAAAACTCTTGTGCCTTTTTGGTCAATTCCTCGACCGAATAAGGCTTCATAGCCTCTTGCATTTCCTGAGCAGTTTTCTTGCCTTGTTCGAACAGTTGTTGGGTGAACATATAGTTCATTTCCCACTGTCTGTCCATATAATCCTTAGCCATCTGCAACATTTCAGTGCGAATTTCAAATGGGTTCTTGTTAGACATATGCCTTTACCCCTTCCATAGTTTTTTTCAAAGTTTTAGCAAACTGCTCAACCGCAACAGTAGAATTTTCTAGTTGGTTTGAATAGAAGCTGTGAGTGTAAGTATTAAGAGCTTTTTCATATGCTTTCCAGCCCTCTACTTTAAGATCAATAAATGCATTGATGAATCTGATGTTATGATCAATAACTGTATTTAATTTATACATGTGTTTTCTCCTGTGTTGTGTGTATGTAGAGTGGCAGAGATATTCCCTGCCACAATCTTATTTATACTCTAAGACCAAGTTTTTTATCTAGAATTCGAATTCTTCTTTCTAAATCAGCCAAATCGACTGATTGAGATAAGTATCTATCGATACATTCTGATCTAGATTCTGGTTTAAAGAAATTAAAGATTTTCTTAAGAAAAGTAATTACTATCATTTTTCAATCTCCGAAATTCTACCAGATTTAACCATGAATAAAATATATTCAAATGATTGTTTCTGATATTCTGTAGCTTGCAATATTTGTGCTACTTTATAATTTGCTTGTTCTTGTCTTAATGCAACATAAGCACTAAGAATAGATTGTACAAACTTCTTTGTAGAGATTAAATATGGTTTAATAACGTTTTTCGTTAAGAATCTGTGGTTTTGAGTCAGTGTGTGTGATGACATCTGTTTCCCCTTTTTTTCGGATTGAAATTGTGCGGGGACGTAGTTCTTGTGGGACGACATACTTCAATTCAATTG
>JALQTK010000100.1:747-1055 GCA_023260975.1 Pseudidiomarina sp. | reverse complement strand
CAAAAATCATTGTTAACAACAATTGTAGGTACGCCTTGTTCAGCCATTGTTACTGATAGTGTTTTAGCCAATAGTGTTTTACCGGATCCTTTTTCACCAGTGAGCAAGACACCGGTGCTACCATTACGAGACTTAAAAGTATTAATAATACGATCTGCATGGTTAGGCGTTTTTCCGTAAAGTTTGCTGGGCAATGTAAAACTATCAATACGTTCTAGGTAAAGATCTCCTGTCACAGGAGTTTCTTTAATAGTATAGTTACCTGGGGGTAACAAATTATATACTTCTATAGCTTCTTCAGAAGCTAC
>JALQTK010000100.1:0-737 GCA_023260975.1 Pseudidiomarina sp. | reverse complement strand
AAAGCTTTGCCCGTGTTTAAAAAAGCGAGTCATTTATCTCTTTCTGTGATAAAAATAAAAAAGCCTTCATAAAGAAGGCTTAATATCTGGCTCCCCGAGCAGGGCTCGAACCTGCGACCTGCGGATTATTCAAATAAATAATCATTAAACATCTTAACACCAATTTTCTGTTTATTTTTAGGCTTAACAGTTCTTAGTGTTAATACTTTCAGGTCTTTTAGTTCGTCCCAAGATATAATTGCTAATTTATCTAATTCCTCAGAATAGATTACAAGTAAGTCAAAATCGCCTTCTTTGTATTCTTTTTTATAGTTTCTCATAGATGTAAACAGTTCTACAGAGATTGTATTATTTCGTGTAGACCGTGCTTTTACTTGTACCTTTTTTAATTGTCCATCCATATCAACTATTAAATCATAGGTTGAGTTTTCTGATAAAGGTTTTGAAACTATATATCCTTGTTTAGTAAATTTAGCAGCGGTAATTATTTCAGCATAATCCCCTAAATTTTTTGTATTCATAGTATAACTCCCGTAAAAAGGGTATTTTACTATAAAGAGTAGCTGAGTGCAAGTCTGCTGCTCTACCAACTGAGCTATCAGGGAAAATTATTTTACTTCGTTTCTACGAAACTGTAAAACTTCTTTGCAAGTTCAATAACTTCTTCAGGTTTGTAAGGTACAGGATTGTATGCTTGCAAATCTTTCAGAGTAGCTTTATTGAGTTCAGTTGCTTTA